>JAFGRD010000166.1 GCA_016935315.1 Pirellulales bacterium
TACGAAGTCGAAATTGAGGGAAACGCGGCTGCGCCGCCTTCCCCCCAATTTGTAGGCCTAAGTGCCGTTTTTTCAGAAAGTGCAGACACTCAATGCACGACGCCGAAATGGCGCAGGACGATGTCGTAGACGTCCACGTCGGCCATCGTGGGGCCGGGAAACAGGATCGGCTCCGACGCCACGATGACGCTCCGCCCGGCCGCGTCCTCGGCCGGCGCCCCATGCGAGCCCCCAATCCGCGTCACCTCCAACGAGATGCCCTTGGCGATCGGGTCGAAATGCAGCTCCATCGGGTCGTAGCCCGGCTTGCCGTGGATGTCGACCGTGCGAGCGAAAGCCGGGGCGCAGTCGTCGGCCAGCCACCAGTAATAGGCCTGCCAACTGTGGGGTGCGGAGATCAGGACCACCTCGCCGCTGCGGGTGTGGTCCAGGCTGCGGCGGGCGCGCCGTGGGCCGACGAGCACTTCGGCAATGCCCGGCCGACCGGCGAACACCTCGGCCACGGCGGCGGCCGTGTTCGGATCGCCGTCGGCGACGAAGACGTGGCTGAACTGGTGGTCGACCAGCGCCCACGCCCGGCTGGCGGCCAAGTCCAGATGTTCGCCGTCTTCCTCCCGGGAAACCGCCAGCAGCCCGGCCTCGCGCAACAGCCGGTTGGGATACTCGACGTGATCGACCGGCCTGATCGCGTACTCGCCCGCCACCAGCCACAGCAGGGCGTCCCGATACGCCTCGCCGAAGCCTTCGGCCAGGGCGCCGATCACGTCGTCCAGTTCGCCGACGGCTTTGCGGGCCGCCGCGCTGTCCGGCCCGGTCCGTTGGGCGGCGTAGTCGAGGTGCGGCAGATAGATGTAGAAGAAGTCGGGCCGCCACCGCCGGGCGGCGATCACGGCCGAGTCGGCGATCCAGGCACTCGAGCGCACGTCGGCCATCGGACCCCAGAAGTGCTGTAGGGGAAAGTGGCCCAGCTTGTCGCGCAGCTCGCCGTACAGCTCGGTCGGCCGCGTGTAGCACCAGAGCGATTCGCCGCCGTCGGGATGGTGAATCGGCGCCGGCGTACAGACATAGTCGGCCCCGCAACCCCTGGCGTGCAGCGGGAACCACACGGCCGAGGTCAACGGTTCGTCGCGGCGCGAGAGCACGTCCCAAATCTGCGGCCCCGCGATGCAGTCGTTGCCGGAAGTCCACATCTCGACCCGCGGCGGCCGGCGCCAGTAGAACCCGTTAGCCACCACGCCATGGGCCGCCGGCAGCTTGCCGGTGGTCATGTTGGCCTGCACGGGACAGGTCACGCAGGGGAAGCTGGGGACCAGGTCGGCGATCTCGCCGCCGGCCGTCAACTCCTGCAGCTTCGGCATCACCGCCACGTCCTGCTCGCGCAAGCCGGGAACGGAAAGCAGGATCGTCTTTTTGCACATACGATTCACAACGCGGCCGTTGGCCGCAGGAGAATAGGGGTTATTGACGCTTACACACTCCCTGCGCGAGGGCGACCCACGAGAGCCCGAATGGTCCGGCCTCCCGTTGGTCGGCTTGGATCATTCACAATGCAAACATCTTTAGGATTCGTCTGCTTGGGAACTCTCCTCGATCAGCGGACGCAGAAATTCAAACGCCCGGCGCGCGGCCTGCGGGGCCTCGTGGCTGTGGCGGCTGAGCTCCACATGGACGCCGCCGCGGTAGCCCGCCCCGGCCAAGGCCCGAATCACGGGCGGAAAGTCGATCTCGCCCTCGCCGAACATCCGATGCTCGTGCCGGCCGCGCTGCATGTCCTCGATGTGAACGTTCACCAGCCGCGGGCCCCAACGGCGAATCATCTCGGCAATCGGCAGCTCACCTTGGCATTGCAGGTGGCCGACATCCAGCGTCAGCCGCAGGCTCGGCGCGTCGATTCGCGTCAGCAACTGTTCATAGCGCCGCATCGAATCGACCAGCATGCCGGGCTCGGGCTCCAATCCGATCGCGATCCCCTGCTCCGCCCCGTATTGCAGCACCTCGGCCAGCCCTTCGGCCAGCCGCTGCATGGCCCCCTCGGCGGAAGCCGACGGATCGTGCAACGCGCCCGACCAGAGCGACACGCAATCGCTGTCCAGCGCGGCCGCACACTCGACGGCATGTCGGTAGAAATCGATCCGCCGGCGCCGCGCGGCGGCGTCGGCCGAGATCAGCGTCGGTGCGTGCTTCTGCCGCGGATCGAGCAGGAACCGCGCGCCCGTCTCGATCACCGAGCGCATGCCACGGTCCTGAAGCAGCCGCCGCAACCGCGTCAGCCGCTGCGAGAGGTATCGCTCGGCCGGCGGCAGGGCCCCATGGTCGATCGTGATCGCGACGCCGCGGTAGCCGATCTCGCCCAGCAGTTCGACCGCGTCGAACAGCTCGTGGTGGGCCATGCCGTTGGTGTTGTAGCCGAGATACATCCTTACGAGCCGGCGGTGCGCGTCCGATCGGCCGATGCCTCCGCGAGCCGGCCCTTGATTTCTTCCCGTACGATCGGCAACTCCTCGGGGGCTTCGACGCCGATACGAACAATGCCCTGGGCAACGCGAACGACCGTGATCGCGATCTTATCGCCGATGAGGATCTTCTCGCCGACTTTCCGCGACAGAACGAGCATCGTGCAGTCCCAATCCGTGCAACCGTTCCCGGCTGTGATCCGAGATGGCCGCCGCGCCTTGGCGAAAACCGACCACCCCTCTTCCGCACTCTGCAAGATAGCAATGCTAGCTGGCCACTGCAAGGGCAGACATGGGAAAAGACCCCATTTCTTGGCAATTGACTGTCAATCTGGCGCGATCAGGTAGACTTGGAAGAGCCCCGTGGTCGCTCCCCGCTGTGCCAATCGCCAAACCGACCGGGCGCATCGGCATTTGTGGACGGCAGACGCCGGGCCGATTATGATCGATTCCCGTACGGCAGCGCGGTATCGCGGGGCAGGACGCCATCGCCCGCGGCCCGCCTCTCTAACTCCGACGCACGCGGCAGGCCCCTTTTCGCGAGGACCCACACGATGAGATCGACACGAACCACGACGGCAACGGCCCTTGGTTGGCTCTGCGTGGGCCTGGCCTGTTCCGCCGTTGCCGCACCGCCGGCGGGCACCGTTCTGGTCGAGGCCGAGAGCTTCACGAACCTCGGCGGCTGGGTCGTCGATCAGCAGTTCATGGACCAAATGGGCTCGCCCATCCTGTTGGCCCACGGCATGGGCCAGCCGGTCGAAGACGCCGCCACGGTCATCGAGTTTCCCGCCGCCGGGACTTACCGCGTTTGGGCCCGCACCCGCGATTGGGTCGCGCCCTGGAACGGCCCCGGCGCGCCGGGCAGGTTCCAATTGCTGGTCGCCGGCAACCCGCTGAAAACCACCTTCGGCACCGAGGGCGACCGCTGGCATTGGCAAGACGGCGGCACGGTCGAAATTGCTTCCGCCGGACAGGTCACACTCGCGCTGCGCGACCTGACCGGTTTCGACGGACGCTGCGACGCGCTGTTGTTCTCGGCCGACGACGGCTTCCGCCCGCCCCACGACGGCGACGAGCTGGCCGCCCTGCGCCGGCAACTGCTGGGCCTCTCCGATCGGCCGCAACAGGCCGGCTCGTTCGATCTGGTGGTGGTCGGCGGGGGCATGGCGGGCACTTGTGCCGCGATCTCCGCCGCCCGGCTGGGGCTCGACGTGGCCCTGATCCAGGACCGCCCCGTGCTCGGCGGAAACAACAGCTCCGAGGTCCGCGTGCATCTGGGCGGCAAGATCCACTTGCCGCCTTATCCGGCTATTGGCGGCGTGGTCCGCGAGCTCGACCCGGGCCACGCCGGCAACGCCGAAGTGGCCTCGAAGTACGACGACCCGAAAAAGCTCGCCGTCGTCCAGGCCGAAAAGAGCCTGCACCTGTTCCTCAGCACGCACGCCTGCCAGGTCGAAAAACAGGGCGATCGGATCGTCGCCGTGCTGGCCAAGGACATCCGCAGCGGCCGGGTGTTGCGGTTTGCCGGCCGCCTGTTCGCCGATTGCACCGGCGACGGCACGATCGGCTACCTGGCCGGGGCCGACTACCGCTACGGCCGCGAGAGCCGGGCCGAAACCGACGAGGAGATGGCCCCCGAGGAGCCCGACCGCCAGACCATGGGCACCTCGGTCATGTGGTACTCGGTCGAGACCGACCAGCCCACCACGTTTCCCGAATGCCCCTGGGCGATCCAGTTCAACGAACACAACTACCAGCAGGCCGTCTCCGGCAACTGGAATTGGGAAACCGGCTTCCGCCGCGACCAGATCGACCAGTTCGAGCAGATCCGCGACCACGGCCTGCGGGCGGTCTACGGCAACTGGGCCTATCAGAAGAACCACGCCCCCGACAAGGACCGCTATGCCAGGCGGAAGCTCGGTTGGGTGGCCTTCGTCGGAGGCAAACGCGAATCGCGCCGCTTGCTCGGCGACGTGATCCTCAAGCAACAGGACGTCGACCGGCAGCGGCCGTTCCCCGACGCCTGCGTGACCACCACCTGGTCGATCGACCTGCACTACCCGATCCAGTCCGACCAGTTTCCCGGCGAGGAGTTCCGCTCGCGGGCGGCGTTCCATCCGGTGCAGCCTTATGCCATTCCGTACCGCTGCCTCTACAGCCGCAACGTCGACAACCTCTTCATGGCCGGGCGCAACATCAGTGTGACGCACGTGGCGTTGGGCACGATCCGGGTGATGCGCACCACGGGCATGATGGGCGAGGTGGTCGGCATGGCGGCGTCGGTCTGTATGCGGTACGATGCCCGGCCCCGCGACGTCTACACCAACTACCTCGACGACCTGAAGGTCCTGATGACCTGCGGCGTGGGCAAGCTGCCGGTGCCCGCCCCGCCCCGCCCGCCGAAACCGCCGAGCTGGCTGAAAACGGCCGGACCGAACCTTGCCCGGGCGGCCGACGTGACCGTCTCCAGCAACTACCAACAGGCCCACTATCCGGCGTCGCAGATCAACGACGGCCGGCTGAGCTACACCGACAACGCCCTGCGTTACGTCAGCGGCACGGACCTGCCCGATCGGATCACGCTCCGCTGGCCGCGGCCGCAGACGATCGGCGCGGTGCGGATCGTCACCGGCCAGCGCGGCGGCGCCGAGGGTCCGATCACGCCGATCACCGACTTCGTGCTCCAATACCACGACGGGTCCGATTTCCGCGACATTCCCGAAACCAACACCGTCGAGAACCCGACCTGCGACTGGCACGCGCAATGCAAGCCCGTGGTCACCTCGCAGGTCCGCCTGGTCGTCACCCGCACCCCCGGCAACCTCACGCGGATCTGGGAGCTGGAAGTCTACGGCCCGCCGCGCGAGGAGTGATCGGCGGCTGGCCACACCCCTGTGGGAGAAACCGGAGCCGCGACCGTTAGGGAGTGGGAAGCGTGGTGCGACAGGCGTTCAGCGGACGCTTCCTTACGGGCGCGGCTCGGCTTGCGAGCGCGGCGCGGCCGGCCTCCGCCGTGTGGATTCCTTTTCTTCGCGGATTTGGATATGCTGAAGCATGACCTACGTAACTACGACTGGGGCAACGGCGCCGCGGCAGAGGCCCACAACCGGATGCTGGACCATTTCGGAGCCGATTTCGTTCAGAGTGTCAAGATGCAGGAGGTTGACGATGTGCGCATGTAGGTGTCCGTGGCTATTGCTTTTGTCTCTCTCATGTGCGTCGCTGGCGAAGGGTGACGTACTGGATGATCTGACCACATGGGAAGAAGGGCGGGGGATGTGCGCCAGCTCAGCCCGGGTGGGTGACGACGGGCTGCCCGATCCGGAGGCAAATGTGGACTGCGATCGCGTGGTCGAACCGGGAGAAACGGTGGTGATTGCCGATCTGGAAGGGCCGGGCGTGATTACGCACATCTGGATGACCGTGTATCACTTCCAGTCGCTACGGCCTGGCTGGGCGCCGCGGGGGCGGGCCAACCCGCAGGAAATCCTCGTCCGCATGTTTTGGGACGGCCGCGAGCAGCCCGACGTGGAAGCGCCCTTGAGCGATTTCTTTGCTGCCGGATTCGGTAAACGGACCACAGTGTACAGCGTGCCCGTGGTGACCGAAGACGGCGATTCGTACAACTGCTATTGGCGGATGCCGTTCCGCAAGTCGGCCCGTATCGAGGTGATCAACCAGAGCAAGACCAAGCCGATCCGTGCGTTGTTCCACGCGGTCGATTGGATCAAGAAGCCATCACTGCCGGAGAACACGATGTATTTCTGCGCCCAGTACCGTCAGGAGTACCCGGTTCAAGGCAACTCGAAGAAGTTCGACCATGAGTACGTGATTCTCGACGCGGTGGGACGGGGCTACTATGTCGGCACCGTGTTATCGGTTCGCACAAGAAGCCCGGATTGGTTCGGCGAAGGCGATATTCGCATCGCCATCGACGGTGAAAAGAGGCCGTCGATTTTCGGGACGGGAACGGAAGACTACTTCCTGTCGGCTTGGGGGCAGAAAGAGTGCGTGACGCCCTATTTCGGCAACCCGTACTTGAGCCACCAACGGCGCGACGTGGGTCAAATGTCGTCGTGTTACCGCTGGCACGTGCGCGATCCGATTCCGTTTTCGAAGAGCATTCGCGTGAGCCTGGAAACGATGGGCTGGCTCAACTTGGACGAGAACACGGAGAACAAGAGCCGTCTTTACGGCCAGAGACAAGATGACTGGGCAAGCGTGGCCTACTGGTACCAGATGGGTCCGACGAAGAAGTTCGCCGAGCCGACGACGGCAGAACAACGCCACTTGCCGTGTATCGATCGGGTCATCGCGTGGGGTGCCGACCACCGCGATTTGGAATTCCACGGTCGGGGCAGGACTGAACGTCGCAACACGCTGCGATACCACGACACGGAAGAGGTCCGGGTACTCAAGCCCGAGAGCATGGAGGAAGGCTGGTTCGAGTTCCCGCTGAAGGTGAAGGAGAAGGAGCCGCTCCGGCTGATCGTCATCTTCCAGTTCTCGCCTCGTTCCGGCGTTTATCAGGCGTCGCTGGACGGCGTGAAGTTGGGTGGACCGATCGATCTGTACAGCGACGAGACAAGGATCGACGACCTGCAGCTCATGGACTTCTGGCCCGAGCCAGGCGAGTATGTATTTCGCCTGGAGTGTGTCGGACAGAACCACCTTTCCGGCGGCTACGAGATCGGCGTCAACTCGGTTCGACTCCGCGAGCGACGTCCCCGTGTCCGTCAGATCGGCTACCTGAAAGACCATGATTGGCGAAACAAGCCGGTGCTCATCGACCGCACCACGGAGCCGATGAAGTAGTCATCCACCAGCCGTCGCCGACCCCTTTCCGGGCGTCCACGATCCCTGGGCTATCGCAGGGAAGGCCACCCGCGGCAGGCCTCCAAGGAATCCACGCAGCTGCGTGGATTCCTTTTCATCGCGGATTTGGATATGCTGAAGCATCACCTACGTAACTGAAGGTGCCACGTGAGAATATCCAATCGAGTGACGACGACCTCGTTGGTCATCCCATTTGCGTTTTTCGTCGGCGTTGCACTATCCGCCGAACCGGAGATCGGCGTGTTAACGCTGCACGGAGTGGGAAGCCAACGCCGGGGATCGGACTTCGACGCGGAACTTCGGGAAATCTTGCAGGACAAAGCCGGCGAAAAAACCAGGATCGTCGTGAAAACGGTTTACTTCCATGGCGAGTCTCGCAACCGCCAATCAGAGCTCTGGAAGGAATTCGATCGTCTGGAGGACAGATTCCCGGATTCGCTCGATCATAAGATCATCCGCCGGCTCATGCTCGTCACTGTCGGCGATGCTCTTGCCTACGCCAATAATCCAACCGACGAGAACAGCTTTTATCGTTGCGCACACAATGAGGTCCGAAGCGCGCTCGACAGCTTGGAAGCAGAACTTGGCGAAGGCAGCCCCGTGGCTGTGGTTGCCCATTCGCTGGGATGTAAAGTCGTATTTGACTACCTCTGTGACGTGCAGACCGGACAGGGGATTTGGGCAGGCAACAAACGGCCCAGCGAATTCCAGAAACTTGCGAACTTGCGACTCTTGATCACCACGGGATGCAATCTTCCGTTTTTCGACTCTGCTGTGCCGGCAACCGAACAGAGGTTCTTTCGCCCCAACAAAGAGTTCCAATGGGTCAATTTCTATGATCGCGATGACCTACTGGGCTGGCCTCTTCGTCCACTGGGCGGACGGTTCGGAGAGATTGTCCAGGACGAAGAACGTAATAGAATCGGCTCGCTCCTGACTTCCCATTTCAAGTATTGGCAGGACGATCAACTCAATGAAGAGATTGCAGAAAGGATTCTACGACTTACCCGAACAAACACGGTGGCCAGCGAGTAGCCCAGGTTCTCCGAACCTGGGCGGCGCAGCCGCACGAGACCATGCCACTGGCGTCTTGTCCCACCGATCGCACTTGGCAGGCCGGTTGGCCACAATCGCAGGATGAAGAATCGTCGGCAGATCAGCGATTGTGCAGAAGGCGACCGTGGGCACCAGGGGCGACGATCCGGCGGCGTGCGGATCCCATGGGCAGACGGATTCCGTCCAAACCTCGTGTGGCGAAGCCACACCGGGTTCCAAGAACCGGCGCCACCCGCGCAGGAGTTGTGACGTGGGACTCTGACTTGTGCTTCCGCGAATTCTCAGTCGGCATCCGTGGCGTGCATCCGCCGGTCGAGCTCTTTGGCCATCCGATTCATGGCCCCGGCGACTTCGTTGATGCCCTCTTCGTCGCTGTCGGGAATCTGATAATCGAGCTCGCCGTGGGCGTAGTGTTCGGCGGCCGCCTTGAGTTGCTGCAACGGGCGGCCGATCCGCAGGGCCAGCCAGATGCTGACCAGGGCGATCAGCGCGGTCGCCACCAAGCCCACCACGAGAATGTGGTTGGTGATGCTTACCAACCTCTGGTTGATGGCGGTGATCGGCAGCGACGCCCGAACCACAAACGGCGACGCCGGGCCGTCGTCGACGGCCACCGCAACGTACATCCGCCCTTCCTGCAAGGTATGGCTGTAGTGCGTGGCCACCCCGACCCCGTCGCCGTCGGCCAGGGCCTCCCGGACCTCGGGACGCGTGCCGTGGTTGTCCATGGTCTTCGGGTCGGCGTTCGAGTCGGCGACCACCTCGCCAGATGTCCGAATCACCGTGATCCGCGTCCCGATCGACTTTGCCCATTGCTTGCAGAGCCTGCCCACGGCCTCGTCGTCGGTCAACAGCGGCTCGGCGATCTGCTGGGCACACAGCCGAGCACGGGCTTCGAGATCCTCGGCGGTTCGCTCCAGGTAGGCCTCTCGTGCCATGTAGGCCCCGTAAGCCCCGATGGTCACCACGGCCGCGATCGTGATCCACAAATAGGAGAGAAACAGCCGCAACACGAGATACTTCTTCGGTTTCTGACTCATGACAGGCTCCTTCTAAGGAGTTTCTGGCTCGCCGCGTTCCCTGCTCGTTCCGTCTTTGCCCTTCTTTCCTACTCTACTGGAATTCTATGCAGCCCCTGTTAGCGGAGTATTAGCGGGTCGTGAAAGTTGTGTCAGGCGTTCGCGTGGCGGCATGGGTTTCCAGATAGCGCCGGATGGCCCGGGCCAGATCGTGCCCCAGCCGGCGGGCCGTGTGCGGTGTGACTTCCCGGCCGCCGGCGTTGGCGTAAGGGATCTCGATCGTCACGCCGACCAGCACACCCGGCAACGATGCCGTCCAGCGGGAGCAGCATCGCGGCTCCTCGGCCGTGTTCCAGGCCTGGCCCCAAGGGATGTTGTGTTTCGGGTCGTAGACCAGCGAGCCGGTCTGCACCTGCTGCAACACGCGGCCGAACTCCTGCTGCCGTTGCCAGATCTCCGGCGCGGGGTTGCCGACCAGGAAGATCCGCTCGTTGCTGCTGGGCCCGTCGCCGCCGCCGCGAATCCACGGGCAGTGCATGTCCAGGGCGATTCGCAGGCGGCCCTGCGACCACTTGGGCACGTGCCGGCGCAAGGCCGCGACCGACGGGTAGATGCTCTCGCCCAGGTAGTCGCGGTTGTGGTCGTGGGGCTGGCGGTTCTTGCCCTGGTCGCCGTCCTCGACGCCGTCGTGGTCCACCAGCGGCACGACCAGCACTTCCACGCGGCGCCGCAGCCATGCGCCGTCGTCGGTCTCGGCCAGCACGGCTTCGAGAACCCCCTCCAGCGCGTAGCTGGCCATCATCTCGCAACAGTGGTGCCGGCAGGTCAGCAGCACGCGGTGCTCGGGTGTGCCGTCGAGCCTGCCGACGCGCAGCCGCAGCGTCTTGCGCCCTTTCCTGGTCGTGCAGTGCGGCTCGGTCTTCAGGTTCGGATGGTCGGCATGGCGGGCAAGGAAGCTGCGAAGATGTGCCTCCAGATACGGAACGCCCAGGCAGAAACGCACGTCGTCGGCCTGCGCGCCGAACGTGTAGACGAACGTGGCCCCCTCGACCGCCTGCATGCCCAGCCACGCCCAGGTCTGACCGCCGTCGGTGCTGACGGCCGGGCCCCGGGCGCCGATCACGTTGCCGGCGGTGAAGTGGAACCGCAGCGTGCTGCCGGCGGCGCCGCGCACGCGGAAGTACCAATAGAACCAGAAGCCCGGCGTGTCGCGCTGGTCCTGGCGCAAATAGACGTCGCAGCCGTCGATCCGCTCGACGAGGATGTTGCCGCCGGGGAAATCGCAGTCGATTCGCGGTGCCGGCGTGACGTCTTGCGACGGGCCGCCGGCCGCCCGAGGGCACGACGCGGCCAAGGCCGAAACGGCGCCGGCGGTGCAGGAAGCCAGAAAGGCGCGTCGGCGGAAGTTGCGGGTATTCATGGCTGAGGCACTTTTCATTGCGGGTCGTGCTTGCCGTCGGCGACCTGCACTACGACACGATCAGCTTCGTCTGTCGTCCCGCTCGCGCCAGCACGTCCAGGGCGAAGTCGATGTCTTGCCTGCTGTGAATCGCCGAGACGCACGTCCGCAAACGGGGAGCGTCGAGCGGCACCGCCGGAAAGCAAACCGGGATGACCAGCAATCCTTCGGAGCGACAGATGCGCGTCATCTCGAGGGTAATCGTGTCATTCCTGGTCATCACGGGCACGATCGGAGTCACGCTGTTTCCCGTGTCGAATCCGAGCGTCTTCAAGCCCCTCAAGTAATGCGCGACGTTCTCCCACAAACGCTCGACAAGCTCGGGCTCTCGCTCGATGATCTCCAGCGCCGCGATCGCGACACTCGCTTGCCCGGCGGGCAACGCGCCGCTGAAGATATAGCCGCGGGCGTGATGGCGCAGATAGGTGGTGATCTCCTTCCGGCCGGCGATGAAGCCGCCGCAACCGGCCAAGGTCTTCGAGAGGGTCCCCATCTTGACGTCGATATCGTCCGGCTCCAGCCCGAAGTGTTCCTGGATTCCCCGTCCCGTTTTCCCCAGCACTCCCAGGCTGTGCGCTTCGTCGACCATCAGCAAGGCCTGGTGCTTTCGGCAGAGTTCCACGACCGTGGGCAGGTCGACGATGTCCCCGTCCATGCTGAAGACGGCGTCGACCACCACCAGTGTTCGGCGGCCTTGGGCCTTCTCGAGGTTCTCCGCCAGGGAGTCCATGCAATTGTGCTTGAACTCCCGGAATTCGGCGCCGGACATGCGGCAGCCGTCCACGATGCTGGCGTGGTTCCACTGGTCGCCGATCACGCAGTCGCCCCGCCCAACCAGGGTGGAGAGCGTCGCCAGATTCGTAACGTATCCGCTGCTGAACACGACCGCGTCTTCCGCACGCATGAAGGCGGCCAGTTTCGCTTCCAGCCTTCGGTGCACCGTCGTCGTGCCGGCCAAGAGCCTCACGCCGTGGTGCCCCGTTCCGAATTCCTCGATCGCCGCAATGGCCGTGTTCCTCAGGTGCAGATGCCCCAGCAGTCCGAGGTACTCGTACGAGCCGAGCATCAACATCCGCTTGCCGTCGGCGACGACCCATGCGCCGTCGTGCACCGAGATTTCCGGCTCGAAGAAATACAAACCCTGCTCTTTGAGCGACTTGACCCGGCGATTCAGACGTTCGTAATGCTGTAGCAGACCATCCGAGTCGCGGCCGTCGGAACCAGCGGCAGCCGGTGCATCCTGCAGCTCGGGAGGCCCGGCATCGGCCGCGCTCCGGTCGGTTTGCCGCGCCGGCGCCACCGGCAGGCTGTCCAGGTATCCGGCCAACTCATTGATCGTCTCCAACTCATACACGACTTCCGGATTCACGGTCGTCCTTGTGTCCTGCTCCAATTCGGCCGCGATCGACGCCGCGCCGAGCGAATCGACTCCCAACTCGAACAGAGACGCGTCGTAATCGATGTGATCGACCTCAAGGGACGTCTCGCTTCGGAGCCACTGGAGAATCTTCTCGTGAATGAGTCGGTGAGTGGAAAGGTCCGGCGCGCCTGGGGAGCCCCCGGAGGAGCTAGTTATCTGGGCCATAAGAAACTTGCTTTCGCAACTAGTACTGGTCAACGCAATCAGATGTAGTATCACGGGCCCTGACCCGGTTGTCAACCCGGTGCCGACTCCACGCGGTCGTCAGCGGTCGATCGTGTTGGCCGGCGGCATAGCCGGTGACGATGGGTGCCGTCGACGGCCGTCCCGGACCTACCGGTAGTCGGTCGGCTCCAGGTGGCAGATGTACCGCCGCCAGCCGTCCATGTGCTCCTTGCAGAGGCTGTTCTCACGGACGATCTCGGTTTTCACCTGGCGGTCGGTTTCGGGCACGGTCACGTGGACCTTCAGCCGCCCGTTGGGCTCGTAGTGGAACAGCACGTCGACCGGCGACTGCACCGGCAGGTTCGGCGGCAGGTCGCGGACCGTGCACTTGCCGATCTGCGTGCAATCGTCGGCCGAGGGGCTTTCGCCCTCGACGATCTGCACCAGGATCGACTTCTGGTTGGCCTTGCGGGTTTTGAACGTCCGCTTGGCGGTGACCGGCAGGGGCGTGTTCCGCGGAATCAGGATCCCGTTGCGCTTCCGCCCCGTGTGGGGATCGGTGCCGACCACGCCCAGGCTGTGGGAGTTGACGTTGTGGATCGTGAACGTGGCCGGCTGGTCTTGCCGCCTGGCCAGGACCAGGCCGGCCCGCAGCGCCGCGCCGTGGGCCACCGCTTCGTCGGCCGCCACCGAGGTATCGGGCTCCTTGCCGGAGAGCTCGCGGAGCATGTTGCGGACCATGGGCATCCGGGTGGAACCGCCCACCAGCAGCACGCGATCGACGTCGCCCCACGCCAGGCCGGCCGCCTTGAGGGCCTGGACCGTGGTGAACCGCGTGCGGTCCAGCAGGTCCTGCGTGGCCTCCTCGAATTGCTGCCGGGAAACCTCCGCCCGGCACGAGAAGCCGCGATAGTCGCAGGCCACCGACGCCTTGCCGCGGGCCGAGAGCGTTCGCTTGGCGTCTTCGCATTCCCGCCAGAGCTTGCCGGCCGTGCTGGGATCTTCGCGGGGATCGACGTAGTGTTCGCGGATGAAGCTCTCGGCCACCAGATCGACCAGCCGCTGGTCCCAGTCGTAGCCGCCCAGCCGCACGTCGCCGTCGGTGGCCAAGGCCGTGAACTCGGTGCCGCGGATTTCCATCACGGTCACGTCGAAGGTGCCGCCCCCGAGGTCGTAGACCAGGATGCGGTTCGGCTCGGTGGAGCTGCCCTGCGGGTCGAGAAAGCCCTGCTGGAAGCCGAAGGCCACGGCCGCGGCCGTCGGCTCGTTGATGATGTCCAGCACCTCGAATCCGGCCATGTAGCCGGCGTCCTGGGTGGCCTTGCGGCGGACCTCGTCGAAGTAGGCCGGCACGGTGATCACGACCTGCCCGAACGGGCCGATCTGCTGCGCCGCGTCGTTGCGGAGCTTGTTGAGGATCCAGGCCTCGATGACCTCGGGCGGGAACTGCCGGCCGTCGAACACCTTGTGGAACACGCGGTGCCCCACGTCGCGCTTCGAGCACTCGGCCACGTGCTCGGCCTCGGAGGCAATCGCCTTCAGCGCCTCCTTGCCCACCACCACGTCCTCGCCGTCGAACAGCACCACGCTGGGCGTGACCCGGTCGCCCTCGGCGTTGACCAGCGTGACCGGCTGGCCCCGCTCGTCGAGCCGCGCGACGACCGAAAACGTGGTGCCCAAATCGATGCCGACTGCCGGAGGAGGTACCGTGGTCATCGTGTGCTCTCGGGGTTGGCTCAACACAACTCGCTGTCTCTTCGACCGCACTTACTGAAAGTGCAGTATTCAATTCTCGCTGCCAAAACGGCTTTTGTCCACCGCCACGCGCCGGGGCCGTGTCCTGCCCGGCTACCAGGGCAGCGGGAAAAACTCGGGCCGCAGCCGCGAGAGCACCAGGTACCCCAGCCCCAGCCCGACGATCGCGGAGGCGACGTAGCCGATCAAAAGGATCGCCCAACGGGGAAGTCGCCGCGGGGAGGCCGGTTGGCCGGTGCGGCCGGATGCCGGCGGGGAAGTGCGGTCCGGCGCCGATGGGGGCGTGGGGCCCGATGTCGCCGCGGCAGCGGCAGCCGATTGGACCGGGGAGCTCCAGAAGCCCGTATCGGCGTCGGTTCTCGGCATTTCGGGCGAAGCCGGCGTGGGGCTCGGGCGGGGGACCGCCGGCAGGTCTTCCGCCGCCGCCCCGAAGGCCTCGAACCCGGCCGAGGCACCCACCGGCTGCTTCCACCGGGCGATTCCCTCGCCGGACATCCCGCCGGCCCGCTCCAGAGACAAAGCCGCCTCGTGATGCGTGCCCGGCACGACCGCGCGGACGCTCAGCCGGCCGTTGCTGCCGTACTCGAACGTCACTTCGACGGGCCAGCCCTGGGGCAGTCCGTCGGGCAGGTCGCGGACGGCCGTCCGCCCGATGGCCGTGCAGTCGCCGGGAATCGAGCTCTCGCCTTCGAGAATCTGGACCACGATCGACCGCTGCCCCTTCGATTTGGTGGCGAACCGTTCCGTGTGCGTCGCCGGCAGGGGCGTATTCCGAGGAATCAGGATCACGTTGGTCCTGCGCATCGTGTGCGGGTCGATGCCTTCGACGCCCAGGCTGTGGGCGTTGACGTTGGTCACCTCGAAGTCCGCCGGCGGGCCGTCCTCGGTCCGTTTGACCAACAGGTAGCCCGCATAGAGGGCCGCGCCGCGGGCCACCGCCTCGTCGGGGTTGACCGTGCGGTCCGGCACGACGCCGGTCATCGTCGACAGCATCTCGGCGACCATCGGCATCCGCGTCGCTCCGCCCACCAGCAACAGCCGCGAGACGTGCTTCCATTGCAGCCCCGAGGCGGCCAACAGTTGTCGCGTGGTGTAGGCGGTGCGCTCCAGCAGGTCCGCGGTCAGCTCGCGGAACTGGTCCTGCGTGATCGGGATCTCGGCGGACTTGCCGTCATGGTCGATCCGGATGGTCGCCCGGTTGCGGGCGCTGAGCGTGTGCTTGGCTTCGATCACCACCTGGTAGACGCGATTGAGCCCGGCGGGATCCGTGCGGGGGTCGATCCCGTGTTGGCGCAGAAACGACTCGGCGGCGTAGTCGACCAGCCGCATGTCCCAATCGTGGCCGCCGAGCCGCACGTCGCCGTCGGTGGCCAGGGTCTGGATCTTGCCCTGGGCCAGCTTCAGCAACGTGACGTCGAACGTGCCGCCGCCGAGGTCGTAGACCAGCACGGTCATTTCCTCTTTGGGCTCGCCGCCGGGCGCGAGATACCCCAGCGACTCGCCGAAGGCCAGCGCGGCGGCCGTCGGCTCGTTGACGATGTCCAGCACCGTCAGGCCGGCCATCTCGCCGGCATCGGCCGTGGCCTTGCGGCGGGGCTCGTCGAAATAGGCCGGCACGGTGATCACGACGTTCGCGTCGGGCCCCAGCGAGTGGGCCAGGTCGGCCCGGAGCTTCCGCAAGATGCACGCCTGGATCACTTCCGGCGGCAGGTACTCGCCGCGGATCGCGTGGGAGAAGACCGGCGCGCCCATGTCGCGCTTCACCCATTCGGCGACCCGCTCGGGGCTGACGGTGGTCGCGCTGCGGGCCTCCTTGCCGACGATCACCTCGCGGTCGCCGAACAGCACGATGCTGGGCGTCAGCAGCGAGCCCTCGGCGTTGGGCACCATCTGCGACCGGCCCGACTCATCCACCCAGGCCATCGCCGAGTTGGTGGTTCCCAGATCGATGCCAATCGCCTTTTCTCGTGCCATCCGTCCACTCTAACAACAACCCGGAAGCCGCTCAAGGCACCAACCCGGGGCCCGCCGAAGAACAAGTCGGGAAACCGTCCCGGTTTTCGCGTCCCGGACACCCACGACAGGGCAAGGCCCAACGCAATGCTCTTGCGGGCCCCTACGCCGGAAAGCCGGCCCGTTGCAGGGCGGCCGCGTAGTCTCCCGGGCTGTTGACGTTGGCCAGGCTCTGCAGCTCGGGATCGACGGCGGTCAGCTCCTCGACCGTCACGCGCCGCACCCGGCACTGCTCGAACAGAAACGCCGGACGCAGCCGGCCGGCGGCCAGCAAGGTCTCGGCCCGGGCCAGCACGGTCGTGCGATAGACGGCCGAAAGCGGCTGATCGAAGCCTTCGACGTGCGGCACCGCCACGTCGTAGCCGGCCGAGAGTTCGATCAGGCGGCGGACCAGCGCCGGCACCAGCAGCGGCACGTCGCAGCCGGTGACGAAGGCCGCTGCCGCAAGATCGCCCACGGCGTGCAGTCCCGCCGCCAGCCCTTCCAGCGGTCCGCGATCGGCGCGGCGGTCGTGCGCGATCCGCACCGGCGACGGCAGCGGTGGCAACGCCTGGCCCGGCGCGGCCACCACGACGATCGGTTCGGTCGCCTCGCCCAACAGCCGCACGACGCGCGCCAGCATGGTCTCCGGGCCAAAGGGCAGGGAGGCCTTCGCCCGGCCCATCCGCCGGCTTTGCCCGCCGCACAAGACGATTCCCGCAGCCTCTTGACCCATGAGAATGTCCAGCTTGTTCTTCCGCGGCTCCTCAGAATCGGCTCTGCATACGGAACCCCATCCGCGTCAGCGCTTCCCGAACGTCCGGCTCGGCCAACAGCCGCCGGAAGGCGACCACGGCCGGTCGATCGAGCCTGGCCTTGGGGACGACGAAGTCGTAGCGTTCCTCTTCCATCGGCAAGAAGCCCAGGCCGGCGTGCCGGGCGACCCACTCGATGGCCACGCCCCAATCGGCGCGGCCCTGGGCGACGGCCGCCGCCACCGCGTTGTGGCTTTTCGGCTGCACGGCGTAGCCGGCCGGCTGCCTGTCCGATAGCATTCGGTCGATCAGGATCCGCGTCCCGCTGCCCTGGTTGCGGTTGACCATCATGCAGTCGGGATCGTCCTTCGCCCGGGCGACGGCCTCGGCGGCGTCGCGACCCTCGAACCGCGGATCGCCCGGCCGGAACACGACGCCTTGCAGCCGGCCGTAGCCCTCGATTAGCTCCAGCCCGGGCAGCAGCAGCGAGACGTTATACTGGCCGGTGGCCGGGTCCAACAGGTGCACGCCGGCCAGGTCGCACTCGCCGCGCCCGGCCGCCTGCAGCCCGCCGGTGGAACCGACGGCCATGAATTTCGTGGCTATTCCCAGATCCTGGATTCGCCCCAGCAGGAAGTCGAGGCCCACGCAATGGCTGCCGATCACCACCAGGTCGGCCAGGCGGAGGTCGCCGGCCAGCAGTTGCACGGTCACCGGCGCGCCGGCCTCGACGATTTCCTCGTGGCGGCCGATGGTCACGAAACCGTCGGCCCCGCTGAAGGCGGTCATCGAGCCCGAGCCCTTGCCCATCGGATAGGCGGTCAGACCGGCCGGGCCTTCGACCAGGCCGACCAACAGGTATTCGGTCCGGCCGATCTCCGAGTTGACCCTCACGGCCATCCGCGTCTCGGCGCTGGACGCCGCGGCGGGGGGACGGCCTCCAAGCAGGCGGATGACCCCGGCGACGAACTCGTGGAAGGTGAAGATGGCCGAGGTCGGGAAGCCCGGCAGGATCACCACCGGCTTGCCGCGATGGGCGGCCAGGCAGATCGGCTTGCCCGGCTTCAGGGCCACGCCGTGGGCGACGATCCCCGGCTCCGACAGCTCGCCGACCACGCGATAGGACAGATCGCCCGCCCCTTTGCTGGTGCCGCCGGAAAGCAGCACGACGTCGGCAGCGACCAGGGCCTCCCGCAGCCGGGTTCGCAGTTGGTCGAGATCGTCGTGTACGATGCCCAGCGGCTTGGGCAGGCCGCCCAACTCGCGGACGGCGTCGGCGAGGATGCGGGCGTTGCTGTCGTAGACCAGCCCGGGTCGCATCGGCTGACCCGGCTCGATGATTTCGTCGCCGGTGGAGAGGATGGCCACCACCGGCCGCCGCCAGACGGCCACCCGATCGGCGCCGACCGCGGCCAGCACGCCCGTCTCGCGGCTGCCGAGCATCTGGCCGCGCCGCAGCACGGTCTCGCCGGCGGTCACGTCGGTGCCGGCGAACGACACGCCGAAGCCGGGCGTGACGGCCCTGGTGACCAGGATCGTCGCATCTTCGCCGGGCGAGGTGTGCTCGACCATCACCACCGCGTCGGCCCCGCGCGGCAGCATCCCGCCGGTGGCGATCGCCATGGCCGTGCCGTCGGCCACGTGGCCCTGGGGCACCACGCCGGTGGCCAGCACGTCGTCGAGCAGTCGCAGCCGCCGCGGCGCCTCCTCTTCGGCCCCATAGGTGTCGGCCGCCCGCACCGCGTAGCCGTCGTAGTTCGAGCGATCGAACGAGGGCACGTCGCCCCGAGCAACCACGTCCTCGGCCAGGACGCGCCCGAGGGCTTCTTCCAGCGCAACCTGCTGCTTGGCCAGCGGCCGCAGCGTCAGGGCGTCGCGAAACCGCCGCTGGGCCTCGTCGACGTCGATCACGTTGAGGAATTGCTGCTGGCTCATTGCACCTCGACTTCGTACCAGACGGTCTTGTGCCGGGGGCCAAGCTCCAGTCGGGCGTTGCCTTCATGGCTGCCGCAGGGGACCGCCGCGCGGCGATTGCCGGATTCGTCCAGCGGATAGAATCGGACGCGGTCGGCGGCCACCGGCAACTCGATCTGGGCCGGCACGCCTTCGCAGAGCACCGGCTCGTCGCCCCAGCGGTTGCGCAGCGTAACGCGATCGTTGGGCAATTGCTCCAGTTGGGCGCCGCGGTTTTGCACCCAGCCGGTCGCCGCGATCAGGATCCGGCCCGGGCCGTTGAACCCCGTCCGGCCTTTGGCGGGCTCGTCGATCGCCACCATCGAGACGGTGGCCCAGTCGAGCCGCGTTTTGCCGATTGCCAAGGTCACCTCGCCCAGCTCGAACGTGCGGCCGCCGACGAAGCCGGTGAAGAGCTTGGTCCGCGGCGTGTCGGCGATGAACGTGCCGGCCCCCGGCCGCGAGACGTCCCAGCGGAGCTGGCCCGTGTCGGAGACGAACACGCGCGTGTCGTCCAGATCGGGCAGTGGCGTGTCGGGCATCTTGCCGTCAAGCTGCATCGCCACGGCGTGGCGCAGGGCCAGCCGCGGGTCGACGCCGAAGTCGCCTGCCGTCAGCCGCCAGGCACTGAGCGTCTCGTGAAGTTGCTTGCGCTCGGCCTCCGCCGAAACGGGCGCCAGCACCGCTTTGCGGGCGCCGGCGACGTCGCCGCGCACCAACAGCGCGGCGCAGGCCGGCATGTGGGCCAGCTTCGACGTGTCGGACTTGATGTCGAAGAAGCTGCCGATGCGTCGCGGCTCGAAATCGGCGTTGTGGCAATAGGCGAAACTGAAGATGCCGTCCCAACGCTGGAAGCCGCCCAGCGCGGCGATCATCGGGAAGCCCTCGGCGGCGTAGGAATTGGGCGCCGGGTGGTTGTATTCGCTGACCGTAAACGCCATGCCCGCCACGCGACGAACCGCCAGACCCGAAAGCGTTCCGCCCGGCTCGTTGACCAGTGCCACGTTGTGGACCTCCCAGTCCCGGCTGTCCCAGGGGCGGCCGGGGAAATGGGGGTGCTTCCAGTACGAATGGGCGTCGATGTAGTCCAAGGCGGCCTGGACGTGCGCGGGGCTGTAGGAGAGCTGGGTGCCGGAAACCAGCGGCCGGACGCCCAAATCGGATTCCAGGAACCGGTGCAGTCCCCACCAGTAGTCCCGCTCGGTGTCCCAAAGAAAGTCGATGAAATCGTGGCGTGCCGCCTCGGTCAGATCGAGCTGGCCGCGGTGGAGCACCGGCACGCTGTCGTCTTCGAGCCGCTGGTTGGACGCAAGGCCCACAATGCCGCCGGGTCGCAGCGAGACCTCGGCCATCTCGTATCTTCCCGGCTTCAGGCTGGTGAACGTCAGCCGCGCGTTCTCGTCGTCCCGCTCGGCCACGAAGGTCTGACGATACGGCTTCCACTGGGAATCCAGCTTCAAGCTGGCCGATAGTCCCAGCCGCTGCCACGGGTCGTGGGCCATCATGCAGTTGACGTCGATCGACCGCGGCGCGTCGGACCGGAGATAGCAGGTCAAGGTGTAAGGAGTATCCTTCTTCAACGCGAAGCCGCTCTGGGTAAGTTGCGGCCGCCAGGCCACCTCGCCCTGGCGGGTGACGTCCAGGCAAAGGCAGCGGCGGCCGTCCGGACCGGCCGGCTCGACCGACAACCGGGCCTCCGTGCGGGCGTCCCGCTCGAGCGCCCAATCACCGGCCGGCGGCTGCTGAAAATCACCATTGACCAGCATTTCGTCGCCCAACGGCCATTGCCCGACGTTCCACGCCTTGCGGAGCCGCTCGGTGTCGCCGTGCTTCTGCCGCAGCCACGCGTTCCAAAGCCGGCGGAAGGTGGTGGCGTACGGCTCGGGCAGCTCGTCGAGCTGGCCCCAACCCCATACGGCAAACAGGGCGTCCTCGTTGCTGATCTCGACCATCGCCACGGCCGGCTCGCGGGCGTAGGAAGTCTCGGTATAGGGGTTCACGTGCGTGAGCAGGTCGCGGGCGTACTTCTTCTGCACCTCGATCATTTGCGGCTCGAAGTTGTCCAGGCCCTTGTCGTAGTTCGGGCGCCCCTCGGGCGATACGAAACCCTCGCGCTCGCCGAGCGTCCGCGAAACGTGCAGATTGATGTCCGTGTAGACGCCGTGGAGCTTCAGTTGATAGATCAGGTAGTCGAGCTTTTCGAGCTGCTTCGGATCGATCGTCAGCTTGTTGGGACTGTCGCCCCAGATCGACCGCGCGTCCATGTGGTGCATCCGCACACAATTGATCCCCAACCGGGCCAGCCGGGCCGCCAGCCGCTCGGCCTGCGCGTGGCTGGGAAAGCAGGCTTCGAAGCAAAGGTTCGTGCCCCAGAACCGAATCGGCCCGGCGTCGGTCACCAGCCGGCCGTCCTCGACCCGCACGAAACCGTCCTTGCCGGCCGGACGCGGGAGCCAGGCGGAGACGTTGGTCGCGTTCTCGGGCGCGTCGTAGGAAATCACAAAGGGAAACAGCTCTTCCGCCGCCACCGGACATGCGATCGGCAAGACGGAAAGCAGCAGGCAGAAACGACAACAACGGCGCATGGTCTGGTCTCCTTTCTGGCCGGCGTTGCCTTGCGGAAGACGCGATCACGAACGACTTCCCGCAAGCCAAGGACTCGCACAGCCTAGCGGAAGCACTCGGGAAACGCAAGATTCGACAACCGTCGGAGCCGCCGGCCGCCTTCCCAAATCCGAAATCAGCGCCTACGATGGCCCGGATGATGCGACCGAAACGCCATCCCTTGATCGCGGGCGCCCGGATTACCAGCCTGGGAACGCTGGCCAGTCGCGTGTTGGGGATGGTCCGCGACATGGCCACGGCGGCGTTGCTGGGGCTGTCGGGCGGGGGTGTGATGGACGCCTTCGCCATCGCCTTTCGCATCCCGAATCTCTTCCGCCGGCTGTTCGGCGAAGGGGCCCTGACGGCCAGCTACTTGCCTGTCTTCTCGGCCCAACTCGAGAAGGACCGCACGGTCGCCTGGCAACTGGCCAGCGTGGTCTTCGCCTGGCTGGCCGTGCTGTTGACCGGAGTCGTGCTGCTGGGCGAAGGGCTGCTGGGGCTGATCTGGCTGGCCTGGGGCGACGTGTCGGGCGTGGGGCTGCTGGTCGGGCTGACCTCGGTGATGCTGCCCTACCTGCTGCTGATTTGCCTGGCCGCCCAGTTGACCGCCACGCTGCACGCGCTGTCGCACTTCACCGTGCCCGCTCTGACGCCGACCCTTCTGAACCTCTGTTGGCTGGCGGCCGCCTGGCTGGTGGCGCCCTTTTTTGGAGCCGATCCCCAGGCGCAGGCCTACGTGCTGGCCGTGGCCGTGGTCACCTCGGGCGTGCTGCAACTGGGTCTGCAAGTGCCTGTGCTGCGGCGCATGGGGTTCCGGTTCGATTACCATTGGACGGCCAGCCGGCAGTCGGTGGCGCAAATCGGTCGCGCCATGGGGCCGGCACTGATCGGCCTGGCGGTAACCCAGATCAACACGCTGATGGACAGCCTGATCGCCTGGGGACTGGCCGCCGCGCCCGACGGGCCCGCGCGGATCGCCTGGCTGGGCGGCGCGGTGCGTTACCCGATGCAGCAGGGCGCCGCGGCGGCCATCTATTTCGGCGAGCGGCTCTACCAGTTCCCGCTGGGCGTGCTGGGGCTGGCGGTGGCCGCCGCGATCTTCCCGCTGCTGAGCCGCCACGCCGCCCGGGGCGATCGGGCCAGGCTGGGCGCCGATTTGACCTTGGGTCTGCGGCTGGTAATCTGCCTGGGGGTGCCCGCCGGCGTGGGGCTGATCATGCTGGCCGAGCCGCTGGCCCGGCTGCTGTTCGAGCGCGGCCGGTTCACCGCCGCCGACACGGAGCGGGCGGCGCGGATGATCGCCTGCTACGCCGGCGGCGTGTGGGCCTATTGTGCCTTGCCCGTGGTCGTGCGAGGCTACTACGCGCTGGGCGACACCCGCACGCCGGCCCGCCTCGCCCTGGTGGTGGTGGCCCTGAACCTGACCTTGAACCTGGTGTTGATCTGGCCGCTGGCCGAGGCGGGTCTGGCCGTGGCCACGGCCGTCTCGGCGGCAGTCCAGGTCGTGGTGTTGATGCTGGTTTTCTCGCGGCGCGCCAGCCCGTTGCATTGGCGGGCCCTGGCACTGGTCGTCGCCCGGACGCTTCCGGCAACGCTCCTGATGGCCGCGGCCGGCTACACGGTGCTCGGGCTGCTCCCCCATTTCCCCGAAGCCGGCCTGCTAAGCCGGCTCGCCCGAGTGTCGTTGCCGCTGGGTGTCAGCCTGGCCGTCTACGGCATGGCCTATCGGCTCTTCGGCGGCCGGGAACTGGGAATCCTGCTCGGCCGGCAAGCGCCGACAGGCACCAGCGACAACGACTGATTTCCCGCAGCGTGCCTCAGGCGTCGTCGGTCGATTCACCCGAGATCGCGCCCGGCGCTTCGGCCGGCGGCGGTGCGGGATCGTCGGGCATCTCCGTCTTCGGCTGGCTACAGCCGACGGCAAAGCTCAGCAGAATCGTCCCCAGAAGCGTGTATGGAAGCGATCGCATGTCGTGTCTCCGTTCTGCACTTTCTGGAAAGAGGGCACTTAGGCCTGCCAATTGGGGGAAGGGCGGCGCGGCGGCCTGGATTGTTCACAATGCGAACATCAGTAGTTTCCTTCGGCGGCCTGGGTGTCCTCGCCGTAGTCCATCGTCGACAAGGCAATCAGCACGTCTTTTTCCATGTTCTTCGCCAGGCCATGGACCGATCCGTCGGCGTAGCAGAACCCGACGACGCTGGGATGCTCACTGTTGAAGCGGGCCCAAGTCTCATCGCCCCCGAAGCCCTTGACCGTCCACATGGTCCCGCATCCCATCCAAGAGAATCCGACCAGGAGGTGCTTCACGGGCTCCTCGTGGGGATGTCCCCGCGTGACCTCGCCGAAGGCCAGGGTTTTGCTGGCGCCGTCCTTGATCATCGACTGGCCGTTGTGCGAGCGATTGGTGAAGATCCCCGTCTTGGGGTCCCAGGTCGACGAGCCGGTGCGAGCCGCTCCGCCGGCCACGCCCACGTAGTTGGTTCGTCCCAAGGAGTTGCCGGCCCCCGTGCCGTAGCCCAGCCCGACGCAATAGACGCTCGGATCGCTCGCGCAGTAGTAGTAGATCGCGATCACCGTATCGTCGGACTGACTATGGTCGTCCGTGGGGCAGAGAAAGGCGCCCACCCGGGCCTGGGCCCAGGTCCAGGGGTCCGGCCCGCGGCTGGCCGCGTCCCAGAAGGCCGGCCCCTGCTGCGAGATGTCGAACAGCGAGACGGCCGCCTGCTGCGTGTCGAGCCTGTTGTGAATCGGCTCCAACTCCAGGTAGGGAAGCAGGAAGGGCAGCACGCCCGTCCATTGCGTCGCGTTGCGATCGAAGTTGTCCGGAGCCATCGCGCTTCCGACCTGCTGGGGATCGGGCCCGAGATACCCCGGCGGGAATCGCTGGAAGCTCGATTCGTAGTGCTGGGCAGCCAGCCCGATCTGCCGCAAGTTGTTGAAGCATTGCGCCCGTCGGGCGGCTTCCCGCGACGACTGCACCGCAGGTACCAGCAAGGCCATCAAGATGCCGATGATGGCGATCACCACCAGCAATTCGACGAGCGTGAAGGCCCTCCGGAAACGTTGACGCACGGAAGCGTCCTCCTCTCTACCGCGGAGACGGGCAGCAAACCCCGAGTTTCGGTCATTGTAGCGAACCGGCAGATTTTCGGCAAGCTGCCGGGGCCTGGCCTTTCCCGCCGAGAGACCGTGCGGTAGACTGCACCGGTCTGTTGGCCGACGCGCCGATCAGGATAGGATCTCCGTGCGAGAAGTCATTGCCATCGTCAAGCCGTACCTGGCCGAAAAGGTGCTCGACGCGCTGAAGCACGCGCCGCTGGAGGCTTGTAGCGTGCGCGAGGTCAAGGGCTTCGGCCGGCAGAAGAGCTATCTCGACGAGTACCGTGACAGCGAGTACTCCTTGGCCTACCTGCCCAAGGTCGAAATCGTGCTTTGGGTCGAAGACGTGCGCGCCGAAGAGGTCATCCGCACGATTGTCGACGTTGCGCGAACCGGCCGAATCGGCGACGGAAAGGTCTTCGTGCTTCCGGCCGAGGCGGCCGGGGAGTGGTCAACCGGCAGCGAATAAACGGCGGTGCGCCCGTCTGTTCGCCGGGCAACAGGAAAGGGTATCATCGCATGAATCCTCAGCGCGGGGCTTCCTTCGTGGGGAACTGGCTTCTGGCCGCCTTCCTGGCCGGCACGGCGGCGGCGGCCGAACCGACCTTCGAGCAACGCATCCACGTGCCGGAGGCGGAGCTTCCGCCGGTTCGGGCAATCACGCAGGGACCGAAGTTCCACTGGTTCAGCTATTACGACAAGCTCGAGTTCGACCCGACCGGCCGCTACGTCCTGGGAATGGAGGTCGATTTCGAGCACCGCAGCCCCACGCCCGACGACGTGATCCGCCTGGGCATGGTCGACCTGGGGGACGGCGACCGTTGGATCGAGTTGGGCGAGTCGCGTGCCTGGTGCTGGCAGCAGGGGTGCATGCTGCAATGGCGGCCGGGATCGCAAACCGAAATCCTTTGGAACGATCGGCAGAGCGATCGCTACGTGTGCCATCTGCTCGACGTCACAACCGGGCGGCGCCGCACGGTCCCCTACCCGGTCTACTCGGTCGGCCCCGAGGGGCGCAACGCCGTCGCACCCGACTTCCGCCGCGTCAACGACATGCGTCCCGGCTACGGCTACCCGGGGCTGGCCGATCCGCACGCCGACCAGTTGGCCCCGGCCGACTCGGGCATCTTCCGCATCGACCTGGAGACGGGCCGCCGCGAACTGATCGTATCGCTGGCCGAGATCGCCAAGATCCCTTATCCGGACGGCGATTTGTCCCAGGCCAAGCACTACTTCAACCACCTGCTGATCAGCCCCGACGGCAGCCGGTTCGAGTTCCTGCACCGTTGGCGAATTGCCGGCCGCAGCGGCTTCGGCACGCGGATGCTGACGGCGAAGCTCGACGGCTCCGACGTGCGGGTGGTCGACCATTCGGGCCGCACGTCGCACTTCATCTGGCGCGACCCGCGCCACATCCTGGCCTGGTCGTGGCACAAATCACACCGCGACGCCTTCTACCTGTTTGAAGACCGCTCCGGCGGGAAGGTCGAAGTGGTCGGCCGGGGGCTGATGACTCACAACGGCCACTGCACCTACCTGCCGGGCAACGCCTGGATTCTCAACGACACGTATCCGCTGGGTTCGAAGCGAGAGCAGCATCCCTACCTGTTCCATGTGGCCACGCAGCGGATCGTGCCGCTGGGACATTTTCACCTGCCGCCGGCGTATCGCGGCGAGTGGCGCTGCGACACCCATCCCCGTTTCAGCCCCGACGGCGCCAAGGTCGTGATCGACTCGCCCCACGGCGGCCAGGGGCGGCAACTGTACCTGATCGATATCACCGGCATCGTCCGGTAGCGTTGCACGCGGGAGCCGCGCCCACCAAAACCTCGCCAGACTTCGTCAGCTCGCTACCGTTTCGTGCCCGCGGCGTCGAAAATCTGGTCGAACCGTCGGCGGATTTGCCGAGTGGACTTCTCGAAGTCGGCCAGCAGGGCGTCACTGCCGCCGTAGCGGAGGAGGCGGGCCAGCTTGTTCAGCTCGGTAGGACCGCCGGGGAGCTTGTCCCGAGCGGTCGAATTCATCAAACGCAGACCGCCCTCGATGGTGCGCAGCAGCCGATAGCTGTCGCGGAAGAACGCGCGGTCTTCGGCGGACAGGAAGCCCTCGGCGTGCAGCGCGTCCAACGCCTGCAGCGTGTTCGACTCGTGGATGCCGGGCTGGTGGCGTCCGTGTTTCAGTTGGAGCATCTGCACCAGGAACTCGATATCCACAATGCCGCCCGGCCCGCGTTTCAGATCACCCGTATCGGCCGTCTTCTGAAGCCGCTGGCGCATCGCGCGAACCTCGTCGGCGTCGCGGCGGCGCCAGCGATGGGCAAAGGCCGCCTTGGCCACGGCCGACATGGTCGCTTTGGCCGCGCGGGCCGAGCCATACACCACCCGGGCCTTGCACAGCGCCTGGCGCTCCCAGAGTTGGCCCTGGCCTTCGGCGAAGTATCGGGCGAATTCGGCCAGCGAGGTGGCCAGCGGGCCGCTCTTGCCCGTGGGGCGAAGCCTCGCATCGACCTCGAAAAGCCGCCCGTAGGCGCTCAGACGGCTGGTCGTCGAGACAATCCGCCGGCCCAGTTCGCTGAAGAAGTGCTGGTTGGTCGTGCTCCCGTCGGCCGGGCGGCCGGCGCCCGGCACGGTGTTTCCGTCGGCTTCGTAGAGAAACACCAGGTCGAGATCGCTGTGGTAGTTCATTTCCCGCCCGCCGAACTTCCCCATCGCCAGAATGACCATTTCGCAAGCCTTCCCTGCCCGGCGGCCTTCGCCAATCTGCGGGCGGCCGAAGCGGGTGACGAGCCGCGCGTACTCGCGCTCGGCGATCTGCACCAGGCAGGTTTCGGCGACGTCGGACAGCACGCCGGTGATGGCCCCAACGTCTTCCTTGCCCAGCAGATCGCGCACCCCGACGCGGAGCTGCTGGTCGTTCTTGTAACTGTGCAGGATCGGGTCGAGGTCCTCGGCGCCCCGCGTCAAGTGGCGAACGGTCCGTTGCAGCAACTCGCGGGTCGGCAGCTTGTCGAGCACCAGGCTGTCCATCAGGCCATCGATCATGCCGGGATTGCTGGTCAGGATGCCGGAAAGGTAGGGGCTGTAGGCGCACAGGTCGACGTAGAGCCGCAGGCTGGGCGGGTTGAAGCTGAACAGCTCCCAGAGCACGCCCTTGCCGCCCAGCGAGCTGCTGACCTGGTCGAGGTTGACCAGCGTCGCGTCGGGATCGGGCGTGGCGGCCACCGCCGCCAGCAACGGCGGAGCGATAGCCGCCAGGAAGTGCCGGCAACGGCGCGTGGAGAGAAAACGGATCCTCTCTTCCGCCAGCGCCATCAGGTTGCGATAGGCCTGCGTGACGTCGCGGAAGGGGTACTTGCCCAGGACTTCGGCGATTTGCGATTCGGGCGGATCGGGATCGAGCACGAGGTCCACCTCGGCCTGGGCCGCCGTCTCGTCGCGAAACGCGTCGTGCAACAGGTGGTCGAGGATCCTGCGGTTCAGCGCCGTCTTGGTGCGGTAGTCGGCCTCGAAGACCTCCAGAGCCGTACGCTGCGGCGTGGGGACGTAGTCCATCCGAAGCGCCAGCTTGCCCAGCTCGTCGCGATCGGACGGCAGCATGTGCGTTTGCAGATCGAACATGATCTGCAAACGGTGCTCGATCTTGCGGAGGAAGCTGTAGTTCTCCACAAGCAGCATGTACTCCTGGTTGCTGAGGCAGCCGACCCGCTCGAGCTGCGCGATGGCGTCCAGGGTGTTGCCGGTGCGCAGCTTGGGCAGATCGGCACCGTTGAGCAATTGGAGAAACTGGATCACGAACTCGACGTCGCGGATGCCGCCGTGCCCGGTCTTCACGTCGCGCTGGTCGGCGCCCACGTCGTGCGTTTGCTGCTCGATGCGCCGCTTCAAGGCCTTGATTTCGCTGATGTCCGCCCGGCTCAGATAGCGGCGGTAGACCCAGGGAGCAAGCGCCGCGAGGAACTGCTCGCCCAACTCAAGATCGCCGGCGACGGGACGCGCCTTGAGGTAGGCCTGTCGCTCCCAGGTGCGGCCGCGAACGTCGTAGTACTCCGACGCGCCGGCGACGCTCTGGACCATCGGGCCGCGCTGCCCCTCGGGACGCAGCCGCAGATCGACCCGATAGGCGTAGCCCAGTCCGGTCGGCTCGGTCAGCAAATGAACCAGCTCCCGGCCGAGCTGATTGAAGAACTCGGCGTTGGTGATCTGCCGCTGGCCGTCGGTCACACCGTCGCCGTCGTAGAGGAAAATCAGATCGATATCGCTGGAGTAGTTCAACTCCAGGCCGCCGAGTTTGCCCAACCCCAGCACGACGAACCGCGCCGGCTTGCCGTCGGGTGCAATGGGCGTGCCGCGTCGCTGCCGGAGCTTGCGCCAGGCGGCTCGCAAACCGGCCTCCAGAATCGCGTCGGCCAGCAGCGAGATCTGCGCGGTGACCTTGCGCAAAGGCTGCCCGCGGATAATGTCGCCGTAGGCGATCCGCAACGTCTCGCGGTGCTTGAAACGGCGCAGGGCCGCCTGTACGGTCGTCTCGTGGTCCAGCGCCTCGACCTCGGCCACGAGATCCCCCACCAGGTCTGCCCGCGCCACCGGTTGGCCTTCCGTCAGCCGCAGCAGATCGAAGCTCTCCGGGTCGGTAACCAGCAGGTCGCTGAAGTGCTGGCTGGTGGCGAACATTTGCAGCAGGTCGGGCATGGCGGTCGGATCGCGTTCGAAGAGCGTCCCCATCGCCAGCGGGTTTCGCCCGGCCGCCACGAAACGCCCGAGGTTGTTCAACGCCATGTCCGGATCGGCACAACCGGCCAGATGCTCTTCGAGCTGGGCGCAGACCACCGCCAGCAGATCGAACGTCAGCCCGGTGGCGGCGATTTGCAGCAGGCACGCGTGGGCCCGCTTCACGTCGCGCAGGCCCAAGCCGAGCAGCCACGCGGCCGCGGCGGCGGGATCGTCGAGATACTGGCGAACGGAGGTGACGTCCATCGCGTTGTGTTGCCTGCGGCGCGAAAGCGACCTGGCGCTGCAGCCCTAACGGATTCGGCCGAACAGCGTGAACGCATCGACCTTCTCGATCTCCACGGCCAGGATCTGCCCGGCCAGGCGCGGCGGGCCGTCGAACACGACGATCCGGTCGTCCACGGTGCGCCCGCCCAATTGTACCACATGGCCGTTGTCCGGTTGTTTGCGGCCCGCCTTGCTGGGGCCCTCCACGAGAATCTCCACCGATCGGCCGACCAACGGCTGGTTGTCCCGGAGACTGATCGCGTTCTGGATCGCCAGCAGCTCGTTGTTCCGCCGCCGCTTCACCTCGTCGGGCACGTCGTCCGCGTACAGTTCAACGGCCTTGGTTTTCGGGCGGGGGCTGTACTTGAAGATGAAACTGTTCTTGAAACGGCCCTCGCGGAGCAACGCGATCGTCCGGTCGAAATCCTCGTCCGTCTCGCCGGGAAAACCGACGATGAAGTCGCTGGTGATCGCCACCTCGGGAATCGTCTCTCGGATGCGGCAGAGCATCTCGCGATAGGCTTCGGCCGTATAACCGCGTTTCATCCGCCGCAGGATCCGGTCCGATCCGCTCTGGGCCGGCACGTGCAGGTAGGGCGAGACCTTCGGCAAGTCGCGAACCGCCTGGAGCAGCTCGTCGCTCACGTGCCGGGGGTGGTTGGTCACAAACTTCAAACGCCGCAGCCCCTCGACGGCGTCCAGCCGCAACAGCAAATCGGCCAGCCGGAGCTTCCGGCCGCGGTCGTCCCGGTAGCTGTTGACCGTCTGACCCAGCAGGGTGACTTCGAGGCAGCCCTGATCGGCCAGGCCGCGGACCTCCGCTTCGATCTCCTCGGCCGGCCGGCTCTGCTCGGGCCCCCGCACGCTGGGAACCACGCAGTACGTGCAGAACTTGTCGCAGCCGAACATGATCCGCACCATGGCCTGGTACGGCGTCGGTCGGGTCTCGGCGATCCGCAGCGGATCGTGCCGCTCGAAACTCTGCTGGACGGAAACCCGGTTGCCCGCGTTGCGGTCCAGGCTCACCTCCAGCAACGGCCCCTCGCCCGCGGCGATCCGCTCCAACAGCGCCGGCAGCCGGCCCAACTGCCCGGGACCTACCACCAGATCGACGTGGGGCGCGCGGTGGAAAATGCCCTGCCGGTCCTTCTGGGCCATGCAGCCCAAGACACCGACGATCTTCTGCGGATGTCGGTCCTTGATGCGTTTCAGCCGGCCCAGGGCACTGTAGATCTTGTCCTCGGCGTGCTGGCGGACGCTGCAGGTGTTGAACAGGATCGTGTCGGCCTTGCGGGGACTATCGACCAACTCGTAGCCGGCCCGCAACAAGTCGGCGGCCACCAACTCGCTGTCGAGCACGTTCATCTGGCAGCCGACTGTCTGGATGTAGAGGCGTTTGGACATCAAGGGCAAGAGGTTGCGTTACGCGGCTCGCTGACGCTTGGTCTCCCGCTGCCTGCGCTTCTTTTCTATTTTCACCTCCTCGCGGAACTTGGCCAGCAACTGGTTGCGGCGCCGGACCATCAGCCGGACCAGCGTCATCGTGGCCACGTAGGCAGCCACCATCAGCAGGGCCACGTCCCAACCATCCATGTTTCCCATCGCCATCTCATCCTGACAGGTGCGATCCGAGGATTATTGACGCCTGCCCAGTCAATGCGCGAAGGCGACCCACGGCCGCCCGATTTTTCCGGCCTCCCGTGGGTCGGCCTGGATCCTTCACAATGCAAACATCAATAAGACTGGATTCTATCCCAACCCGTAGCCCGTCGCGAGGGCAATTCACCCGGGCCGATAGAACGCAAGCCGGGCCGACGGAGGCCTTCCGTGTCGCAGAAGGCCGAATTCGTCGATTTACGCAACCCGTCCAGTAGCCATGGGTTGCGATTCAACAGCAAGCCCCCTCGCGATCGCGATTCTTCCGTGGCGAGTGCTGCCTCGGGCCGGACGGGCGGTCTGCACACTCCCACCCGGACCGCGATGAACCAGCGAAAAAGCCCCACCGGTGAAGACACCGATGGGGCTTGCTTGGGTACAAACCAGTAGACAACACTCAGGCCGTCCTGCGGCGACGATACCGGCCGTAGGCGAGGCCGATGGCGCCCAGCAGCGACCAGATCACCACGGTGGCGGGCTCGGGGATGACGGTCCCGTAAAGGGTGAGATCCGCAGTCGCCTCACTCCCGTCGGTCCCGTAGGCCTTGACCGAGAAGACGTTGGCCCCGGCGACCATCGTCCAATTGGGCAGGACGAAGTTGCCCAGCCCGTCGGTGGCGATACCCGTGATCACCACCCCGTTGGGAAGCGTGACGTCCACCTGCTGCACTCCGACGAGGCTTCCGCCGGTGCCGTCGAAGATGCCCTGCAACGCGGTCAGATCCGACGCATCGGTATAGATGCCGTGGTCGTCGGCCGTCCCATAGATGTCATCCACACCGTTGACGATGGCCTGCATGACCGAGACGCTGTGGCTGCTCGAAATCCCCACCGAGTGAACCGCATCCACGCCGGCGACGATGGCGTTGTCTGCCGCCTGGTCGGCCAGGGATTGGGTCGAGCCGCCGTCCGAAGTCACCACCATCATCTGCGCGCGCCCCACGGTATGGTGAACGCCCGTCAATTCCGCGGTGGCCTGGTTGATTCCGTCGCGAATGTCCGTGCCGCCGGAGGCGTCGACCGAGTTGATCGCCGCGATGACGAGGGCCTTGTCACTACTCAGCGCCGTCAGCACGCGGACGGTATTCGCGTCCGAATCGTACTCGATGACCGCCACGGAGGTCGTGTCCAAAGGCAGGGCGTTGACCAGGGCGATTGCCGCGTCCTTTTGGGCCTGTTGGCGCCCGTAGGAAGACATGCTGCCCGAGGAGTCCAGAACCAAGGCCAGGTCCAAGCCGGCCCCTCCAACCGTGCCGCTGGCCCCGGCCTGCCCATTCGGGTTCACCACGGTCCCGGCCAGGTACGAACTCCCGTCCGGCGGTGCGACCCAACCGACCGAGACTGCCGCCATCGCCGGCCCGGTTGCCAACAGGGCGACAATCGCGGCAGCCGAAAAGACAATCTTTCTACTAAACATTTAGTCCTCCCTTGGGGTTTGTAAAATGCCACAAAGTTGCTTAAAGCCCCTAGTTGTCACAGACAATTAGGCCGCCGCCCCCCCAGACTGGGACAAGTCAAAAAAGAATTGGGGCAAAAACGGCCCCACTGAGGGGGGCAGGCGCCCTGGCTTACCAGAATCGAACCGACGACAGACCCTACGCAATTCGCGGCGAGTCCCGCTCGGTCGCTGCCGCCTGACTATCCCTTCCGCCCGAGCATCCGATCCAACGCGTCCGACGTCTGGTACACCAGAGCCTCAGGCCAATGGGGGAAGGGGTTGAAGTACTCGAAGGTCAGGTAGCCGCGGTAGCCGATCTGGTCCAGCGAGGCGATCACCCGCGGCCAATCGGTCGTGCCGTCCAGCAGCGGCCGGAACGCGTTGAGATTGAACTCGTGGGCTCGCTTCGAGTACTCCTTCAGGTGCGTGTTGCGGATCCGCTTGCCGAGCATCGGAATCCAGTGCTCCGGGAAGTGATACTGCATGATGTTGCCCGTGTCGAAGTGCACCCGGACGTGCTCCGACTGGAAGCTGTCGACAAACGCGTTCATCTCCTGCGGACTGTGCAAGAAGCCGTTGGCGAAGATGTTCTCGATGTTCAGGTAGACACCGGCCTTTTCGGCCTCGGGGATCAATTGGCGCACGGCGTCCCGGGCGCGGCGGTCACAGACGTCGTGCGGCACGGGCGGGTCCTCGGCGAGCCACGGCACGTAGACCGCGCCGGGCACGACCAGCAGATTGGGCGTCTCCAACAGCCATGCCGCCCGGATCATCTTCGAGGCCAACTCCACGCCCCGTTTCCGCCGTTGCGGGTCGTGGTGGGTCAACGAATACGGCCAGAACAGGAACGAGCAGAGGCCGCTGATTTCGATGCCCATCTTGCGGGCCGTCTGGCCGATGGTCCGAATGTCGGCCTCGGAGACCTCCGGCGACAGCTCGCCCTCCAAGGCGTAGTTGACCTCCACGCCGTCGAATCCGGCGTCCTTACAGAGCTGAAAACACTCTTTCAGCGACATCTTGTCGGGATGCGGCAATGCCCAAAGGTTGATTGATTTTTTCATGTCGTATCGCTTGGAGGGCGCTGTTTGGCTTGCCGGCGCCTCGGCCGGCGTCTCGGCCGAGGTGTCGGCCGCCAGACCCTGGGCCGCCACGAACGCGCTGCCGAAGGCGGCCGTGTAGGCCATCAGCTCTCGCCGGCTCAGTCTGGTGGAATCGTCGGGTGATTGGCCGGCCATGATAGGACCTCCTGCGTGGGGAAACCGGGGCGTCGATCAACCGCTGCGGACTTGTCGCATTGTAGGGGCCGGCCGCACGTGCGGTCAACAAGCCGCTTGACGGGGTGTGTGGGATGGAGTAATGGTGACTTATTCACGTCTGCATTGCGAACGATCAAGGCCGACCAAGCGGAGGCCGGGAGAATCGGGCTTCCGTGGGTCGCGCTCGCACATTGACCGTACAAACGTCAATAACGATGCTCACGCTGATCAACACCAATCGCATGACGCCGCCGATCGCTCCGGTGGGCGTAGACTATGTCGCGGGAGCGGTGCGCCGGGCCGGGATCGACGTGGAGGTGCTCGACCTGGGACTGGCCGAAGACCCGCACGCGGCCATGGCCCAACATTTCGCCCGGCATCAGCCGCAACTGGTCGGCCTCTCGTTGCGTAACGTGGACGACTGTTTCTGGCCCAGCGGGGCGTCGTTTCTGCCCGGCTTGTGCGATACCGTGGCTGCCTTGCGGACGCTGACCGCCGCCCCGATCGTGCTCGGCGGCGTGGGTTTTTCCATCTTCGCCCGGCGGGTCGTCGAGCAAACCAGCGCCGATTTCGGCATCCGTGGCGACGGCGAGACCTCGCTGGTGGCGCTGCTGCAAGCCCTGCGCGCTGGCCGGGGATTCGGCCGCGTGGAGGGGCTGATCTGGCGCGATCGTGCAACCATCCGGGTGAATCCGCCCGCCTGGCCTGCCCGGCTGGACGTGCCCACCGAGCGGGACGCCGTGGACAACGCCGCCTATTTCCGCCGGGGTGGGCAGATCGGCGTCGAGACCAAGCGGGGCTGCTGCCGGCAGTGCGTCTACTGCGCCGACCCGCTGGCCAAGGGACCGGCGGCGCGGGTGCGCGAGCCGGCGGAAGTGGCCGACGAAGTCGAGGCGCTGCTGGGCCAGGGCATCGACGTGCTCCACCTGTGCGACTGCGAATTCAACATCCCGCCCGATCATGCCCGGGCCGTCTGCGACGAATTCATCCGCCGGCGCCTCCGACAGCGCGTGCGGTGGTACACGTACATGGCCGTGACGCCCTTCGACGGAGACCTGGCCCGGCGGATGGCCGCCGCGGGTTGCGTGGGCATCAACTTCACCGGCGATGCGGCAGCGCAGGCGATGTTGACCTGCTACGGGCAGCCGCATCGCCCGGAGGACCTGGCCCATGCGGTACGACTCTGCAAGGAGCACGGCATGGCGGTGATGGTGGACCTGCTGCTGGGTGGTCCGGGCGAAACACCCCAAACCCTGTCCGAGACGATCCACTTCGTTCGCAGGCTCGCGCCCGACTGTGCCGGAGCCGCATTGGGAATCCGGGTCTATCCGAACACGGCGATGGAGCGGTTGGTCGCCGCCGAGGGACCGTGGCACTCCAACCTGAACCTCCGCCACCATTACGAGGGCCCGGTGGACTTACTGAAGCCGACGTTCTACATCGCCGCCGCCTTGGGCGAGCACGCGGCAAGGCTGGTCCGCAAGCTGATCGACGGCGACCCGCGGTTCTTCGAGCCCGCAGACGAAACACCCGGCATCGGAACCGACCGGCAAGGCGACCACAACTACAACGAGAATCGGGAGCTGGTCGAAGCCATCGCGTCGGGTGCCCGGGGCGCCTATTGGGACATTCTACGGAAGCTGCGGACATAGCCGGCCACCGGGACTTCCCGGGGAGTCTTGCGACTTCGGCGGCAAGACTCTCCGCGGCGCTGCGAATATCTTTGCGCGGCCGGCCGAAGGGCCGTCATGCCGGGGGGTGCGGTCGACGCCTCGACATGGGACCGGGTGGCAAATACACTGGAGTATTGGCGTCGCTTCGCGATTCTTCGCCGCCGCGGGTGCATTGGGGGCAGAGCCCGCCGGGCCGCGAGCGATTTCTTTCGGCCAAAATGCATTACCAACTCGACGGGTGGCTGCCAGCAATGAAATTCCCGGTCAAAACCACGGTCGCCTTGCTCGTGCTCGGCACCGGTGCGGCGGTGGGCTATCCCCGCGTGAACACTTGGTGGAAGGAGCGGGGTAAGCCGAGCTATCGCCAGACCGAAGTCACCCGCGGGGAGATCGTCGCGGTGGTCAACTCCACGGGCACGGTGCAGCCCGTGTTGCGGGTCGAGGTCGGCACCTTCGTCTCCGGCCCGATCAAGAAGCTGCACGTCGGCTACAACGACGAGGTGAAAGCGGGGCAGTTGATGGCGGAGATCGATCCGCGCATCTACGAAGCCGCCGTGGCCCGCGATCAGGCCTCTCTGGCCACCCGCGAGGCCGAGGTGCAACGTTGCGAGGCGCTCTACGAACAGTCGGACCACGACGCGCAGCGGGCGGTCGCGCTGCGGGAGGAGAACGAGGACTATATTTCCGACACGGAGCTGGATCAATTCAAGTACAACCACTTAGGCGCGAAGGCTCAATTGGCCGTGGCCATGGCCGGCGTCAAGCAGGCCGAGGCCAATCTGCAGAACTCGGCCGCCAACCTCGAATACACGAGAATCACCTCGCCGGTCGACGGCATCGTCATCGACCAGAAGATCGAAGAGGGACAGACGCTGGCCGCCCAATTCCAGACCCCCCAACTGTTCGTCGTGGCTCCGAACATGCGCGAGAAAATGCGGGTGTTCGCTTCGGTCGACGAAGCGGACATCGGGCTGATCCGCGAAGCGAAAGACCGCGGAGAGAAAGTCCATTTCACCGTCGACGCCTATCCCGACGACTTGTTCGAGGGGACCATCTACCAGGTTCGCATGAACCCCACGACGACCCAGAACGTGGTCACGTATCCCGTGGTCGTCGAGGCGTCGAATCCCGATCTGAAGCTCCTGCCGGGCATGACGGCCAATCTCTCGTTTGAGATCGAACAGCGGGAAGACGTCCTGAAGATCCCCAATGCGGCACTGCGTTTCTTCCCGAGAATCGAGCAGGTCCGCCCGGAAGACCGCAAACTGCTCGACGGCACCGGTGGCGGCGAGGACGCCGACGATTTGAAGAAGGACGACGCCGAAGCGGGCCAACGTTCCGCCACGCAGACGGCCGAAGCCAACCAGCAGCGCAACCGCCGGCACGTCTGGGTCGTCGAAGGGGAGCATCTCAAGGCGATTGAAATTGTCACCGGCCTTAGCGACTACAAGTGGACGGAGCTGGTCTCCGGCAAAATCGAGGAAGGCCAGAAGCTCGTCACCGGTCTCGATACGTCGAGCTGAGCCCAACTTGTTTTTCTGCGAGTCCCGATCGCCATGAAACTGCTGCTGACCACTCGGATTGCCTTGCGGGCCCTGCGCAAGAACAAGATGCGGGCCGGCTTGACCGTCTTGGGCGTGGTGATCGGCATCGCGGCCGTGACCACGATGGTCTCCATCGGGCAGAGTGCCAGCGACCTGGTCCAGGGGCAGTTCCAGAGCCTGGGCACCAACGTGATCGTGATCTTCTCGGCCAGCCAGCGGGAAGGGGCGGTGCGGCACGGGCGGGGAAGCAGCCCGACCCTGACCGCCGAAGACGCCGCCAGCATGGCCAAAGAGTGCGATGCCGTGCTGGCCGCCTCGCCCATGGTCTTCTCCGGCGGACAGGTCATCTACGGCAACACGAACTGGCGTCCCAGGGAACTGGTCGGCGTGGGCACCGACTATCTGACGGTGCGCAACTGGGCGCTGCGCCAAGGCGGGTTCTTCACCGAACGCGACATCCACTCGGCCGCCAAGGTCTGTATCATCGGACGCACCCTGGTGGCCAAGCTCTTCCAAACCACCAACCCGCTGGGCAAGACCATCCGCATCCGGAACATCCCGCTGCAGGTGATCGGCGTGCTCGAGGAGAAGGGCGCCAACATCGTCGGCGAAGACCAGGACAACGTCGTGATCGTGCCCTACACCACCGTGAGGAAGCGGCTTCAAGGATCGAGCTTCTCCAACGTCGATATCATCCTTGCGTCGGCGCGGTCGGTCCATCGCATGGCCGAGGCGGAAAGCGAAATCCGGCAGATCCTCTACGAGCGCCACCACATCCACCCCGGCGACCCGCCCGACTTCGACGTGCAGAACACCACGGAAATCGCCAACATTCTGGGCATTATCACGGGCACCATGACGCTGCTGCTGTCGTCGATCGCCGGTATCTCGCTGCTGGTCGGCGGCGTGGGCATCATGAACATCATGCTGGTTTCAGTGACGGAGCGCACCCGCGAAATCGGCATCCGCATGGCCGTCGGCGCCCGCGGCCGCGATATCCTGCGGCAGTTCCTGGTCGAATCGGTGCTGCTGTCGAGCATCGGCGGGATCGTGGGCTTCGGTCTTGGCGCCGCGGCCTCGGTGGGAATCACCAAGATCATCAATTCGCTCAGCAGCGGCACGCCTTGGCCGGTGGTGATCTCCTTCAAGGCAGCGGTCATCTCGATGCTCTTCGCCGGGGCGGTCGGCGTCTTTTTCGGATACTATCCCGCCCGACGCGCCAGCCGGCTCGACCCGATCGACGCCCTGCGGTACGAGTAGGCCACCGACGGGCGGGGCTTTCTCGCCGGAAGCCGCAACTGCCGACGAGCCCCAACGGTCAGCGAGCCCCAACGGTGAGCCAGCCGCGGGGTTCATTTCCGAGCAGAGAAGCGTTGCGCCAACCGGAGCCGCACGAACACGCGCGCCGTCTTCCCGCTACGGCTGAACCGCCGGCGCGGGAACCTGCTCCGGAACGGTCAGTTGCAGCCGTTGCGGGTCCAGCGGCGCCGGGCGGGTCGGCTCGCGCCGGCGCGAACCTTGCGGAATCGGGCCCCGAAGATCGAAGACCTCTTCGGCCGGCTCGACCGTGTTCTGATACTGGTCTTCGTTGGGCCCCGGGCGGAAATCGCGCGGGTAGCAGCGGTCGCGGAACAGGCGACCCAGCGGGCCGATCGATCCGTAACGTTCCTCGAAGAACCGCACGCCATGGGCCTCCAGGATCGTGCCGGTCTGCTGCTCGAGGTTCGCCAGCTCCGTGTTGTATTGCAGTAGAGCCTGGCTTTCGGAACTGACCGAGTTGCCCCAGGTAGTGATCGCCTCCAGGACGTTGATGAAGGCGGTCAGACCCGTGTCGTACCTGGCGAACTGAACGTCCAGGTTCGCCCGCGCGGCTTGCCGGGCCTTGTGGAACTCCACGTACTGCCGGTAGTACTGATCGAGGTTGCGGAAGTTGGCCGCCAGCGAGTGCGTGACGCTGTGGAGCCCCTGCTGCAGGTTGGCGCGGTCGCGCATGATGAGCAGTTCCTGCTGCCGCAGTTGGGCCCGCGATTGCCGCAACCCTAGCGGCACCGAAAAGCTCACGCCCAGTTGCCAGCCGGTAAAATCACCCGGCCCGGCCGAAATCAGTGCCCGGTCCGGCGTGCGGCCCTCCAGCCCGTTCCAGCGATACAGTGCCGAGGCATCCACACGCGGCAAGGCCTGGTTGCGGGCCAGCAGCAGCCGCTGCTGGTCGGCTTCGAGAATCAGCTTCAGCTCGATCAGGTCGGGACGGTATTCTTCGGCCAGTCGGAGGACACTGGTCCAATCGATGGCCAATGGCTCGGTCGACGGCGGAGTCACCGGAACCATGCCCGGGACTCCCGACGGCGGCAGCCCCAGAATGTTGCGCAAGGCCGCTTCCCGCTGCAATACGCCTGCCTCGGCGCTGACCAGGCTCGCCCGGAAGCCGGCCAGCGCCGATCGGGCCTGGGCCACGTCGCCGGCGTTGCCCAGCCCCTGCCTGAATCGCGCGTCGGCGAGATTGAAGGCGTGTTGCCCTTGCTCAAGCTGTTGCTGCCGGGCCCAGAGGTCGGTCCTCGCGAAGACCAAGGCCCAATAGCCTTCGACGACGCCGCGGACCGATTGCTGCACGCTGTCTTTCATCTGGAAGAACGACCGCTCCGTGTCGATCCGCGCGATCACAATCGGCGCCAAGTTCACGCCGACGCCGCCGCCCTGCAGCAGCGGCTGAGAATAGCTCAGATCGAGCGACGTGCCCGTGTTGGGATTCAGGGGCATCAGGTCGGCCGTGTACACGCGGGTCGGATCGGTGCGGACGTTGAAGCCGGCCTCGCCGCCGGTGATCGTCGTCTTCGATAGCCCCGTTGTCATGTCGTAGCCTTCGACCGGATCGCCCACGATCCGCGCAAAGGGCGGCGCCGCGTCGAACTCCGCCTGCGGCGTGTTCTGGCGACTGAAGTCGTTCTGAACGCCGATCTGCGGATCGAAACGCCCGCGGGCCTCGTCGATGCCCGTATTGGTAATCGCCGGATCGTAGATCGTCCGTCCGCTGGAGGCGGCGCTCACGCCGCCCAACACGCGAATCACCTCCATGTTGGCCAGCGAAGTGCGAATGGCGCCGTCCAACGAAAGGTCCTCGATCGGGATGTCCGCGCCGGGGCGCGAGACCGTCTGGGGAGGCGGAACGTCCGGCAGACGCGCCGTGGCCAGTTGCGACGGATGCCGGACCTGCATCCGCAACTGCTCCGGCAGGATCGGCCGGCAGACCTCCTGCGAAGAGGCCGCGCCGGGCGCTGTAACGACCAGCACAGCAGAAGCAACGACGGTAGCGAGGGTGCGGTTCCAACCGGTCATATCGACACAATCGGCAGAACCGCCACGAACTCCACACGTTACAACCGGGAGAACTGGTGCATTCCGTAACACGCGCGCCTACAACCGCCACGTCCGCTACGCTCCCCGCAACCGGCAAAGTCGACGCAGTCGGCACATGGCCCGGCCGGATCCCCCCCAGTGGCCCTCTAAGAACTCGCCAAAGAACAAGTTGGGCATTCTTATGGTTGAAACGGCGGCGCAGACGCCTTTGCGGCCATAACACTCGCTCTCTGGGGGGCGTCGGTGTGTCGGGCCGAAGCAGATTACGCGTGATGTGCAACTGCACTTCGTGACTGCCACCTGGCGTAGTTGCATGCTCCCGGTCCACCGGGATTCAGGAGCCGGAACGTGAGGGCTCCTCAATAACGACTACACTCTTCTCGACCTGAGCATTCGGTGAAACGCGAGGTGTCTTCCCGCTGGCTGTCGTAAGCCTCAGGATCTTCACCTTCTGGCACCGCGCATACGGGAAGGGAGAATTCGCCGGGTCGCTGCCGCGGGGATCGCAGAAGAGGTACATGCCCTGATAGTCTTCCGGATGGTTCGAGTCGTCAACGTGCAGTCCGTCGATCGTTATCTCCCGAGGCATAGAGCAAGGATAGCCAAAATCGTGTTCCCCGTCGTTGCGTACGCTGAACATCCGCGGACTGCATGTTCTCCCACATGCGGGAATCCAACGACAATTGCGGATGACGACATCGCCTTCCCATGTGCTTCCGTAATCGCTACGGAAGTTGATCAGCGAGTTGCCATACAGGGTCGAATCTTCGATCGTAAGGACGCCGCGACCAATGGCGTTCAGCCCCGCATACCCGAGCGTACAGCGGCGGATCACGCAAGTACCGGAGACGCCCATATGCGCGTCCATTCTGTTGAGCGTGCAATTCTCAAGTAGGATGTTCTTGCAGAAGTTCGTCCCGATAACGCCCCATCGGGTGCGATCGTCGATGTCGTCCATGCGACAATTGATCATCGTATAATTGACCACGCCATTTGCAGCATAGTCGTACGATCCCATGCTGACCGGCTTCCCCGTTGCCCCGATGGTTCGATAGGTCTTGTGTGCCGTGGCAAGGCAATTCCGCAGCGTGACGTTGGCACAACTCCTGACGCTGATGAAGCCGTGGTAGGGATGGCCGACGGAGGTCTCTCCGACGACGTAGTGCTTCAGGCCGCTAACTTCCGTGTTGGAACGGCTGATGTTGATGTTCCTGTACCAGTAGTTGTAGCCGACCTCCTGCTTCATTTGATTTGCAGTGGTCGTGAAAACGCCGCCCCGCAAGACAAGCGGCTTCTCGTCCATCGGGCGGGTTTCAACACGACTGACGTTCTCGTAGTCCCAGTCGATGTCGCCCTCGATCGACCCGTCTCGACGGAGAATGAAGCTGTCGCGTTGGGAGGTCCCGGAGTTCCGGTTGAGACCGCGCCGGATGAAGCGTTTGATCTTGTTGTTCGTCACGGTCACGTAGCAATCTCGCTCGGGCCGCACATCCAATTGCCTCTGGTCCCGCGTGAGCCGATCGATCTTCAATGTCTCCGGCTTGAGCAGGCTGCGCACTTCAAACAGCGACTTTCTGTGGTTCTCCACCTCGGTGTCGTCGATCGTAAAACGCGATGTGTTCCAGTCGGTGTCGGTGGCGATGATCGCGGTCAGCGCCCTGCTGCCGAGATGGTACGTCGCGTCGGGCTTTGTCTTGACGGGCAATCCATGGGCATTGGCATACTCGTGCGCTTCGCAAATCGCGGGCAGGTCATCATGGACGCCATCGCCAACGGCGCCGAACGCCTCGTAGGTGACGACATCGACAGCCTCGATCGAGGAGGCCGACGAAACGACGGCCAGTAACCACACCAACAAGATCGCATGTTGCTTGGAACTCATGGACTCACCTGTCTTCCATACGTTGTAATGCGGCGCCTCTGTCCGGCGTGCCCCGGACAGCCGAAATCTGTTGTCTCATGGCGTCGTGGGCCAGCTTTGAAACGAATCATTCTAGTTCGCTGGGCGACCGCTGCCAACGGGCGCAATTCGTTGCGTCGAAACGCGGGCGGTCCGTGGTGCGGTCGGGGAAGAGGTCGGACGCTCCCATGGTCGGGTCACGGGTCACGTTGAACGTGCACTTTCTGAAAAAACGACACTTGGGCCTATATGACAGAGGAAAGGCGCGCAGCGGAGGCCTACCGAGGCATGACCCACCGTTGCTCGTGCATACCAGGCTGAATTCCGCGTCCAGTCGCACGCCTGCACAACCGGCCCGCAGCCCGCCCGAATCCTCCAAGGCCTCACGCCCCCCCGACAGCCGAGCTATCGCCGCCACCCCGCGACGCTGTCGGCACGTGGCCCGGCCATTTAGCATCGCATTCTGCAACATGCCTCCTTTTGCCGCAATCGCACGCGGGGCGTACGTCGACTGGTCTCACCGCCGCATTGACGGAAATCCCCACTTGCGGGGCATGCCCTGCGGGCGGCGCAGGACGGCGTTGCCAGCCAAGGATACGCCCTCATGTGTCGCGACGGTTGAGGCAGAGAGGGCTTCAATGGTCAGGACCGTGGCGTCGTCAATGCGATAGCGCAGATACAGAGGTCTCCTTCGCCGCCTGCAGTCGGCGAACCGCTCAGCTGCGTCGGATCGTCCAGCCGCGGCGCCGACCTGAACCGGCAAACTCGATTCGGCGTGGTCGATCGTCAGGGCTTGCTGCCGCCAGACACGGTGCCGATCACCCTTCTCTTTCGCGTTCTTGGTCGATCACGCTCTCCAGTTCTGCTTCCTCCACACGGACTTCCCTGCGGTTTATGCTGATCTTGGCCAAACGGCCCTCCAGTTTCTTGAACAGCCAACTCCCAAGCACTTGTGAACTGACACCTGACACAAACGAAATGGCAAGCTGAATCAGTATTTCACTCCCCGCCCCCCTCCTGATTTCATTACGGTCACAATTGACTACGATACCACCGGGCAATTCCATCTTGCTGCCGACGACGGTCTCACGATTGTCCATCAAATCACCGGCAAGAGTCTCATCGTTCGTCTCCAGTGTAATCCTCATCATGTGAATTCTCCGCAGAAGCCAAATTGGTTCTATGTCGCACAGCTGTGACGCCGTCGCCAGGAGTTTACACTCGCATAGGTGAAAGTCCGCAATCAGTCATGCTATCAGTTCAATTCACTACCGACAACGCTACGCTACCTATCGCCGATCACGAAATAAGCACCCCAGTCTTCGCGGTGCGCAACATCCTTTTGGATGCTCAGTTCCTGTTGAGCCTGTAATAGCGCTCGTGCGTGATCGGGCACGTGACAGTTGAACAGATTGTTATAGTAGGCTTCGGCCATTGCAACTGCACACGAATCCGCAACAGGCCAAAACGTAGCAACTACCGTTTGGACTGGATCACGGAAGAAGACGTTTGCCAGGCTTACCATTGAGTCACCGTAAGCGTGGTCTAAAACGTCCCTGCCAGTGCCACACGCATTCAGAAACACGTGATGCGCTAATAAGCAGCCACGAAGGTCACCAGACTTAATATACCGGCGACCTTGCTTCAACTTCAGAAAGAACTCCCTGCGATCGGGATCAAATTCGCAATGGCACGCAACATGCATGTAGTTGCCCGCGCTGGATTTGGCAACTGCCGCGACGTCACCAAAGTCATTGCACACCACGACGTCGTCAAAGTACTTAGAAATCGCGGCAATTTCATCGGTTACTTTCAATTCTCTACCTGATTCTCCTGCGTGCGAAATGACAATGCACCTACGCGCTGACGAAGATGGACTCGCATGTAGCGAAAGCGAGCGGAGACTGGGCAGGTAACGATACGTTCGACTGCTTGATCTGTTCCAAAGACTGCTATCACCCCCAACTAGGTGAATTGGAATATTTCGAAGATAGGAGTATGGCACGAATGTTATACTGCTTGTTCCTGCCAATCGGGCCAGAAGAGGTTTGACCAGAACGTCGAAAAACGCCGATTCTACCCGCGCCGTCACTGATTCAATTCCCTCTCTGTGCGCTTTCAGGAAATTCTGAGGTTCAAGTCCTTCGAGTTTCGTGAAGTCGAGTGCTATCTTGAATGACTCAACTCGATCGGATGTCACCAGCACGACTAGGAGGATGTCGACGACGATCTCATAATAATAGAATAGTACTAAGGCCTCGTTCTCTTTCAGGTGCGATCGCAGTGCAGTGGTTTGAGTAAACCGCTCAACATTCACGCAGCCGGAAGTCTGCTGCAACATCGTACGCGTTGCTTCAATGTAGAAGATTGTCCTTTCGACGTCTTGGTTCTCAGAGGAAAGGTGAATCAAGTTTCGCGCCACAACACCACTCAGCTGTAGTTGATTCAGCTTCTTGCCAAGACGGTTGCGATAAGCAACGAGGAACGCGTTATCTAGTTCTTTCCATGCACTTTTGCGGAAATCAGTTTCAGACAAGGAGCCAAACAAAGAATGCCGGTCCTCTGTGTTCAGCAAGAACGCTATGGGCTCCTGCATAATGTCGTCCGCGCCACCTGCTGAATATGTGAAGGCATCCAAGCATTGCCCTGCATATACCTGACTTCGCAGAAAGTGGATCGCGAATTGCGCCTCAGGAAACTCGATTAAGCTCGCTTGGGTCTCCAGGGTGTCGAGCGTCGTGAGATATGTGCGAAAAGATCCTGCGGAATTAGGAGACCGGAGTACTGTACTCGTCGCGTCAGCTATTGCGCCGACGACCTGTGCTTTGCTGTAATCGGAGTCAAGATCGCCTGTTTCTTCAAGTTCGACATAAACCCCATGCAGCCCCATTGGCGGAAAGTAGCCTATTTGCAGATTGCGGATTACGATGCGACGAAGAGTGTCTTTGTGAGGGTGATCGTCGATGAACTCAAAAAGATAGGTGAAGGCACCGTGCAATTGACAGAGATTCGATAACGCTCGACAGGCTAGAGGATTGTCGGGAGCCATGTGGATTGCGTTGATCAGGTGGGGCAGTGCAATTTGCCAGTCTCCCAAATTGCAATGCGCCGCTGCCAGATTTACGTTGACAAGATAATTCTCTGGTTCGATCTTCAAAGCCCGTCCGTAACAAGCGAGTGCGCGCCGAAACCGCTGCATGCGCAAATGGTAATTCCCCAAATTGTAATGTGCGGGAACGAGCTTTGGGTTGTAATCGATGGCCTTCGCATAGAAGGCGGCGGAAATGCGATTCTCACCGAGCATCCTAAAGGCATTTCCCAGAGCGAAGAGTCCGATCGCGAACACTTCTGGCGTACGGTAATGCCCCGTCGTCTGGAAGATGTCGACCATGGTGGAAATGGCGATGGTGTCGTTCTGCGGCAACGTTCCTTGGGGCAACTGTCGATTCAAACGGTCGACCCATCGTAGATAGGTTTCTGCCGGTTTTTGATCGATCTGTCCCACAACTCAAACCAGATGAGGAAGTCCAATTGATGGTGCCGTTTGGTATTCTCCGACATTTTCCCAAAATCGCGGCGGTTGCATAGACCGCCTGCGGCAAGGAGTCGTCGCAAATCGCGGCGATGGAATCCGTCACCCGCAGTGTGAGCCACCTGGTAGCCCACCAGAAGTGCAGTCTGTTTGATGCACCAAGGTCCGCCGTTAGTGATCTGCATTGGATTGCGTTTGTGACCAAGGACTAACCGGCCTGGGGCATTAGCGGCCACATGGCAGGGACCCGACGGATCTTGATCAGGTGCGTCCCTGTTCCTTGAGATACAGGGGCGGCTCTGCGCCGACCCAAGAAACCGCTAGAATCTCGATGTCGAGAGCATTTGACCTTTTCCGTTCTGTGAGGAAATCGCGAGAATATGTTTGACCACCTGGAGGATATCAACAGCCGGCCCGAGCCCTTTCAGTTCTACACGGCGGCTGATCTGTGGACCGACGAGCACACTTCGAAGCAGATGCTCGCCTACCATCTCGATGCCGAGATCGATGTGTCGTCCAGACGAGGCGCTTTCATCGAGCAGTCGGTGGAATGGATCGGATCGCATTTCAAAATCGACGAAGGCAGCCGGATTGCCGATTTCGGCTGCGGGCCGGGACTCTACGCAAGTCGATTGGCGAAGCTCGGCGCAACTGTGACGGGCATTGACTTTTCGGCACGATCCATGGAGTTCGCACGCGGAGAGGCTCAGCAGTCGGGATTGTCGATCGAATATGTCAACCAGAACTACCTTGATTTCGAGACCGAAGACCGTTTTGACCTTGTCTTGATGATCATGTGCGATTTCTGCGCGCTCAGTCCTTCGCAACGAATGGTCATGCTTGCCAAGTTCCACTCCCTGCTCGTGCAGGGCGGCTCTGTCCTTCTCGACGTCTACTCCTTGGCTGCGTTCCATGAGCGTGAGGAGACAGCCTCATATGGACCGAATCTCCTCGATGGATTCTGGTCCGCAAACCGCTACTACGGGTTTCTGAATACCTTCAAGTACGACGATGCAAAGGTGGCTCTGGACAAATACACCATCGTTGAAGCGGAGCGCACACGAACTGTCTATAACTGGCTCCAGTACTTCTCCGCAGAGTCACTGCAAAGCGAGTTTGAGGAGGCAGGTTTCGCAGAGCACACACTCCTTGGCAGTGTGGCAGGCGCACCCTTTGATGAGGGCGCTTCTGAGTTTGCAATTGTTGGAAGGAAATGACCATCACAGAACAACCGGCTCCATGACGACGCAGGATAGGCCGCGGACGGCCATCCTGCGCGCGTGAGCCAGACGTTAGGCCGTCGGAGGATTGAGAATCATGGATACGTGGAAGTTCTACGACATCACTCACCGTGAACATGTGGTATGCAATCCCACGAGCGAGGAAAAACTGACGCGTCTGGTGGAACTTCTGCGCCTCCCGACGGACGCGCAGGTGGTTGACATTGCGTGTGGGAAGGGCGAGTTCCTGATTCGCTTGGCGGAAGCCTATGGCGCTTCTGGCATGGGCATCGACATTTCTCCCTTCTTCATCGCCGACGCAGAGAGAAGGCTCAGGGCGCGGGCACCGAGTGCCGGCATCACCTTCGCTGAGATGAATGGCGCGGATTTCAAGCCAGACGAGCCGCACAGCTTCGATCTGGCGTCATGTATCGGCGCTAGTTGGGTTTTCGGGGGGCATGCTAATACGCTCGAAGCCCTGATCAGCATGGTGAGGCCCGGCGGCTGGGTGATCGTGGGAGAGCCATTCTGGCAGCAGGAGCCGTCAGGGGACTACCTGGAGGCCTCGGGGTGCGCGCGAGAGGACTTCGGGAGCCACTCCTCGAATGCAGAAGCCGGAGAGCAGCGAGGAACGGAGCTCGTTCACACCATCGTGAGCAGCAAGGACGACTGGGACAGGTATGAGGGCCTCCAA
>JAFGRD010000167.1 GCA_016935315.1 Pirellulales bacterium
ATCGCGTCGGGAAGAGGGGTCACAACTGATGATGTTTTCGTCGCCGTCTAGGCGGATATGTCAAATGTCAAGAGTTGACCCCATTGCGCCCCAGCCGGGCGAGGTGCGGCAGGACGGCCGCACGCTGCGGTTCGCGTTGCCTGCGCTTTCCTGCGGCGTAGTGAGGTTGGGTCGCGAGCCCTATTGATGTCTGCATGGCGAACGATCAAGGCCGACCAACGGGAGGCCGGACGAGTCGGGCTTTCGTTGGTCGCCCTCGCGCATTGAGTGTGCAAGCGTCAATAAGAAGACAAGGTTCTACTCATTGTCCGTCGGGGGCCGCGGTGCGAACAAGCTTGCATACGCGCAGAATCGACGCCGGCGGCAGCGGGCCGCTACGTTTGCGGTCGTGGTTCGATGGCAGGACGTCCCATATCAAGAGGTATCGCACGTTCGGATTCCCCGACCTGCCGAGGTCGTCGGCTTGCCGAACGCCGATGCCGTCGAACTTGATCTCCGGCCGGGCCAGCTCGACGGGCAACTCGCGCGGCGGTGGCGTGAACTTCGACGTCACCGGACGGAGCGTCGCCTCCTTGAACGCGACCGTCCCCCTCCCATAGTCACGATGGTGATAGCCTACCGCCCACACGCCCTCCTCGACGGGCTGGGGCGAGGATATCCGAATGCCGATAAACGGCATGGCCCCGCGTCCGGAGAATTTCACCGGCTTGTCCCAAGCGGTGATCACGCGCCGCGTCCACTCGCCCTCGGCAAAGCGGGCCACGTAGAGTTGCATGTTCTCCTGGGCGTCGGACTTGTGGTACGCGATCATCGGACGCGATTGCGAATCGAAGACCAGCCTCGCGCCGCCGTTGATGATCCCGCCGCCCGACGGGATCGGATCCACGATCAGACCCTCTGTCCCGAGCGTCATCGGAAGCGCGACGGGCTTGCCCGCGGCAGTCTCCCAATGGACCAGATCGGGACTTCGAGCGTAGGACAGATTGTTGTTGGTCGCACAGTCGGGCGTGTCGCGCCAGACCCAGAAGACGTGGAACCGTTTGTCGGGGCCGACCACCGGCCCGCCGGGATAAGCGTTCCGCTTACCCTGCCCCACGAACAGCGGCGTGTCAAACAGTCGCGCCCAGGTCCGCGATTTGAGGTCATAGACGTTATAGAATCGCCGACCATTGCCGCTGCCTCCGTCGCGGTAGTGGAAGACCAGCCGGCCCTTCGCATCGTGGAGGAAGTGGGGGTAAGTGCAGCGTTTTTCGTCCTTGCCGGCCATGGGCAGTCGCCTTAACGTCGTGATATCGCCCGGCGTGTCGGTGCGGAAATAGACCAGCGGCACGCCGTGCATGTTTCCCGACAGGTGCAGATCGCCGTTTCCGTCGACCGCCAGCGTCACGCCGTTGTGCGAGTCCCAGCCGACCTTCGAATCGAGCTTGGTAAACTCCCACCGGTGCTGGTCCAGTGTGCGAACCGCCACGGTCATCTGGTGTTGCGCGTCGTAATAGGCCACGTACTGACGCTGCCCGTGAGTCAACAGCGAGAACCCGACCGGGAACCACGAGGGTACGGTTTCGATATCGAGGCGGTCCGCCATGCGCCAAAGCGATTCACGGGCCCACGTGTGGCCTCCTGCCAATATCACAATCAACGTTATGGTACTCAGTACACCCGTCTTTAAGTGCATCGCGTTCTCTCCATCACGGTCAGGTATCGTACCATCGGGGGCGACGGCCGTTGACAGGCGCCAGACATGTCGGATCCTCCCCGACAAATGGTGCAGAGCCTGGACGGGCAGTCGCTTGTCGGAATTCAGCATAGGCAATCGCGCCCCGTAAGGCAATCATCGAGCGCATCCCGGCGTTGACTGTACAAACCTCAACAATACGCCGCAATCGCGATCGACCCACCAACAAGGGGGCCATCAGGGCGAGCGGCGCTTGTGTTTCGGATTGTGCCCGGCGATACTGATGTCTGATCGACGCCGGCCGCGCGAAGGATCGATGGATGTCTGCATTGCGAATGATCCAGGCCGACCAACGGGAGGCCGGAAGAATTGGGCTCCCGTTGGTCGCCCTCGCGCATTGACTGTGCAAACGTCGATAGCTTCCATTACCGTTGAGAATTTCGGGATCAGGAGTTCAGTTATGAGAACACGGATTATGACCGACGCAGCAACAACCAGGCGTGCATTTCTCGGCAGCGCGGCAGCCCTTGCGGCCGGTGCCGTCGTGCCGGGGCGCGTGCTGGGCGGCGAAGCGCCACTGAGGGCCGCTGCCGTGTCAGGCAAGCCCAACTCCGTCTTCAACGGGGTGCGTATCGGGTGCATTACGTACAGCTACCGCGGCGGCATCAACTCGGCGGAAGATACTCTCAAGGCCCTGATTGAAGATGGGCTCAGCGAAGTGGAACTGATGGGTGGGCCGATCCAGGCGTATGCTGGCTTGGGCGGTGCACGCGCCCGTGGTCGCAGAGGTGGTCCCGCGGAGCAGCCGGCAACGCCCACCGACGCCCAACGCCAGACGCAACTGGCGAAGTGCCGGGAGCTGCGTAAGATGTACAACGATGCGGGTGTTAACATCCACATCCACAAGATCGGCTTTGGCCGGTCGGATGAGGAGATTGAATTCAATTTCCGGGTGGCCAAGGCGCTAGGGTGCGTGGGCATCACCACCGAGCGTTCGGAGGCGTTGGCCGAGAGGCTTGCGCCGTTCGCCGACAAGCACAGGATCTGGGTTGCTTTCCACAACCACACGAACAACTACCCGGTGATGGATAAGACCGACCCCATTCTGTCGTATGGCCAATACATCGGCTTCAACTTCGATGTCGGCCATTATTTCGCCGGCACCAAAGGACTGTCTCCAATTCCCGTGATTGAGAAGTACCACGACCGCATTGTCAGCCTTCATCTGAAGGACAGGACCGCCGACGGCGGCAACCTGCCCTGGGGCCAGGGAGAGACGCCGATCAAGGAAATCCTCCAGTTGATGAGGAAGCAGAAGTGGACCTTCCCGGCCGACATCGAGCTTGAATACAAGATTCCACAAGGCTCAAACTCTGTAGCGGAAGTGGCCAAGTGCGTTCAGTACTGCAAGGAGGCGCTCGCCTGATAGGTAGCGATGGCAGGTGACGCTCATGATTGCGACGAGAGCCTTGAAAGTCCTGGCAGCAGGTCACATGGTTCTGTTTTCCCTGGTGGCGGTCTCCGGGTCGGCGCGGGAAACGAACCGGCCGGCGGATTCGGTACAGGAAAGCCTATGGAACGGCTATCAGCGCCTGGATTTCCGCGTTGATGGCCGTCCCTGCCTGCTCGTGCTGCCGAAGACCGCCGCCCCCGGAAACCCGTGGATCTGGCGCACAGAGTTCTTCGGCCACGAGCCCCAGGGCGACCTGGGGCTGCTCGCCCATGGCTTCCACGTAGCCTACATCGACGTGCAAAACATGTACGGTGCACCCGTGGCCATGAGCCACATGGACGCCTTCCATTCCCACCTGACAGACATCTACGGCCTGTCGTCCAGGACGGTCCTCGAAGGCTTCAGCCGCGGTGGCCTGTTCGCCTTGAACTGGGCGGCGCGGCACCCCGACAAGGTCGCCGCCATCTATGTCGACGCCCCGGTTTGTGATTTCAAGAGTTGGCCGGGTGGCAAAGGCAAGAGCAAAGGCTCACCGGCCGACTGGCAGCGGCTGTTGAACGTGTACGGCTTGAGCGAGCAGGAGGCGATGGAGTACAATCGCAATCCCGTGGATAACCTCCAGCCTCTGGCCAGGGCCGGTCTCCCCATTCTCTCCGTCTGCGGCCTCGTTGACCAGGTGGTGCCGTTCGACGAAAACACCGGATTGCTGGCCCGGCGATACAAGGCCATGGGCGGCTCGATAACCGTCCTCACCAAGCCCTTCTGCGATCACCACCCGCACAGCCTCCGCGAGCCTGCGCCGATCGTGAACTTCGTCCTCAGCCGCGCGTCCGGCATGGCTGCGCCAGGTCCGGTCCTGACGCCGGACACCCCGCATGGATACGACTATTTCGTTCTGCGCGACGGTCTGGCGAACTGTCGAATCAAGTTCGAGCGAGCGAAGACCGGGCGAGTTGTCTTCCTCGGCGGCTCAATCACCAACATGAAGGGCTGGCGCGACTTGGTCTGCCAGGAACTCCAACGCCGTTTTCCGCAGACCACCTTCGATTTCATCAACGCCGGCATTCCCTCGATGGGTTCCACGCCGGGGGCGTTCCGGTTCGCTCGCGATGTCCTGGGAAGCGGCGCGGTGGACCTGCTGTTTGAAGAGGCGGCCGTCAATGACTCGACCAACGGACGGACCAACGTGGAACAGATCCGCGGCATGGAAGGAATCGTCCGACAGGCGCGCCTGGCCAACCCTGCCGTCGACATCGTCCTGCTCTATTTTGTCGATCCGGAGAAGATGGCCGAGGTCCGTCACGGCAAGCTGCCGGCGGTTATCGCCAACCACGAGAAGGTGGCGGCCTACTACGCTCTGCCGTCGATCAACCTGGCCCAGGAGGTGACCGAACGCATTGCGGCCGGCGAGTTCACCTGGGAGAAGGATTTCCGCGATCTGCACCCCGCGCTTTTCGGGCAGGAGCTCTACACCCGTTCCATTGCGCGGTTGTTGAATGCGACCTGGGCCGCGCCGCTGCGCGCAGATGCCAAAGTCCAGCCTTATTCCCTGCCCGCCAAGCCGTTGGATGCCAAGAGCTATTTCCATGGGCAATTGCTGGACGTGAGGCGGGCGACCGTGGAGAACGGTTGGAAGCTCGATCCCGATTGGAGGCCGGCCGATAAGGCGGGGACCCGCGCCGGGTTCGTGAATGTCCCGATGCTGATCGCCGAAGAACCGGTATCCACGCTGAAACTGAAATTCACCGGCACGGCTGTGGGGATCTTTGTGGCGGCCGGTCCCGACGCGGGGATTGTCGAGTACCGGGTCGATGGCGGGGCAACAAACCGGCGCGACCTGTATACCCAATGGAGCGGCACACTGCATTTGCCCTGGGCTCAGGTTCTTGCGGCCGATCTCACGCCCGGAGCGCATGAACTGGAACTGCGGGTCAGTCCCGACGCCAATACCCGGAGCAAAGGACATGCGGTGCGGATTGCACATTTCCTCGTCAACTGAGAGGCCTCCACATCACGGCACGGACATCTACCGCGGCTTTCACGCCTTCGGCCGGAATCATTCACCGTGTAAACATCAATAAGACAGGGGTTTGCTCGTCCAGGGCTGCTTCGGCCTGCCCGCGCTCTCCGGACGGGCGTGCCGCTGGCTCCAGCGGTTCGAACTCATACCGCCACTTCAGCGTGGCGGTTGCTTCCGCCGAGTCCTTCTGATTGCCGTTTCCGGGCCAAGGCAGCGGTGATTCCAACCTGTCTCCAAACGTCTTCAGCCGGGCCGCAGGCGACGCGACGCTGCGGTACGGCAAGCCGGCGGCTGCCGGGGGCGGGTTCCGGCCCGCCTTGCCGGCCGGCACGCTGATCAGTCTCAGGGCGGTGAGGAAGTCCGTGTGGTTGTTCCGCGCGATCAGCACGTCGGTGGCGTTGACCCGCCCGTCGCGGTTGAAATCGCAGAGGCAGTCGATTTCGGCCGGGTCGAGGAACGTCCGCGGGTTGTTCCGCGCCAAGAGCATGTCGGCCGCGTCGACCCGCGCGTCGGTCGGCGAGTTGCCTGCCTCGCCCACTGCGTTGCCGAAGTAGAAGACGTCCGGTACGGCCAGTCCGGTGCGTTCCGTGGCCAGCACCGTCACCTGCAACCACTGCTTCTGGATCGCATAGTCGGACCAGACCAGCGTGACGCGATCGGAGCCGCCGAGGCCTTCGCCTGGACGGACGGCGATGCTGCTTGGCTCAGGTGCGGTGGCCCAGGCGCCGGGATCGTCGTCGTTGCCGATCTTGAAAGCGAAGTCCGCAGCAATGGGCGTGCCTGTCAGGCTGGCGATGTCGACCATGACGCCATTGATGCCGCGGGCGTAGCCGGTGTAGTTCTGGAAACTCGCCGTCTGGCCAGGCAACAGCGCGACCTTGTCGGTCGCCACGGCGGCGTCATCGTGTTCGTCGGCCGCCGGATCGTTGCCGTCGAACGTCGAGTGGTTGTAGAAGACGTAGCGGCCAAGCACCACCGTCCTGTCGGGCACGTATTCGACGGCCCCGATATCGATGGTCGCGTTGCCGTCCCCATCGCCGTCGACAAATCGGCCGAAGCCCCGCTGGTCGGTCGGCCGCGGATCGGCCGGGTCGGGGTCGCCTGCGTCGATCGCCGGGCTGCCGGCCGCCGGGGGCATCGTCCAGGTCGGCCCGCCATAGTCGCCCAGCGGGAGCAAACAAGGATCGATCGGATTCTCCGCGGTACCGCAAAGCGAATTCGGCGGGGTTGCTGTGCTGCTCCAGATGCCGATCAGATTGTGATCGCTCTGGTCGTGCAGTGTCCCGGAGACGTCCGGGGCAATATCTCCCTCATTGCCCGCAACGATTGAGTTGGCCAGCATCGGCGTACCTTCGCCGTTGCCGATTCCGCCGCCCCCGTCGGCAGCCGAGTTCCCCGAGACGGTGCAGTTGGCGACCGTGAGGTTGCCCGAGTAATTGTAGATCCCGCCACCGTAGCCGCCAGCCGAGTTTCCCGCGATAGCCGAATTGATGATCGTCGACGTGCCGTCACGGCTGTAGATCCCCCCGCCATCGTCACACGCCGAATTACCCAAGATGGCCGAGCGGACAATGGTCAACGTGCCTAGGTTGTAGATCCCGCCGCCGACGTTGATGTAGTGGGCGGTGAAGGAAGTAGAATTACCCGAGACGGTCGAGTCGCTGAGCGTCAACGTGCCGTAAGCGTTGTAGATCGCGCCGCCGGAGAGGGCAGTATTGTCGGAGACGATCGTGTTGCTGAGCGTCAACGTGCCGCCGGCGTTGGAAGTCCCGCCGCCGAGGCGGGCGGAATTACCCGAAATCGTCGAGCCACTGACCGTCAACACCCCCAAGCCACTGTGGATCCCGCCGCCGCTGTCGGCGTCGCCGCCGGTGATCGTCAGGCCGGACAATTCCACTTGTTCGGCGAATGTCGTGAAGACGCGGCTCTTCCCCTCGGCGTTGATCACCAGCGACGCCAGGCCGGATGCGTCGATGCTGATCGAGCGATCCACCACGATGGATGCACCATCGAGCACAATCTCGCCACCGCCGAGCGCGGCGTCGAAGGTCACGCGAGCGGGCGCCTCCGGGTACCAGACGGCCTCGCGCAGGGAAAGCTCGCCGTCATACAGGTCAAACACGTCATCCAACGTGGTCACCAGCGACGACGGTGTTTCCCGACCAGGCGGCGGCGCGCCCTGGAATTCGTACGCGCCGATGTCCACCCGCGGACCGTAAAGACGGGCGTTACCGTCGAAGTCCGTCGCCAGGTCCGGCGGCACGGAGGCGTTGTTGCCCATTTCGATTGCCGGGCTGCGTTCGGTCAATCGTAGATCACCCCAGTCGTCGTCCGCGGTGCCCCAGGTCTCGTCCGCTCCCGGGCAGGGATTGCGCACGAATCGCGGGTCGACGCCGATCAGGTTGAAACCGCTCTCGGGCGTCATTGTCCCGGAGAAGTCCCGGTCGAAGCGGGCGGTGTTGAGTGCCACAATCGTGTTGGCCATCGTGAGCGCAGCGTCCAAGGAGTCGTCACTGTAGATCCCGCCGCCGGCAGCAGAGGGCCCCGTGGCCGAATTGCCCACAATGGTCGAGTTGATGGTCAGCGTGGCGTTCGTCGTGCAGATCCCGCCGCCGCGGGCGTCGGCCGTGTTGCCGGTGATGATCGAGCCGGCAATCGTCCCCATGTCCGCAACAGTGAGAATCCCGCCGCCCGCCACGTCGGCATCATTGCCGGAGATCGTCGAGCCGATGACCGTCAGCGTGTCCCTGCTCCAGTGGCAGATCCCGCCGCCTTTGCCGTCACGACCCCCCGTGGCCGAGTTGCCGGAGATCGTCGAGTCGATGACCGTCAGCGTCCCGCTCCAGGTGCAAATTCCGCCGCCGTATGACCACGTCCAGTTGTCCGAGATGACTGAGCCGCTGACCGTCAAGGGGCCGGACTCGTTGTGGATCCCGCCGCCGCGGTTTCCCGAAATGATCGTGCCGCTGATCACCACCGGGCCGCTCTGGTTGTAAACCCCGGCGCCGCCGTAGTCGGCTGCATTACCCGAGATCGTCGTGCCGGTGATCGTCAACGTACCTAAGCGGTTGTAGATCCCGCCGCCGGTACCCCGGCCTCCGTCCGCAGCACGGTTGTCCGAGATCACTGAGCCGCTGATTGTCAGTGTGCCCGAGTCGTTGTAGATCCCGCCTCCGTCTTCGGCTCCGCCGCCGGTAATCGTCAGGCCCGTCAGTGCCGTTTCCTCGGCGAAGATGGTGAAGACGCGGCTCCTCCTGTCGGCATTGATCCCCAGCGAGTCCAGGCCGGACGCATCGATGCTGATCGAGCGATCCACCAAGATCGAGGTGCCGCCGAGGATGATCTCGCCCCCGTCCAGCGCGGCGTCGAACGTGATGTGCTGATCCGCTCCCCGATACCAGACGGCCTCGCGCAGCGAGATCTGGCCGTCGTAGAGGTCCAGCACGTCGGCCAGCGTGGTCACCAGCGACGAAGGTGTTTCCCGACCAGCCGGCGGCGCGGCCTGGAATTCATACACGCCGATGTCCACGCTCGCACCGTAGATACGGGCGTTGCCGTCGAGGTCCGTCACGAGGTCCGGCGGCACGAAGGCGTTGTTGCCCATCTCGATCGCCGGGCTGTGGTCGGTCAGGTGGAGATCGCCCCAGTCGTCGTCCGCGGTCCCCCATGTCCCGTCGGCTCCCGGATCGGGATTGCGCACGAAGCGCGGGTCGACGCCGATCAGGTTATATCCGCTCTCGCGTGCAATCGCGACGGAGAGATCCTGGGGGTCGCCGTTGAGAGCGACAATCGTATTCGTGATCGTCAACGTCCCCTTGTTGCCGATCCCACTGTGGGAATTGCCGGCAATGGTCGAGCTGTTAACTGCCAAGGTACCCTCGCCGTTGTAGATCGCACCGTTGGCGCAGGAATTGCCCACCATGATCGAGCCGGTAAGTTCCATCGTCCCCCAGGACTTGTGGATCGCGGCGCCACCGTGACCGGAGGAATTGCCTGCGACGATTGAGTCAGCGACCATCAACGTACCGCTGTTGTAGATCCCGCTTCCGCCACCGTAGGCGGCGTTTTCTGAGATGGTTGACCCGGAAATGGTCAGTGTGCCGCTCCCGTTGTAGATTCCGCCGCCCCGGTGCTTGGAGCTCGAATTGCCCAAGATCGTCGAGTCGGTGATTGTCATGGTGCCGGACACATTGCAGATCCCACCGCCACCCTCATAACTACTGCCCGCGGCCACATTGCCCGAGACCGTGGAGGTAGTGATCGTCAACGCGCCGGAGGCGTTGTAGATCCCACCGCCGCTGACGCCAGCCGTATTGCCTAGAATCGTCGAGTTGGCGATCGTGATCGCGCCGGAGTGGTTGCAGACCCCACCGCCGTTGTTACGATGCCCGCTCGCGCGGGAAGTAGAATTGGCCGTAATCACCGAGTCGCGGATCGTCAACGTGTCGCTCCAGTTCCAGATCCCGCCGCCGGTATCCGACACGCCACCGGTGATCGTCAGGCCAATCAGATCAACCTCTTCGGCGAATGCCGTGAAGGCGCCACTCTTCCCGTCGGCGTCGATCACCAGCGACTGCAAACCGGATGCGTCGATGCTGATCGAACGATCCACAAAGATCGATGCGCCGCCGAGGACGATTTCGCCACCGCCGAGCGCGGGCTCGAAAGTCACGCGATCGGGCGCCTCTTGGTACCAGACGGCCTCGCGCAGCGAGATCTGGCCGTCGTAGAGGTCCAGCACGTCGGCCAGCGTGGTCACCAGCGATGACGGGGCTTCCCGCCCGGCGGCCGGATCGCCCTGGAACTCGTAGGCGCCGATGTCCACGCTCGCACCGTGGATGCGTGCATTGCCAGCGAAATCTGTCACGAGATGCGGCGGCACGAAGGCGTTGTTGCCCATCTCGATTGCCGGGCTGCGGTCGGTCAAGTGGAGATCGCCGTAGTCGTCGTCCGCGGTTCCCCACGTCCCGTCAGCTCCCGCACTGGGATTGCGCACGAATCGCGGGGCGACGCCGATCAGGTTGAAACCACTCCCCGGTATCGTCCCGCCCCACATGTCTTGGTCGAGCGGCGCACTGTTGAGAGCCACAATCGTGTTGGTGAGCGTGAGCTTGCCGCCCCAGCGGTGGGTATTGTTGTAGTACTCGTATTGCTCTTCGTTGTAGATTCCGCCGCCGCCAGAAGTACCGGCGGCCGCATTGCCCGTGATGGTCGAACTGCCGATCACCAACGTGCTTGCACGGTTGTAGATCCCACCGCCTTCGCCGCCGGCCGCATTGCCCGAAATGGTCGTGCCAGCGAGCGTCATCGTGCCGGAGCTGCTGTAAACGCCGCCGCCGTCGTTCGAACTGGAATTGCCCAAAATGGTCGAGCCAGTGACCGTTAGCGTGCCGAGGTAACTGAAGATCCCGCCGCCACTCCTCGCCGAGTTTCCGCTGAGCTTGCTGCAAGAAACCGCTACTTCAGATGAGCAAAGGTACAATCCGGCCCCCTGACGCCATTCGGGGTGATAGCCATCCCAGTCGCCATATGCCCGGCCGCCGGTGATCGTCAAGCCGTCGAGCCGCACCGGCTCGGCAAGATCCGCGGCATACGCAACGGTGTAGGCGTTCTCGTCGTGGCTCGACTCGTCCCCCGGATGATCGTTGCCCAGAAGAT
>JAFGRD010000168.1 GCA_016935315.1 Pirellulales bacterium
GGTGTGGCTTTGCCACAAGAGGTTTGAACGAAATCAGTCTCCCCATGGGATCCGCACGCCGCCGGATCGTCGCCGGCGGCACCAACGCTCGCCATCTGCGAGATGGCGGATCTGCCGACGGCCCTTCATGCTGCCATTGTGGCCAACCGGCCTGCCCAGTGCAATCGGCCCGGCACGACCCCAGTGGTACGAACTCCTGCGGCTGCGCCGCCCAGGTTCGGAGAACCGGGGGTACCCGCAGTAGCTGAACTCGCAAGAGTCCAGAGCAAATCGGCGGCGAATCCTATCCCGGCTGGATGCTTGCCGGCCCAGCCAGGGCCCGGCGGGCTACCACGGGTTTTCCATCAAGGAGACGATCTGCTCGGCCACCCGCTCGATGGCCTGTTGCTGGGCCGTGGCAACCGACTGGCCGACCTCGGGCAGCAGCGTGGCGCTGGCGCCGACGCCGACGAGTTCGGGCGGCAAGGGAACGGTTTCGGCTGGCCGCAGGGCGTTGCCCCGGCGGTCGAGCCAACTGACCTCGACCTGCAAGCCGACCTCCACGTCGCGAGGCTCGCCGCTGAGCGTGCCCACGACCACCCGCTTCGTGTCGCCGGCGATCTGGCCCGAAAGCACGCTGTCGGCGTCGGGTGTATGCACGACCTTGTACGGCGTCTTCGCTTCGATCTGCTTGACGACCGCTTCGGTCAGCCGCTCGCCCTGGTTGCGGCGGAAGCTGCGCGACTCGAAGATCGGAACGTGGACGGTGCGGATGTGGGTCGGGTAGAGCGACTGGCTGCCGAGCTGGTAGCCGGCACAGCCGGCCAGGGAAGCCAGCAAGATCCACAGCACGCCGCCCCGCGCCCATCGCATGCTACTCGTCCTCCGCCGGAAACAGATCGGTCAGCCACCCGAAACGCTTCGGGGGATTGTCCGGCTCGTCGCGAATCGCGTCGAGCCGCGCCCGGGCACGCTCGGCTTGTTGCGTCGTCGGGTACTCATCGAGGATCGACTGGTAGTAGAAGCGGGCGGCGCCGAACTGCTTCTTCTTCTCGTAGAATTGGCCCATCAACCCGTCGCGCTGGGCCATCTCTTCCTGGACCTCGTTGCGCGTGGCGGCCAGGCGGGCCTGTTCGGGGCCCAGCTCACGGCGGAACTGGGCCATGGCCTGCTCGGCGATCTGGTCGGCTTCCCGCAGCGGCGTCTTGTCGTAGGCCGCGCCCTGATAGACCTTCAGCTTGCTCCGCAATCCCAGCAGATGGGCCTTGGCCTGGTGCTCGCTCTTGGGATACTCTTTCCGCAAGATGTCGTAGTGGAAGGCCGCGTCCTCGAAGCGGCCCTTGCGGAAATAGGCGTTGGCCGTGGCCATGATGCTGTCGTCGGCCAGCGGGCCGGTGGGGTCGTTCAGCCGCAAGGTCTCGTAGGCCTTCAGCGCATTGCCGAACGTGTCGAACAGCGGCCGCTCCTTGTCGGTAAGGTTGGGCGTGATCGGCCAGTGGGGTTCGGCCTCGTGGCGCTGCTCCCAGTATTGGCCGATGGCGAACAGCCGCTTGCCCACCGTGTCGAGATGCCGCGAGTTGGCGTACTTCTTCAACAGATTCTCGTACGTGTCTTGCGCCTTGGGATAGCGATCGGCGAAGAAGTGGCTCTCGCCGAGCAGAAACAAGGCGTCTTCCTCCAGCACCGAGTCGGGCCACCGCGAGGCCGCCGTCTCGAACCGCTTGACCGCCTCGGCGTACTGCTTCTGCTCGAACAGTCGCTTGCCCTCGTCGAGCTTCGCCCGGGCCAACGCTTCGTTCGGCCCGTAGCCGGCCGCCTTTTTGACTCCCGCGGCGATGTTCTCGGGCGCCAGGTCCGACCACTGGAAGCCGGACTTCTCCTGCGCGTCGGTCTCGTCGGCCCAATCGGCCGCCGCCGCCAGGGCCCCGGAATCCGCCGGCCGAATCGGCTCGATCGCCGAGGCCGGAACCACGCCCGGCGGCACGCCGGCCGGTCCGCTGTCCGGTCTGCTGGCCGGGCCGGTCGGCGCTGGCGGCGGATCGGCCGCCGCCGTGCGGCCCGTCAGCCGGTTGAACAGCCAGCCGTCGTCGGAGTCGGCGTCGTATCCGTGGGTGGAAGACTGGGCGCCGGCCGGGCGTGTATTGACGTGGCTGGGCACCGGCGGCACGCCGGCGCAACCGGCGGCCAGGGCCAACGCGCCCATCAACAGAACGAACCCCTGCAATCCCTTGGTTGACATCCCGGACGTCCTTGTCCTTGGCGGTTTTCGGCGTACCAACGTGTGCTCTTACGAGTCCTTATTGACGCCTGCACAGTCAATGCGCGAGGGCGACCAACGGGAGCCCGGTTCTTCCGGCCTCCCGTTGGTCGGCCAGGATCATTCACAATGCAAACATCAATAGCGCCACAACAGCCCGAGGTACTGGTGAAGACGCGGTTTTCGACCTAACAGGTTGGTGATGTAGCCGTTGAGCACGCCGCGGATTTCGCCGAGGGTGCGGGCGTCGATTTCGATTCGCTGCCAGGTCCGGCTTCGGGGGTCGGCCATTTGTGTCATCGTCCGCAGCGCCCCGGCGGTCACCGAGACGACCTGTGTCTTTCCACCGCGACAGCGGCCGCAGAGCACACCGCCGTCGAGCTGTCCGAACGCTACCCGGCCCGCCGTCGCCACCGGCGCCGAACATTCGGCACACTGCTGCAATGAGGGCATGTGGCCCAACAGCCGCAACGCGCCCAGCTCGAACCGGACAACGCGCCGGGCCACGGGTTCCCCCGCGGCCAGCCCCAGCAAGGTCTCGTCGGCCAGATCGAAAAGCTCGGGATGAGGGTCGCCCTCGTCGGTCAGCTCGCCCAGCAGCTCGGCGACGTAGTAGGCGGCGTACAGCCCGAACAATTCCCGGCCGGCCGGCCGGAACCGCCGCAGCAGTTTTGCCTCCGTCAACAAGTCGAGTGCCCCGGACGATTTGTGGAGGAAGACTATTCGACAGAGGGCCAGCACGTCAAGAGCAGACTCGAAGGGGCTCTTGAGTCGTCTCGCCCCCTTCGCCAAGGCGCCTATCTTGCCGAAATCGCGGGTAAACAGCGTCACCACCAGGCTGGTCTCGCTGAACTCGACGGCGCGAAGCACGAGGGCGTCTGATTTCTCGGCAACCACGGGCGAAATCTACAGGCGGAATGACTACGGGGCACTGCAATTCGACCAATATGCCACGTTCTCGGCCGATTGGAAACGGCCTTGGCTCGGCAGGTGAGCCGTCTTGGACACAAGTGCCTTGGCTCGACAGAGGCGGTATGCCTTGGGAGCCAAAACGGCTATGATCGGGAAACTGTCCTTTGCCTTGGGAGAAACGCGATGTCTGAAGAAGCACTTCGCCGGCAGCTTTACGACTCGTTTAAGAACCGGGCGATCCTCTACTACCTGATCTACGACGAGATCCGCCGCGAGTTGGGGCCGGAAAAGGCCGAGGCGATCCTGGGCCGGGCGATCTACCGCCGCGGCACCCAGAAGGGCCAAGAGAAATACGCCCAATACGGCCCCGACGACCTGGCCGGCCTGCAAAAGGCCTTCCTCGACGGCATCCCCGACGAGGGACGCATGTTCCAGCCCGAGGTCATCCGGGGCGACGCCCAGGGGCTGGACATCAAGTTCCACGGCTGCCCGCTGCGCGACGCCTGGCAAGAGGCCGGGCTGCCCGACGACGAAGTGGCCACGATCTGCCGCATCGCCGCCCGGGTCGACAACGGCACCTTCGAGGCGGCCGGATTCCGCTTCAGTGCCGACACCTGGCAGCCCGGCGGCGACGGCTGCTGTTGCCTGCACATCCGCCCCGGCAAGCCCTCCACGTAGCCCCGCGACGGCGGGCACGCGAAGCGGCAGCCGGCGACACGCGCGTCTACTCCGGCATCTCGTCGGCGGCGCGGGGACCTGCGATCCGCCGGCCGTCAAGCAGCACGCTGCGCAGGTCCTTCATTGCCAACCGCGCAGCGCCATCCGGACTCACTTCGGTCCCTTCCAGCGACAGCACGACCAGTTTCGTAGGTTGGGCTTTAGCCTATCGAAATCCGCGATGAAAAGGAATCCACGGAGCGGAGGCCTGACGAGGTATAACCAGCCGCTGCTATTGGTGTCGGGCTGAACTCAGCGTACGGTCGCACGCCTGCGCGACCGACCCGCAGCCCGCCTGGATCCTCCCGGGCCTGCCGGCCCCCCGATAGCCGAGCTATCGCGCCACCCGCGAGGACATGCCACCCAGCCTAGCGGCACACGAATCATTCGTTCTCCTGGCGAGTGAAGACGGTCGAGCCACTCGGTAGCAGTTCCGGTCCTACTACAAAATCTGTGATGACGTCGCGGTAGGTACTCTCCTCGATTGTCCGGTGGATCGTACAAGAGGCCGGCTGGTTCTCGAAGATGCCAGTCGTGTTTCCAAGCCACTTCTTGCCGTCTTCCGTCGGGGTCCACAGGATTTCGCCGAATCCACCTTTGTCGCTGAAGTCCCACTGCTTGATCTTCTTTGTCTTGGAATCCCAGCTGCCGAGGGCTTTCCGGCATGGGTCGAGTGTTATTGATGTCTGCATTGCGAATGATCCAGGCCGACCAACGGGAGGCCGGCAGAATCGGGCTCCCGTTGGTCGCCCTCGCGCATTGAC
>JAFGRD010000019.1 GCA_016935315.1 Pirellulales bacterium
GCTCTCGCCGCTCTCAGTGCTCTCGGCAGTGTCGGTGCTCTCGGCAGTGTCGGCATACGAGTCGCTCTCGTCCGTGGAGGCGTCCTCGTAGCCGTTGTCGGAGTACGAATAGTCGTACTGATACGGGTCGTATTCGCAAGAGTAGGTCTCGGCGCCCGCGTCGTCGTCCTCTGTGGTGTCTTCTACGTTCGCAGTGTCTGCTTCCCCCTCGTTCCAATAGGCATCGTCATAGTTGCCGGCGTATCGCGATTGGTACGCGTCGTACTGATAGGAGTAGTCGTCTTCCGCGGTGGAGTCTGCCGCGTAGTCGTCTCCGTTCCAGGGCTCCTCGCCGTCCGTGGCGTAGTCGTCGCTTCCGTCTGCAGCGTTTCCGTGTTGATCTGCCCGCTTCAGAGTGTCTACGTAGGTTGGTTGTTCAGGGCCAAAATCGGCGGCCGTCTCAGTCTGGCCGTCGGCGGACCCGAGTGCGATCACCGCCCCGCCGAACAGAGCTATTAGCAGTGACAACGCAACGCGAGAGCACCTCATCTTGCAATGTCCTCCCGGGAAAAACCCGACCTGAGTGGGAAAAAAGTGGTTCCATGGCCTGCCCGGCTGCCTGCGACTAAGCTGGGCGGCACCGTTCGATAAGGATATCGGAGGGCAAAGTTTGAGATCATTAGGCAATTGAAGCACTCTCGATAAGATGGCGAGGTTTAGGGCTTTAAGTGGATGCCGGGCCTGAGATGATCTGGTTAAGTTTACGGGAGGCAATGCGAGTCTCTTGGTTCCGTCCGTACGCAACGCAACGGTTCTCAGCCCCCCGAATGGAAAAACAGGGGCGATAGGAAGACTGTGCGGAACAGTCCGACGCAGCCCGATAACTCCTGAATTGACCAGGCAATTAACCTGATTCTCACATCGAGAGTACATGCCGCCATTCCCCGTCAATGTCCCACGCTACCTGCCTGACGCATTCGCCGAATCTCTCCCCTTTCTGCGGTCATTGGCGTTCAACGGTGTTGGCCGTCCGGGTATACTTGCCGCCAACGTGGCCCGCCCGACCCTGACCAGTCTTCAGAGCAGATGCTTCCCGACGCCTGGCATCCTTGGATCAGTCTGTTGGTCACTGCGGCCGTTTTTCTGGCGATGTGGCGTCGTGGCGGGCCGACCGACCTGCTGTTTCTGGGGGCGCTGGTCGTGGTGACGGTTTGCGGCGTGATCACGCCCGACCAGGCCCTGGCCGGCTTTGCCAACCCGGCCGTGATAACCATCGGCTCCCTGTTCGTCGTGGCGGCCGGGCTCCGCTCGACCGGGGTCCTGGACCAAGTTGGCTACCGGCTGCTGGGCACCGCGCGCACGGCCACGGCGGCCTTGGTTCGGCTGACCTATGTCCTGGTGGGCGTCTCGGCGGTGGTCAACAACACGCCGGTGGTAGCCATGTTCGTTCCCGTGGTGCTCGACTGGTGTCGCCGGCGGGGAATCTCTCCCTCGCGGTTGCTGATCCCGGTCAGCTATCTGGCCATTCTGGGCGGCACCTGCACGCTGGTCGGCACGAGCACCAACATCATCGGCCACGGATTGCTGACCGATGCGTACCAGGTGGAGGCGCAACACGCTCGCGAAGGCCGGCGGCGCTACTCGCCCGAGTTCCATGCGCAGTTGCGCGGCATGAAGTTCTGGGAAATCGGCCAGGTCGGGTTGCCGTGTGCCCTGATCGGCAGCGTGTATCTTCTCGTGCTGGGGCGGCGTTTTCTGCCCAACCGCACCGAGCTGATCGAGCAACTCGACGAGCGACGCCGCGAGTATCTGGTCGAGATGCTGGTCAAGCCCGAGTGCCGGCTGATCGGCAAGACCGTGGAAGAGGCCGGTCTGCGGCATCTGCGCGGGCTGTTTCTGGTCGAGATCAACCGGAGCGGAGAGGTGATCGCGCCGATCACTCCCAGCGACGTGATTCGCGACGGCGATCGGCTGGTGTTCACCGGCGTGGTCACCACGATCGTCGATTTGGAGAAGATACCCGGCCTGGTGCCGGCGGCCGACTTCACCTATGCGATTCATCCGCAGGAGCGGCAACAGCGGCACCTGGCCGAGGCCGTGCTGTCCCGGTCGTCGCCGCTGATCGGTCGCACGGTTCGCGAGGCCGCGTTCCGGCAGCGATACAACGCGGCGGTGGTTGCGGTCCACCGCAGCGGGGAGCGGCTGCCCAGCAAGATCGGCGATATCGAGCTGCAGGCGGGCGACACGTTGTTGCTGCAAACGCAGCGCGAGTTTACCACTCGCTATCGCCACAGCCGCGACTTCTACCTGGTCGCCAACGTGGAAGGTTCCCAGCCCAGGCGACACGATCGGGCGTGGTTGGCGCTGGCGCTTGTCGTTGCCTTGATCGTCTGGCTGGTGGCCGCCAGCATGCTCGACGAAGGCCTGGTTCCGTCGGGGCTGGTGTCGCCGGCGGTGGCCGCCATCACCATCGCCGGCCTGATGCTGGCCTGCCGGTGCCTCCGGCCCGACGAAGCCCGATCGGAAATCGATCTGCAGGTGCTGGTGACCATCGCCGGGGCTTTGGGTTTGGGCGCCGCGCTGCGCGAAAGCGGGGCGGCCGAGAGGATTGCCGCGGCCCTGGTCGACGCGATCAGTACGTGTCCTCGCACCGTCTTTCCCTACCTCCTGTTGGCCACGATCTATGCGCTGACGGTGGTGTTTACCGAAACCATCTCCAACAACGCGGTGGCGGCCATGCTGTTTCCCATCGCCGTGGCCACCGCCGCCGCCGCCGAACTCAACCCGCGGCCCTTCGTCATGGCCATCCTGCTGGCCGCTTCGCTCAGCTTCCTGACACCGATCGGCTACCAAACGAACTTGATGGTGATGGGGCCGGGCGGATATCAGCCGCGCGACTACCTGCGGGCTGGCTGGCCGCTGACGCTGCTGGCGGCGGCCACCGCCATGGTGCTGATCCCGATGTGGTGGCCGTTTGCCCTGCCCGCGCTGCCCTGACCTCGCCCGATCGACCTCGATCGCGTATCATTGCGTAAAGAGTCCAGCTTGGAGCCCGATCCCCGAATCTGATCCCCCTGGAAGAAGGATCGCCGCGATGAGAAAAGCGTTTCTCCTCTGTACCGTATCGGCCCTACTGGGTGCCCTGTTGGCCATCGCGCTGTACGACCCGCCCGATAGCGAGCAGAGTTCGGTCGCCCAGGAGGCGGGCAATCCGGAAGCGCCCGTCGTCATACGCCTGGGTGCCCCGGGCGGCTCGCCGGAGGCGGCCCGACCCTTGACCGCCGAGGAGCTGACGCCGGAAGAGCGCGTCAACGTGGCCGTCTACGAGGGCGCCAACCGCAGCGCGGTCAACATCAACACGCGGAGCATTCAGACCGATCCCTTCATGATGTTCGAGCGGACCGCCGAGGGCGAAGGAAGCGGAACGGTGGTCGACGAACAGGGCCACATCCTCACGAATTTCCACGTCGTCGACGGCGCCCGCGAAATCCAGGTCACCCTGTTCGACGGCAGCCGCTACCGGAGCTACGATGCCCAGCTTGTGGGCGGCGACCCGGGGACCGACGTGGCCGTGCTGAAAATCGAGGCCCCGCCCGAAGTGCTCTTTCCGGTCGTCTTCGGCAGCTCGACGGGGCTGAAGGTCGGCCAGCGGGTGTTCGCCATCGGCAACCCCTTCGGCCTGGAGCGGACGCTCTCGACCGGGATCATTTCGAGCTTGAACCGCTCGCTGCCCGGCCGCCGCACGCAACGGAAGCTGAAGTCGATCATTCAGATCGACGCCGCTATCAACCCGGGCAACTCGGGCGGCCCGTTGCTGGACAGCCGTGGCCGGATGATCGGCATGAACACGGCGATTGCCAGCAAAACGGGCGAAAGCGCCGGCGTGGGCTTCGCCATCCCCGTGAACACGATCGCACGGATCGTGCCCCAACTGATCGAGCACGGGCACGTGATTCGTCCCGATATCGGAATCGAGCGGGTCGTCGAGATGGACCGCGGGCTGTTGATCGGCACGTTGACCCCCGGCGGGCCGGCGGAGCAGGCCGGGCTGCAAGGCCTCCAAGTCATCCGCCGCCGGGTCCGCCAAGGGATGTTCGTCTACGAGAAACGCTCGCTCGACTGGGCGGCGGCCGACGTGATCGTGGCGGTCGACGGCGTCCGCGTGCGCACGGTCGACGATCTGCTGACGGTCATCGAGGAGAAGCAGCCCGGCCAGGAAGTCGCGGTGACCGTCCTCCGCGACAACCAGCAGCGCCAGGTGGGCGTGAAGCTGGTCGCCGGCGAGTAGCGGGGCTGAAGGGCAGCGGCGGCGTGGCTGGATTCGCAAGCATGTAGCCGATGCCTGGGTCTACACCACGCCCGCTGAGCTCTGGCGGGTTCAGCTACCATGCCGTGTGGCGGGGGCCGGGTTGGCGCCATGGGCGACTGTCACGGATCGCTCCCAAACGCCGCTTTGAAGGCATTGGCCACCTCGGGGTGGACGTCGGGATTGATGCCGTCGGCGTCGTAGTCGAAGCCCAAGGCGTCCAGGTCGTGCTTCAGTTGCACGGTCTCTTCCTCCGGGCCGACCCGCGGCGGAACGTCGCGCGAGAGCGGCACCAGCCAGGCGTTGAGCGTGTGGCCGCCGTCGACCATCAGGTCGTGTCCGGTGACGAAGTTCGACGCGGCCGACGCCAGGAAGATCGCCGCCCCAAACAGATCCTCCGGCCGCTGGACGTGGCCCATCGGCGTCAGCTCGCGGATCCGCTGCCGCACCACCACGGGCGTCGAGGCATGCATCGGTGTGAGCAGGTAGCTCGGGCTGATGCAGTTGACGTTGATGTTGCAGCGCCCCCATTGGGCGGCCAGCATCCGGGTCATTTGCACGACGGCGGCCTTCGAGGCGTTGTAGGCCGCGTTGCAGTTCGAGATCGTCGCCGACATCGAGGCGATGTTGATGATCTTGCCCTCGATCGGTTGTTGCCGGAGAAACTGCTGGGCCTCGGCCTGGGCACAAAGCCACGTGCCGGTCAGGTTGACGCCCATCACCTTGTTCCAGTCTTCCAACGCGAACTGTTCGTCGCCCCCGAGAATACCGATGCCCGCGTTGTTGACCGCGATGTCCAGCCGGCCGAATCGCTGCACCACCCGGGCGACCATGGCCTGCACTTGCGGTTTGTCGGAAACGTCGCAGGCGACAAACAGCGCATCGCGTCCCCGATCCTTGATTTCCTCGGCGGTTTTCGTGCCGGTGGTCTCGTCCAGGTCCACGATGGCCACGTCGGCCCCTGCCTGGGCCAGCGCCCACGCGCACCCGCGCCCGATGCCCACGGCGCCACCGGTTACCAGGGCCTTTTTTCCGGTCAAATCGAACAGCGACAAGTCGGCCATGGGGCTCTCCTCGGGCAAGGGACATCTCGGGCAAGGGACATCGGTTTCAGTTGTCACAACGCACCGGGCTAGTAGTCGTACCAGAGCCCCAGCCCGAGAAGCTCTTCGTGCGTCCGGAAGAACTGGTACTGATCGCTCATGCCGTTGAAGTAGTGCATGCCGAACCGCAGCAGGTCGCCGCTATGGCCTCGCCACTGGACGCCGGTCTCCACGGTGAAGTTGCCGCCGTAGTCGAGTTCCTCGCGGATGCGGCCGTTGAAGGCCACGAACGGGGCCGGGGCACCGCCCAGCGGCTCGGCCGGGCTGTAGTCGACGCCGAACTGGAACTCCCAGGGGCGGCTGCCCCCGTCGGTGTGAAAGGCCCAGCCTGCCTCGCTGTACAGCCGCACGTCCGGCACCGGCCGCAGGGCCACGCCGAGAGCGAAGGCGTCGCGTACGTAGTTGATCCGGGTGGCCGCGGGATAGCGGACCATGTACTCATCGCCCAGATGCGAGCTGAGGTGATAGTACGCCAGCTTGCCCTCCCAACGGCCCTCGCGGACGGTCAAGGGAACGCCCACGCGATAGTCGGCGGAAACCAGGTCGTGGCCGTGCTCAAAGTCCAATCGCGGGAAGGCGGCTCCCTCGAGGTCCAACTGCCAGCCCTCCGGATAGGCGATCTCACCGTTGCCGTATCGCAACAGCCCGACGCGCCCGCCCAAGGCGATGTCCCACAGCCAGCCGAGTTCCCGCTCGTAGACCGTTTTGCTGGCCAGCCGCGATTCCCTGCCCCCGGCCAGGTACGATTTGTACAACAGCCCCTCCGGCAAGACGTGCCAACTCCAGCACTCGCCCGACGGAAACGGCTGTCCCACGCCGACCATGCTTTGACCCGGTGGCTGGGGGAGGAACCCAGTAGCATCTTGGGCCGGGGGCGGGTTCCAGGGGAGGCCGCCTGCGGGCAGTTGTTCGTACTGGGTCGGCTGCTGGTGCTGGGTCGGCTGCTGGTACTGGGTCGGCACGACACTGGTCGGCAGGCCGGGGCCGTAGTACCGAACGCTCGCAGTGTCGTAATTTGGTGACAGTCCGTCGGCGGTCGCCACGATCGGAGGCATGGCCCGGATTTGGGCCGCGGCCGGCGAGGCCCACCCGAACAACAGCAGCCACGCCAAGAGGGCCGACAGAGACAGACGATTGCGACCAGTCATGGCTGGAGGCCTCCGGAATCGGCGAGAAGAGCGGGGCACCGAGGTAGCGGATACCGAGGCGCCGGAAAGGGGGCGTAGTTTAGCGATTTCGGCTTTGCGGGGGGAGAGGAAAAATGAACTGCCGCAAGTTATTTGCCTGCAATAGTTTGCGGCGAACGGGCCGTTTCGCGACGTGTCGGGCGAGGCGCGGATTCTTGCAGGCCGCCGGTGGGCAGGTCTGATGCGGCCTTCCTGCCGGGTTGGTAGAATGTGGGCGGTCGCGAGCCACCTGATGCGGTTTCACGCATTGACTGTGCAAACGTCAGTAATTGGACGAAAGGCAGGAGCCATGGTTGTCTTGGAGTTCAGCATGTTTCCTCTCGACAAGGGGGAGAGTGTCAGCCCGTTTGTGGCCAGAAGCCTGGACATCATCGATCGCAGCGGCCTGGATTACCACTGCCACGCGATGGGCACCACCTTGGAAGGCGAGTTCGATCAAGTGATGGGGGTGGTCAAGCAGTGTTTCGAGGCGATGGCCACCGACTGCCATCGGATCGAGTGTTCCATCAATCTCGACTACCGCAAGGGCTACACCAATCGGCTGGAGGGCAAGGTCGCCAGCGTCCAGCAGAAGCTGGGCCGCACGGTCAAGCGATAGGCTCGCGCGGCCGTTTGGCACGGGTGATTGGTCGGGCTATAATGCGGAGAGCGTGTTCGGCGGCCCCGTGAACTGCCAATCGGCAACCGAAAACGTGTTTTGCGAGCTGATTGCGGATCGCCAGGAAGACCCCATCGAGTTGGCAATGCTCCATTCGCCGGTTGTTCGAGATCTCCGCAGATGTCTGGGCAGCAGGAATGTGCTCTCGGCCCCGTCGGAGTTGGAGGTCTACGATTGCGACGGCTTCACGCTTCAGCGGCACCGCCCCGACGCGGTCGTGTTTCCCCGCGACGCGGCCCAGGTGGCCCAGATCGTCAAGGCGTGCCAGCGTCACGCCGTGTCGGTCGTCCCCCGGGGCGCCGGCACGAGCCTGGCCGGCGGCTGCCTGCCGGTCGGCGGCGGCGTGGTCGTGATGCTGACGCGGATGAATCGGATCGTCGAGATCCAGGTCCGCGATCGCATGGCCGTGGTCGAGGCGGGCGTGGCCAACATCCGCTTGAACCGGGCCCTGGCCGGCACCGGCTATCACTTCGCCCCCGACCCTTCCAGCCAGGGCGCCAGCACCATCGGCGGTAACGTGGCGACCAATGCCGGCGGCCCCCATACCTTGAAATACGGCGTGACGGTCAACCACGTGCTCGGGCTGGAAGCCGTCTTGGGCGACGGATCGATCGTGCAACTTGGCCCCGTCGAGGATCCCGCCGGGCTGGACCTGATCGGCGTGCTGGTGGGCGGCGAGGGAACGTTGGCAATCGTCACCAAGGCGTGGGTCCGCTTGACGCCCGACCCGCAAGACTACCGGACGCTTCGGGCGGTCTTCAACACGCTCGACGACGCGACGCGGACGGTCAGCCGGATCATCGCGGCCGGCATCATCCCCGCCGCCATGGAGTTGATGGACCAGGCCATCATCTCGGCGATCGAGGAGGCGTTCCACTTCGGATTCCCGCTGGACGCCGGTGCGATTCTGATCATTGAAGTCGACGGACCCGTCGCCGGACTCGAGCGGCAGACCGAGCAGATTGTCGAGTTCTGCCGCGGCTCGGGCGCCCGCGAGGTGCTCCATGCCGCGACCCCCGAGGAGCGGGCGTTGCTCTGGAAGTGCCGCAAGTCGGCCGCCGGGGCGCTGGGGCGGCTGAGCCCCAGCTACTTCACCCAGGACGGCGTCGTGCCGCGGACCCGGCTGCCGGAGATTATCCGCCATATCCTCGCAATCGGTAAGAAGTACGACGTGCGCATCGTCAACGTGGCCCACGCCGGCGACGGCAACGTGCATCCCGTGATGCTGGTCGATGAGCGGGACCCGCAGCAGGTCGAGCGGGCAAAGGCCGCCGGGCGGGAACTGCTCGAGGAGTGTATCCGCTGCGGCGGAAGCATCACGGCCGAACACGGCATCGGCGTGGAGAAGATCGAATTGATGGACCGGCTTTTTGCCGAAGAGGACCTGCGGGCCATGGCCCGGGTCCGCCAGGCGTTTGACCCGACCGGGCGGCTGAACCCGGGCAAGGTGTTGCCACCCATGTACAACCTGGTCGCCGGACTGAAGTAGGGGCCTGTCGAAAAAACACGGTCGTTGCGACGGCTCGCTTGCGATGATCACCACACGGGAAAGCCTTCCACTGATTGAAACCGTCGCACCGGCCGACCAGGCCGCCGTGGCGGAGGTCGTGCGGACCGCGCGCGACCAGGAAAAGGCGATCTATCCGATCGGCGGAGGGTCGGCGCTGGACTACGGCGTCTGTCCCGGAGTGCCGGGCGTGGGGCTTTCGCTGAAGAACCTCAAGCGGGTGGTCGATCATGCCGTGGATGACATGACGATCACGGTCGAGGCCGGCGTGACCATGGCCCAATTGTCCGAGCTCCTGGCCGCACAACGGCAGCGACTGCCGGTCGATGCGGTCCGGCCGGGGCAGGCGACGATCGGGGGCGTGGTGGCAACGGGCGCCTTCGGGCCGCGCCGATACGCCTGCGGAACGATCCGTGACTACGTGCTCGGCCTGCGTGCCGTCGACGGTCAAGGCAGTGCGTTTTCGGCCGGGGGCCGCGTGGTGAAGAATGCCGCCGGGTACGATCTCTGCAGGCTCCTGGTCGGCTCGCTGGGTACGCTGGCCGTGATCACCCAGGTCACGCTGATGGTCCGTCCCCAGCCGGAGACTTCGGCCTTTCTCGTGGCCGACCTGCTCGATTTCGACCAGGCCGAGCGGTTGCTCGACGGCCTGGTCCGCACCAAGACCTTGCCGGTGGCCGTCGAATTGCTGACCCGCCGGGCCCAGCAAGGCAACCCGGTGTTGGGACCGATGGTCCAGCAGAGCGCGGCCCGGCTGTTCGTCGGCTTCGAGGGAACGGCCGGCGAGGTCGAGTGGATGGTGGACCGGCTTCGCGACCAGTGGCGCGAGCTGGGAATCGCCGCGCCGATCGCCGTGGCGGCGTCCGACGCGCCCGCGCTCTGGCAGTGGCTTCGCGAGTCCGACGGTTCCGCCGCGGAAGTGCAGATCAACGTGCGGCCCGGCGCCACGGCCCGCCTGATCGAAAACCTGGTCGAGTTGGACGGCGCCTGCTCGATTCGGGCCCACGCGGGCAATGGGGTGATTCGCCTCGGGCTGCCGCCCCGAGAGCCCGAGGATTTTGTGATGTTCTTGCGCGGGCGGCTGCGGCCGGCCGTCGTGGCGGCCAGAGGGAAGATGGTCGTGCGGTCGTATCCCGACGACGTCGAACTGACCGCCGAAGACGTGTGGGGACCGCCCGGCGACGGCGCCGCGGTAATGCGCGCTATCAAGGACCGGTTCGATCCCGACGGGATACTGAATCGGGGACGCTTTGTGTTTTGAGGCCCATGAGTTACGACGCCCAAGACCAACCGAACGGCTGCGAGACCCGCAACCCGGGCGCGGCGGTAGACCCCGCCCTATTCCTGGATTGCGTCCATTGCGGGCTGTGCACGTCGGCGTGCCCCACGTTTGCCGAGTTGGGCGACGAGAACGACGGGCCGCGCGGCCGGGTCCAGTTGATGCGCCTGGTGGCCGAGGGCCGGTCGGGACTGACCGACCGCATGCGCCGGCACCTGGAGTTGTGCCTGGATTGTCGCTCATGCGAAACGGCGTGTCCTTCGGGCGTGCAGTACGGGCGGATGATCGAGCCGTTCCGGTTGGCCGTACAGGAAAACGACGAGCGGATCGAGCAGCGTTACGACTGGTTTCGCGAGATGATCCTGCTGCAGTTGTTCCCCTATGCCCAGCGGATGCGGCGGTTGCTGGCGCCCGTACGGTTCTTGCAGCGGATAGGCGTCTATCGCGCGGCCGAAAAGCTCGGGCTGATGAAGCTGATACCCGGCCGGCTGGGGCGGATGATCCCGCTGTTGCCGCCGCCGATCAAATCGGGGCCCAAGCTGCCGAAGTTTCTGCCGGCGGTCGGCCGGAAGCGTGCCCGGGTGGCGTTCTTCGTCGGGTGCGTGGCCGATGCGATGTTTCGCCACACCCACTGGGCCACCTTGCGGGTGTTGCAGGAGAACGGCTGCGACATCGTCATCCCCCAGGGGCAGGGCTGCTGCGGAGCCATCCACTACCACGCCGGCGACGGCCTCGGGGCCCGCCGCATGGCCGACGCCAATCTGGTCGCCTTCGAACTGGACCGCTACGACGCGATCGTGGTCAACCACGCCGGCTGCGGTGCGATGATGAAGGAATACGGCGAGCACTGGCACGACGGGCTGCAGCCGCATCGGGAGAAGTTCGCCGCCAAGGTGATGGACGTCCACGAGTTCCTCGACCAGCTCGGGGCGATTCCGCCCAGCGGGCGCATTGACGAGGTGGCCACTTACCACGACGCCTGTCACCTCGGCCACGCCCAGGAAATCACCGAAGCCCCGCGGCGGCTGCTGTCGAAGATCCCCGGGCTCCAGTTGCGCGAGCTTCCCGAGACGGAAATCTGTTGCGGCTCGGCCGGCACCTACAACCTCAACGAAGCGGAGATGTCGGACCGCCTGGCTCGCCGCAAGCTGGAAAACATCCTCAGCACGGGCGCCCGGATCGTCCTGGTGGCCAACGCCGGCTGCCTGTTGCAGATCGGCCGCGAAGTGCGGCAGAACGGCCACCCGCTGCTGGTAATGCATCCGATGGACCTGCTCGACTTGAGCTACCGTGGCGAGCAGCCGGGCTAGAGGAACGGTGACTTGCGGGATTGCCGAAACGATCAGGACCGATTGAGGAACGAACCAGATGAAACGGATGCAGATCTCCGGGTGGCAGGCGACGCTGCTGGCCCTGATGCGAATCGCCATCGGCTGGCACTTCGCTTATGAGGGACTCGTCAAGGTGCTCGACCCGCAGTGGACCTCGGCCGGGTATCTCAAGAGTGCCGGCTGGATCGGGGCCGACGCCTTCCATTGGATGGCCTCCGACCCTTCGGTGCTGAAGACGGTCGACGCCCTGAATGCCTGGGGCCTGCTGCTGATCGGCGCCGGGCTGATGCTCGGCTGCCTGACGCGGCTGGCCGCCGTGGCGGGCATGGTGCTGCTGGCCTTGTATTACGTGGCCCAGCCGCCGCTGTTTGCCGGCCCGTCGGGCGCGAACGAAGGCAGCTATCTGATCGTCAACAAGAACCTGGTCGAGCTGTTGGCGCTGTGCGTGGTCGCGGTCGTGCCGGCGACGCGTCTGGGCATCGACGGGCTGGTTGCCGGTCTGTGGCGTCTTTTCCGCGGTCGGCGAAAGACACCGCAGCCGTCCGCGGCGGAGGCCGGGCTTGCCGCCTCGTCGCCGCTGGGACGGCGCCAGATGCTTGCCACGTTGGTCGGACTTCCGTTCGTCGGCGGACTGACCTTGGCCGTGTTGAAAAAGCGCGGCTATCGCAGCGAGGAAGAAAAACAACTGGCCGCGCGGATCGACGCCGTGTCGTCGCCCTCGATCAAGAGCTTCACTTTCGAGACGCTGGACGATCTGAAGGAGCCGGTGCCGACGGCCAAGATCATGGACGTCGAGCTGAGCCGGCTGATCATGGGCGGCAACCTGATGAACGGTTTCGCCCACGCCCGCGACCTGATCTACATCTCGAAGCTGATCAAGGCCTATCACCACCCGTGGAAGGTCTACGAAACGTTTCGGCTGGCCGAGAACTGTGGCATCAACACAATCGTGACCAATCCGATCCTTGCGCCGCGGATCGTGGAGTATTGGGAGCAGGGCTTGGGCGAGATCCAGTTCATCGCCCAGTGCAAGGGCGACACGCTTGAGGCCCTGCTGGACAACGTCAAATACTCCCTGGACAACAACGCGTGCGCGGCCTACGTGCAGGGGGCGGTGGGCGACCGCTACGTGCGCGAGGGCAAGTTCGACTGGATTGCGAAGGCGCTGGAGTTGATGCGCGATGCGGGCATTCCGGCCGGCATCGGCGGCCACGCCATCCAGACCATTCGCGGCTGCGTGGAGCAAGGTTTCCAGCCCGACTTCTGGATGAAGACGCTCCACCACCACAAGTATTGGTCGGCCCGCAAGGAGGACCAGCACGACAACATGTGGTGCGAAGACCCCGAAGACACGATCGCCTTCATGGAGTCGCTGCCGCAGCCGTGGATCGGCTTCAAGGTGCTGGCCGCCGGCTCGGTGGAGCCGCGCGACGGCTTCCGCTACGCTTTCGAGAACGGCGCGGACTTCCTCTGCGTCGGCATGTACGATTTCCAGGTCGTCGAAGACGTGAACGTTGCAGTGAGCGTGCTCGGCGACAAGCTGGAGCGTCGCCGCCCCTGGCGCGCGTGAAAACGCCGCCGGAAAACGGGCGAAGTGGCACGGCGATGCGGCTTGAGGTACAATGGACGCCAGACGCCCTCCCACGGCCCCACGCCGCGTTTTGAACGGCCCCACCACGTGTCTCGTACAGACCCACACCGCGTAACCCGAAATCGAGGAGACCTCCCATGAACCGCGCATGTCGTTTTCTGTTGGCCGTAGCCGTCGTCACGATCCTCAGTTGTCCGACCCCCGGCGTCTACGCCGACACCGGGCAGAGCACGCGGATCGACAACGAGAAACAGCACGCCCGGACTGTCGGGGGCGGCTATCCTTACCGGGAGAAGAGCGAGTACGTGCTTGAAGAGCTGGACCTGAAGCCGGGCGACGTGGTGGTCGACATCGGCGCCGGCGACGGCTGGTGGACGGAGAAGATGGCCCAGGCCGTCGGCCCGGAGGGCACCGTGCGCGCCGCCGAAGTGACCCAGAGCAAAGTCGACAAGATGAAGGAGAAGTTCGCCGACCTACCGCAAGTCAAGCCCTACCTGTGCCCGACCGACGGTACGGGGCTGGAGGAAAGCTGTTGCGACCTGGCCTTCCTTTCCAAGACCTACCACCACCTCAACAAGGACGGGCACGTCGCCTATCTGCGTCACTTGCGGTCGGTGGTCAAGCCGACGGGCCGGCTGGTGGTCATCGAGCATTATCGCGCGTTGGCTGCCGGCGGGGGGCGCGATCATGCCTGGTCGCCGGGGCTGCTGACCCAACAGGCGGAAGAGGCCGGCTGGATCCTTGTCCGATGCGAGTTGATCACCGGTACGCAACATTTCATCGCGATCTTCGCTCACAAGGAGCTTTTTGGGGCCAGGTAGCCGCGAAGGCGTACGCCTCTGCAAGGCGCCAGAAAAAAACGCCCGCTTGACCCCTTCGCCCAATCTGGAGTATTCCGATATGTCAAGTGTCCCGTTTGCGAAGGCCGGCGGCCTATAGGTTTATGACGAAGGGTGAATTTCACCACGGACCATTGGCAATATGAGGAGAGAGCAATGAAGTCTTGGATCACAGCGGTGGCAGTGTTGGGCGTCCTGGTCGGCGCGGGGCAGGCCAACGGGGCCATCCTGGTGGGGGCCGAGGCAGTCGCCTTTCAGGACGAAGGCACCACGGCGTTGAACGTTGCCAGCGGCGTGTCGACGCTGGACGGCGTCTGGTCGCTGACCGACGTGTACCCGTTCGGGACCGTAGTCTATGACTACTACGCCACGGGGACGAGCCCGGCATGGTTCGACGCACTCAGTCTCGAATTCGCACCAGGAGCCTACGAAGACCTGTCCAACATGACGTTCCGCGCCTACCTGCAGAAGGGGGCCTACGGCAACAACTCCTGGCAGCACTACCAGATCTTGCCGGGCAAGCTCAACTCGACGAACCAGGACCTTTCCCCGGCAGCCGCGCCCGGCGCCATTCAGCACCCGACGGCCTTGGCACGCGACGAGGTCGTCGGCTGGGTGGAATTCGACGTGGACGCCACGAGCGATCCGGCCTATTTGCTGAGCAACGGCAACGTCGCGCTGACTTTCCGGCTCTGGAACTGGCGGATTGACGCCGTGGAGCTCTCCGGAGATATCATCCCCGAACCGGCGACCATCGTCATCTGGTCGCTGCTCGGTGCACTCGGTGCCGTGGTCTGCTGGCGGCGGCGACGGGCCGCCTGAGCGGACACGATCGCGAGTTGCTCAAGAGCATGGCTCCGGGGTCTTGGGACTCGCAAGACAACAACATGGACATACACAAAAGAGGAAGGGCGCGCAGCGACCTTCCTCTTTCATTTTGCGCCGTTGTTCGCCGCCCCAACGTTCAGAACGCCCGCTCGGAAAACGTCGCAATCTCCAACGCCGTCAGACGGTCGATCAGTTCGCGGGGCGTTTGCGGGCGGCGGAGCGGCTGCTTGGCAAGCATCTGGTGCACCAGACGGACCACGTCGAGCGGGAGGCCGGGAACCAGACGCCCCAGATTCGGCGGCCACGATCGCTGGTGGTGCTCGGCCACGGCCGCCAGCGTGTTGCCCGCATAGGGCAGACGGCCGGACAACAGCTCGAACAGCAACGCGCCAAGGCTGTAGACGTCGCTGCGGATATCGGCGTTCCACGTCGTGCTGATCAACTCCGGGGCCATGTAGTTGCACGTGCCCAGGATGCAGCGATCGACCGCCGAACCCGGCTCGTTGCGACGCCGGGCGAAGCCCAGATCGAGCAACGTGACGTGGCCCGCGGGCGAGAGGAAGACGTTGCTCGGTTTGACGTCGCCGTGCGTGAAGCCCGCGCGGTGCAAGGCGTCGAGTGCCTGGGCGATCTGTCGGGCGATCCACAGCACCACCGGCAACTCGAACTGCCGCCCGGCAGCCAATCGGCCCGCAAGCGTCGAGCCCTCCAGCCAAGGCATCACCAAGAACGGTTGCGGCGGGCGGATGCTCGCGCTGAGGACCGGAACCAGGTGCCGGTGCGAGACACGATGGCCCACCTCGGCCTCGCGCATCAGCAGGCCGACCATCCGCGGATCATGCTGCCGGTCGGGGCGGAGGACTTTCAGGGCATACGCGGCTGACTGATCGGGCGGGGCCTCGGCAGGTCGGGCCAGGTAGATCCTAGCCAGGTCTCCCTGGGCCGCTAGCGAGACCAGGCTCCACTGGCCTAAATGATGGGAACTCGCCCCCTCTTCGTGGCCACGGCGCGCAGCGGAAGCGGCCGTCGATCTCAACTCAATCTGGGTCATCCGGTGAAGCGCGGGAATAGATGGTCGGCACGATGGGTCTATTGAGGTGTGCACGGCGAAGGATCAAGGCCGCCCAACGGGAAGCCGGAGAGATCGGGCTCCCGTTGGTTGCCCTCGCGCATCGACTGTGCAAACTTCAATAGAACGTGGTATCGGATCTGGCGGCCGGTAAGTTGAATGGGCGGCCAGTCGGGGGGAACAGATCCCCGATTTTACCCGGATGACCTGTCGCGTGTCGGTTCGCGCGCTTGTGCATCGACTCCGAGGACAATAGAATGAAAGCTTACGTACTCACCATCGCAACATGAAAGGGATCTCCATGCTCCGAAAGATCTTCTTGATCTGCTGTCTGGTCGCCTTCAGCCTTGGCACGCTGGTCGGCTGCACTCCGCCCGAAGGCGACGCGGCCCCGCCCGCCACGACCGCCTCCGAATAGCCCCACCTTTGCGGAACGCTTCTACCCAGAATGGCATTCCGGCACCGCGCGTGCCTGCATTGACGGCTGCGCGCTGATCATCGGGCACGGTTAACGTGCGTTCCAGGCGTGCCACAATGGGGCGGTGCCCAATTCCACAGGGGGGAGGCAGCCCTCTTGACCACCGCGCCCGTCATCTCGTTTCAGCAAGTCACCAAGCGGTTTCCTGGGGTGATTGCCCTACAAACGGTGTCGATCGACGTGGCCCCGGGCGAGTTGCACGCCGTGGTCGGCGAAAACGGCGCCGGCAAGAGCACGCTGATGAAGTGTCTCTGCGGCGTGATTACCGACTACGAGGGGACGCTGCGGGTGCGCGGCAAGCCGGTGCGCTTTCGCGGCACCACCGACGCCGAGCGGGACGGCATCGGCATCATCCACCAGGAGCTCAACCTGGTCGAGGGGCTGTCGGCGGCCGCCAACATCTTCCTGGGGCGAGAGAAGACCAACCGGCTGGGACTGTTGAACGACCGGGCCATGGCCGCCGCCGCCGGCAAGCTGCTGACGCAGCTCGAGTGCGACGTCCGGCCGGGAGAGCCCGTGCGGGAGCTGCGCGTCGGCGACCAGCAGCTCGTGGAAATCGCCAAGGCCGAACTCTACCGGCTGATGGACAAGCTCTGCCCCGAGGGCCTGGGCATTCTCGTTACTTCCAGCGAGCTGCCGGAGCTGCTGACCCTTTGCGATCGGATCCTGGTGCTGTGCGAAGGACACACGACCGGGGAACTCCGTCGCGAAGAAGCGACCGAGCAGCGGATCATGGAACTGGCCACGCAACGGCCAGGCGTTTGACCGGTGCACGCCTCTGCCTCCCGATGCCCCCATGCGATTCACGAGCGAGCGTGCGGGATCCCCGTCGAGCCGGTTTGTGGCCGCGGGTCAGTCGTGGGATGCCCGCCAGCCGCCAAGGTCGGCCTGCTTCGAATGGGTCGTTCCGATGCGATGGACCGGCGGCGACGGAGGCGGCGGGGGGATCAGGCTGAAGTACGTCGCCTGGCGGATCGGACGCGCCGTGGTGTTCATGTTCGGATCGAACAGCCGCGGCGCCGTGGGCAGTGAATTCGAGTTGGCGCTGGGGATCGGCTTGAGCCGTTCCTCGGTGTCGGGCTGGGCTTCCGCCCCGGGTTGCGGCTCCTCAAACGTTTTCGCAGGGGGCGCGCCGTCCAGGCTCGGCACGGAGGTCGGCGCTTCCCCAGACGGCAGCGGCACGCTCTCGATCGGAGCACAGCCGCACGCGGACGGAACCGAATAGGTCGCGGCCGAGCAACCTCCGGCAGTCGTCCCACACGGTCCGCACGGCGTGCAAGCGGCATACGGGTTCGAATAGACCAGCCGATAGGTCGTGTAGGGAATCAATCGCGTCTGTTGGGTCCACGTCGTGATGGGGCGATAGGTGACGACCCGCGAACCGCTGCAAGGATCGCAACTCGTGATCGCCCTACAGGTCGTGACCGGGACTGTCTGGCAGACGCTCCGGTAGCACGTTTGGGGCACGTAGCTGCACGTCTGCGCCACGGGCGCCGGAGAATACGCCGGTGCGTAGGACGCGGCGTAGGGCGTTGCACACCTTCCGCCGCACCACCCGAACAGGCAGCCGAGACAGTCCAGAGCGCGACTCTCTGCCGGCACTGCCAGCAGCATTGCCGCCACGCCGCACATTATCATACACCGAGTCTTCAAGCGGGTCATGATTGAACTCCATGCTGGGCAGGAAGGGGAACTTCTCTATCACACCGCGGTTCCGCCGCCGCGTCAAGCGCCGCGGCCGCGGACCGGGCTTTTTGGCCAAACATTCTCGTCACAGGGGTTCTACGCTTCAAAGAGGCTGTTCGGTTCGCGTCGATTGTGACGGCTAGCGACACGTACCGCCCTGGCAGACCCTCTCTGTATGCTAGGTCACGCGGGCCGTCTGTGCAGGCGAGAAGACAGGAAAACGGTGCAAACCGGACGGGGGCCCGCCGGCAACTCCGTCGCCGTCGGCGCGATCAAGCCGACCCGCCACGCCGGCGCTGTTCGTACAAGTCATACAGATCGAACAGCAACTCGCGCAGATCCGGGCCATGTCGCGAAAACCGCTCGGCGACGTCTTCGGCCGAGATGTGCGACGGATAGCCGTCGGTCAGCCGCCCCACAATGTGCTGGGCCAGCGGAAGGCTCGCCCCAGTGCACACCAGCTCGGGCAGACCGACGCCGGTATGGGCCGTCACCACCAGTCCCAAACGGCGCCGCCGGCAGAATCGCTTGATGCGAAACCGGCTCAGCCGGCTGAGCTGCTCGTAGCCGTCGATCACGATCACCGTCGAGCGATCCAGATCCGCCGCGTGTCTCGGCTCGAACGGCAAGCGGCGACAGCCGTCGTGAAGCTCGAAGACCAGGGTGGGGCGTCCGGCGCGTTCGACCTCCGGCACCAGGGTGGCCAGCAAGGCCGACTTGCCCGAGCCGTGTGGCCCGACGATCTGCCCCCACCAGCCGCTGCGGTCCAGCCGATCGATCAGTCGCGCGGCACCGTCGCCGGCGACGAACAGAAAGGGCATCGCTCCGGGCCGGACCCGGCGGCTGCAGAAGGGATTCTCGGCCACCGTCGATTCGTCTCGCGCGTTCACGAGGCTGTGCCCTTGGTCGGCGGCACGTCGCCGAGCCGGAAGACCTTTTGGCCGACGATCTCTTTTCCACGCTCGAGGAAAGCGCGTACGCGAACGCACCAGTGGAGTTTCACGATCGCGCCGTCGTAGCTTAGAGGGCTGGGGGGCAATACGGTGTGGAACCGTTGCGGCCGTTCCGGCCGGATCAACTCGCCGCTGTCGGCGTCGTTGCGCCAGAATTCGTGCACGGCGAAGTCCTCGTCGCCCTTGCCCTCGCTGTACCAGAGCACGGAGACCTCGACGGCCTTGACCGCTTCGAACTCCGGCGACTCGAGCTGATACTCGCCCGAAAGCTCCTCGCCGGGAAAGTAGTCGCGGCCGTTGTCGTCGAACCGGATCGTGACCGTTGCGTCGTTCACCGTGGGGCCCTCCCGTTGGGCGGGTGAACGATCACGAGAAAGGACCGCTTGTAGTCGGGCCAGCCGGCCACTTCCCCTTCGACCACCACTTTCCAGTTGATTTCGTTGTGGTCTGACTTGAACGAGTGCATGGCCTGGGCGGGCACGGTCAGCTCGCACTCGGTTTCGAACGGCAACCCGCGTTGCACGTCGAAGCCCTCGCGGCGGAGAATCTGCTGCCGGTGGACCTCGCGGGTTTCGGTTCGCGTGTCGGTTCCCTGGCGATAGGTGGCTTCCTCCTCGCAAACCAACAGCACTTCGAGCGAATGGAACGCCAGCCGGCCCGACTGGGAGATGAACAAACGGCAACAGTCGCCGGCGTGCAGCGGGTGATCGGAAATCTCGACCAGCGTCGGTCCGATGCCGGTGGTGACCAGCAGTTGCCGGATGAACACGTAGACCAGCACGAATCCCACCAGCAGGAACGGGACAAGGAACAGCGTGAGCAGCCAGTCGGGCTCACCCGCCAGATAGTCGCCCACGGCCATGGCCACGAAGACCCCCACAATGCCGTTCCAGAACAGGCAAGCGATCATGATGCCGAACAGGGCCCAGCCCGGCGACGTGCCGATGGGCAACCGGAACTTCAGCCGGGTGCCGGGGCTGTTGGTGATGTCGGCGTCGTCGGGAACGTTGGGCAGTTTGCGGTTCGAGTCTCCGTTGGCGCCGAAGAGGTCGGTCTGCTGGACGCGCTGCGCCAGCACCTTGCGCCGCTCCGCCGATTTTCCCCAGTGCAGCGCGCGATAGAGAAAACCGCCACCCCCCAACGCGATGAACGACAACGGCACGATCATCACCAGCCAAATCCACGCGTTTCCTTCTCGGGACAGCACGACCTTATGGGGATCGGCCGGATCGTACCAGCACGGATAGCGGCTGCCGGGAACGAAGCGATCCAGCGCCGCCTGTTGGTCGTCGCCACCGTTGTCGTAGACCGGCTGAACGTCATGGATCCACGTGCGGTACGTTTCCTTGCCGACCTGATACTCGACGTGAATGCCGGGCTGATGGGTCGTGCCGTCGTCGTCCTGCGTCGGTTCGGAGCGCTTGTGCAGGACGGTACACGTACCTTGCACGTACTCTTGCTGGACCTGCCATTGGGGAATCAGCAGGAAGAGGACGATGGCCACCAGCCCCGCGCAGCCGAGCAGCAGCAGCGAGGCGAAGAACAGCGCCTCGCCCACACTGGCCGCAGCCCGGGACCCGGTGCGCCGGTCTCCTCGTTTCTTTTCGTAGTAGCGGAAGTTGCGAGCCAACGTGGTTCCTCCGCCGCGACGGAAACCCGCCGGAACTCGTTTCCCGATCCATCGCCACGGCCGGACAGCGGCAAAGGGCTCGCGTGGCTATCGCGAGCCGTCGGGCGAGGCGCCCGGGAGCTAACCGGAATGCAGGGCCGGTTGCCCTTGGCCGGCCATGGTGTCGCGTTTCGACTTGCGATAGAAACCGACTCCTTCCAGCGCCTTGTAGACCTCCTCTAGTGTCTTCTCGCCGAAGTTCGAGATTGCCAGCAGATCATCGCGGGTGCAGTGCAACAGGTCGTTGACGGTGAAGATTCCTCTCTCCTCCAGGCAGTTCGTCGTGCGAACCGACAAGCCGATCTCGGCCGTGCTCATTTCCAGCTTCTCGGCCATATCTTGCGCCTGCGTGTCGGCCCTCCTCAGCGGGATTCGGGTTCCCATGGGGTCCCTCCCATTTTGCGTTTCAACTTGCGGTCACATGTTGACACACGCGACGAGTCCGTCTCGCCGATGTCCAAAGAGTATAGCGGCTGCGGCCGTTTTGGAAAGTAGCCTTTCGGCAAAAAGACGCGACACCGCCCGCATGCTTCCCCAGCAAACGCCCGGGCCGGGGCGACAGCGTTGCCTGCATCGACGGCAGCGTCCGGGCCTCGCATCCTCTGCCCCGTTGCGTATACTGGGTGATGGGTTGTCTGGCCGTCCGCCCAAGAAGGTCAGGCTTGGCTAATAGGAGGGACGGTGGAAGCCGCCGCGCCGCTGTCTCTTGTTCCGGTCGAACGCAGGGCCATTGCTGGGCGCAGGGCCGTTGCGGGACATCATCAACGCCGAGGAATCCCCGTTGCACCCGTTGTTGGAAGGTCTTACCGATGCCCAACGTGAGGCCGTTGACCACGTCGAAGGGCCGTTGCTGATCCTGGCCGGCCCGGGCAGCGGCAAGACCCGCGTGATTACCCATCGTGTGGCCTGGCTGCTCCATCAGGGGGTTCCGGCACATCAGATTCTGGCGCTGACCTTCACCAACAAGGCCGCCGACGAAATGCGCAGCCGTGTCGAGCGGCTGGCCGACGAGCAGTCGGTCTGGCTAAGCACGTTCCATCGGTTCTGTGCACGGCTGTTGCGGAAGTATGCGCCCGCCGTGGGGCTCCAGGAAAATTACACAATCTACGATACCGGGGACAGCAGCCAGACCCTCCGCCGCGTGATTGGCCGACTGAGGATCGAGGCGGCCGGATTCACGCCCGACACCATGGCCAAGGCCATCAGTTGGGCCAAGAACAACCTGATTACCCCGTCGCAGTACGAGCCGCGGCCCGGCCATCCCTTCGGCGCGGTTGTCCAACGCGTCTACCCGGCCTATCAGGCCCAACTGCTGGCGTGCAACGCCGTGGATTTCGACGACCTGCTGCTGCACGTGGCCACGCTGCTGCGCGACAACCCGGAGATTCGCCAAAGTCTCGACGAGCGATACCGCTTCGTCCTGGTCGACGAGTACCAGGACACGAATCTGGCCCAGTACGCCATTGCCCGGGCGTTGTCGATCGACCACCCGAACCTGGCGGTCACGGGCGATCCGGACCAATCGATCTACGGGTGGCGTGGCGCCAATCTGAACAACATCCTCGAATTCGAGAGGGATTTTCCCGAGGTCCGCGTGGTGCGGCTGGAGCGGAATTATCGCAGCACGAAGCGGATTCTCCGGGTAGCGTCCCAGTTGATCGCCCACAATATCCGGCGCAAGGAGAAGAACCTCTACACGGAAAACGGCGAGGGGCAGCCGGTCCGCTTGATTCGCTACTCCACCCACAAGGACGAAGCCGAGGGCATCGCCGCCCGGATTGCGGCCGACGTCCACTCGGGGCGCCGTCGGCCGCGCGACTTTGCGGTGTTCTATCGGGTCAACGCGCTTTCGCGGGCGTTGGAGTTCGCTCTGCGCGACCTGGGCCTGCCCTATCAGATGGTCAACGGCCTGGAGTTCTTCCAGCGGAGGGAGATCAAGGACGTTCTGGCCTATCTGCAATTGCTGAACAACCCGCACGATGAGATTGCGCTGTTGCGGGTGATCAATACGCCGAATCGGGGGATCGGCAAGACGACGATCGAACGTCTGTCGGCGTACGGCTCGCGCCATGGCCTCACGCTGCTGGAGTCGGCGCGGCGTGCTCGGCAGGTCGAGTCGCTCAGCGGGCGCAGCATTTCGCTGGTCGGCAAGTTCGTGGCGCTGTTCGACCGGCTGGCCTCGGTCGCCGGCGGGCCGATCGAAGAGGTGCTCGGGTTCGTGCTCAGCGAGACCGGTTATCAAGAGCGGCTGAAGGCATCGAAAGAGGAAGAGGACCTTCAGCGGCTGGCCAATATCGAGGAGCTGCTGACCGTTGCCCGGGAGTACGATGAACGTCATCTCGGCGAGGGCCGCCTGGAGGAATTCCTGGAAGAATCGTGCCTGGTCAACGACACGGACGACTGGGAGGTGGACGTGGATCGGGTGACGCTGATGACGCTGCACGCGTCGAAGGGCCTGGAGTTTCCGGTCGTGTACCTGGTGGCCGTGGAGGAAGGGCTTCTGCCCCATGAGCGGAGCCGCCAGATCGCCGAGCAGCTTGAAGAGGAGCGGCGGCTGATGTTCGTCGGCGTCACGCGGGCCCAGGAAGAGCTGCAGATCAGCCTGGCCGAGTACCGCGACTTCCGGGGCCAGCGGAAGATGACGGTTCCCAGCCCGTTCCTGATGGAGCTGCCGCGGGAGGAGATGGCCTTGCAGGACGTGTACCTCGGCGAGTCGCTTCCGGCCGAATCGGTCTACGAAACGCCGAGGGCGCCTCGGCGCGAACCACCGGCGGCGGCACGCGCCGCGTTGTCGGCGCCGCTGACCACGGCCGCCGAACTGGCCAACGGCGGCGAACCGGCCGCGGCGGTCGCGCCCGATGCGTTTCATCAAGACATGCTGGTCCGCCATCCGCAGTACGGGCTGGGCCGGATCGTGGCCCTAAGCGGCGCCGGTGCCGGCCGCAAGGCGACGGTCGACTTCACCTCGACGGCCGGCAGGAAGAAGTTCGTGCTGGCCGAGAGTCCGGTGCGACCGGTGAAGCCGTAGGACGGGTTGCCCCGTTTGAACGGCTCGTGCGTTACGCCTCGGGCGGTTCGATGCCGAAATCGCGGATCGTCAGCAGGCTCGCGAGTTCATAACCTCGTTGCCGGAAGGCCTCGGCGCCGCCCTCCATGCGATCGATGATCGCGATGACCCGGGCGACCTTCAGCCCGAATTGCTCGACGCGCTCGATGGCCAGCAGCGACGAGCCGCCGGTGGTGACCACGTCTTCGACGATCACCACTTCTTCGCCGGGTTGGACGGGCCCTTCGATATACTGGTTGGTCCCGTGCCCCTTCGACTCCTTGCGGACCATGAATCCTTTGACCGGGGTCCCTCGCACCGATGACATGGTAACCACGGAGGAAGTGATCGGGTCGGCGCCAATCGACATCCCGCCGACGGCGGCGGGAAACGAGGTCTGCGCAAGCAGGTCGAGGATCCCCTCGGCCACCAACTGCGATCCCGTCGGGTCGAGCGTGACCTGCTTCCCATCGAGGTAGTAGCGAGCCTTCTTGCCCGAGGCCAGCGTGAACTCGCCGAACTTCAGGGCCTTCTCGCGAACCAGGGCGATCAGAGCGTCTTTGTCGTACACCGATCCCATTCCTTTCAGGCAGTGATTCACACGCAGTGGTTTTCGTGGGCCGCCCCAGCGCCGATTCTAACGTGCCATGCGACGGCCGGGCAAGGTGGGCCAAGGGAATTCGATTCCACGGCCCCACCTGGTATAATGGCTGTGTTAAGTCGTGGCGACTCTGCTCCTCGGCGGCGGCCCCGGCCCAGCCGGAACGAAACCGTTGCCCACCGTGCGGGAAGGACCTGAAATGTCGTTTAGAGGCTGGCTGTTGTGTCTGACGGCCGCGGTCTGTCCGTTGTCGGCGAGTTGCTCGCAAGAGTTGCCGATCGAGGATGTCTCGCCGATCGCGGACGTCTCGCGATACTCCGGAATGTGCGACGCCTCGGCGGCCGTCGCCCTGGACGCCGCCACGCTGATCGCGGCCGATGACGAGCAGAATACGCTGAAGGTCTATCGGGCGGATCGGCCCGGCCCGCCGGTCCAGTCGATTCCCTGGGACGAGCCGCTCGGCATCGATCCAGCGCAAGACAAGCATCCCGAGGTGGATATTGAAGGGGCCACCGTGCTCGGCGGCCGCATCTACTGGATCTCGTCCCACGGCAGGAACAAGGGCGGCAAATGGCGAGCCAACCGCCACCGGCTCTTTGCGATGACCGTGACCGTCCGCGATGGCAAAGTGGTGGCTGAGCCGTTCGGGAAGGCCTCTCGCACGCTGATTGCCGACCTGGTCCGGGACGACCGGATGAAAGGGCTCGGGCTGGCCGAGGCCCTGGCGATTGGGAAGACCGAGGTCGGAAGACTGGCTCCCAAGAAGAAGGGATTGAACATCGAGGGGCTCTGCGCGACGCCCGACGGCAAGTCGTTGCTGATCGGCTTCAGGAACCCCTGTGGCGACGGGAAGGCCTTGCTGGTGCCGCTCCACAACCCGGCCGCCGTGTTGGCCGATGGGGCGGCCCCGCGGTTCGGCCAGCCCTTCCTTCTGAATCTCCAGACCCGCTACGAAGGAGAGTCTCACGCGCTGTCGGTCCGCAGCATGGAATACTCCGCCGGTTATGGGGCCTACCTGATCGTTGCCGGCCGCCACGACGAGCGGAAGGTCTTTGCCCTGTTTCGCTGGTCGGGCGGAGCGACCGACCCGCCCATACTGCTTCGTGACGGCACGGCGAGCATCCAACAGATTCCCGACTTCACGCCCGAGGCGCTGATCGTCTATCCCGACCGGGACGAAGTCCAGTTGCTCAGCGACGACGGTACGCTGAAGGTGAAGGTTGCCTCGGCGGCGGAGTGCGCGGAGGGCGAGTTCGACGCCGGACAGTGCGAGGCCAAGTACCTGCGGGACGAAACGCGCAAGACCTTCCGAAGCCTTTGGATCAAGCCGGACGCATTGGGATCCGGCGCTGAGCAGCCTCGCTGATGGCACTTCCTCAAAAACGGCGCCAGGAGTCTGGAAACGGGGCGACGAGAAGGGCTACTTCTTGCCCTCTTTGGCCGAGGCCTTGGCATCGTATTTCTCAGGCTTGGCGCGATCGCGACGCCGGGCAGATCGGCACACCAGCATCATCCCCAGGGCGATGCCCAGAATGACCAGGCCGTAGGGCAGCGTCCAGGCTGTGACGCCTCCGCCTTCGCTCTCTTCCTGGCCCGGACCTCCTCGTGCCCAGGCCGCCCCGCCCATCACCGCCCAGCAAGCCGCCATGGCGGTCAGCGACCGCAATGTCTGCCAAATCGACCGCAATCGGTTCATTTCGCCGCTTCCCTTCTTCGCCACCTCTACACACACCCGTCTGGCTACTATTGTAACCGAAGCCGCCCGGGTTGGGAATTCGGCCACGGTGGATCGGGCACAGTCCCCGCAGCCGGACGCCCTCCGGCGTCTGGCGGAATATGCTGTGGCGCAAGCGGTTGCGCCTCCGGCGCACTCCGGGCGCTCTGGTGAGACATTTCGGCTGGTGACACCACATTCAGGTCCGAACCTGCCTCTTGACAGATATCTACCCACATTGCCATCTACCCACATTGCAGCAACTCCTCCAACGGCCTCGCCAGCCGGCGAAAATCGGCCGTGGGCATGGCAACCGTGTCCCAGCTTGGGGAAATCTGCCGGGCGTAGGCGAGATAGTCGGAAAAACGCACGGCCACGAAACCATAGAGGTTGCCGTGATGCTCGAAAAGCTGCTCGGGCGGCAGCGGTGCCCGATCGCCCAACACGTCGTAAGCAAACACGAACAGACCACAGAACCCCTCGCCGAAAAGCCGTTCCCATTGGGCCAGGCTCTCCAGGTCGTCGCGGGTCGACCAGTTTTTCCAGTACTGTTTCTGCTCGTCGCCGCTGGGAAAGCGGCGGCCCTTGACGTCGACCAGCCAAGTCGTCGGGCCGGGCGAGGACACGATGAAATCGAGGCTCTTGATCGAGGCCCCGTCGCCCAACAGGCTTCGCTTGGCCTCGTCGACCGCAATATACGGCACGCCGCGGCCGCGAAGGAACTCCTCGAAAGCCGCTTCGTAGTGGTTGTCGCGATTGGCCATCGAGAGTCCCCCCGGAGTGTTGAGCTGACGAGGTCCATCCGCTATACCGATGGTACGGCCCGCGCCCTCTATGGTGGCAACTCGGAACTCGATTGGCAAGTCTCGCGCACCGATGGCGATATGCTGTTGCCAAACCAAGGGTGAAAGCACACAATGGGGCTGCTCGGGATAGACCCGAACGCGACTGGAAAGGCCTGGCCTCTTCCTTCGCACCGCACCTTGATTTGCCCCTGTAGAGCTGAAGGAAAGGAAGGACGCCATGATGGGCGAGCCGGTACTGATACTGCTGGTCGAGGACAACCCGGCCCATGCCGAGATGATCCAGCGCGGCTTGAACAACCACCGGATCGCCAACAGGATCCATCACGTGGTCGACGGCGAGGCCGCATTGGACTATCTCTTTCACCGCGGGCAGTACGCCGAGCGTGCCGAGGCACCCGAGCCGCACGTGATTCTGCTGGACCTCCGGCTTCCCAAGGTCGACGGGCTGGAAGTGCTCAAGCAGGTCAAGACCAGCGATCGGACGCGCCGGATTCCGGTGGTGATTCTTACCACCTCTGACGCCGAAAAGGACATCGCCGCCGCCTACGATTGCCGCGCCAACGCCTATCTGACCAAGCCGGTCGATTTCGAGGTCTTCATGCAACTCATGAGGGACCTGGGATTCTTCTGGTTGTGCTGGAACGTCATCACCAAGCCGCCCACCGACGAGCCATAGACGGCTGTCTGCTCGGTCCTCGGGCGTGATTTCCAGAAGGAATCTCCCCATGCGTGTCGGTTGCTGCGCTGCCGTTGCGCCGTATAGTTGTCGGGACGCCGTCCGCAGAGCGGCGCCGGCGTCTTGGTTCAGACCGATGGCAATCAGGCAATTGCAGAGAAAGGACCCCTATCATGAGTACCACACTGGAGCGTCCGCCCGAGGCCGAAACGCCGGCCTACGACCTCCCCGCGCTGACCCGCGAGTTGGACTGTTTTCGACGGCAATGGCTCTGGCTGCTTGCCCTGGGCATTGCCCTGACCACGCTGGGGACGGTCGCGGTCGCCTCGTCGTTTTTCGTGTCGATCGTCACCGTGGTGATGTTCGGCGTGCTGTTGCTGATCGGCGGCGTGGTCCAGATCGTCAATTCCTTTTGGATCGGCAAGTGGGGCGGGCTTCTGCTGCATCTGCTGATGGGGATCTTCTACGCGGTGGTGGGTGTGTTGATTATCGATGCCCCGCTGGAAGGCGCCATCGCGCTGACGCTCTTGGTGGCCATGTTTCTGATCGTCGGCGGCCTGTTCCGAATCGTCTCGGCGATGATGCTGCGGTTCCGCAATTGGGGGTGGCCGCTGCTGAACGGCTTCGTTTCGTTGCTGCTGGGGATCCTCATCTACAGGCAATGGCCGGCCTCGGGGCTCTGGGTCATCGGCTTATTCGTCGGAATCGAAATGATCTTCAACGGCTGGTCGTGGGTGATGTTGGCCATTGACGTCCGGAGTACAAACCCGGAACAAACAGAACGCGTGCGCTCCGCCGAACGGTTTGCGGCCGGGGGCGTGCCACACTAGGGACTCGCAAGGGAGATCTACGATGACCGATTCCATCGCCGTCGCCTCGGGCGGCAAAGTGCTGGAAGTCAGCGTGACCGGCAAGCTGACCAAGGAGTTCTACACCAGCTTCGTGCCCACCGTCGACCAGCAAATCGCCGAACATGGCAAGATCCGCGTCCTCTTTGTGATGCACGATTTCCACGGCTGGACCGCCGGAGCACTCTGGGAAGATTCGAAGTTCGACTTCCGGCACTGGCGCGACATCCAGCGCCTGGCGATCGTCGGCGAGACGCAATGGCAACACGGCATGGCCGTGTTCTGCAAGCCGTTCACGATGGCCAAAATCCGTTACTTCGACCACACCCAAATCGATGACGCCCGGACCTGGCTCGAAGCAGATTGAGCCCCGTGGGCCGAGGGGCAGCGATTGATTTCCGGTGGCATATTTCAGCCCCATGGTAGCCGAGGTCGCCAGGCCTTGGCTTGGGAGCCTTCGGCCACCATGGTAGGCTGAATTCTCGCGAATCCGGCCAACCTCATGCTGCTATCCCGCTACGGGTCGCCGGCGCCGGCGCTTCGCCGCAGCGGCATGACGTCTCAGGCGGCTGCTCGCACAAATTCGCCGGCCCACCCCTCCCTCTGGTGACCATTGCTGCTCCGCTGTCGGCATGGTATGATAAGAGTCTCGATGGTGATCGTACGTTTTCGAGCGGAGAACAGGCAGGATTGATGAAGACAGAGATGTTTCCTCTCTTCTCGGTGCACGGGCAAGGCCGGAGGGACGTCCGATGTTCGCCTACTTGTTTGCCATGTCGTGGGTCGGCGTATGCGTGATCCTGGTCGGGATCTACCTGGTATATGCCGTGATTCGCGGAATCGTCGATTTCATCCGCTGGTTCGTGGAAGACTACCTCGACGACCTGAGGGCGCGCAAGGCCTTTCCGGACCGACGCCGCGATTCTGAGCAGAGCTGAAGCCCGGGCGCGCGACCGTGGGGTGCCGGAAACCTGGACGACGCCTGGGCTGGCCGGACGCGCCGCCCGCTCACGAATTCTCGCCGATCAACAGTGCGTCGACTGCCTCGTCCGCCAGTTCGGTCCCCCTGGCCGATGATCTGGACTGCGAGAGTTGCTCGAACTCGAACAGTCGGGCCAATTCGTTCTCGAGGCCCCGCCAGCCCGCCGATTCCTGTTGCGACGCCGCCGCAAACACCACGTCGTGCGCGGACACCGTGGCTGTAAAAGCGTCGGCGGCCGCGAGCATTTCACCCCTGCCGGGCCCGACCGTCGGCGAACCGACGATCCCCTTGGACGCCGCCATGGTGATGGTCTTTTCGCTCTGTTCTGTCTTGCTGCCGGGCACGCTGATCAACCTCAGGGCGTTGAGGAAGTGCGTCTGGTTGTTGCGGGCCAGGAGCATGTCGGTGGCGTTGACCCGCGCGTCGCGGTTGTAGTCGTAGGCAAAATCGACCGGTGCGGGGTTGAGGAAGGTTCGCGGGTTGTTGCGGGCCAACAGCATATCGGTCGCGTTGACTTTCGCGTCGGAGGTCGAGTTGCCCCCGTCGCCCACGGCATTGCCGAAGTAGAACACGTCGGGCTCGGCGAGGCCGGTCTGCTGGTTGGCGGCCACGGTCACCTGGAGCCACTGCTTCAGGACGCCGTAGTCGGCCCAGATGATCGTCACGCGGTCGGAGCCGCCCGTGCCGGCGCCCGGACGCAACGTGATGCTCTGGGGGATCGGCGCCGGGACCCAACTGTCGGGATCGTTGCTGTTGCCGACGGCGAACTCGAAATCGGCCGCGGAGAGCGCGCCGCCCAGGGCGAGCACGTCGATCATGATTCCGTTGATACCGCGGCTGTAGCTGGTGTAGTTGGCAAACGTGGCCGTTTGGCCCGGCAAGAGGGCCTGCTTGTCGATGGCAATCGCGTCGTCGTCGTTCTCGTTGGGCCCGGCATGGTTGCCGTCCCAGACGGAATGGTTGTAGAAGACGTGCCGAGCCAGGATCCGCGCCGGCTCGTTGTCGCGGTTGACCACGGCCACGTCCTCCGGCTGCAAACCCGAATAGTTGAGGTCGTTGCTGACCGCCGCGGCCGCAACGATCGTGTAGCCGACATGGCCGTCGCTGGCCGCGTCGTCCACGCCGGAGACGGTCACGGTCTGAGGCAGATTCCAGTCGTCGGGCGTAAAAGTCAGGCCGGCGGGAGAGACTGTTCCTTCGGTATCGTCGCTGGAGGAGAGCGCGACGGTCACGTTCTGCGTGGGGCGAGACTCGAGCACGACGGTGAACGAGGCCTCGCCGCCCGACTCCGTGGTGGTCAACCCGGAAGTCGGCGTAACCGTAATGCCGGCCGGATAAAGGACACGGCCCGTGTAGACGTACAGTCCGCCCGGGGCTCCGTCGTCGCCTCCGGGAAGCTCGGTCCATGCCCTGGCCGCCTGGCCCGCGTAGAGCCGGACCAGTCCGTCGGCGGCCCCGACCAGCAGGTCGGCGATTCCGTCGTCGTTGACGTCGCCGACGAACGGCCGCGAGCGGGCGTCGCCGGCCAGGTCAATCACCTCGCCCGTCGTCCGCAGCGGCTGGTAGCCGCCAAAGGCAGGCGCCGCGTCGGTACCGGTGTTGGCGTAGAAGAGCAAGCGGCCGTCCGTGGTGCCCAGCAGGAGGTCCTTGCGACCGTCGCCGTCCAGATCGGCCACGGTCACGCTGGAACGGCCGCTGGGGGCGACCAGTTCGCCGGTGCCGCTGGCCACGACGATTTCGCCGCGCAGATCGGCGGGGCCGGACGCGGCCTGGTTGAGAAACACGCGGACCTTGCCGTCCATCGCGCCCAGCACCAGGTCGAATCGGCCGTCGTTGTTCCAATCGACCAGGTCCAGCGTTGCTCGACCGCCCACGTTGATGTCGACCTTGGCGCCGGGTTGGCCGACTTGCACGTTGACGGGCGTGCCGAATTGCGGGTCGGCGTTGGTGTTTTCGTTCAGCGCCACCTGGACGCGCCCGTCGGCCAGGCCGAGCACGAGGTCCTGCAGACCGTCCCGGTTGAAGTCGAAGACCCTGGGAAAGACGCCCAGGCATCCGGCGGCGGACACAACCAGGTCGGCGCCCTGGGACTGGGCGTATAGCGGTGCGCCGTAGACCGGAATCGACGCTGTGCCCGTGTTGAGGTAGACCCGCACCTTGCCGACGCCGGCCGGGGTCTTCTCTCCGACCACCAAATCGAGCAGCCCGTCGGAGTTCCAATCGGCCAGCGACGGCACGGAGTACGTGCCCACGTCGATGTCCGCGCCTTCGGCCTGGAGATTCGGGCCGGGAGCGAACTCGGGGAACTCGAAGAAGACCAGACCGCTGGTCCCGCCCCGCAGGAGATTGCCCGCCGTATCGGTCAGGAGACTGCCGTCGAGTTGAAGTTGATAAACGTCGTCGGGCAGCGTTTCGGCGAAGCCGACGAGCGAGAGACTCAGCCGGCGTGCCGCGGCGTCATAGGAGAGCTGGTCGTTGGCCAGCGTCACCGGCCCCCCTTCCACGCTCACCAGCGAGACGGCCGAGAGGATCGATCCACCGTCGATCAGCGACTGGAGGTTGACCGGCTCGGAGAAGAGCACGTCGATCGATTCGGGCAGGCCGTCCAACGCGCCGTAGACCACGGCCGCGTCGACGACCACCGGAGGCGTGACGTCGACGAAGACGTCGAAGAAGCTGTCCGCATAGTTGCCCGCCGCGTCTAGCGCCCGCGCGCGAAGCCGATGGGTCCCGCTGGAGACCAGATTGACCGACCGCGAGAAACCCGTGCCGGTCACCCCGGCAAGGCCCAGGTCGCGGCCTGCCGTCAAGTCGAACACTTCGACGGTCAAGCCCGATTCGGCCAGGTCGCCGGAGAGCGTCACGGCCACCGTGTTGGTGCGGCCATCGTCCGCGGAAATGCCTGCATCGGGCGAGATCGCCAGATTGGTCGCCGGATCGGGTGCCACCGTGTCCATCGTCCAGCTTGCGGCCGCGGTTGCCTGGCCGTCGTTGCCGGCCAGGTCTTCAACGCCCGCGGCGTCCACCGTCAGCTCGTATGCTCCGTCCACGCTGGTCAACGCGGCCAGCCCCATGATACGGTACGTCTGGCCGTCGATCTGGTCGACCTGCACGGCCGACGTGATCCGGTTTGCCCCGCCATCGAGCGTCAGCAGCAGGTCGTTGAAATCGAACGTGTCGGAGTCGATCGCTTCGGAGAACTCGACGAGCAGCGCATCCTGCGGCACGTTGGTCGCGGGACCGTCGATGCCGTGGATCGCCGCGACGGTCGGTCCGGTCGCGTCCATCGTCCAGGAGACCGTCCCCTCTCCGATTCCCGCGCCGCCCTGCGGATCCTGCACGCCGAACGCGTCGATCGTCAGACGATAGCCCCCTTCGGCGGCCGTCAAGGCGGCAAGCGACTCAATCTGGAACGACAGCCCGGAGGTCTGCAGGAAGGTCAAGGCGGCGCCCGCATCGATCAGATTCGGCCCACCGTCGAGCGTCAGCGAGAGGTCCTCGAAGCCGAACGTTCCCGGGTTGACTGCCTTGGTGAACGTGACGTCGATCGTCGTCACGGGCGCATTGCGAAGCGGGGAAGGCACGCCGTCGATGGCCAGCACGCCGGGAACGTCACCCAGCTTCGTCCACGTCGCGGATTGCGAGCCCGTGCCCGCGTTGCCGAATAGATCCAATACGCCACCGGCATGCACCACAAACGTGTACTGCCCGTCGCCGGCGGTCAATCCGGCCAGGCCGTTGACGCGATAGGTCGTTTCGTCGAGCTGCTCGACGGTCACACCGGAGCCCGCGTGGATCAGGTTGGCCCCGCCGCCGCGCGAGAGGCTCAGATCCTGCCAATCGAAGCTGGATTGGCCGATCGCCTCGCTGAAGGTCAGTTCCAGCGAATCGACCGGTTCGACCAGCACCAGCTCCGGCTCTTCCAGCTCGATCACCCGCGGCCCGATCTGGTCGCGCGGCTGGTAGAACAGCGTGTAGGCCTGGGTCCCGTCGCCGGCCGCGGCGTCGAACAGGTGCAGCTTGTTTTCGTCGATCGGCCGGTGGCTGGGGACGTCGAAGGTCCGGTCGGTCTGCCAGAAGTTCTCCAGCGGCAGCACGCCGCCGTCGGCCCGCTCGACGCGGACCAGCCGATAGTCTTCGCCGCCGGGGTCCGTCATCCGTGCATAGTTCCAGCCTTCGGCCATTTCCAGCCAAAGCCCGACCACGAGGTCGTCGGGCGTGACGTCGCCGTCGTATCCTCTTCCGGCCACCACGCTGACCAGCTCGATGCTTCCGTCGGAGAGATAGAGCGTGTCGGGCAGGTCGTCCGGATCTTCGACGTCGTTGACCAGGAAGTCGGGCATGGTGGGTCCGCCGGCCGGATCGGCCCCCGCGTCGACCGCATGGATCAATTCGTGAATCTCCACGTTCTTGATCAGCGACAGCCGCGGATCGCCTAGCCCGTCGAGATGTTCAAAGGTGGCCTTGTACTCGACGAACTGGCCCTGCACCGTCGATTTCAAGAGCCACTCGGCGATCTTGATCTCGCCGGGGGCCACGTCGCCGAAGTCGGCGGTCAGCGAGGGCGTGAGGTTCTCGCCCGCCACCCGGGTGGCGATGATGTCGAAGTCGATCAACAGCCCCTTCTCATTTTCGATGATCTCGGGCTGGGCCGAGGTGATCGTCAGGTTCCTTGCCGCGCCGGCCCCGTGGTTCTGGACCATCACCGCCAGGGAGTAGGGCTGCGACGGCTCGACCTCGTCGGTCCAGGGATCGTCGGCGAAGACGTCGCGCTGGTGGAAATAGATCAGGTCCAACGCGGCGTCGGGGCGGACCACAATCGGGATCGAGTCCAGCGGCACGTTCACCCAGAGACCGCCCTGCTGATAGCGCAGCAGCCCGCCGACCTTGTACTGCCGGGGCCCGTCGGGAGCGGCCTGGTCGGTGGGGACGATCAGCCACGAAGCGGAGCCGGTCTGCTCGGCGCCCAAGCTGCCCGTGCCGTCGACCGCGCCGAGGTTCTTCAGCGTCGGCACACCGATGCTGAACAAGTCATCGGCGATATTGTCGTCCTCATCCAGCACGTGGACCTCGACCAGGACCTCGGTGAGCGTGTCGGTTGGCGAGTTGTTGATCAGTTCCAAGCCGGCCTCGAAGGCGGAGCGGGTCATCACGGCTTCCTGGTCGATGCTCAGCCGCACCCGGGCACAGACGCCCTCCTTGCTGCCTGCCGGCGTGTTGGTCGTCGAAGTTCCCGCACCGCAGCCGCAATCGATCGGCGCCGCGGCACAAATCGGCCCGAAGTCGCCCAAGGCGGCCGGCACCGCCGGGAGGATCGCCGTCGGATCGTCGGAGTACTCCACCGTGGCCTGGGAGAAGACCGGATCGAGCATGCCCAGCCTGGCGAACTCGGCTTGCAGCATCTCGTTGATCTGCTGCTGGAGGGTCTCCAAATCGAGCTCCCCTCCGCTTCCATCCTTGGCGGGATTGCAAACGTTGGCTGGCGGAATCAGGTATCTCTTGGTTTCGAACTCGGGGGTACCGGGGTTGTCGTAAGGGCTGTACTGGTACCCGAAAGCGCTAACGTAGGCTTCCAGATAGACTCCGTCCGACTTCAAACACGTTCGCGAACCCGTGCTGGTCGAGTAGGTCTCGCTCACGGTGACGCTGCCGAAGAGGCCGCCCGAAATGCCCACCAGGTCGTACTCGGTAGGCAACAGGGGGCCTTCCTTCTTCGCACTGATCTTCCCTTGGATTCCCGCCCGGAAACCGACCGTGATCGAGCCGCTGGCCTCGATCCGCGGATCGCGGAAGTTGCAGCCGGTGGTCACCAGTCCCGTGATATTGCCCGAGATGTATGCCTCGAGCCCCACGAAGCCCGATCCGGAGAGCGAGATCGAGCCGCCGTCGGGCAAGGGAATTCCGCCCGAGCAATTGACTGAGAAGCCGGGCCCGACGCTCAGCTTGGTCTCGACGGTTCCGGAGCCGCGGATCTCGATCCCCGTTCCGAAGTCCGGGTCGCAGCAGATCTTGGCACCGCCTTCGGCCTCGACCTTCAGTTCGACCGAGGTCATTGTGCTGGCCAGGGCAGCGTTAATTGCCGCCTGGGCCGCCGCCACCGGCGGGCTGAGATAGGCGGAGAGGTCCTTCTTGCCCAGCCATCGTTCCTTGCATTCGCATTCGACCTTGATGCCGCGCGCCCTCAGTTGGCCCCCGCCGCCGCCCGCAGCGTCCGGAGCCGTCCAGTTGCCGATAGAAATCAGACCGCCTTCACAGCCGTCGTCGGCGTTGGCCATGGTCACGTCGGCATCGCCATTGACTTGTCCCTCGCCGCAGGGATAGTTCCATTTCACCTTTCCGGAAATCGTGCACTGGCCGGAGGATTCCTTGGCTCCCGCGCCACCCTCTTCCAGCGAACTCGCCGATTTGTCGATCCGAGTAATCACCACGGGGATGGTCAGCGAGCTCTTGGCCGGCAGCAACCCGATGTCTTCGATCAACGCGCTGATTTCGTAGTCCGGATGGCTGCCGAACGTCAGCCGCGCGTTCTGGGCCGCGATCAACCCGTGATTGGTGATCGTGAAATCCACCTGCATCGTCTGGCCCGGCTGCCGCATGTCGGCCAGGTCGACCAGGGGCGGATCGATCGTGACCACGGGGGCGGGCACGTTGGTCTCGAAGACCGTCTCGACGTTGATCCGGTAGCGGTCCTGGATCTCGGTCTCCTCGACCGTCCACACGTATTGCACCGTTTGGCGCGAGATGAAGACCAACTCGTGATTCAACCGGCCGGCCTCGACCAGAATCAGCTCCTCGTACCGGTCGTGGCTGTCGGCGCGGACTTCCAGCGTGTAGTAGCCTTCCTGGAGTTGCGTCAGGCTGAATCCGCCTTCGGCGTCAGTCAGGCCGCGGGCGATTTCGGCGCCGCTGATCGCGTCGCGAAGAATGACCGAGGCGTCTTCCACGCGCGGCGCTTCTTCGGTGAAATAGAAGTATTCGTCGACCACGGTGACCGCCAGGTCGCCTTGGGCGTCGGAGACGCACCGAAACGCGAACGGAACCGACAGCCCACCGTCGCCGGTCCGCAAGACCAGGTTCCCGGCGTACTCGTCCAGAGCCAGGTCGTCGGGCGGGGTCAACAGCAACGTGACCGTGGCCGACTGGCCGGGCAGCAGCGAAGCCATGGCCGACGGGGTGGCCAGCGAGAGCCAGGCAATCGAGGGCAGCTCCACCTGGATCTCGCCGGTGGGGGCCCCGCCTTCGTTGGTGACGTGGAACTCGACCGACCGTTGCTCGCCGCGGAGCATGGCGGCCCGCAACGGCGCCGCGTCGGTCGTCAGCCGCGACCGCAGCTCCCTGACCGTCACGTCCACCGGCACGTCCAGGGAAGCCCCTTCGGCGGAGCTGACCCGCAGAATCACGGTGGCTTGCGCCACGGAGGCGTCGGCAGCCGTGATTTCATAGTCCAGCGGGAGCGTGCCCGAGCCCGTCAGCAGATCGCCGCCGGTGAGCGTGGCGGTCACTTCGAGGTTCGTCGGCGCGTCGATCACCTCGACCGTCAAGCCGGTCAGGGCGACGTCGGCCAGGTTGTGAAGCGTCACGCGGCCCGACTCCGCGACTCCCCCCACGACCGTCACCGCCGGCCGTGCCGGCTCCGCCCGCATGCCCAACAACAGGAAGTCGTCCTGCACCGGTGCCGTCGCCTCGCCGGGATGGGCGGCGCCGACGGTGTAGTGCCCACCTTCGCCAGGCAAGGGCGTGAACGTCGCCGAGAACTCGCCGAACTGGTTGGTCAACGCGGCAATCATGCGACGCGTCCCGCGGACATTCAGGTGGATATTGACCAGTTCGAAGGCGGCGGGCAGACCGCTGTCGCTCTTGACGGCCGTCCCATACAGGGGGACCGGGCTGCCGGTGAAACTCACGTCCACGTCCGTCTGCACCGTGGCCGTATAGGCCGCCTCCACCTGCATCGGCTGGACAATGATGCGGCTGTTGTTGCTCTCAACGCCTTCGACCACCATATTGTCCAGGTCGGTGGTCACCACCAGCCAATACGCGCCCGGCTCACGGGGCGCACGCAGCGACACGGTCCGTTCGAAGTACAACTCGACGGGCAACGTGCCGGTGAACTCGAAGGTGGCCAGCAGCATGTCGTTGCCGACAATCGGGTCGTCGGAGAGGAACACCCGCTCCTGCCACGAGCCCGGGAAATCGCCGAGGGCATTGGAGGCCACGGCGGTGGCCAGCCCGTGGTTCGCCACCCGGTACGTCGCGTCGAAATACGCCTCGGTGAGCACCGCCAAGGGCGCATCGAGATCCTCGACAACCAGGTCGGGCAGATCGATGTCCGAGACGATCAGCGCATCCGAGCCCGACGTGAAGCCGGCGACCGAAGCGGTGACGGCCACGGTCTGGTTGCCGTCGGCGATACCGTCCTCGACCGTGTCGGCGTCGAAGGTGTAGGAGCTTTGCCCGGCCGGAATGGTGACCTGCGCCGGCACGGTCAGCTCGCCGACGTCGCTGGACAGCAGATCGACCGTCAGGGCGCCCGCCGTGTCCGTATTGCGCGATACGGTCACGGCCGTGGCGCCCACGCGCCCCTCGGCGACCAGGTCGCGGGCGATCACCACCGACAGCGTGGGGCCGTCGTTGTCGGCCACCTCGAGGTCGGCCGCGTCCCAGCCCGTCTCCAGCGGATAGCCCAGGTAGCAGGTCGGCCGGGCGGTGATCGTCACGGTCTGCGGCCCGTCGACCTCCGCGTCGTCGACCGCGGTGATCGCGAACGTCGTCGAGTTCTGGCCGGCGGGGATTCTCACCTCGGCCGGAACGCGGGCCTCGCTGGTGTCGCTGCTGGTCAGCTTCACCACCAACTCGGCGGTCGTGACCGGGTCGCGCGTGACGGTCGCCGTGGCGGCCACGCCCGCGGCGCCTTCGCTAATCGAGCCGGTGCCAAGCACCAGCGTCAACTGAGGCCAGTCGTTGTCGAGGATGGAGATCTCGGCTTCGTCGCCGATGTATCCGGCGGTCGCGGCCCCGACCGAGAGCACCAGCGTGGTCCGGACCAGGGCGTCGTCGATCGCCGTGGCCTGGAAGGTCACCGACGGCTGCCCGGCGGGGATCTCCACCGCGATCGGCACGTCCAGCACCCTGAAATCGGGACTCACCAACGTCACGATCAACGGCTCCTCGGTGACCAGGTCGCGCGAGACCGTGCCCGTGACGGTCCCGCCTTCGGCGACTTCCGGGGCGTCGAACTCCAGATAGACCGAGGGCCGATCCACGTCGGTCACCACGACGCCGGCCACGTCGGAGACGGCGCCGGCCGCGCTGGCCTCGATCACCACGGACTGCAGGCCGTCGACCACACCGTCGTGGACGACGTGGATCGGGAAGCTGCGCATCGTCTGCCCGGCGGGAATCGTTACCGTAGGCGGCACGGTCAACTCGGCCGTGTTGCTGCTGGTGAGCGTCACCACCAGCGGATCGCTCAGATCGCCGTTTCGCACGACCGAAGCGAGGATGGCGGGATTCGATGTGTTTTCGGAGACTTGCGTCACGGGAACCAACAGCGTCAGCGCCGTGGGCACGGTCATGGCCGCATCGCCGATGGCCGCGTTGTTCGCCTCGTCCAGCTCAAATACGGCGCTGCCCGTATCCACCCGCACGACGAACCGTAGCTCGCCCGAAGCGCCGACGGTCGGCACGGTGATCGTCTCGGTGCGAACCACCGGCGGATCGATCGAATCGAGCGGGCCGTCGTAGGAAAACGTGGCCACAAGCAGATCGTCGCCGAGCACCTCGTCGGAAGACAGGTAGACGGCCTCCCGCCAGGGGCCGGACGCCATGGCCGTGCCCTGGTTGGCCACCGTCCACGACAGCTCGATCGCCATGCCCGGCTGCGCCAGCGACGGGGCCACGATCTGGCTGACGGTCAAATCGGGCAAGGGCGGATAAGACAGCGCGATGGGGCGGCTGCCCACGTTGTTCTGCTCGTCGGCCTCGGCGACGGCCGTGTCGCCGTCGGTGGCCACCAGCAGGAAGTAGGTCCCTTCGGGCAACCCTGCAACCATGGGTAGCGCGACTGACGCGCTGGCGGGGTATTCGCTTGCGGGGGCCAACGGGCTTATACCGACCTCACTGCCCAGGAGGATGTCGTCCTCGTCCAGCAGCGTGTCCTGCGAGAGCCAGAGCCGGTCGGACCAGGGGCCCGCCGCCGCTGCGGTGCCCGCGTTGTCTACCTTCCACTGGACGCCGATCGTCTCGCCAAAGAGGGCCACGGCGGGGGCGCTTAGAGTTTCCGGGTCCGCCGGGTCCAGCCACAAGTCGGGCAGCGAGAGCGTGAAGGTCGCCTCGTGGGCCGCCGCCATGGGATTGCCCGCCGTATCCTCGATCTGCGGCCCGACGGTCAGATGGTAGGTGCCGTTGGCACGTTGTTCGGCAAACCGTGCCCGGTACGTATTGCCGCCCAGCGGCTGCACTTCGGTGACGGCGATCGGCGTGCCGTCGGGATCGGTCAGCACGAGGTCGCCGGCTTGCAGCGTCGTCGCGGCGATCCCCTCGCCGAACGCCAGATCGACGTAGCCGACCGGCGCGAGAACGATACCCGCGGGCGAAACGTCGATCACGGTCGGGGCCATCTTGTCGATCGTAAAGGACGCCCGGTAGGTGGCCCTTAAGGGGTTGCCCGCCAAATCGGTGATCGTCCGCGCAAGGCTCACCGAGTACGTGCCTTCGGCCGTGAGGGTCGGCGCGGCGATCTCGAACTGGCGGTCGCCCGTCGGCAGGATGCTCAGCGACGCCGGATCGACGGGGCCGCCGGGCCCACTGAGCGAGACATCGGCCGGCTCGAAGCTCGCCGGAACCATCGCCTCGTTGAACTGGACCACCAGGAGCGAGACGTCCTGGTTTTGCGGCCCCAGCGGGGAGAACGCCGTCACGTACGGCAGCGTCGTGTCCGGCATCAGGGTAAAATCATGGCTGCCGGTCGGCGCGACGTTGCCGGCCCGGTCTTCAGCCCCGCCGACCTCCAGCGTGTAGACGCCCGCCGTAACGATCGGCTCGAAGGCAACGTGGTACGTGCTGCCGGAGCCGGTCAGCCCCGTGACCGTGGTAGACTGCGGCCCCGTCACGGAAACGCTTGCAGCGGCGACGCATCCGGCCACCAGCGGTTCGTTGAAGCCGATGTCGCGGCCGTACGCCGGGGCCTGCTCATGGGCCGCGCCGGCCAGCAGCACCGGAGGCTGGGTGTCGACGGTCACGGTGAGGAAATGTTGATCGGGCGTGCCCACTGCCGGCGTCAACGTGGCCCTGACGACCCACGCGGCGTCGGCAAGCGGACCGGCCACAAAGGCATGGGTGCCCGCACTGTCGGCCAGCACAACCTCGTCGGGGGTGCCGTCGTTATCGAAATCGACTTCGACGAGCCCGGCCTCGTTGATCGTCACGTCGAACACCGGCTCGGTGACGTTGGTCACCCGGTCCCCCGGGATGCCCGAATCGCTGCCGGCCTGCAGGGCCACCGTCACCGAGGCCGGCTGCGTGTCCAAGCCCAAGACGACTTCGTAGTCCACGCCGCCACCCAGCGGGTTGCCGGCCAGGTCCCGCACATAGCCGGGGGCCGTGGCGTTGATCGCCAGCCGGTATCGCTCGTCCGGAAGCGTGTCGGAGAACACCAGCGTGGCCACGCCGCTGGGCGGGTCGAAACCGATCGATTCGATTCGCGACGACAGATCCACGTCGTTGCCGTTGTCAAAGGCCCCATCGCCGCCGCTGGCCAACAACGCGTAGTTCGCCGCGTCGGTTACGCTGTCGGCGTCGATGCCGCCCACGTCGATGTACCGGACGGTGATCGTCGCCGCGGTAAGATCGACGTTGGCCACCTCCGGCCCAAACACGTCGGGGTCCAACGCCACGATGACCTCCGCCGCCGCGCTCATCGGGTTGCCCGCGATATCGGCGACGTTCGGCCCGATCAGGAACGTGTAGTTGCCCATGGCGACCTGGTAGGGGAACGTCAGCGTGTAGTCGGTTCCGCTTCCGGTGACCGCGTCGATGGCCACCGGACTGCCGGCATGGTCGGTGAACACGACGTCCTCCGGCCCGAACGTGGCCGCATCGATCGGCTCGTCGAACGTCAACTCATACTGCGACCAGGCCGCCTCGGCCTCGACCGGGCCGGGCAGCAACTGCGGCGCGGCCGTGTCGACGGTCACGTCCAACACGGCGTCCGCCGCATCGCCCGAGGCCGCCACGAAATGGGCCGTCACCGTGTAGGTAGCGTCGGCCGGGTAGGAAGTCGTCAGCGCATACGTTCCCGGCGCCGAAACGAATTGCGATTGGTCGGCCACCGCATCGCCATCGAAATCGATTTCGATCCGGCCGATCTTGTTGACGGTTACGTCAAAGGTCGGCGAAGCGACGTTGGTGACGCTATCCGCCGCCGCCGAGTCGCTTTCCGGCTGCAGGACAAGGTCGATCGTTGGGACATACGTGTCGATGCCGAAGACGGTGACGAAGTCGTCGCCGCCGGTGCCGTCGCCGTCGCCGTCCAGGGCGTTGCCTTCCAGGTCGCGCAACCCCGGCTCGCCGGAGCGGGCGGTCAGTTGATAGTAGCCGTCGGCCAACCCGTCGAGGTAGTTCATGTTCGTGTAGCGAACGCCGGGCTGGCTGAAGTTGTAAAAGCCCACCTTGCCGCCGCCCAGCGGCGCGGCGTCCACCTGCTGCAGTGCCCAGACCATCTGCCCGTCGGTCGCCTGGAACACTTCCAGCTCGATGGTGCCGTCGGAGCGGTAGTCGACCAGGAAGTCGTACTCGACGCTTTCCTGCCACCCCACGGCCGGCCCCGTGGCCAGGATCTCGATGTGCGGATCGCTCGATTCCAGGTTCCACAGATCGGGCGGGTTCAGCAGCAGGCCCGTATCGGTGATCTTGGCCAGCTTCAGGCCCGCCTCGGCGGTCCCCTGCTCGGCCTGTTTCCAACTGAGCAGATAGTAGCTGTCCGGCTTGCCGGTGATCGGGTGTTGCTGCAATCCGAAGACCATCCCCACAAAGTCGTCGTCGCCGGCGGCCTCTTCGACGACCATCCGCCCGACGAACTGGCCGCCGATCAGGTCGAAGTCGCTGAGGAAGAAGGCCGTGCCGCCGTCGGCCGTCTGCGTCACACTGGTGCCGTCCGGCTCGACCTGCCAATCGCCGTGGATTCCGGGCGGGAATGCGTAGTCCGCTTCGCTCCATGCGCTCAAGTCGGTGAACGTGGTAATCTCGATCTGCGTGCCGCCGTCGAGATACTTCGGGAGGATTTCGATCGGCAGGTCGTCGCCGCCGCCCACCGCCCGATCGGCCCCCAGGTGGACCAGCTCATAGCTGGCCGCGTCGCGGGCGTCGTCGCCGGCCACGGCCTCCGACAGCTCCAGCGTGATCGCGGAGACCGGATCGTGCGTCAGACCGTCGGGATCGTGGGCCAGGACAGTGGGATTGCCGTCGAGCAGATACCGCGATTCGAGAGTTTCGAACGCGTGTGCATGGCGGCGGACAGCCGTCCCCTTTCGACAACAACGGCCGGCACGGTCTCGTCCCGATGGAAGTCGAAGCAGGTTGTGCAGATTCATGGTTTCGGCCTGCAAGATCGGTTAGGACTCGTAAGAGAATAAGTCGGTCAGCGTGATCCCCGGTCAAGGGTGGAACGCGTCGAAGCAAAGCGGTCCTATGCCCGGCGCCGGCGCCAAAGCAACCACAGCGCGGCCATCGCCAACGTGCCCAGCAACACCAGGCTGGAAGGCTCCGGCACCATGATCGTCCCGTGCGAGAAGGGCGCCGCCATCGCGCCGGGGCTGATCAGGCTGTTCAGATGGACCATGCTGCCTTCGACCATCGCGTAGACGTTGACGTTGTTGAGCACGAGCGTCGATCCGTCGACCAGCTCCAGCCCGTCCAGGCCACCGACCCCGTAGAGATAAAGGGCTTCGTGGGCGCCGCCGGTGCGGTTGCCGTTGTCGAACAGATCGAGTGGCATCACGGACGTCGGCTGGCCCTCCTGGCCAACCACCAGTCGCCCGATGCCGAAGTTGCCCGCGGTGCTCCCGTCTACCCCGAGATCCTCGCCGCCGACCTCCAGAAACTGAATGCCGGAGCCGTTGAACTCGAAGATGGCCGTGTCGGTGGCCAACCGGCTGGGGTCGGTGTAGGCGTAGTACAGGGCGCCTTCGATCGCCATGGCGGCCCCTTCGGCCATGACCAGGCTGCTGGAGCCGCTGAGATAGAGGCTTCCGTGGACGTTGACGTCGGCTCCGGGATGGTTGACGTAAAGCTGCGTCGTCTCCGTCACGGCCACGTCGCCGAGCGTGAGGATGCCGTCGGCGCCGACGCTCAACTGCACGCGCCCGGTCAGGGAACGGACGCTCGAGAGATCGATTTCGCCGCCGGAATCGATCAGGAACCTGACCCAATCGTCCTGGCCCGCACCGGCGACCGAGGCGGCGCCGGAGAGATCGACCTTCCCGCCGTTGCTGGCCACGACATCGTAATAATACGTGGCGTAGCTGCCGTACGACGCCATGGTGACGCTCTGCACCGCCGAGAGGTCGAGCAATGACCCGGGCCCGTCGGCCGAAAGGACCGTGGCGCTGACACGGTAGTCGTTGATGGCATAGCGATAGGTCTCGACCGCGTCGAGCGACCAGGTCACGCCGTCGCGCACGCGGAGCTCCGATTGGGTCACGTCGGTGATCACCCCGTGGTTGAAGGTCTCGTTCGGCTCCAGTGTGATCGTGCAATCGGTCAAGGCAACCAGGTTCGGGGCGTTTAGCGTGCCGCCCGGCGCAATCGAAACGGTGGCCGAGCCGATCGACACCAGCTCATCCGCCTGCAACAGCGCGGCGTTGCCCACCGAGACGGGACCGCCGGCGGCCTCGATGGAAGTCAGCCTCGACGCGTTGAACGTCGCGCCGTCTTGCACGTCAATGCCGCAGCCCCCGCCGGACATCGAGACCAGTTCAGGCACGTTCAGTATCCGGCCCGGCCTGATCGTGAAGTAGGTATCGGCGACGGTCTGAAGCGAGGGCAGACTGTACTGATCGACGTCGACGACGAACTGCGTCCGCCCGCTGACGGTCGTCAGCAGGGGCAGGCGGATATCACCCTCCGCTTCGATGAACAGCCGCACCCGGTCGTTGTCGCCGGCGCCGGTAAGCGAATCGACTGAAGAGAAATCGATCACGCCGTGGTCCCGGGCGATGATGTCGTAGTTGTTGGTGCTGTAGTAGCCGAAGGAGGCCGAAGTGACGCTGCTTACCGCGGACAGATCGAGGAGCGAACCTTGCCCTTCGACGGACAGCAGGGTGAGGCTGTTGCGGTAGTCGCTTAACGTGTTGACGTAGCTCTGCACGTCGTCGAGGACCCAGGTGGCTCCGTCGCGGAGGTGAATTTCGGAGTAGTTGACGTCGGTGATGGTCCCGTGGTTGAACGTCTGATCCGGCCGCAGCGTGATCGAGCTGTCCGTGAAAGCCTCTAGCAGGGGCGCATTCAACTCGCCGCCGGCGCTGATCGACAGGGCGGCCCCGTTGATCGAGAGCAGGGCGCCCGCATTAAGCGAGGCCGCCGCGCCGACCGAGATCGGGCCGCCGGAGGCCGAGATCGCACTGAGGTTCGGGGCGTTGAGGGTCGCGCCGTCGGCCACGGCGATCCCACTTCCGCCGCCGGACATGGAAGTCAGAGCCGGCAGCTCCAACGTCCGGCCCGACCGCACGGTGAAGTAGGTGTTGTTGGCCGTATCCAGCAGCGGCAGACTGTAGTTATCGACGTCGACGACGAATTGCGTCCGCCCGCTGACGGTCGTCAGCAGCGGCAGCCGGATGTCGCCCTCCGACTCGATGAACAGCCGCACCCGGTCGTCGTCGCCGGCCCCGGTAATCGAATCGACCGAGGAGAAATCGATCACGCCGTGGTCCCGGGCGATGATGTCGTAGTTGTTCGTGCTGTAGTAGCCGTAGGAGGCCGAGGTGACGCTTCTGGCCGAAGACAGGTCGAGCAAGGAGTCCTGGCCCTCGACCAACAGGAGCGTGACACTGGAACGGTGATCGCTCAGCGTGTTGGTGTAGCTCTGCACGTCGTCCAACACCCAGGCCACGCCGTCGTGGAGGTGGATCTCCGAATAGTCGATGCTGGTGATCGCGCCGTGGTTGAACGTCTGATCCGGCCCCAGGGTGATCGTGCTGTTGGTGAAGGCCTCCAGCTTGGGGGCGTGGAGGGTGGCCCCGCTGCCGATGGAGACGGCGGCACTGCTGATCGACAGCAGTTCGCCGGCGTTGACGGTGGCCGTATCCTGCACGCTGATGCCGCTGCCACCGCCGCTTACGGAGACCAGAGCCGGCAGATTCAACGTGCGTCCGGCGCGAACGGTGAAGTTCGTGTTGACGGCCGTCTGCAGCGCCGGTAGATCGTAGCTGGCAACGTCGACGATGAACTGCGTCCGGCCGGAAACGGCCGTCAGGCCGGTCAGGACAATATCGCCCTCGCTCTCGATGAACAACCGCAGCCAATCGTTGTCGCCGGCGCCGGTGATGGAACCGACGCTGGAGACATCGATCACGCCGTGATTGTCGGCCACCACGTCAAAAAAGTAGGTGGCATAGGCCCCGTAGGACGCCGAAGTGAAGCTCAAAGCCGACGACAGATCGATCAGCGATCCGTCCCCATCGACCGACAAGAGGGTCACGTTGGCCCGACGATCGGCAAACGTTGCCGAGTAATCCAGGGCCCCGAGACTGATCTGGCCGGAGGCCGAGGCAAACAGACGCCCCCGGTTGTTCAACAGTTGGGCCCCCGGGCCCGGTGCGCTGAAGGTGCCGCCGGCCGTGCTGATCACGCCGGAGATCCGCGCGTCGTCGAGCACCTCGAGTTGTTCCCCCGGGGCAATCGTCAGCGTGGCGTCGGTGCCGAGGGTCAGGTCCGTCACCTCGTGAATCCCGTCCACGTCGTAGAGCACCCCCTGACCGCCGGGAATGACGACGTTGTACAGGTTCGTAGCATCGTTGGCGGGCACGAGGAGCGTGTCCCAGTTGTCCGGATCGGCGTAGCTGTTGGTTCCAGCGCCGCCGGTCCAGTTGGCAGTGACCTCGGCTTGGGCTTTTACCCCAGAGGCGACCGGCCCCAGAAAAGCCACCAGGCATGTCAGGCACGCAACGGCACGAAGTGCGGTAGATAATATGGCTCTTTTTCTGCTGGACGGATCTCTCGACGGCATCGACATGAGTTGCCTCCCTTTTTCGCGGAATGGTCGGGGGGGACGGAGTCTCGGAAGTGCGCTCCATCACACGGCGATTCGGGAACCCCGCCGAAGCGATAGATGACCGGCAGATACCCCCCCGGGAATGAGCGCGCTAAGCCCTAGAATAAACGTCTTCCCACCGCGAGTCAAGCATTTTCGCCAGCAACCTCGGGGGATATCCTGGCCGATCTCCGGGGGCTCGCGGGCCCGCTACAAGAGCGTAGCGGTATGATGCCTTTCCGCGCAACCAACTCGGGCGCGGTCATGGGTCCAGCGGACCGCGGTGGTCGGCTCATTCCACCCAACACCGAGAGCCGACTCAACGAATCCCGGTGCTCGGATAGAACGGAATCGGCTCGTTCGGCGAATCGCTCGCCGAAGCCTCCAGGGCGACGGAGGCGACCTCGCCAACCGGGGGCAGGCGGCGAATCCCACGATCGGAATCGACCACCTTGCCGACAGCTACGTCGGCAGCGATTGTTTCGGTGCCTTCCGAGTCGCCCGACTTTGGCTCCATGCCGGCCGCACTCGATCGCGCCACCGGCACCAATGGCTTGCTCGATGCCGACTCGCAGAGCGGATCGATGCTCCCGGACAGAGAGGCATATCGGATCGAAGACGGCGTCCTGTCTGCCCGCGTCGGCTCGGGTAGGTTGTCGACCGACGGCTGCAGGGCGGCTCGGCCGCCGAGGGTACGCTCCATGTCGGTCTCGCTCGGCATCTCTTTCGGCAGCGCAATGGGCGTCATCTGCCAGGAGCCCGGCGATGGCGACGATGGTTCCGTTTGGGAAACCGATACGGTTTCCGGGAGGGCTTCCGGCTGCGTCGCCCGGTCGGGCTGGTCCGGCTGCGGAAGCTGCGACGGCGTACTGACCATCTCCCATACCTTGGGATATCGCGCCATGTTGAACCCGATGGAAAGCACGATCAGCACCAACGCGCCGAAGGAAGCCGCAATCCTGGGCATGGTCTCCTCCTTGCTTGTGCGATGCGGCAGAGGGGTTGCGTCGAAAACATACACCAGAAAAGCCCCGCGGCAAGGCGATTGGGGCGGAATAGCCAAGAACGACCGACCGCCGGGGAACGGCCGAGTCGGTTGGGCAAACTCTAGCAATTCCTGCACGGTCGCAGCCGACCCCTCGACACGGGCAACGCCGGATCAAACCGGCACGTCGACTGCCGGAGTTCCCCGCTCGTCCAGGGCCTGCCGGACTTCCGCTTGCTGCTGATCGCTGAGCCGCCAGCCGGCTCCCCCGGCCGTTTCGCGAATCTGGTCGGGCCGCTTCGCGCCGCACAGCGCCGAGGTCACGCCCGGCTGATGGATCGTCCAGTTGATCACCAACTCGGCCACCGTGTGGCCAGCCGAGTCGGCGATGCCGCGAAGCCGGTCGATCAGATCGAGGTTCTTCCGCCACTCCTCGCCGTGGAACATAGGGTATTTGCGCCGGCTGTCCGTTTCGGCGAAAACGTGGTCGCGGGCGAGCTTCCCGGCCAGCAGCCCCTTCATCAGCGGCCAATAGACCAGCACGGCCACGTTCCGCCGGCGGCACCAGGGCAAGGTGTCCGCCTCGATCTGGCGCTGCAGCATGTTGTACGGCGGCTGGTAGGCGGCAATCGGACACTCGGCCGAGAAGGCCTCGAGCTGAGCCACCGTGAAGTTCGACACCCCCACGCTGCGCGTCTTGCCCTCGTCGAGCAGTTCTCTCAGCGCGCCGGCCGATTCGGCCACCGGCACGTTTTCGTCGGGTGCGTGCAGGTAAAGCAACTCGACGCGGTCGGTCGCCAACCGGTGCAGGCTTTCCTCGCACTGCCGGCGGAGCATGGCCGGCGTGGCGTCGTGCGCCATCTGTCGCTGTTGGTTCCAGTGCAGCCCGCACTTGGTGGCAATCACCATCTCGTCGCGGCGGTCGCCGAGCGCGCGCCGAATCAGCTTCTCGCTCTCGCCGTCGCGTCCGTAGTTGTGGGCCGTGTCGAGATGGTTGATGCCCAGCTCGAAGCACGCCCGGATCGTGGCCAGACTGTCTGCGTCGCTGGTGCCCGGACTGGTCAGGCCGGCGATCGGCCAACAGCCCAAGGCGACTTCGGAAACCTGAATTCCCGTCTTGCCGAGGGGACGGAGTTCCATGCCCATGCTCCCTGATGGATGCCTATTGACACTTGTACACTCGATACGCGAGGGCGACCAGCGGGCGCCCGACTTGTCCGGCCTCCCGTTGGTCGGCCTGGATCATTCACAATGCAAACACTATTGGGAGGTTGATTCCGGCCGCGGAGGCGAGTCTTCGTCGCCAGGCGGGCGGTCCCGCGGCGCGGCCGCTTCCGCTGGGATTGCCCGGCGTCGACGTCTGACCGCCTCCTGCAAGAGATACTCGATTTGCCCGTTCACGCTGCGCAACTCCTGCCGGGCCCATGCCTCGATCTCTCGATGGAGTGCCGGGCTGACCCGCAGCAAGAACGGTTTTCGCGATTTCATGCCAGCGCTTTTGGGGTCTCATGCCGCAACTGCTGCGCGTCCTTGCGCTTTCATGCACGTCCAACTTGTTCTTTGGCGAGTCCTAAGTATAGAGCGTTCCCGTGTTGATTACGGGGTGGGCCTCCGTTTCGCCGCAGAGGACCACTAGCAGGTTGCCGACCATCGCTGCCTTGCGTTCCTCGTCCAGCTCGATCACGTTCTGCTCGGCCAGATCGTGCAGGGCCATCTGTACCATGCTGACCGCGCCGTGGACGATCTTCTGCCTGGCGGCGATGATCGCTTCGGCCTGCTGGCGGCGGAGCATCGCTCCGGCGATCTCCGGGGCGTAGGCCAGATGGGTCAACCGAGCCTCTTCCACTGCCACACCGGCCTTCGCCAGCCGCTCCTGCAACTCCTGCTGCAAGGCGGCGTTGATCTCTTCGACGCCGCTGCGCAGCGTGGTCTCGCCCTCCTCGCCATGGTCGTAGGCGTAGCAGTTGGCCAAATGGCGCACAGCCGATTCGCTCTGGACTTCCACGTACTCCACGTACTGGTCCACGTCGAAGCACGCCTGGGCCGTATCCTGGACCCGCCACACGACGACCACGGCAATCTCGACCGGATTCCCCCGCTTGTCGTTGACCTTCAGCTTCTCCCCGTTGAGATTTCGCGACCGCAGCGAGATCCGCTGCTTCGTGTTCAGCGGATTCGTCCAATGGAAGCCGCTTTCGCGCACGGTGCCGCGGTAGGCGCCGAAGAGGATCAGCACGCGGCCCTCGTTCGGTTGCAGCGCGAAATGCCCGAAGCACAAGAAGACGCCCGAAGCGATCACGAGGGCGCCGCCAATCAGCAGCCAGAAGTTCGGCAACCCGTTCACCCGGTCGGCCTCGACCGCCGAAAAGATGAACGCGACCACCAGCGCCAAACCGCCGAGCAACACGACAATGTTCAGCAGCAGCATGGCCCAACCGTTGAGCACGTGAATCTCTCTTTCCCGGTTCATGGCAGAGTCTCCGAGGGTCTGCGAAGAGACAACTTATATCGTAATGATATCACATTGATAGCTCAGGTCAATAAGTGATCACCAGTTTTCACCTAAGTGGTTTTCAGAAAGAGAGTTGCGACAGGCCATTTGCCCCACGGGAGCACCCTGCCCAGGCACGAACCCGGCGATCGCCGGCGTCGGCGTCAACTCCCGGGACAACAGTCGGGGGGGCAGTGATCCGGGAAGGGGCCGTCCGGCCCCAGGGCCAGCCGCTCCGGGTACGGCTGGATCCGCTCGTTGATCAGCTCGCGGATCATCTGCACGAACCGACCGTGGCAGCCCACCACGGCCGCACGGACCATGTTCAGCCTGAGTTGCTCGCACACCGAGCGGGTGGCAAGGTCCAGGTCGTAGACAATCTCCATGTGCTCGGACACGAAACCGATGGGAACCACGACCACATCGCCGCCCGGATGGTCCCCAGCCCACTGCCGCAGGTAGTTGCCGATGTCCGGCTCCAGCCAGGGCTGCGAAGGCGGGCCGCTACGGCTCTGGTAAACGAGTTGCCAATCGCGAAGCCCTACCCGTTCGGACACCAGGCGACACGCCTCGCGAAGCTGCTGTTGGTAGGGACAGGCTTGGGCCATCGCCAGCGGCAGGCTGTGTGCCGTATAGATCACCCGCGCCGCCGTCCGGCGCTCGGCCGGAATCTCGGCCAAAGCCGCTTGAAGCCGCTCGGCCATCGGCTCGATGAAGCCCGGATGGTTGTAGAAGACCCGCAGCTTATCCACCTGCGGAGCGTTTTCGCCGACCTCTTGCCGCGCGTGCTCGATATCCTCCAAATAGGCTCGACAGCCCGGGTAGGAGCTGAATGCCGAGGTGACGAATGCCAAAGCATGCTGAATCCCGTCGTCGGCCATTTGGCGCAAGGTATCAGCCAGCATCGGGTGCCAGTGGCGATTTCCCCAATAGACGGGCAGAGCCGGTCCGTGGGCGTTGAGCTCATTGACCAGGGCGGCCAGCAGCGCTCGGTTCTGGGCATTACTGGGGCTGAAGCCCCCGAAGAGCTCGTAGTGTTCGGCAACGGCCAGGAGTCGCTCGCGGGGGACCTCCTTGCCGCGCACCACGTTTTCCAGGAAGGGAATCACGTCCCGGGAACGCTCGGGGCCGCCGAAAGAAATCAGCAACAGAGCGTCGTAGCTGACAGACACGGCCGCAGGACTCGGGGGGTTGACGCGGATGTTCGCAGAACGGCGAGTCAAGGACGAAGCGCGAATGACCTGTGCCGAATTCCGGGCCGTCTCGTCACGGTTCATTCACGCTGGTCCGCCGACCCATTGCAGTCCCCCTATTGACGCTTGCACACTCAATGGACGAGGGCGACCAACGGGAGCCCGACTTGTCCGGCCTCCCCGTTGGCCTGGATCCTTCACAATGCAAACATCAATAAGGTGACCCCGACGGGATTTGAACCCGTGCTGCAGGCTTGAAAGGCCTGTGTCCTAACCTGGCTAGACGACGGGGCCCTAGCCTGGGCCAACATCGGCCCGGCACGCCAACTCTCCGTACACTCCCTCTTTGTACTCCCTCAGCGGAGACCGCGTCAAGGGGGCCGACCTGGAGGTGACACACCACACCAGGCCGCCTGGGCCGCCATTTGGCCGAGGTGCTACCCTTCCGCCTTCTCCTCGGCGGCGCTGCGTCGGCAGTAGTGGGGCGACAGACTCCAGATGTCGTCCCTCCGGCCGGCAGCGTAGTCTCTGGCGGCCAACTGTGCGAGCGCGGCGGCCCTGGGCTCCCGGTATTGTCGCTCCAGTACCATGACGTGTTCCGGGACCCGGCCGGCCAGCTTCTGGAGCACGGGACCGCTGACCACCGTATCCGGCTGGATGGCCGCCAGCCAGGTGTCAATGTCGAGCAGGCGTGCGGCCGCCTCCGGACAAAGCCGACCGGCATCGTTTCTGCGGAACGACTGGGCAACGACATCCCCCCGCTGGGCGTCAACGGCCACCGAAATCGACTGGATCTGGCCGGGGGCGCGGGCGGCAATCACCTCGAGCGTCCCGACCCCCAAGACCTCGGCGTTTGCGGCGTAAGCAAAGGCCTTCGCCGCAGCCACGCCGACCCGAAGCCCGGTGAATGATCCCGGGCCGATACACACGGCCACCAGATCGATGTCCCTCGGCCGCCACTGGAGCTGCCGAAGCAGCGCCTGCAAGCCCGGCGCAAGCGACTGGGCGCTTCGTTGTTGTCGGTTTAACTCTATTTCCAACAGCAGTTTACCGTCGCACATCGCCGCCACGGACCCGGTCTTCTCGGTAGTCTCCAGGGCAAGGATTCGCACGGCAACCCCGTCACCAGGCGTTGGATGTGGTTCGGCTCTCAGCCAGTCGAAAAAGTCGAGTCGGGCCACTATCCCGGCTGAGCCCTGCCACACCTTTGGTGGTGGTTGGCAGACGCCCGCCTCGGCTTGACCGCCCGCTTCTACAACCATAAACTGTGGTATGGTTAATGACGACCCCCTCTTTCTGTAACAGCCTTCCCGCGCGCCCGCCGCTTGCCGCGGGCATCTGAAAGATCCGACAGCGTGAAACGAGCCCTCATCAGCGATATCCACAGCAACCTCGAGAGCCTCGAGGCCGTGTTGGCCGACATCCAGGAGCAGGGGATTACGGAAATCTACTGTCTGGGAGATGTCGTCGGCTACGGGCCCAATCCGCGCGAGTGCATCGACCGGATCATGCAGTGCCAGGTATGCCTTTTGGGCAACCATGACCAGGGGGCCCTTTTTGACCCGGAAGGATTCAACTCGGGCGCCGAGCGGGCGATCTTCTGGACCCGAAGTCAGTTGGAGAACTCCGACGGCACTCCGGCCACGGTCCACCGCCGCTGGGACTTTCTGGGTGAGTTGCCCAGGAATCACCAGGAGGACGACTTGTTGTTCGTACACGGGTCGGCCAGAAATCCGCTGAATGAATACGTTTTTCCCGAAGACATCTACAACAAGCGAAAGCTGGAAAAGATCTTCGCGCTGATCCATCAGCATGCCTTTCAGGGACACACCCACGTCCCGGGAGTCTTCACCGAGGATTTCAACTTCTTCAGCCCGGAGGAAATGGACCATGAGTACCGCCTGACCGGCGGCAAGACCATGATCAACGTCGGTTCGGTGGGCCAGCCTCGTGACGGCGATCCTCGATCGTGCTACGTCGTGCTGGAGGACGATCTGGTCCGCTTCCGTCGGGTCGAATATCCCCTGGAGAAGACCATCGAGAAGATCTACGCGGTCGCGGAACTCGACAATTTTCTGGGCGACCGGCTTCGCGACGGGCGGTAACCGGCCGAGAGGGCCGATCGATACCGCCGCTGATCGTCACGCACCGCCAAGGATGCTCCGGCCGCTGCCCGGCGGCCCATACCAGAGGTTTTTCACACATGGAACGGCGATTCGTCCTTTTCCTGGTTCTTTCGTTTGCCGTCCTGTTCGGACACATGGCGTTGATGGCGCGTCTGAACCCACGGCCGAAGAAGGACGCCGAGGTGGCCGCCCCCGGCGACGTGGCACAGCAACCGGCGGAACCGGCGTCGGACCCCGAGAAAGAGCCGCCTGGCCAGAAGCCGCCACAGCAGCCACCTGAGGAGGATGCGGCACCGAAGCCGGCCGACAAGCCTCAAGACCAGCCGCCGAAGCCGGCGGCAGCCCCCGAAGAAATCCCGTCTCAGTGGATCACCCTCGGCTCAGGCGACCCGAAGGACCCCTATCGGATGCTGGTTACCCTGACCAGCCACGGCGCCGCGGTGGCTCGGATCGAATTGAACAGCCCTCGATACACCGACCTGGACGACCGCAGCGGCTACCTGGGCCACTTGATCGTGGATGCGTCGGCCGCCGAGAAGGCCTCGGCCGGCAAAGGCTGCCCGGTTCAGGTGGTCGGCCCCGGAACGCCCGCCGCCGAAGCCGGCCTGAAGCCGGGCGATTTGATCGTGGCCCTGCGCGACCGGGACGTCACCCGGGAAGTCACCGACCCCGACGCGCTGGACCGTCTGATGGAGGGGACGAGACCCAAGAGGACGATCGAGCTTACGGTGCTGCGAGACGGGCAGAAGCTCAGCTTGCCGGTCAAGTTGGAGCGTCGTCCGCTGGAAGTCGTGCGGCCCGAGGGCGACGACCCGCTTTCGTTCCTGCTGACGTTGCAGCAGATCGACGACCAGAAGCTCATCCGCGACGAAGCGGCCGAAGGCGTCGATCCGGGAGGCGAGTTGGAGGGCCTGGACCTCTGGACCGGCAACTGGGAAGTGACGGCCCGGAACGAGTCGAGTGTCACGTTTCGTCGGCTGCTTACCGAGAAGGGCCTCGAGCTGACCAAGACTTATCGCCTGGCGCGCGTGCCCGCGGAAAAGGCAAGCGACGCGGACCATGGGGCCTACCACCTGGTGTTCGACGTCGGGATGCGGAACATCGCCGACAAGCCACATCAGGTGGCCTATCAGCTCGACGGCCCAACCGGCTTGCCCGCCGAGGGCGCCTGGTACGCGTACAAGGTCGGCCGCGCGTGGACCGTCGGCTTGCGCGACGTCGTGGTCTCGTTCGACCATGCCATCCCCAGCCAGATCGGCTGTCCGAAAATCGCCGACGACTCCGTCGGCAAGCCCTGGCAGGACCAGTCGCTGACGTACATCGGCGTGGACGCCCAGTACTTTGCCGCCGTGCTGCTTCCGCAGAAGGAGGACCCCAGCGCGATCTGGTTTTCGCAGTCGCAGCCGTTGCGGGTGGGACCGGTGAATGAGGAGCAGAAGAAGCTCACCAACACGTCGTGCCGGATGATCAGCAAAGTGCACGAGTTGGCGCCTGGCCAGTCGCTCTCGCACCGTTTCGAGATCTTCGCCGGCCCGAAGAAACCCGCCGTGCTGGCCCACTACGGACTGGACGAGTTGGTCTACTACGGCTGGTTCAGCTACTTCGCGCGGCCGATGTCGTGGATTCTCCACGCGTTCTACGCGGTGGTGGGCAACTACGGGCTGGCCATTTTGATGCTGACGGTCCTGGTCCGCGGCTGCATGTTCCCCCTGAGCAAGAAGCAGGCCTTGGGGGCGCAGAAGATGCAGCAATTGCAGCCGGAAATCAAGAAGCTCCAGGAGAAGTACAAGAAAGACGTCGAAGGGCGAACCAAAGCTCAACAAGAGCTGTTTCGCAAGCACAACTACAACCCTTTGAGCGGCTGCCTGGTGTTGTTTGTTCAGTTGCCGATCTTCGTGGCCTTGTATCGATCGCTCTCGGTAGATATCGAGCTGCGCCAGGCCCCGCTGCTTTCTCAGAGCATCCGCTGGTGCTCGAACCTGGCGGCCCCCGACATGCTCTTCGACTGGAGCCGATACATGCCCGACTGGTTCAACGCCGGCTCGGGAATGTTCGCCCTGGGACCTTATTTCAACCTGCTGCCGATCCTGACCATCATCCTGTTCATCGTTCAGCAGAAGATGTTCATGCCGCCGGCGACGGACGAGCAGACCGCCATGCAGCAGAAGATCATGCAGTACATGATGATCTTCATCGGGGTGATGTTCTTCAAGGTGGCCAGCGGGCTGTGTATCTACTTCGTGGCCTCCAGTTTCTGGGGACTCGCCGAGCGGAAGTTGCTGCCCAAGCACACCCCGGCGGCCGCGGCCGAGAAACCGCAGACCCGCGCCGACGCCAAGGCCTTGGCCGCCCGGACGCAGGCCAAAACGGCGTCGCAGCCTGCGTCCGATCGCAACGGGGGCTCTGCGCGCAAGAGCAAGAAGAGCCGCGGGAAGAAGTAGGCGGCGCGTCGGGCCAAGCCCTGCCCCGGCCTTTCTACCCATAAGAACGCCCAATCGACGCAAGCGGAGTCAACGCCGGGTTGACCAGCCCGGTGCAGACATCCATAGATTGTTGTGCTCGTAGCAGGTCCCAAATCTGAAGTTCTGCGACTTCAGCTACGCATGGCCGCAACGTCGTAGAAGGCAAGTCCCATGGCCGCGCTGGACGACACGATCGTTGCGATTGCCTCGCCGCCCGGCGGAGCGGCGCGGGGCATCGTCCGCGTCAGCGGGTCCGAGGTGGTGGCGAGTCTGCGGCCGTACTTCCGAACCGCCAGGGAGTTTCCCTCGTGGCAAGTGGCCCATCCCACGGCCATCTCCGGCTCGCTCTGCCTGCCGGGCCTGGCCTCGCCGCTGCCGTGCGAGCTTTATCTGTGGCCCCAAGGGCACAGCTACACCGGCGACCCCGTGGCGGAAATCCATACGTTGGGATCCGGCCCACTCCTGGAGGCCGTTTTACAGGCGGTCTGCGACGCGGGAGCGCGGCTGGCCGAACCGGGCGAGTTCACCCTGCGGGCATTCCTGACAGGCCGGATCGACCTGACGCAGGCCGAGGCCGTCTTGGGAGTGATCGACGCAGCCGATCCGGCCCAGCTCGACGTGGCGCTGAGCCAACTGGCCGGCGGCCTGGCCGGGCCGCTGGGCGCATTGCGCGATGCGCTGCTGGAGCTGCTGGCACACCTGGAAGCCGGCTTCGATTTCGCCGACGAGGATCTGTCGTTCATCACGGCCGACGAGCTGAAGCGGCAGCTTCGCGAGGCGTCGCGGACCGTGGCGCAACTGGCCGGCCAGATGCGCTCGCGCAACGAGTCGGCCGCAACGCCCCGCGTGACGCTGGTTGGCCGCCCCAACACCGGCAAGAGCAGCCTGTTCAACGCCCTGGCACGCCGGGCCGGGGCGCTGGTCTCCGGGCTGCCCGGCACCACGCGGGATTATCTTGTCGCCGAACTGGACCTCGACGGCGTGAAGTGCCAACTGATCGATACAGCCGGCCTTGCGGGCGGGCCTTCCGATCCGGCCGATCTCGCACGAACCCCGACCGGCGTCGAACAGGCCGCCCAAGCGGCCGCTTCCGAGCAGTACCGCCGGGCGCACATCCACGTCCTCTGCCTCGATTGCACGCGTCCGGCGGACCCGTGGGAACGCGACGAACTCGCCCGGCCGGTCAAAAACGAGCGGGTCGTCGTGCTGACGAAGATCGATCTGGCCCGGAACCCGGAACAGGTGCCCAACAGCGTGCCGACCAGCAGCCTCACCGGCTCGGGCATCGATGCCTTGCGCGAGGAGCTTCGCGGTGCCCTGCTGAGGGTTGCGGCCTCGGATTCGGGCGCGGTGGCCGGCACGGCCGTCCGCTGCGGCCGGTCGTTGCGGTTGGCCGCTGCAAGCCTGGACCGCGCGCGCGAGCTTGCCGCCACGGACGGTCGCGAAGAGCTGATCGCGGCCGAGGTTCGCGTGGCGCTGGACGAGTTGGGCAAGGTCGTCGGCGCCGTCTACTCCGACGACGTGCTCGAGCGGATCTTCAGCCGGTTTTGCATAGGTAAGTAGGCGACGGCCGGAGGCTCTGCCGGTACTGCACCTGGAAGCTGCTCACGCCGACCGTGAGCCGGTCGCCCGGTTTCAGGTGGGCTTCGGTCACCGCGTGTCCGTTGACGAACGTGCCGTGCGTGGAGCCCAAGTCGCGTACGACCAAGGTCCCGGCAACCTCGTCAATCTCGCAGTGATACCGGCTGGCCCAGCGGTCGTCGATCCGGATGGCCACGTGTGGTCCGCGGCCCAGGATGGCCGGGAGCTTCGGCACGGGAATCTTGCGCTGCGACATCCAACCGTCGAGGCTGATCAGTTTCGCTTTCATGGCAAACAGACTGCTCCAGAGCGCCGCAAGGAACGCTCGGAAAGACAGAATCGGTGGGGGGTGATTCTGGCGGGGGGGAGGCCGACTCGCGTCATGACCGAGCCAACTCGACTCGCGACTGCGTAAACGAGCAACTATATACGGCTCGCACGGAACGTCAAGCCGTTCCAGGCAGAATCGGGCAAGAAATCGAGACTTCGGGAATGGGGCGATCCGTGGCAGCCCGCCAACGCTTCGGCGAAGATTCGAGACGAGCCTCGCGGTTTGCGGCAACTTGCATCCCGGACGAGGCCCGGTTACCTTGGCGTCGGGTGGCGGACGCGTCACGAATACTCACCCAGGGAGGCAATCCATGACGACCACACGACTGATCGGCTCGGCGGCCCTCGCTCTCGCGATGACCCTCGGCCTGCCGCAAGACGGCATGGCCGCGCAACAGAAAACGCAACCACAGCAGCAGGCACAATCCCGGCAGCCACGGGCGCTTCCCCCAGCGCTGGCGCCGATCGACGACGACCCCACATTGCCCCGGGTGTTGCTGATCGGCGATTCGATCTCGATCGGCTATATGCTGCCGGTGCGGGCCGCCCTGGCCGGCAAGGCGAACGTCCATCGCCCGCCGACCAATTGCGGGCCGACGATTCGCGGCCTCGAACAGATCGACCGGTGGCTCGGCGAGGGTCGCTGGGACGTGATCCACTTCAATTGGGGCCTGCACGACCTGAAGTTCATCGAAGGCAAACGCCAGGTCCCGCTGGTCGAGTATGAGAAGAACCTCCAGCGGCTGGTCGCCCGGATGAAGAAGACCGGCGCACGGTTGATCTGGTGCAGCACGACCCCCGTGCCGAAGGGTTGCTCGCCGCCCCGCACCAACGACGACGTCGTGGCCTACAACGCGGTGGCAAAAAAGATCATGGACGCCAACGGGATCGCGATCGACGACCTGTACGGCTTCGCTTTGCCGCGGCTGGCGGAGATTCAGCTACCGGCAAACGTCCACTTCACGCCGAAGGGCTCGAAAACCCTCGCCGGGCAAGTGGCGGCTTCGATTCGTGTGGCTTTGGAAAAAGAGGACGAAAAGTGAGGTGCGCCATGAAAAAGCGAGGTCGCAGGCGATGGCTTCCCGTCGCCCTCGGGCCGGCGGTCGTTCTCGGGCTGGTGCTCTGCTTCGGCGGCGGCGCGTGGGCGGAGTCGAGCCAACTGGTCGGCAACCCGGATTTCGCTCTGGCGGGCGAGCAAGGCCTGCCTGCCCGCTGGTCCCTCTGGACACCCGGTTGGCAACCGGCGAGTTGTTCGGTGCGTCGCGAGGCGGACGGGCTTCGCATCGACGGCACCGGCCGGCCCTACGCGGTCGGCGGCGTTTGGCAGAAACTGACGGAAGTCAAAGGGGGACAGGCCTATGCGATCGAGGCGACTTGCCGGGCGAGGGCCATTCCGTCGCCACTACAGTCTCTGCTGGTGCGGCTGATCTGGACGCATGACGGAAAGCCTCTGCACCCGGCCGGGATGCTGATTCGCGGTCCTTCGCCCGCACGAACCGAGGCCGGCGGCTCGCCGCAGGACCTCCGGTTTGCCGACGTGCTGGTTGCGCCCGAGGAAGCCGACGGCGCCCGGCTGTCGCTGGAGGTGAAGTGGCCGCGCGGCGGCTCGGTCTGTTGGAGGCGCGTCAGCGTTTGCCCCTGTGCGGCCCCGCCGCCGCGGAAGGTCAAGATCGGCACGGTCTTCCTGCGGCCACGCAACAGCACGCCGGAGAAGAACCTCGAACTGTTCTGCCGGCAAATCGACGCTGCCGCAGAGTTGGGACTGGACGTCGTCTGCCTCGGGGAAGCAATCACGATGGTCGGCACCACGAAGGGCGCCGGCGACGTGGCCGAGCCGATCCCCGGCCCGTCGACCCGGCGGCTGGGACAGGCTGCCCGAGAGGGTGGGCTCTGGGTGGTCGCCGGGCTGACCGAACGCGATGGAGAAACCGTCTACAACACGGCCGTGCTGATCGACCGCAAAGGCCAGGTGGCCGGCAAATATCGCAAGGTCCACTTGCCTCGCGAGGAGTGGAACAAGGGGATCACACCGGGCCACGAGTATCCGGTGTTCCAGACCGATTTCGGGACCGTGGCCATCCAAATCTGCTACGACTGGTTCTTCCCCGAGGCCGATACGATCTTTGCCCTGCACGGGGCCGAGATCATCTTCGCGCCCACCTGGGGCAACACACTGCCCGACGAGGAAGGCCGCGTCGACGGCGAGACAGTCTTCCGCGTCCGTGCCCGCGACAACGGCGTCTACCTGATCCCCTCGGTCTACGACGGCAACAGCATGGTGATCGACCCGATGGGGCGAATCCTGGCCAGCAACCAGGGCCGCGAAGGCGTGTTCTGGGCGGAAGTGGACTTGAGCCGGCGGGAGCCGCTCCGCTGGGTCGGCTATTGGCGGTCCATCGGGCCCCGGCACCGGATGCCTGCCACGTACGGGCCGATGGTCGCGGAGCCATAGGGCTCGCGATCTGCTTTTCAGGCAGCGCCGCGACGGCGGTGGCGAACCACCAACAGCCCGACGACCGCCAGCAGCGACCAGACGATCAGGCTGGCCGGCTCGGGGACGTTCCCCTTGGGCAGGTCGACCGTCTCGTGGATCACGTCGTTGCCACACTGCATGGCGAAGCCAATGGTCAGCGTGCTCGCGCCGCTGAGGTCCAGGCCGCCGCCCGGCAAGCTGGTGAAATCGAAGAAGGAGACTCCTGGATTGGCATAGTCTTGCCAGCCGCTGAACACCACGTTTCCGGCCATCAGCTTGTCGGCGTCGGGCGCGGCCAGGGCCCAGGGGTGCCAATCGCGGATGTTGTAGCCGGTCCAACTTCCGCCGGCGCGACGCCTGGCCTGGCTGCTGTACTGGTATGCCGTGGGGCTGCCCAAGGCGATGGGAGCGGCCGAATAGTCGTAGATGCACAGGGCGATGTTCGTTTGTGCCATCGCGGCCCTCTGGTCGCCGCCGCCAAAGACGTGGGTGCGAACGACGTAGTCCCATTGCGAATCGCCGTCAACGCCTAGAAAGAGGTCGCCGTAGAGCAACTCGGGGCTGCAGGCCGCGGCCGAATTGTAGGAGAACGTGATCTTCTGCAGCAGGCCGTTGGCACCCAAGTCCACGCCGCCGGCCGCGTCGTTGAGAAAATCCGGCGTCCCGATCACGTCGCGGGCGTCGTCGCCCGACCCGTTGTTCCAGCCCGCCCAGTACTTGCTCGTATCGCCGAAGCCGATTGCGGCGTTGACCACGCCGACGTTGGCCGCCACGAAGACGGCCGCCAGACCCAACACCAGCCGATTCATCGCCTCTCCTCCCGTACTCATCTCCAAGGTGTAGAAATCATCTGCTGCAAACAGTGCCGGAGGACTCCCGCCTCTCCATAGACAGATAGGCCGCCGGTAGAATAGATAAGATACGCATTTTGAAGAATTTAGGCGAATTGCCTCCAAGGTGGCATTAAAGGAAAGGTTTTTTCCCCAGTCGGGTGGTTCATGGCCTCGCCTGCCCTACTCCCCGACTGGATCTCCGGCGGCAAGCCACAGGCAGGCCCATCCTTGGTCGTGCCCCACCCAAGCCGGGGGATTCCCGGCGCGACGACGATCGAACGCCAACGGCAGTGCGAGCGTAGAACTCCTCGCAAGACGCTGCCAGCCTCAAAAAACCGGCCAATGCTCCGACCGGCGGACGATACTCTATGGTGGCCCGCACGGGGAATGCACGAAAGCGTTCCCGCGTCAGGCCCTGCCGGCGGGTTGGCGAAAAATCACGAGTCCGATGGCAGGGCATGCAGCAATACGAGGTCGAGATTGAGAGAAACGCGGCGGCGCCGCCTTTCCCCCAATTTGCAGGCCTAAGTGCCGTTTTTTCAGAAAGTGCAGAAGAAGGCGTCCCGACCATGAAGACCTCGGAACGGCTCCAGGCGGCCGGAGCCCTTGCACGGCTGCTGCTGCGGCTGCCGCCGGCCACGACCTGGTTTCTGCTGCGGCGGATGAAGAACACCAAGCGACGATGGCACCGAGGCCTCGCGTATCTCAACACGTTCTATCCCCCATATCCCTCGAAGGCCTTCGATCGCTTCTGCGGCCATCTGACGCACCGGCGCCGCCTGCCCGTCTCGGTCTATATGGCCACCACGCCGCACTGTCCGTGCAAGTGTGCCCACTGCAGCTACGCGCATCGTGACGTCCGCGAGATGTCGGCTGAGCAGATGCTCGGCGCGGTGCGCCAGGTTCGCGAGCTGGGGGCCTGCATTATCGGTTTCAGCGGCGGGGAGCCGCTGCTGCGACGCCAACTGGCTGACTGGATCGCCGAGGTGTCGGAGGATACCGCTACGCTGATCTTTACCACCGGCCACGGGCTGACGCCGAGGCGGGCCCACGAGCTGGCCGAGGCCGGGCTGACGGCCGCCGTGGTGGGCCTGGACTCGTCCGATCCCCGGCAGCACGACGCCGTGCGCCGCTCGCCCGGCTCGTTCGACCATGCCCGGCGGGCCATCGAGGCCTGCCACGCGGCGGGCATCTACACGTCGGTCTCGACGATCGGGTTCGCCGAGAAGCTCGAAAGCGGCGAGTTGGAGCGGATCTACGACCTCTGCCGGCGATGGGGCGTGGCCGAGCTTCGCGTGCCGAACCCGGTGCCGACCGGCGGCTTCGCCGGCCGCACGGAGGCTCTGCTGAACGCGGAGACGCGGCGCCGGCTGTATGACTTCCACGTCGAGCACAATCGCCGCAGAGACGACGGCGGACCGACCGTCACCTGCTTCGCCTACATCGAATCGGAGGAGCTCTTCGGCTGCGGCGCCGCCTATCACCACCTGTTCGTGGACGCCGCCGGCGAGATCTCGCCCTGCGACGTGACGCCGCTGTCGTTCGGCAATCTCAACCAGCGACCGCTTCGCGAGATCTGGGACGAGCTCGGGCGGTACTTCGCCCGCCCGCGGTGCCGTTGCGTGATGGCCGAGATCGGCTCGCAACTCTCCGGCGACGATCCCCTTCCCTTGCCGCCGGAGAAGAGCAGGGCGCTGGTCACGCCGGCCACGGACGCCACGCCGTTGCCCAAGGGTTACCGGGCGCTGTTGAAGGGCGTCCCGTGCCGTGTCGCTCCGACTCCATCGGCGGCCGGGGGCGATGGAACCGGACCGTGCGGCGGTGCTGCACCCCATCGGCTCCGTGGCGACTCAGCCGATGGCCAGACGGGTTCGGTGGCGACCCCGGTCGGCTTCGATCCCACCGAGCTGCCCGACGTGGGTTGCCCCCGGGACGCCTGGTAGGGCCGGCCGGGCCGGATTGCCGATCGGGCGCGGTGCTGCTGCCAAGGGCTACTGCTGCCAAGGGCCCTGCAGATCGAGGTCGAACGTCAGCGAGGCCCAGTCGATTTCCGCACGGTCGTCGGCGTTGCTGGCGGTCGCCGTGATGCGGTCGAAGTGGGCCGCCTCCAGCAGGAAATCGATCGCGGAGTTGGAGAATCGGGCCGAGTCCGCGGAGGCCTCCAGCAGATCGGCCGACGGCGAATCGTCCAGGTCGGCCACGTCGTCCTCTCCTTCACCGGCGTCGGCGTGGACTTCCTCGAAGTACTTCGCCCGGTTGTAGAAGCCGTCGCCCCAAAGGGCCGCTTCGGTGGGCGACGCGTAGAGGTGATCGTCCTGGGCGCTGCCGCGCAGCGTCGCCACGTCGTGGCCGCCGGCGGTGGCGTAGGCGTGGACGCCCTCGAAGCCGACGGCTCGCAACAAGGACTCGCCGCCGGCCAATTTGAGCTCCGCCATCTCCGGCAGGCCGCTCTCCGCTCGCACCTCGGTGACGAATTCATCGTCTCCGGCCGAATCGTAGATCTTGGCCACGTCGTTTCCGTACGCATCGACGCCGGTTCCATCGTCAACCTTCTGTGCCGTTGCGACAACGGTCTCGAAATTGCGGGCTTCCGCGTGGAAGCCGCCGCCGTACTCGCCGGAGAGCGAGCCGTACTGGGGCGTCGCCACGAACTCGTCGTTGCCCGGCGAATCCTCGAACGTCGCGGAATCCGATTGGCCCGCGGTGGCGAAGGCCAACACGCGGTCGAATCCATTGGCCGTATTCCGATAGCCCGAGGCAAGCGGCGGCACGTAGGTGTCGCTGTACATGACGCCGGAGTTCGCTTCGGCGGAGAACTCGAAATTGTCGGTGTCCACCGAATCGTACAGCCTGGCTTCGTCGAATCCTCCGGATCCGGCATCGGCCGTGACTTCGTCGAAATGCTTGGCTCGATTATAGAAACCCTCGCCCCAGAGGGCCGCTTCGGTGGGCGAAGCGTGAAGGTGATCGTCCTGGGCGCTGCCGCCCAAGATCGCCTTGTCGTGGCCGCCGGCGGTGGCATAGGCGTGGACGCCCTCGAAGCCGACGGCTCGCAGCCAGGACGCTCCGCTGTCGATGTTGAGCACGGCCTCTTCGGGCAGCCCGCTCTCACTCTGTACGGAGGCGGTGAACACATCGTTGCCCGGCGAATCGCACATCCGGGCCACGTCGACTCCGTAGGTATCGACGGCGCCTTCCTCCTCGAACTTCTGCGCCTGGGCGACGACGCTTCTGAAGCGCATGGCCTCGGCGTGGTATCCGCCTCCGTAATCGCCGACAAGCGAGCCGTACCCAGGCGACGTGACGAACTCGTCGTTTCCCGGCGAATCCAGGAAGCTCGCCGTGTCGAGCTGTTCGGCCGTGGCGTAGGCGGCCACGTGGTCGAACCCCACGGCCTTGTTGCGGTAACCCGAGGCGTACGGCGGCACGTGCGCGTGGCTGTACATGACGCCGGAATTCGTTTCCGCGTAGAACTCGAAGTTGTCGAAGTCCACGGAGTCGTAGAGCCTGGCCACGTCGAATCCTTCGGCGCCGGCATGGGCCGTCACTTCCTCGAAATACTGGGCCCAGTTGCAGTAGCCCTCGCCGTGCAGCGCGGCCACGCTGGGATAGGCCCAGAACGTGTCGTCCGCGGCGGAATCGATCAGCTCGGCCCGGTCCTCGCCGCCGGCCGTGGCGCGTGCGTGGACCTCGGCAAACTGCTCCACCACGACCGCCCTGGAGTTATTGGAGATGATGCTAGCCTGACCGGGGGATGCCGTGAAGAGGTCGTCGCCCGGCGTATCGTAGAGGTTTGCCACGTCGGTGCCGCCGGCGCCGGCCGCCACCCGAAAACTCTCAAAGTTCCTGGCCGTGCCCCGCCAGTCGCCAACCGTCAGCGTTCCGCCGTTCGGCGATCCGGCAAAAGTGTCGTCCCCGGAGCCCCCGTAGAGCTCGGCCTGGTCGAAGCCTGAACTCGATGCCGAGGCCGTCACGCTGCCGAAACCGTCGATGTTGACGGAGGCGGCGACATTGGAGATGCTCGTTGACTCGGGGCCGGCCACCAGAAGATCGTCTTGCCAGGAGTCGCGCAGCGTGGCCTGGTCATACTTGTCGCCCTCGCCGCCGCTGCCGGCGTGGGCCTCGACGGCGCCGAAGTACTTGGCCCGGTTGTAGTACTGGCCCGGGCGATACATGGCCGCTTCGTCGCCCGGGGTGGCCGAGAACAAGTCGTCTTCGGCCGAATCGTACAGCCGAGCGACGTCCGCGCCGCCCCCGGAGGCGAAGGCATGGACGGCGGCAAAGCCGTTGGCCTCGTTGTAGTATTGCCCGGGGAAGTACAGCGCGGCCGAATCGGGCCCGGCGTCGAAGACGTCGTCTTCGGCCGAATCGTAGAGCTTGGCCACATCGACGCCGCCTTCGACGGAATGTGCACGAACCGTCGCGAAGTTCTCCGCCCGCACGGAGAACCCGGTGCCCTTGAGCTGGCCGACCAGCGGCGTGCCCACGAATTCGTCGTTGCCGGACGAGTCGGTCAGGTCGGCCTCATCGAGCCCGCCCCCGCCGCGGATCGTGATCGTGGCGACGTTGTGCAGCTCGATCCGGTATTCCGCGGCGGCTCCGGCGTCCGCATGGGGTGAAAGCACTGCATAGCGCGGCGAGAGAGTCGCCGTTTCGGCGGCGGCCGTGCCGGTCACCGTGGCCTGGTCGGTGCCCCAGCCGGACTCGATCACGATCGTATCAATCGGCGTTTGAGAGGTTGCACCGTCGGAGAAGTGTTCGCCGGTGTCGTAAAGGACGTCGTTGATCAGGAACTGGTGCGACGGTCCGGCCGTGACCACGAACGTGTCGTTGCCCGTCGTGTCGTAGACCATCAGTTGATTGCCGTCCTGGGCTACCAGGTTGGTCAGCCGGAAGGTGACCGCCGAATTATTGCCGGAGGCCACCAGCCGGAACGTCTCCAGCTCCTGGCAGGGGACGTCGATGCGCTCGTTGTCGTTGCCGGTGGCCGAGCGGCCGACCACTTCGTTCGCCTCGTTCAGCAGCACCAGATCGACGTTGCCGGCGGCGTGCGAGAAAAGGGCCTCGACGGTCAGCCAGCCATCCCTGGTGGTGAGGAAGGGCTCGCGATACTCGCCGCTTACGACTATCACCGACGAGCGGTTCTGCGTGACGCGGATTCCGATGTCGACGGCCAGCTCGAAGGTCTGCTCGGAGAAGTTGCCCGCCCGATCCGTGGCGCGGACGACGACCTGCTGGGTCGGCCCCTGACCTTCTCCGGCGGTCCAGTACATTTGGCCGGTCGACGCGTCCAAGGTCATCCCGGCCGGCGCCGTCACCAGGCTGTAGGTCACCGGCGTGCCGGCGGCCTCGTCGTCCGTGCTCGCGTTGTAGCTCCACGCCCGGTTTTCGATGGCGTACGGGTAGGCCGTCGAGAGGAACTCCGGCGCGGCGTTCTTGACGCGGATTTGCAGCGAGGGAGACGCGCCGCTATGGACCTCGATGGTCTCCTGACGATTTCCACAGTCGATCTCATACTCGCCGAAGGTCTGCCGGGCGGTAATCGTGTGGGTCCCGTCATCCAAGGCGGTCGCCCCGTCGGTGGTGATCACCACCGTGTCGCCGGTGGCCATGGCCTGGCCGATCACCTCGCCGTCGGCCAGCAATTGCACCTCGGTGTCGGGCGTGACGCCGCTGACGCGGAATTGAAGCGTCTGGCCGGCCGTGTTGTTCAGAGCGGTTAGATGGTCGCTGTTGCTGACGCCCGTGTCGGAGCCGGGTAGCAGCTCGACGCCCGTGGGAGTGGTGGGGTAAATGATCAGGGGCACTTCCTGGACGTCGGTGCTGACGTGGTCGGGCCGGTAGTTCCGATTGCCGGGCCAAACGGCAAAGAACATGTTGTGGACCCCGCGCAGCCCATGGCGCGGCCGGATGCTCACTTGGCCCGTCCAATCGACCGAGACCGACAGATCCGGATGCAGCGGAGTCGCCACGCCCTCGTAGTTGATCGTATTGCCCTCGACATCGACCACGGGGAGCTGGAACGTCACGGGCGTATCCACGGTCGTGGAGACCTCCGTGATCGACTCCATGAACGGATCGTCGTTGTACCAGTCGGGCCAGGCGTAGACCCGGAACGTCTCCGACGCCGTGTAGGTTCCGTCGGACACTCGGACCGTCACGTCGGCCGAGCCGCTGGTGATGTCGTTGGGGATGCCGAGCATCAGCACGGCGTGCTCGTCGTCCTGGCCGGCCGGGACGATTTCCAGCGAGGTGATGCTCACCTCGGATTGCAGCGCGCCGCTGGAGCCGGCCGGCACCTGTGCGATCTTGTCGAGGACGTCGTAGCCGTCGCGGAGGAACCCGAAGACCGAGTACTGGAAGTCGAAGCCGCGCTTCTCCTGCGTGGTGACGAAGAACTCCATGCCGTTGGTGTCGTCGTGGTCCTTGACCATCGACAAGACACCGGCGCTGGTGTGCTGCAGATCGGGATGGAACTCGTCGTCATACAGCGGCCCGCTGTAATCGGCGTCGCCGCCGATCACCGCAACCGTGGTGGTACCCGCGGAACTCACTTCCCGGACGGCCGTATGGAACGGCAGACCGTCGAATGCCCCTTCCTCGACCCAATCGATGAAACGGGCGGTGGTGTCCGGGGCGCGGTCCTCGAACAGCTCGAACACCAGCTCGCCGGAGAACGGCGACTCTCCCTCGCCGGTGCCGCCCGTGCCGGCGTACGCCACCGTCATCTTCACGCTGCGGTTTCCTTGGAGAATCGTCGTGGTCAAGGCGTCGGGCGCCGTGCTGGTGACGGAGAACGTCAGCGGATCGCCGTCTTCATCGGACGCTTCCAGCGGGATGTGCAGCGGCGCGCCGGAGTAGAGAACCACGTCGTCTGGCAGCTGCAGAACGGGCGCCGCGTTGTCCAGGACCGTGACCGCGAAGGTCTGCACGGCCTGGTCGGTGCCGTCGCTGACGGTCACCGTTACGTTCGTCTGGCCTTCGGCGCCCTCCGCCGCGACAAGCGTCAGGACCTCGCCGTCCAGCGATGTGCTCAGAAGGCTCGTGTCGGCAACAGACACGTCGAAGGTGAGGGGATCGTCGTCCGGGTCCGACGCCTCCAGCGTCACGTCGAGAGACTGGCCTCGCGACAAGGTCACGTCGTCGATGGGCGCCAACGCCGGCACGCCGACGGTCACGGTAAACGTCTGCTCCGCCGTGCCGCCGGCATCGTCCTGGGCGCGCACCGTCACGCTCGTCTGGCCCCCTCCGTTCTCAGTCGCCACCAGCGTCAGCACGCCGTTCTCGACCGAAGCGCTCACAAGCGTCGTGTCCTCGACGACCACGTCGAACGTGAGCGGATCGTCGTCCGGGTCCGACGCTTCCAGCGTCACATCGAGCGACTCGCCTCGCGCCATTTTGACGTCGTCGATCGGTTCCAGCGTGGGGCCGTTGACCGTCAGAGAGAACGTCTGTACCGCCGTTCCGCCGTGGCCGTCGCTGACGGTGACCGTCACCTGGGCGGCACCCTCCATGCCCGCCGTGGGGGCCGAGAGCATCAACACGGCGTTCTCGTTATCCTGGAAGACGTCCACCGAGGTCATGACGACCGGCGACAACGGCCTGCTGTTCGTGCCGGTCGCCACGCCGGCGATGTCCTGCCGGGTCTGCTCGCCCTCGACAAGGAAGCCGAAGACCGTGTGGGCCCCGTCCAGCCATGGCGTGGGCTCGGACGTGATGAAGAACTGCGAATCGTTCGTGTTGGCGCCCGCATTGGCCATCGACAAAACGCCCTTGCTGGTGTGCAGCAAATCGGGGTGGAACTCGTCGTCGAATGTCACGCCCGAGCCTTCATAGCCGTAGCCGTCGGAGCTGCCGCCTTGAATCATGAACGTCTCGATCACGCGGTGGAAAACCAGGCCGTCGTAGAACCCTTCCTCGGCCAGTTCGATAATCCGCGCGGTAGTGTTGGGCGTGCGGCCCTCGAACAGCTCGAGGACCATCTCGCCCTCGAAAGACGGGTCGTTATCGGCCCCCGCGTAGCCCTCGTGCTCGACCGAGATCCGCAGGCTGCGGTTTCCCTGGGGAATGAAGGTCTCGATGCCGTCGAGGCCTTCGACGCGGACCTCGTAGCTCAGGGCGTCGCCGTCCGCGTCGAAGCCGTCCAGCCCGATATGCAGCGGCTTGCCGACCTCCATCGCCGCGTCGTCGATCGGCATCAGCGTCGGCGCCACCGCCAGCAGCCGCCGGTCTTCCAGGGGCTCGAATCGGGGCGACCGCGTCGAGGACCTCCGCGTGCCGCGAGAAACACGCCGGCTGCCTGAGTGCGCGGGACCGGTGAGGCGACGAGACCAAAGAGACTTCATGGGGAGCTACTCCAAGTGAAGTTGGGTCGGTGCCCGGCCGAAAGGCGGGCAGAGAGATACCTTATTGTGTTTTCCGAAACGGTTTGATGTCCGGCATTTGGCCCTTACCACGGACCCTCCAGGTCGAGTTCGAAGGTCAACGAGTCCCAGTCGATGTCCGTGTAGTCGGCGGGCCGATTGGCGGTCGCCTTCACGTAGTTGAAGTCCTCCAGGCGGTAGAGGTAATCGACAGCCGCGCTGGAGAGCCGGACCCAGTTGCCTTCGGCTTCCAGCAGGTCGGCCGCGGTCGAATCCTTCAGGTAGGCCTCGTCGCGGTCGCCGGCGCCGGCGCCGGCATAGGCCCGAACCTCCTCGAAGTACTTGCCCCGGTTGTAAAACAGCCCCGGTCGATACAGCGCGGCTTCCTCCGGGCTGCCGCGGAGGACGTCGTTGCCGTCGGAATCGTAGAGCCGGGCCAGGTCGTGGCCGTCGTTGGTCGCGTAGGCGTGCACCCCGTCGAAGTGCTTGGCCCGATTGTAATAGTGGCCGGGGCTGAACAGGGCGCCTTGCACCGGGTCGGCATGGAAGATGTCGTCCCATGGCGAGTCGTACAGCTTGGCCACGTCGTTGCCGCCCGAAGTCGCGTAGGCGTGCACCCCGTCAAACGACACGGCTTCGCAGTAGAAACCCGCGCCGGACAAGGCCCCGTAGCCGGGGGTGGCCACGAACTCGTCGTTGCCCGGCGAATCGAACATCTTCGCCTCGTCGTTGCCGCCGGCCTCGGCGTAGCCGCGAACGTCCTCGAAGAACTTCGCCCGATTGTAGAAGCCGGCGCCGTAGAGCGCCCCGTAGACGGGCGTGGAGACGAATTTGTCGTTGCCGGGCGAGTCGTAGAGCTTGGCCTGGTCGGCGCCGCCGGCCGTGGCATAGGCGTGAACACCCTCGAAGAACTTGGCCCGGTTGTAGAAGCCGGCGCCGAAAAGCGCGGCTTCCTCGGCCGTGGCGCGCAGCGTGTCGTCTCCGGCCGAATCGTAGAGCTTGGCCACGTCGGTGCCGCCAGCCGTGGCATAGGCGTGCACGCCCTCGAAATTCCTGATCTCGAACGAGAACGCGTCGCCGTGCAGCCGGGCGTAGACCGGGGTGGCGATGAACTCGTCGCTGCCCGACGAATCGTACAGCTTCGCCGTATCCGTCCCACCGACGTTGGAATCGGCCTGCACCGTCTTGAAGTCGTAAGCCTCCTGCGTGAAGCCGGGCCCGGTCATCTTCGTGTAGCCGACCAGGCAACTCAATTGGTCGTTTCCGGCCGAGTCGTGGAAGATCGCCAAATCGGCGCCCCCACCCGACAGGGCCAAGGTCGTCTCGAAATTCCGGCAGCGGATGATCGAGCCGCTCTGGCGGAATTCGCCGCGGTCGGGCCAGAGTTCGACGGTTTCGCCGCCGCTGCCGGCAAACGTGGCCGAATCGGCACCGCCGGCCCCGTCGACATCGACCGTCGGCACGTCGATCGTCAGCAAGCCGTAGCCGCTGCCGACCAGCTCGACAGTGCCCGACCAAAGCGTGGCGTCGTCGGTCTGCGCCGATCCCGCCAGCGCGGCCACGTCGCTGCCGCCGCCGCCCTCGAAGGAGATCTCCGGTGTGCTGCTGACCTGCACCACGTAGCCCGCGCCGGTCACCTCGGCCGTGTTGGGGCTCATCGACGCGGTGTCGGTGCCGGCGGAACCGGTCAGCAGGGCCGTGTCGTCTGCCCCGGCGCCCACGAAGGTCACGGAAAAGGTGGGGGTGGGAGAGGCGGGGCGCACCAACTCGTAGTCCAACTCGTTGATCAGGAACCCGCAGCGATGGACCGCCTGGACGCCGTCGTGCTGGATCGTGCCGTCGAACTCGAAGACCTGGGCGCCGCCGGTGCCATGCACGGTCGCTCCGGCTTGCGTCGGGGTAACCAGGTTGGCCAGCCGAACGCTCAGCGGTGAGTCGGCTCCTTCGATGCGAAGGAAATACTGCTGGCCGGTTGTAGCTGATTGATAATCCAACCGCGGCTGGCCGGAAGCCAACTCCTGCAGGCTGCCGTTTGCCTGTTGGCGGTAGAGTGTCATTTCCACGCCCGAGGCGGCGCTGAGGCCCGGCAAGTCGGCCGTGAGATACCCGTCATGAGTGGCCTCGACGCGATACCAGAGCTCGCCGAGCGTCGATTGTTGGCTGCTGAGGCTGATGAATCCGAGAGGGCCCAGGTCGGTCGGCGGCCGAAAGACGGTGGCGGCGCCGTTGATGCCCTGCAACGACGAATGCGCCAGTTGAGCGACACGCGTATAGGCGGCGTCGGTCGTATTGATGTGGTAGACGTCGCCCCCGGAGCGAAAGGCGTACATCCGCGGGGCCGGACCGTAGAGCAGACCGTAGTAGTCGGTGGCGCCGGCCCAGCCAACCACTTCGCCGTCATCCAGGGCCGGATCGGCCCTCAACAGATCGCCGTCGAAGGTCGTGATGTACAGGTTGCCGTCGACGTCGAACGCCAGGTCGCCGGCCGACTGATAGGCTCCCAGCAAGACTTCCGGCTGGGCCTCCGCGGTGGCCGGGTCGATGCTGAAGACCATCCCGTCGCCCGACGAATCGTAGCCCGAGGCAAACAGCACGCCGTCGCTGCGGAACTCCAGGCCGTTGACGAAAATCCCGCTGCCGCCCATCTCGACCGTGTCGACGAGGGTCGTCGTGATGCCTGCCGATGGATTGTCGAGGTTCAGGTCGATCTGGTAGAGCTCGCTGGGCCCTGCGTCCGGCCCGCCGACTCCGTAGAGCGTTCCGTCGGGGGAGAAGGCCAGGTCGAACATCACCTTGTCGGCTCGCCCCAGGTACTGCAGAGCCATATTGTCCAGCACGTCGACGGCAAACAGGTCGCCGTCGGTGTCGCCGATCACGCTGCCGAACCAGCCGGCGCCATCGAGCATTTTGCGGTCTTCGAGCGATTCGAGTTGCAGTCTGCGCGCAAACCGTCGTCGCAACAAATGCTTGTGTGAGGGTCTCATGGCTGTCCCGATCATTCGATAAGAGCCCCGGCCCAACCGGCCCAGGCTGCCCTGCCGGCGGTTCGTTCATTATGATTGTCTTCTCCCTAGCCGTCAAAGATTTTGTGCCCCGAAGAAGACGGTAAACCGCTGCCGTTTCTCGGCATGCGCCGGCACATCTTGCAGAATCCGGCCAAACCGTCACAATGCAGGCTGCCAGACGGAGAGAGAACCATGCCGGACGCGAAGCACGATCATGGCAGTCGGTCCATCGCCACCCGAACCGTTCATCACCCGGTGGCATCCCCCACTTCATATCCCGTGGCAACCCCCCTCTACCAGACATCAACCTTCCGAGTAGCCGACGCCGCCACGATCGCCAGGTATGCCGAGCAGACCCAACCCCAGGCATACTACACTCGCTGGGGAAACCCGACGATCGAGGTCCTCGAAAAGGTGTTGGCCGATCTGGAGGGGGGCCAGAAGTGCCTGGCACTGGCATCCGGCATGGCGGCGGTCACCACGACCCTGCTCGGGCTGCTCCGACCCGGCGACCATGTCGTGGCCGGGTCCTCTCTGTATACTGCCACGACCGAATTCTTGTCGTCCGATCTGGCTGAGTTGGGCATCTCGGTCGATTTCGTCGATCCGACCGATCCGGAAGCGTTCGCCCGGGCTGTGCGAAAGAACACCCGCATGTTCTACGTAGAGACGCCCACCAATCCCACGCTGCAACTGACCGATCTGGCCGCCGTGTGCCGCATCGCCGACGAGACGGGAAACCTTGCCGTGGTCGACAACACGTTTGCGTCGCCCTACAACCAGACGCCGTTGGCCCTTGGGGCCGACGTGGTGATTCACAGTGTCACGAAGTACCTTTCCGGCCATACGGACGTGATCGGCGGCTGTCTGGTAACCGACGCGGAGACGGCCGAGCAACTGTGGCACCAGCGCACGATGCTCGGCGGCTGTATCGATCCGTTCGCCGCCTGGCTTGTGCTGCGAGGGGTCAAGACGCTGGCCGTGCGGATGCAACGGCACAACGACAACGCTTTGGCGGTCGCCGAGGCGCTGCGGTCGCATCCGGCCGTCTCGCGCGTGCTCTATCCCGGACTGGCCAGCCATCCCCAGTACGAGTTGGCCCAACGCCAGATGAGCGGCTTCGGCGGCATGATCGCTTTCGAGCTGGCCGGCGGCAGAGCGGCCGGCGTGAAGCTGGTGGAATCCACCCGGCTGGTCGTTCTGGCCGTCAGCCTCGGCGGCGTGGAAACCCTGATCGAGCATCCCGCCTCGATGTCGCACGCCCCGCTCAGCGACGAGCAACTCCGACGAGCCGGCATTCCCCCGGGACTGATTCGGTTGTCGGTCGGCATCGAAGATCCCGACGACCTGATCGCCGATCTATGGCAGGCGCTGGACCGGCTGTCATAGAGGCGCTGTCGTACGGGCGCTGTCGTAGGGGCGCTGTCGTAGGGGCGCTGTCGTAGGGGCGCTGTGGTAGGGGCGCTGTGGTAGCGGCGCTGTGTCGCGCTGAACTGCGGCAAAAACGGCCATGAAAGGAGCCGTGGCAAGACGGTGCCGCATACACGCGACCGGCCGGGCCCAACGCCCGAATGACTCCACCGAGGGGGGTTCTGGTTCTTTCGTGCGGATTGGCCACCGCGGGGCTTGATGTTCTCCCTCGGACGAGTATCATGGGAGGCATGGTCGCGGGCTGTGGCGGGGTCATGCCGCGGCGCGGTCGGCAGCCGCGATTGGTCGCCCACGAGGTCGCTGTTGTCTTCTTTCGCGAGGAGTGATCATGAGACCTGCACGTCCGGCATCACGTCCCTACAGACGCCGCATGGGCCGATGGTTGACGCCGCCGAAGGTCGCCGTGCTGATCGTTGTCTTCAGCGCACTGACCTATGGCGCCCAGATTCCGATCTATTTGGACGACTTCGAGAACTGCGCCCCGGGCACCAATCCCACGTTGCCTGCCGTCGGTGAACCCTGGCAGATTTCGGAGCCCGATCCCGGAGGCATTGGCGTGCTGATGGATCCACTGACCGCGAACAACCTGACCATGGGCTTCTTCCACTACCGGAACATCGCCGTGGCGCCGTTCTCGGCGGAGAACCGGCAGCGGCTGGCCCTGGCCGGGAACGCGACGATCCGCTTCGACTACACGGGCTTCACGTCGTACGGGTATTCGCACTATTTCGACGTCGGCGCCTACGACCCCGTAAGTGGCGACCCCGCGTTCCTGGTCCGCTTTGCCCCGCAAGCCAGCCCGTTTTTGCCCGGGATGCACGACGTACACTACCTGGACCCCATGGCCGGACTGGTCGATACGGGTCTGGACGTGACGGTCAACGCGGTTCAGCCTATCTCCATTTTGGCGGATTTCACCGCAGGGACCTATCAGCTCGACGTGGCCGGCGTCAGCACCACCGCCCTGCCGATGTTCGTCTGTCCCAATGAAATCGCCGGGGTGGAGTTCGCCAACTACGGCGTGGCCATGGGCTCCGGCGCGATCGACAATCTGAGCATCACGGTCACGGAGCCGGACGGGGACGCCGGCCCGGGGACTCAGGTTCCCGAGATTGCCACGCTCTTGCTCCTGATTGTCGGAGCAGGCACTCTCGCGTGCGCCCGGGTGCTCCGACGAAAGGCCGAATAGCCAACGGCAATGGGGCGCCTTGGCGTCAGTCTTTCCGCGCACACAGCGGCCGCATGCCGCGAACCTTCGTCGCGATGCCGAGCAGCTTGTCGGCCGAGGTGACAAACAGCGTGGCGAAATCCGGTCCGCCAAAACAGCAGTTCGAAGCATACGGCACCTCGATCCGCCCGATCGGCTCGCTCTCGGAGTCAAAGAGCTTCAGGCCGGCCCGGCCCAGGCAGACGTACAGATGGCCGTGCTGGTCGAGCGTCATGCCGTCGGGGTTGGCGCCGAGCTTGTCGATCCAGAGCCTCTCGTTGGCCAGGCGGCCCGGCCCGAGCACCTCGTAGCGGTAGATCCGCTGGCCCCGGCTGTCGGCCACGTAGAGCGTGACCTCCTCGGCGTCGAGCAGCACGCCGTTGGGCTTGAAGCAGACGGTCGACACGCGGTGAACGCGGCCGGACGCCGAGCAGTAGTACGTGTCCTGCTTCATCAGGGTCGGCTGGCCGCGATGCTGGTAGTTGGGGTCGGAGAAATAGAAGCCGTCGTGCCGATCGACGGCCAGATCGTTCGGCTCGTTGAAAGGGGTACCGTCGATCTCGCCGGCCAACACCCGCTTCTGCCTGGTGTGCACGTCGAAAGCGACGATCCGATGGGCGGCGCCCTCGCAGACGTACAGCTCTCCCTTGCGGTTGAACATCATCCCGTTGGCGTCGGTGCTGTCGTCGGTGAACAGTTCCACCGGACTGCCCGGCCGGTAGAGGTGGATGCTGTCGTGCCGGCCGTCGGAGAAATAGACGTTGCCGTCCGCGTCGGCGGCCGGTCCTTCGGAAAACCCATAGCCGGTCCCCAACACCTGTGGCTCGGTGCCGGGGGCGAGGATCGCGTCGAGTTTCATCGAGGCCTCCGTGGTGGCTGAAGTCGCCGGACTTCAGGTTGGGGACGTTTTGGTGTGCAGCATCACGGCAATCTGAATTCTCATGAGGTCCGCTACAGGTCCTGTGCATTCAGCAAACTCCGGGCCAGGTCGCGGAGGAAAATCGAGCTGGAAACGACCAGGACCGGCCCCAAGACGCAGAACAGCGGGCGGTGCAGGTTTCCGGTAATGCCGGCGTAGGCGCCGAGCAACGTCACCACCACGGCCATCCCGGCCGAGGTGGCCAGCAACGCCGCCGGAAGCCGTCGCAGCCGGGGAACTGCCATCGGCAACAGAAAGGCGAAGGCGTACACCTGGGTCCGCTCGAAGAGGCATCCACCGAGGTGGGAGAACATGGCCGCCAGCCGAGGCACCGACAGCACGTGCCCTTCGTACGACGGCACGCCATATCGGCACACGCCCAGGGCGAGCGATCCCCCGGCCGCCGCAACCACCACGGCGACAAGCGCCGGCCGCGTACACCGCGTCCCCCGCAGCCGGGCCGTCGCCCACCAGATCGCCAGCGCCGAGAGTCCCAACGGCAAGATGGTCTCCTTGGCCACCGGGCCGACGGCGACCAGAATCGCCGCCGGCAGCCAACGCTCCCGCAGCAGTGCCAAGAAAATTGCCGCCAAGAAAAACGCCTCCGCCGAGTCGATCAGGCCCGCCAAGTGGTGATTCACGACCACGAACGACGACAGGTAGACCCATGGCGCGAGGGCAACGACGGCCAGGTCGTCGGCCACGATCGCTGCGATGCGCATCACGACCAGCGCGGTCAGCGAGGTGAAGGCCGCATTGACGATCCAGAGGGCAAACAAGGCCGGATCCCATCCGCCGATCTCGCATCGCGAAACCACCGGCAACACGCCGCGAGCCAGCGCAGGCGTCAGCACGCGATAGCAGAACGGGGGGACGACGTTTCCCCGGTTGACCATCCGGCGATACCAGAACGAGTCCGTATTGCCCTTGCCCTTTTCGGAAGGGTCGTAGCGGGCCAAGGCCGGATAGCCCAACGTGAAACAGACCAGGAAGAAGCCGAGAAACAGCAGGACCATGGCACCCGGTCGCGGAGTGCCCGTTGCGGAAGAGTCGGCCATGGTACGATGCGGTGCGACGGGAAGCCCCCGCGATGGGGTCGGGAGACGATCTGCCAGGCGGTGCCCTGAGGCGAGCGACGCCCATTTTACTTCACCCCGGCCCGTCCACACAAGAACAGTGATCTGGCTTCGCGTCGGCGTTTGCGTTACAACGGAACCTTTGTGAGTCTTTGGCAAGACCTCTCCGGAGGGAGACGGCAGATGAGCAATCACCACATGGAGGTAGTCGCCGGCCGGCGGTTCCGGTTCGGCAGAAACTGGGCCCGGTTTCTCGGCATCGTCGACCGGCGGCGGATCGAACAGGCCGAAGCGTCTCTGGTCGAGGCCTTCGGCGGCGCCGATTTTCGCGGCAGGCGTTTTCTCGACATCGGCTCGGGCAGCGGGCTGTTCAGCCTGGCGGCCAGGCGGCTGGGCGCCCGCGTCCATAGCTTCGATTACGACCCCCAATCGGTCGCCTGCACCTTGGAGCTGAAACACCGCTTCTTTCCCGACGACCCCACGTGGACCGTCGAGGACGGCTCCGCCCTCGACCCGCGATACATCGAGTCGTTGGGACGGTTCGACATCGTCTATTCCTTCGGCGTGCTCCACCACACGGGCGACATGTATCGGGCGTTGCACAACGCGCAGCTTCCCGTCGACGACGAGGGGCTGCTGTTTGTGGCCATCTACAACGACCGGGGCTTTCGCTCCCGGCTGTGGCGCGGCGTGAAGCGGCTCTATTGCCGCGGTCGGCTGGGCCGCGCGGTGGTCGTCGGCACCTTCGTGCCCTGGTTCGTCTTCTCCGGGCTGCTGAAGGACCTGCTTCGGCTCCGGGCGCCCTGGCGACGCTACGTCCAGTACCGCCAGCGCCGGGGGATGTCGATCGTCTACGACTGGCTCGATTGGCTGGGGGGATACCCGTTCGAGGTCGCCAGGCCCGAGGAGATCTTCCGTTTCTATCGCCAGCGCGGCTTCACGCTCGAAGAGCTTTGGACCACGCCGGGCGACGGGACCAACCACTTCGTGTTCCGCAAGACGGGCCCCGGCGCGGGCGATCCCTTCGACTCGATGGACAGAACCTCGACGTCGGCCCCTCCGGATATCGACCGGCGGACACCGCCGGCGCCGGATACCCGTCACTCTCGAAAGGAGACTCGACTATGGCAACGTTCTTGATGTATGGCAACTACTCATCCCGGGCGTTGCAGGAGATGAGTGTGCAGCGGACCAGCAAGGCCGTGGACCTGATCCGGCGGCTCGGCGGGGAGGTCGAGGCGATGTATGCCGCCTTGGGCCAGCACGATCTGGTATTCGTGCTGTCGATGCCGGGCATCGACGAGGCCGTCAAGGCATCGGTCGCCCTGACGAAGCTGACGGGCATCGCCTTCAGCACCTCGCCTGCCGTCAGCGTGGAGCACTTCGACAAGCTGATGAGCGAAATCTGATCCGGATGGACCCGCGAAATCCGATTCGGACGACCTGCGCTCTCGCCCGATCGAGACGCGCCGGATCGACTTCTCGTCACCATGATCTCGGTTTGCTTCGGACGCTCGCGTAGCCGGCCGGGCAGGAGCGCGTGCCGTGTCGAGGCCAATTGCCCGTGCCGGGTGTCGATCCTCTCCATTCGCGGCGCATAGCATCCCGAGCAGGGAACGAGCGGGGGAAAGGCGTCCCGCCGCCCCACGGCAACCGCAACTCGCTCCGTGGCAATGGGTTAGAGCAATATGGTAGGGTTTATAAGGGTGGAGTATGCCCTTTCGGGCCCGGTCTTCTGCCACAAGATACTCCAGACGAGGGCGAACGATGCGCATCGGCAGCGGTCTTTCCGGAATCGATCTGACGGCCCAGCAGAACCTTTTGCAGGCGTTTACACAACTTAGTCAAAGCAGCGTGCGGCTGGCCACGATGCAACGGATCAACTCGGGGGCCGACGACCCGGCCGGGCTGATCGCCGCCGAGGAGCTTCGTGCCGAGATCACCGCCATCCGCGCGGCCAGCGACAACGCCGCCCGCGCCCGCGGAATGATCCGCGTGGCCGACTCGGCCATGAGCGAGGTGAGCGGCCTGTTGAACACGATCCGCGGCAACCTCGTCTCCGCGGCCGGCGGGGGATTGAGCGACGCGGAGACGGCCGCGCTGCAAATGGAAAACGACGCCGCCCTGGAGGCCATCAACCGCATCGGCGGCTCCACCTCCTTCGGCAGTCAATCCTTATTGGACGGCAGCGCCGGCTTCCACGTCTCGGGAGTCAACGCGGCCCAGGTGACCGACATTCAAGTATATGCCAACGCCGGCGGCGGGACACAAACGCCCAACATCGAGGTCACCCAGGCCGCCGAAGCGGCCACCCTGACCTTCAGCGACGCCGACGCGACTCTGGACGCCGACGTGACGCTGGCGCTGACCGGCACCGAGGGGACCGTCACGCTGGAGTTCGCCGCCGGCACCACCTTCGACCAGGTTTCCGCGGCCGTGAACACTTCCAGCGACAGTACCGGCGTGGCCGCTTCGGCCGCCGGCGGCGACCTGACGTTCTCCAGCACCGCCGTGGGCTCCGACGCCACGGTGAGCATCGAAGTACTCGACGGCGCCTTCTACGCCGGCGACGCCTCGGCCGCCGGGACCGACGTGGTCGCCAGCGTCGACGGCGCGGAGTTCACCGGCCAAGGCAATCGGTTAGAGATCAGCACCGCCACGCTCCAGGCCGACATCGAGTTCGCCCAGGGGTTCACCGGCGAAGTCGATCCGATCACCATCTCGGGCGACGCCATGACGTTCGTCTTCTCGCCGCGGGTGGGCAACACGTCCACGCTGGCATTGCCCAACATCAGTACCTCGACCCTGGGCAGAGGGGCCGACCGGCTCGGCGATCTGGCCAGCGGCGGCTCGGCGAGCCTGGCCAGCGGCAACTTCGCCCAGGCGATGGACGTGCTCGACGCGGCCCGCGGCCAGGTGCTCGGCGCCCGCACGCGGGCCGGGGCCTTCGAACGGTACACCATCGAGGCGTCCGAGCGGGTGCTGGGCTCCATGGAGGTAAACCTCAGCAGCGCCTTCAGCCAGATTTTCGACACCGACGTGGCGGCGGAAACGTCCAACGCGATCCGCGCGCAGATCCTCGTGCAGGCCGCCACGTCGTCGGTGATGCTGGCCGGGCAAAGCCGCGGCATGATGGCCGGGCTGCTGCAAACCGCATTTGCCTGACGGTCGCCGACACGTGCACGCCCAGGCATGCGGTCCAACGATTGGCGCTGACGGCTCGCACCGTCACTTCTCGGCCCGCCGGATCGACACGTGGCCGACGACCAGATCGGCGTTGCTGCAAGCCAACCGGAAATCGCAGCCGTTGGCGCGGCCGGCGAACCGGGCATGGGGCACGACGAAACGGGCTTCCTTCCAGGTCTTGCTGCCCTGGATCGGTTGCACCGGACCCTCGCGAAACTGCTGCCCGACGCCCGACAGCTCCGGATCGCTGGAATCGTATTGCAGCCGAAAGCCGTCGGGGCCGTCGTCGAAATAGCCAACCGTCACCTCGACCGGTTCGTCCCCGTCGTAGAGGAACGCGTAATCGACGTCGAAGTACAGATAGCGGGTGACCGGCGAATGGCGATTCTCCTTGGTGCTCCAAGCCTGGCGCCCCGCCACCGTGCCGTCGACCACCGGCCCGTCGCCGTCGGGCAACGGCACCAGCTTCAGCCCTTCCGACTTCTCCGGCGAGGCGGCAACTTGCTCGAGCCGGGGCATGCCCTCGGCCGGATCGATCCGCCGCCGGTCGTGAAACTTCCGGGCGTAGCGGCGGGTCAGCTCGATGTACTTCCGGCCGTATTCGACCGTTTCGCAGATGTCCGTGCCTTCGTGCAGCTCGTTCCAGGTCTCCAGGTGCAGCAGCCAGGGCCGCCGCGCGGGGTCCATGGCCAGCAGCCGTGTCCAGCCGAACTGGTAGAACCGGCCGTCGTCGCGGGGGCGGACCAGCGGCGCCCGCCCGGGAACCGCCGAATGGTCGTAGCCGGGCCCGATCGCCGCCGTGTCGTGTATCTGCGGGGCGATCGCACCGCCCCACTGATACTCGCTGTCGGCCTCACCCGGCCAGTCGCGCATCTTCACCACGTAGAGATCCGTCCCGAAATCGTCGCGAAACATCCGTCGCACGGCCGGAATCAGCTCCGCGTCCACCTGCTTGGCGAAATGGGCCGAGTAGAGCAACACCAGCGGCTTGCCGTCGATGCACGCCCGGTGCCGGGCCGGAATCAGCGAGAAGAAGTTGCGGATCGTGCCGTAGAACCACAACCGGCCCGCCGGCGTGGTCAGATCGACGCGGTAGTTGCGGCTGTTGTATTGCAGCGTGCTCGTGTCGTAGAACATGCCCAGCCGCGGAGCCTGCTTGCCCTGGCGCAGCAGCCGCTCCCGGGCGGCAACCATCGGCGGCAGCCCCTCGTCGCTCCACGTCTTCTCCACGTAGGGCACGCCCCAATACACGGGCAAGGCCACGTCGATGCCCGCGGCCGCCATGTCGGCCAGTTGTTGGGCGTGCCAGTCGGCGTTGTTGTAGCTGAAGCCGTCCAGCGTCGGCGGGTGGTCGGTCAGGGCGTCGGTTCCGTCGGGGTCGACGACGTGGAACTTCGTCTCCGCGTCGTACCAGTAGAAGTACGACGTGGCCACCAATGGCGCGCCGGCCGCAAACGTCGGTGCGTCGGCCCCAGCCCGCTCCAGTGCTCCCGGCGGCGGGGAAAGCTGGAAGTCGGCAGGCAGATCCGCGCCGAACGTGGCGCACAGAAGCATCGCGAAAAGGTGAGTCGTCGCCATGGCGGGCTCCTCGGGTCGGCGTGATACGGGGTGGGGTCCGGACGGGACTCGCCATGGTGCGGGAGTCCGATCCCAGTCACGATTCTAGTCCCACCGCGTGCCGCCTGCAACTCGGCAGATCATGGCGCCTCGCGCGTCAGGCGAGTCCCCATTGCTGGAGATTCACCGGCGTCACGTTCGCCGCGCGGCCACGGCAATCAGACCCAGAAAACCGGAGGCCAAACCGCGATGATCAGCCTGCATCAACGCCGAAATCCTCCACCTCCGTGCGCAAGACCTCGCGTTTCCAGCCCTCTTCGTGGACCGGCCAGCCTCGAACCGCCCGGGTGCCTTCGGTGGCGTCTTGCGGGCGATTGCGGCGGTGGACCGTTTCCCAGCATTGCCGTTCGACCGGCGAAAGCGACGGGGCACGGCCGGGAAGGTTGCTGCGGCGGAAATAGAGCCGCCCATGGTCGAAGATCGTGATGATCACCGGTGGGCGGCACTCGAGCATTCGCCGGGCGATCAGTTCGTGGCTGGCCGTGGCGTAGCGGGCCTTGAGCGTCAGCAGGTCCCAGCCGCACCGGCAAGCGTCGGGCTCGAACCACGCGCCGGGCAGCAGCAGACGACCGGCCAGATGATTGGCGACCAACTCCCGGGCGTTGCCCGCCGCCGTGCACGGATCGGCCCCCAACCGGGCGAAGACGCGATGGGCTACGTGCTCGCCGATCTCGTGGGCGACGGCCCAGTGCTTGCGTTCCGGACGCGGTTCGGGCCGCAGCAGGATGGTCGCCCGAGGACACGGCGATCGGTAGCCTTTCAGCCGTACGTACCGCGCCCGGCCGTGCTGACAATCGTCCAGCGCCACGGCGATTCCCAACGCCGCCGCCACCCCAAACGCATCGACCGGCGGCCGGTCGACACCCGCCTCGTCGAGGACCTCCATGGCGACGGCGTCCAGCGAGGTGGCGATTTCTTCCGGAGCCAGTTCGGGGAGCATGGGGTTGATGCGCCGTGGGAGGACGGGAACGAATCGAGTCGGCAGCCCGGCGGCAAGGCCGACGCAGGACTCAGAGTGTGTACTTTCGTATAGTATACCGTCGGCTGCAAGCAGTGCAAGCGGTCGAATTGGGCCACTTACGATCGGGGCCGAAATGGGGTAGGGTTCGTTGAGGCGATCGCCTCGATCCCACCGCCGCCCCCCCGTTTAGAGAAACCACCGATCGTGTCGCAAAACGCCGTGGAACCCCGGTACCGAGGAACCTACGCCCTGGTCAGCCTGGGTTGCCCCAAAAACCTGGTCGACAGCGAGCGGATGGCCGGGCTGTTGCGGCTGGAGGGATTTCGACTGGTCCGGGAGCCGGCCGGGGCCGATTTCGTGGTCGTCAACACGTGCGGGTTCATCGACGACGCCCGGACCGAGTCGGTAGACGTGATCCGCGAGATGCTCGACCTGAAGCAAGAGGGGTCCGTTCGGGGGGTGATCGTAGCCGGATGCCTGGTGGAGCGGGACCGCGAGGCCCTGCTGGAAGCCTGTCCGGGGATCGACCAGTTGGTGGGCGTCTTCGCGCGGGACGAGATCGTCGCGGCGGCCGAGCGACTGCTCGGCGGCCTGGTCGAGCAGCGGACGGTTTTCCGGCCGGCACCCAGCCGACCATTGCCCGACACGGACCGGCTGCGAATCACGCCGCGGCATCTGGCGTTTCTGAAGATCTCCGAGGGCTGTAACCGCGCGTGCAGCTTCTGCACGATCCCTCAGATCAGGGGGCCTTATGCAAGCAAGACCATCGACCAGGTGGTGGCCGAGGCCGAGCAGTTGGCCGCCGACGGGGCCCGCGAGCTGGTGGTGATCGCGCAGGACACAAGTTTCTACGGCATAGACCTTTACGGCGAGCCCCGTCTGGCCGACCTACTTGTCCGGCTCGAACAGATCGACCGGCTGACATGGATCCGCCTGATGTACCTCTACCCGATGCACATCACCGACGAGTTGATCGAGGTGGTGGCCTCCGGCGGCAAGGTGCTGCCGTATCTCGATTTGCCGCTGCAGCACATCAACGATACGGTGCTGCGGCGGATGCAGCGCCGGGTCAACCGCAAACAGACCGAGCGGCTGTTGGATCGGCTGCGGGAGCGGATCGACCGCCTGGTGCTGCGGACCACGCTGATCGCCGGATTCCCCGGCGAAACCGAGGAGCAGTTCGAAGAGTTGCTGGCGCTGGTCCGGCGGCAACGGTTCGAGCGGCTGGGCGTGTTCGCCTATCGCGACGAGCCCGGCACCCCTGCTTTCGAGCTAGACGGCAAGGTTCCCGAGAAGATCGTCCAAGCCCGCCGCAACCGGCTTCTGGCCGCACAGCAGGAAATCGCGTTTGCCTTCAACGCCGCCCAGGTCGGCCGGCGGCTGAATGTGCTTCTCGATGGTGCCGTCGCCGGGCAGAACGACGCCTACATTGGTCGCAGCTACGCGGATGCCCCGGAGGTGGACGGCATAGTCTATGTAACCGGCAGAGATTTGGCGCCCGGGCAGATAGTGGCCTGTGAAGTTGTCGCTGTCGAGGGTTATGATCTAATAGGGGCCGCGGTGACGTGACTCTGCGGACCGCGAGCTGTGGCGCAGCACCAGGAGCCGACATGGCAGCCAACACCCAGGAAACGCGGCGCGGGCGGACGTCCGTCTTCAACCTCCCCAATCAGTTGACGACCTTGCGCCTGCTGCTGTCGGTCGCCCTGTTCGCCCTGATCCACTTCGATTTTTACCTGACGAGCCTGGCGCTGTTTATCATCGCCGCGGGCACGGACTGGCTCGACGGCTATTTCGCGCGGAAGTACAACCAGGTCACTCGGTTGGGGCGGATCCTCGATCCGTTCGCCGACAAGGTGATCGTCTGCGGCACGTTCATTTTTCTGGCGGCGGCGCCGGCGATGCACTCCGATCGGTTCGGCGTGAAGGCCTGGATGGTCGTGGTGATCGTGGGTCGCGAGCTGCTGGTGACGGCGCTGCGGAGCTTCATCGAGCAGCGCGGCTCCGACTTCTCGGCCAAGATGGCCGGTAAGCTGAAAATGCTGCTGCAATGCGTGGCCGCCGGCGTGGGCCTGTTCTATCTCCATTACCCCACCGCCCTCGACGTCGAACAGGGTCGATTCGTGGTAGACGCCCCGCCGTGGTGCGACTGGCTGTTGCTCGTGTCGGTCTGGTCGGCGGTGGTACTGACGGTTTATTCGGGCGTGGGCTACGTGGTGGCGGCGGTGAAGCTATTGCGGGCGTAGCTGCTTCGTGGAGTTGGGCGTCTCGACCCACCGTGGATCATCTCGGGCCAAACGTGAAGCAACCTGTTCCAGAAGCTGTTCCTCTCTGGCTTCTCTCGGTAGCGGCCGTGGCCGTTTGGCTTTTCCTGGCGGCGTGGTCGACGATCCTGGTCCACTGGCGGCGCGGAGAGCCGGTGCTGGAGTACCAGCCGCGGCGCCCCGTGCCGTGGAGGGCGTTGGATCTGGTGATGGTCTTCGGGGTCTACGTGATCGCCGTGGCAGGCATCGAGCTGCTGATCATTGCTGTGCTCGGCGGCACGCCGCTGATCGAGCCGCCGAGGATTCAGCCTGCCGAAAGCCCCAACGCGGCCCACATCGTCGCCCGGCTCCTGAACCAGGGCAACGCGATCGTCCTGCTGGTTTGCGGCCTGTCGGCGGTCGTGGTGGCTCCGGTGGCCGAGGAGTTTTTCTTCCGCGTGCTGTTACAGGGCTGGTTGGAAGCCGGGCAAAGGCGATTGAGACCCGCCATGCCCACCTTGCGACGCTGGGTGCCGGGCGCCTCGGGCCCGATCGTGCTCACCGCACTGCTGTTCGCCCGAATTCACTTCCGCGTCGATACGCCGATGATGAACATCCACTACCTGACGCTCCTGCTGGCGGGCAACGCGGCGGCCAATGTGCTGGTGATGTTGGCGACGGTTTGTTTGCTGCGGATGCGCGCGGGTGCGACGGCCGTCGACTTCGGCTGGGTGCCCGGGAAGTTCTTCGGCGACGTCGGGCTGGGGTTGGCCGCGTTTGCCGCGGTGGCCGCTCCGGTCTATGCGATGATGATCACATTGACGGCGCTGATGCCGAAATGCATCGCCCCCGATCCGCTGGTGCTGTTTCCCTTCGCGCTGGTGCTGGGAACTCTCTACTGGCGGACCCATCGCATCGTGCCGGCCATCGTGCTGCACATGGCACTGAACGCGACGAGCCTGGCGGTTGCCCTGGCTTGGATCGCATTGCAGAAGTAGGCTGCTTTGGGCGTGGCCTCGCGCAACTCCGGCAGGCCGTCTGGACCCTTTTCACCGATCGCACACGGCCCTATAATCACGTCACACTTCGGCTAAATGGTAGCTGAAGTCACAAACGTCTCGAGCAGGAGATCTCCCATGGCAACCGGTTTTGGCATTGTGGGTTGTGGCATGATCGCGCACTTTCACGCCCGGGCGATCGCGGACGTCCGCGGGGCCAGGCTGGTGGCCGGGTGCGACACCGTGCCGGCCGCGGCCGACCGGCTTGCCGAGACGACCGGCTGCAAGGCGTACTACGGCCTACGCGAGATGTTGGCCGATCCGCAGGTCGACGTGGTGACCATCGGCACCCCAAGCGGGGCACACTTGGACCCCGCCGTGGCTGCCGCCCGGGCGGGCAAGCACGTCATCGTCGAAAAGCCGCTGGAAATCACGCTCCGCCGCTGCGACAAGATCATTCGCGAGTGTGAGAAAGCCGGCGTGGTGCTCTCGACGATCTTCCCCTCGCGGTTCCACAGTTCGAGCATCGAAATGAAACGGGCGGTCGATGCGGGCCGTTTCGGGCGGTTGACCGTCGGCGACGCGATCGTCAAGTGGTATCGGACTCAGCAATACTACGACAGCGGGGCCTGGCGGGGAACCTGGGAACTCGACGGTGGCGGGGCCTTGATGAACCAGGCCATCCACAGCGTCGACCTGCTCTGCTGGCTGATGGGGCCGGTCGCCGAGATCCGCGCCCAAACGGCCCTGCTGGCCCACAAGCGGATCGCCGTCGAAGACGTCGCCATGGCCACGCTGCAATTCGACAGCGGGGCGTTGGGAATCATCGAAGCCAGCACGGCGATCTATCCGGGTTACCTGAAGCGGATCGAGATCCACGGCTCAGCCGGTTCGGCCATCATGGAGGAAGAAGACCTGATCAAGTGGGACTTCGCTAAGAAGGGCCCCCGCGACGCGGCCATCCATCGCAAGATGGCCGAGCAGGTCAGCGGCGGTGGCGGCGCGGCCGATCCGGCCGCCATCGGCCATCATGGCCACGCCCGCCAGTTCGGGGACGTTCTAAAGGCGATCAAGAAGGGCACCACCCCGGCCATCGACGGACACGAGGGCCGCCGCTCGGTGGAGGTCATCCTGGGCATCTACAAGGCGGCCGAGACCGGCCGCGCCGTGAAGCTGCCGCTGAAGAGCGATCCGGTCTTGAAGGCCCGCAAGACCGGCATGGGCGGCTGAAAACGTGTCTGGCCCGGCTTGAGACTCGGGACTCGCCCCACCCGCAACCGCCGAACAAACCGCTCTTGGACCCCGGAGCCCTTCCTGCGAAAATGGGCCCATTCGCTACTGCACGGAGGGACCCCTGCATGCGCCGCAACTCGATTGCCGATTGGCTCGTCTACCTGGTGGTTCGTGTGCTGATCTGCGTCGTCCAGGCGATGCGAATCGACACCGGCAAGATGCTGGCCCGGTGGTTCGCCTGGCTGTTTGGCGACGTGCTGCGGATCCGCGCCAAAGTGGTCGATGACAACCTGGCCCACGCCTTGGTCGGGCTGCCCGCGCCCCAGCGCCGAAAGCTGGCCCGGCAGATGTGGGAGCACCTGTTCCTGCTCGTCTTGGAGGTGGCCCGCGCGCCGCGGGCGATCCACGAGACGAACTGGCGGGATTACATCACGCTGCACGACGCCGACCGGCTGGTGCGGCTGCTGTTGGCCGACCGTCCCGTGCTGATCGTTACCGGCCATTTCGGCAATTTCGAGGTGGCCGGCTACGTGTTGGCGATCCTGGGTTTCCCTACCCACACCGTGGCGCGAACCTTGGACAACCCCTATCTCGACCGCTTTCTCAACCGCTTTCGCGGCGGGACGGGCCAAAGGATGATTCCGAAGAAGGGCGGCTACGACCAGATCGTCGAGGTGCTCGCCCGGGGCGGGACCATGACGTTTCTGGCCGATCAATACGCCGGACCGAAGGGTTGCTGGGTGGAGTTTTTCGGGCGACCGGCGTCGGCCCACAAGGCGATCGCCTTGCTGGCGCTGGAGCACGATGCCCCGGTGGCCGTCTGTTCCGCCCGGCGAATCGGAGGTCCGCTTCGCATCGAATTGGATACGCCGGCCGCCATCGATCCCCGCCATGCCGACGATGCGGTCGGCACCGTCCGCGATCTGACCCAGTGGTACACCGCCCGGCTGGAGGATTTCATCCGCCGTACGCCGGGGCAGTACTGGTGGCTGCACCGCCGCTGGAAGGACACCCGGGAAGCCCGACGCCGCAAGCGAAGAGCGGCGTAAAATTGTGTGGGACGGGTCGACGTCGACGGTCAGCGAACTCGGTGTGGAGCGGATTGCCGGATTGTGCCGAATGGATCGAATGGACTGGTGTTCCATGGTCCGGCGCACGGGATGCGCGTTGACGCGTGCGGCGATTGCGACTGCAAAGAAGAGGCAAGACAGAGAAGCTCGCGTATGTACGAAGCCTACTTCGACTTTGGACGACGACCTTTTCCTGCGGTGCCGCAGGCCGACCAGTATTTCCCGGCCTCGGCGATCGAGACGGCGCGCCAGACGTTGGCCCGTTGCATCGAGCGGGGCGCAGGGGCGGCCATGGTCGTGGGGCCCTCGGGAACCGGCAAGACGCTGTTGTGCCAGGTGCTGGCCCAGCAGTGGAAGGATTCCTTTCCGGTGGTCTTGCTCTCCAGCGGCCGGCTGAGTACGCGCCGCGCGCTGTTGCAGGCGATTCTCTACGGGTTGGGCCAGCCGTACCGCGGCATGGACGAAGGCGAGTTGCGGTTGGCACTGGTCGAGCACCTCACGACCCATGAAGGCTGCCCCCACGGAATCCTGCTGCTGGTCGACGAAGCCCATACCTTGCCGCTGCGGCTGCTCGACGAAATCCGCATGCTGACCAACGTGACCCGCGACGCGCAGCCGAGCATCCGCCTGGTGCTTTGCGGGGCGTGCATGCTGGAGGAGCGATTTGCCAGCCCCAAGCTGGACTCCTTCAGCCAGCGCCTGGTGGCACGATGCTATCTGGAAGCGTTCAACGGCGCCGAAACCCAAAGCTACGTCCAGACCCAGATCAATTCGTCCGGCGGGGCGGGCGAGCCCATCTGCTCGGACGAGACGTGCCGGAGGATCCATCAGGTGACCGACGGCGTGCCGCGGCTGATCAACCAGGTTTGCGATCATGCGTTGCTGCTGGCCTACGTCGCCGGCCGCCACCACCTGGAACCGAACGACGTCGAAGAGGCATGGGCCGATTTGCAGCAATTGCCGCCGCCGCGCAGCGGGCAGACCGAGACGGCCGACGCGGGCGACAACGTGATCGAATTCGGGGGGCTCGAGGATCAACCGGGCGACGTCGAGCACGCCGCGGATGAGGAGCCGGCCTTGCCGCCGCTGCGCATCTCGCCGGAAGACGGCGAAGCGGACTTGCACCCTGTCGAGCCGGCCGAGCAGCTCGACCAGATCGAGCAGATGCTGGAAGACGTGGAAGAGGAGTTCCAGCCGGCCGGATCGATCGGGCCGGAGGTGGAACTGGTTTTCGACGAGCCAAGCCGGCCGTTTCGCGAGCCGTTCGAGCGAGAGGAGATCGTGGCGGATCGTGCCGTCCCGTCGGCCGGCCCGCAGACCGACCAGATCGCCCGAGTCGAGCAGACCGAGGCGGACTATCCGCCTGAACCGGAGGAAGCGGCCGAAACCGGGGCGTTCGACTGGGCGGCCGGTTCGCCGGACGAACCCGGCGCCGCGGCCGACTGGGAGGTGGACCGCCGCACGGTTCCCATGCGCCGGCGGGGATCGGCCGCGATGGTCGATCGCGAGGATTCGGATCTGCTCGTGGCCGAGCAAGAGGACGACGAAGGGCTGCGAAGTGCCGCAGGGGTCGGACCGGTGCGGGGGCATGCATACGGACGATTGTTCGCCAAGCTCCGCCGTGGCTGAGACGCGTGGCGGCTGGCACGCGGGGCGCCGTCAAGATATCGAAAGCGACCATGCCATGGGGCGCACGCTGAAGGCTCTACAGAAGATTGAGGCCGAATCGGCCTGGCCGTCGGCGCCCGACGCCGAGGCCGCCTTGTCGCGCGCCGAGGCAGCCGCCGCCATGGCAGCGGACGAATTCTCGGACGGCGGCCCGGCCCACGCCGAGCGAGCTGCCGTGGAGCCGGAAGCCGAACCCTCGCGGGACGGCGCCGTGGCCTGGCCTCAACCGCCCTCCGCCAAACACGCGGAGGCTTGCGGCCGGTTGGCCCAAAAAGTCCTTTCGCAACTGCCGCCGAAGGGCCCGGCCTCGCTGGTGTTTACCAGCCCAGGCGACGCAGCAGGCACCACGGGATTGCTGGTTTCGCTGGCCGAGGCGTTGGCCCAGCGGGTTTCGGGCAACGTGCTGTTGGTCGACGGCAATTGCCGGCATCCGTCGCTGGCAGACCATTTGGCAATCGACGTGGCGGACGGCTGGGCCGACGTGCTTTCCGGCACGGTGCCCTGGCAGCAAGCGATACGCACCACCAGCGTGCCCCGGCTACACGTCCTGCCGGGCGCGGGGGCCGTGGCGGACGAGAATTGGCTGTCTCAAACACGGCGGTTCAGCCGGTTGCTGAGGGATCTCTGCCGCTCGTATCGGCTCGTGCTGGTCGACGCGGCGTCGCTGGCCTATCCGGAAGTTGCCCCGGCGGCCCGTCACTGCACGGGCGCCTATCTGGCAATCCGCCTATCGCGGACGACCCGTCGCGCGGCGCGGGAGGCCGTCGAGGTGATCGATGCCGGCGGCGGCCGTCTGTTGGGTTGCGTGGTGCTCGAGGGTTATTGACGCTTGCCCGGTCAATGCGCGAGGGCGACCAACGGGAGCCCGAGTTTTCCGGCCTCCCGTTGATCGGCCTGGATCATTCACAATGCAAACATCCATAGGAACCGTCGCAAGACAAGCTGGGCATTCTTGTCGGTCCCTTCACAAAGCAGCCGGTCTCGCACGCAAGCCCAACCGTAGCTGAGTGCACGAGGGTTTTCGGTGCCCTGGTACGGACAGATCCCGCGATGGAAGTCTTGCGACTTGCGTTACCATTTGGCCGCGATGTCACGCAGAGGTTGTTCTTCGGCCGGGGCGGCGGCCGCTTCTCGCTTGGGCAATCGCTGTGCGGTCAGTTGCACCGATTCGATGGCCCGCCGCTGCACCAGCACGACGCCCAATCGCGATGCGGCAAGATTGTGAGTCGAGCTGTGCACGGTCACTTCGGTCAGGGCAAGGAACGGGGAAAGCGTGCTGCCTTCCTCCAACAGCGTCAGCGGGGTGGAACGCGACGGCAGATGGACGATGCCCGACAGAAGGTGGCCGGGCAGGGCGATCATGGCCCCGAAACGGTCCTTTGCCACGTAGTTGTTGGCCCGGCGGATCGGCGCCTCGTGAGTCCCCTTGGGAATCACCATGAAGATCCCGCTCTTTCTCAAGTAGAGCAGGTTCCAGCGGACGCTGGCCGACCCGTTGCCGATCAACCCGGTTACCGTGTCGCGCATCGTCAACGTATCGACAGTCGCGTCGTTGAGGACGTCGGCAACGCGAAAGCCCCTCGTGGTTACCTCTCCCGTGTACCAGCACTGCCCGGTGATCACGTCGACCGAGGTGGTTGTCTGCTCGCCCTGCATCGTGGTTCTCCAAGGGTGCCCGTCTAGCATCGGTCTTCGTGATTCGGCCGGCGGCACGGCCTCAGCCGGCTGCAACTTGGGACTCGCAAGAGGCGCTGCGCGCATTGGCCATCCGCGAGTCCTTATTGGTGTTTGCATCACGAATGATCCACGCCGACCAAGGGGAGGCCGGAAAAAAATCGGGCTCCCGTTGGTCGCCCTCGCGCATTGACCGTGCAAACGTCAATAAACGGCCGAGAGACCTATAGGAACTCTCGTTTGAAGATGGGGCCGCGTCAAGCGAATCGGCGAATAATCGCGATGACAGCCGGATATTCAGGTTCTGCCGGTTGCGCCGGTCTCCTTCCCAACTTGCTCCTGTGCCTGCTTACCGCAGCCACTTACTCGCGACGCGCGAACCGCTCCGCCTGCCCGGCAATATCGATCCCCACCAACTCGCCCCAGGCCGTCAGCAGGCGGCGAAACACGGCGCCCGGCTTGCCGTCGCCGATCGGGCGGCCGTTCAGTCGCGTTACCGGCAAGAGGCACAGCGGCGTGCTGCCGAGCAGCACCTCGTCGGCCGCCGCAACTGTCTCGCACTTCAGGTCCCGCTGGAGGACGGGAATGCCGAGTTCTTGGGCCAGGTCGAGAAGGGTCGCCAGACTGATCCCGCGAAGGATTCGCGATTCGGGAGGCGAGATGAGCCCTTCGCCCGAAACGTAGGTCACCACGTTGGCCGTGGAGGTTTCGGTCACGTGGCCCTCGGCATCCAGCAGCAGCGCTCGGGAGCCCGCCTCGATCACGGCGGCCTGGCGGTCGGCCAGGTAGTAGTGCATCCGGCTGCGGCACTTCAACGCCGGCGGCCAGCACCGCGACGGCACCTGCTCGACGTCGGTGGTGACCAAGGACTGACCGCTGCCATACTTTTCAACCCAGAGGTGAAACGGCAGCGGATAGGTGTGCAAACAGACAGTCGGCCCGGCCGATCCATGCTCCGCATAGGCCCGATAGGTCCCCGGCGTAACGAACACCGACAACCCCAGGTCGTCGCCGGCAGCCAGCAGCCGATGGTTTCGGGCGACCAGGTCTCGGGCAACGTCGGCAAATTGACCGATCGTCATGCCCGGGTCGACGCCCACGATTTGCAGCGACCGCTGCAGCCGGGCCAGATGGTCATCCAAGCGGAACAGCCTTCCGGCAAAGGTCCGCACCTGTTCGGCGACCGTGGCTCCCAAAGTGAATCCGGTGTCGGCGACCGGCACGACCGCCGCGGAGGCGGGAATCCACCGGCCATTGAGAAACGCTTGAGGTTCGTCCATGCCTCGGATGGCAGCCAAATGCTAGTGGTGGGTGATGAGCTGCCGATCGCCGTGAGGCGCGGAAAGCACAGGTCCAACGGCGGACGGCGACGCCGTCACCTGCTCGGGTTCCTCGGCGGCCTGCGGAAGCGGGTCCTGGCGGGGCTCAGTCGCGGTCTGCAAGGGCAGCTCCTGCTCCCCATCCGACCCATCATCCAGTAAGAACGTGTACCAGGCCAACCGGCCGCGGAGGCTGGAAGAGACCATGTAGCGGCCGAAGTCGTGGGCCCGGCCCACCGAGCAACTCAGGTTCAGCAGGTCGAGGTCCTCGCCCGACGGGCAGCCGGCCGGACCCGCGTAGCCCAAGGCCGGCGGGCCGCCGCGACGGTACATCAGCGGATACCACTTCAACACGGGATCGCTGTGGTTGCGGGTAACCAACATGCGCTGGACCTGCGAGAGGGCCAGCCCGTTGCGGTGGCCCGGCAGCAGCCAATCGGCATCCAGCGCGGCGGCCAACAACACCGCGCGACGACGCGGTTGCCGGCCGTCGGCGTTCGCGTCTTCGCCGGCCGGCTGCGCCAGGCTACGCCCGGCTACGTGCCCTCCGGCCAGAAGGTGCAACGTGCCGGTGATCACCCGAGCCCCGAAGCTGTAGCCGACCAGGCCGACGGGCACGTCGGGCCGGATCCGCCGTAGGCAATCGGCCAGGTAATAGGCCTGCACATCGCTCCGGCAGGCCTTGACCTGCAAGTCCTGTCGGGTGCGACCGCGAATCCGGTCGCTCGGCCACGACCAGATCACCAACCGAAAGGCCTTGCCGGACGCATCCCGCTTCATTTGCCGGTACACGCGCCAACCGGCAGATACGGCGTCGCAGCGGTCGGTCCGGTTGCCGTGGATGAAGACCGTGGTGGGCCTCGAGGGTTCGTCTTCCTGGTGAAAAACACCCGCGTCGAGTTGCTGCCAACGGCGATCCGCTTGCAGCCGCCAATAGGTGATTCGGTCTTCGGCGGGGCGCAGGCTTCCGGATCGCGGGGCCCGCCGCGTGTTGACGATCCAAACGGATTCGAGCCCTTCGTCGGCGCCGGCGGGTGCGACGGCGGCCAGCACCGTCGTGCCGACGACCCAGGCAGCAATCGTCTTGTAGAGGGCAGCGTTCACGGTTCGCAACGGTCGGCACAGGAACGGTCTGAGGTTCTCGCAGCAAAACTCTTCTGTAGTGTAGCCTCTATTGAACGTCGAGGTCGCAAAAAGGAAAAACGCTTCGTGGGAAAAAACACTCGCGTTGCGTTTGCACATCATCAAAACTGTTGTAGAGTTGACGTGGCGAGAACCTCGCGAAAAAGGGTCCGTTTCGACTGGAGTATGCGAATAATGAAGAAGCTACTGATTCTGACGGCTGTGTTGATGCTGACGAGTAGCGCAGTGGGCTGCCGATGCTGTGATTGGCTGTGGCGCGGCGCGCCTGCCAGTCCGTGCGTGCCGATGGCCACGTACGGCGACTACAGCCCGCCCTGCAATCCGTGCGATTCGTGCGCGCCCGCAGAGCCCTACTCGTCGATCCCCGGCCCTCAGTAACGAGACAAACCGAGTCAAGCAGTCTGTTCCCCTCCCAGCAGTGCGAGACCGTCGCGCGTCGGCCGTGCCATCCTGAACGCGGCCGGCCGCGATTGGCCTCGCCCGCGCCGTTCTTGGGACTCGCAACAAAACACGTTGGGCGTTGTTGAGGGTCTGCGCTTTCTGAAAAAACGGCACATAGGCCTGGATGAAAGAGAAAAGGCGGCACAAACACCGCGACTCATCCAGGCCGCCGCGCTCTGCTTCGTCTTCGACCCAGAAGACCGCCCAGCCCCAACACGGCGAACCCGACGCCGAGCAGAGTGGAACACGCCGGCTCGGGAACCGCCGACGCGTTGAGACGCACGTTGTCGATGCCGGTGATTTCAAAGGGAGTGTAGTTGGTGTAATACGCCATCTCGATCCTGAGCTCGGTAACGTCCTCCAGCAGTGCGCCCCAATCCCCGGACATCGCGGCCCACGCTGATTCCACCAGGGTGGCCTCCAGCGGCAGCCAGGAAACCGACGGATTCGGCGCCGGGCCGAGCCACCGGAATGCACCTCCCGGGCCGGAAATGACGACGGTGTAATCCCCGATGCTTGCCACGCTTCCGGTCGTGAAGATATTGGCTTCGTAGCTCAGATCGGTCACACCGAGAGCCGACCAGTTGCCCAGATAAGCCGGCGGCGCATAGATCGACGTGGTGGAGCCTGCCCCGTACGGCACGTTGTTGTCGTACCGCATGTATCCGCCCGGATTGCCGCCTGCAGATTGCCAACTGATTCCCGGATCGGCAGCAAGCCGGGTCCAGCCCTGGCTGCCGTCGTCGAAATCGCTGCTTGCGATGGTGATGGTCGTCGCCGCGGCCGGCGTTGCCGCCATCGCGAACAGTGCCAATCCAGAGATCCATCCTGTTGTGAGTACTCGTGCAGTCGGTGTCATTCATCCCTCCAGGTGATGATGGATTTCCGGCAACTGATGCCAAACCCATCCAAGGACTCGTAAAAGAACAAGTGGGGCATTCTTAGCCCACAACGGCGACCATGGTAACGGCGCGCCCCCTCCGTGTATAGGGGCGGACGTTTTTGATATTACCGCAGAAAACAGCCGAAAATCTTGCACTGCCCAGCATTATCCAACATAATGATACTCGTTGTGTTGCGGGATGGTCGAGCCGGGGAGGTTGTTTTGTTGCGCCACTTGACGCGTGCGTGGGGACGGGCACGTTGGGGGCCGACCGCGCACAAGAACACCGGTGCCCGATCCACGGCCCGCTGGAGCAACGGGGCCCCGTTCGAGTCGCTCGAGCCGCGACTGGTCCTTGATGCGGGGCCGCTGGTGATCAGCGAACTGCTGGCCGTCAACGACAGCGTCTATCCCGACGGCGACGGCGACTTCTCCGATTGGATCGAAATCCATAACCCCACACAAACCGCCGTCCAGTTGGGCGGCTGGTTCCTGACCGACGATGCGGACAGCCTGGCCAAGTGGCAGTTTCCGGCCTTTTCGCTTGCCGCGGGCGCCTATGAGGTTATCTATGCCTCGGGCAAGGATTCGGCGGGTCCGCCGGGGCAAATGCACACCAACTTCCGGCTCGACGGCAACGGCGAATACCTCGCCCTGGTTCGGCCCGACGGGGTGACGATCTCGCACGCCTATGCGCCCGAATTCCCCGGGCAGTACGCCGATGTTTCCTACGGCGTGGCCCAAGACGCCACGGCCTTCGCCCTGGAGACGGACCAACTGGCGTACCGTGTGCCGGAAGCGGCCGATGCGGCCCTGGGGACTTCCTGGGCCGAAGTGGATTTCGAGGATTCAACCTGGAGCGGCTATCGGCTGCCGCCGCAGGTCCTGATCACCGAGGCCGGGACGGAAGACGATTTTGTTGAGATCCAGAATCTCGCCGGCGAGCCGGTCGACACGTCGGGCTGGGTGGTGGCGGTCAACTATCCTCGGGGCGACGAGCCGGTCGTCAACAACACGAACACGCTCTTCTGGGCCTTGCCGGAGGTGATGGCGCCCGACGAGATCCTCTACCGGCACGACGACGCGGACGACCCCGGGCATTATTGGGGTGAAGGCATTGTCTGGCAGACGACCGGCAACGGCTGGGTGATGATCGTCGACGATCTCGGCCAGGTCGTCGATCTTGCCGTCTGGGGTTACACGGCCGCCGAGATTGCGGCGATGACGGTGGAGATCAACGGGTTCGACGTAACCGCAGGCAACGCTTGGTCGGGCGACGGGGCGCCCCGCTCCACGGGCCCCGGCCTCTCGCTCCAGCGCCACGGCGACGCGGACCACGACGATGCCTCGGACTTCGGCTTCGTCGGGCCGGTGTCGATGGGCCAGCCCAACAACGAGCTGGTGCTGCCGTTCTCCTCGCGGGGCGTGCCCGGCGTCGGATTCGACCTCAATCCGCCCGATTTCGACGGCGCGATCCTCCTCGACGTTCAGGAGCCGATGCACGGCGTCAACGCATCGCTGTGGATGCGGATTCCCTTCGAGGTCGACGACCTGGCCGCGTTGAACACGATGCAGCTTCGCATCCAATACAACGACGGCTTCGTGGCGTACCTCAACGGCCGCGAGGCGGCCCGACGCAACGTGCCCGATTCGCCGCAATGGGATTCCGCGGCCCCGGCCGCCCGCGACGCGGCCGAATCGCTGGTGCGGGAGACCATCGACATCACCGATTCCCTCGGCGATCTGACGGTGGGCACCAACGTGCTGGCCATCCACGGGCTGAACGTCGCCCCGTCCGACGGCAATTTCCTGATCGTGCCGGAGCTGGCGGCTACCAGCACCGAGTATTTTCTCGATCCGACGCCGGGAGAACCCAACGGGCCGGGGCTGCTGGGGTTCGTCAAGGATACCCGCTTCAGCGTCGACCGCGGCTTCTACGACGAGCCGTTTGCGCTGGAGATTTCCAGCGACACGGCCGGGGCGTTGATCTGCTACACGCTCGACGGCTCCGTGCCCTATCTCGATCTGGACAACGTAGCCCCCGACGAGACCAACGGCATTGCCTATTCGGGCCCGATCCCCATCGATCGCACGACCACGCTCCGCGCGGCCGCCTTCAAGCGGGGATTCCAGCCGACCAACGTCGACACGCACACGTACATCTTCGTCGACGACGTGGTCCGGCAGGACTACCAGGCCACGCTCGACGCCGGCTTCCCGACGACCTGGGGCAGCGTCTCGCCCGACTACGGCATGGATCCGGACGTCATCGGCCCGGACGACCTGTTCGGCGGGATCTACGCCGCCACGATCCGCAACGACCTGAAGTCGCTGCCCACGCTGTCGATCGTGATGAACATCGACGACATGTTCGGCCCCAGCGGGATCTACACCAATTCGCAAGCCGAAGGCGTGGCCTGGGAACGGGCCACCTCGGTCGAATGGATCGATCCCGACGGCGACGACCGGTTCCAAGTTGATTGCGGGATCCGCATTCAGGGCGGCTGGTTCCGGCAGGACAGCGGCACGAAGAAACACTCGCTGCGGCTGCTCTTCAAGAGCGACTACGGGCCGACGAAGCTCGCCTTCCCGCTGTTCGGCGAGAGCGCGGTCGACCGTTTCGACACGATCACGCTGCGGGCCGGCGCCAACGACGCCTATTCGTGGGACGCCGCCTACTTGACCGAGCAATACACCCGCGACGAGTTCGGCCGCAGCCTGCAACGGGCGGCCGGGCAGGTCGGCTCGCACGGCAACTTCGCCCATCTGTACATCAACGGGATCTATTGGGGGCTCTACAATCCGGTCGAACGCCCCGACAACTCCTTCTCGGCCAGCTACTACGGGGGCGACAAGGAACAGTGGGACGCGATCCACGACGGCAGCGCATCGGCCGGCAGCACGACCGCCTGGAACCAGATGATTTCCCAGTCGCAGGCGGCGGCAACTTCCAACGCGGCCTATCAGCGCCTATAGGGCAATAACGCCGATGGCACGCGCAACCCCGTCTACCCGGTGCTGCTGGACGTGGCCAACTACGTCGACTACATGGCGATCAACATCTGGGGCGGCAACTGGGACTGGCCAAACAAGAATTACTGGGCGGGCCGCGACCGCTCGGCGGAGAGCACCGGTTTCAAGTTCTACAACTGGGACTTCGAGAACACGATGGGCAACAACCGCAGCCGGTCGCCGTTGACCATGGTGGCCCCGCGAAACACCGACGGCGCCGGCCAGCCGCACCGCTACCTGGTGCAGAACGCCGAATACCGGATGCTCTTCGCCGATCGCCTGCACCGGCTGCTTCTCAACGGCGGCGTGCTCACCCCCGACTCCTTGATCGCCCGCTACGCCGAGTTGGCCGACCAGGTCGAAAGGGCCATCGTCGCCGAGTCGGCCCGCTGGGGAGACCAGCACCACAGCCCACCGCTGACGCTGCAGCAATGGTACACCGAGCGAAACTGGATCCTCAACACGTACCTGCCCCAGCGGTCCGGCATCGTCTTGCAGCAGTTCCGCAACAGTGGGCTGTATCCCAACGTCAGTGCCCCCGCCTTCTATGTCGATGGGGCGTACCAGCACGGCGGATTTGTCGCCTCCGGCGGCCGGTTGACCATGCCGGCCGCCGCGGGAACGGTCTACTATACGCTCGACGGCTCTGACCCCCGGCAGTTCGGCGGCGGCATTTCCCCTTCCGCCGAACTCTTCGACGGCAATCCGGCGCTGCTGAGCGGGTCCATGGTGGTGAAGGCCCGGGCGCTGGTCGGCGGCGAGTGGTCGGCGTTGAACGAGGCGGAGTTCTTCGTGGGACAGATGGCATCGGCCGACAACCTGGCGATCAGCGAATTGAACTACGCCCCCTATCCGCCTACCGCCGAGGAAGCAGCGGCCGGCCTCACCGACAGCGAGCAGTTCGAGTTCGTCGAGCTGCAAAACGTCGGCGAGGAGTCGCTCGATCTGGCCGGCGTCCGGTTTGCGGGGGGAGTCGCCTTCACCTTCGCCGCCGCGCCGCTGATGCTGGACCCCGGAGGGCGAGTGGTTGTGGTCCGCGACCAGTCCGCGTTTGCGGCCCGCTACGACACGGGCGCGATACGCGTCGCCGGCCAATACGACGGCAGGCTCCGCAACGAGGGCGAGGAGATCTGGCTGCAAGACCGCTTCGGCGGAACCATCGAACGGTTCAGCTATGACGACGGCGGCGACTGGCCCGGCCGGGCAGCCGGCAAGGGCGCCTCGCTCGAGTTGATCGACCCGCAGGCCGTCCCGCCAGCCGAGCCCGACCGCACCGCCTACCTTCAAGACGGCAATCACTGGCGTTCCAGCAGCGAGTACGGCGGCTCGCCGGGCGCCGGGGGCGAAGGCCCCCGGGGCGACGTCCTGGTCAACGAAGTGCTCACGCACACCGATTGGCCCCAGATCGACACGATCGAGCTGATCAACACCACCGGCAGTCCGATCGACGTCGGCGGTTGGTACCTGAGCGACTCCTGGGGCTGGGGTGAAAACGACGGCCGCAGCAATTACCGGAAACACCGCATTCCCGACGACACGGTTATCCCGCCCGGCGGATACGCGGTCTTCGACGAGGACGACTTCAACCCCACCCCGCTGGACCCGGGGCCCAACGACTTCGCGCTCGACGGCGCCCACGGCGACGACGTCTGGCTGATGGAGGCCGACGCTTCGGGCAGGCTGACGCGGTTCGTCGATCACGTGGAGTTTCCCGCGGCCGCCAACGGCGAGACGTTCGGACGCTGGCCAGACGGCGCCGGGCCGCTGTATCCGATGACCACACCCACCTTGAACCCGGCTCAGGGCGAGAACAGCGGTCCGCGCGTCGGGCCGCTGGTGCTCAGCGAGCTGGGCTACAACCCGGGCGCGTTTCCGGGCGCCGACGAGTTGGAATTCGTCGAGATCTTCAATCCCACCGGCACGGCCGTCGATCTGACCGACTGGCGGGTCCGCGGCGGAATCGACTACGACTTCCCCGACGGCACGCTGCTGGGCGCCGGGGCGGCCCTGGTGGTCGTTCCCTTCGACCCCGGCGACGCCGACAAGGCCGCGGGATTTCGGGCCGAGTATGGAATCGACGGTTCGGCCATGTTGCTCGGTGCGTATTCCGGCCGGCTGGACGACGACGGCGAGACGGTCCGCTTGCAGCGACCCGACGAGCCGCCGCCGGACGAGCCCGAGTTCATTCCACACCTGCTCGAAGACGAGCTGCCCTACGACGACCAGGCCCCATGGCCGGGCGAAGCCGACGGCGGCAGTTTCTCGCTGAACCGGCTGGGGGCCGACTCGTGGGGCCACGACGCGGCCAGTTGGACGGCCGCGGCCCCGACGCCCGGCACGGCGCCGTTGCTGGCGTCGGCGGGGATCGTCGGCCGCCACGTCTTCTACAACGGCAGCACCTTCGACGGCAACAGCCCGGCGGCCCATTCGCAGGACGACGCGGCCGTGGCCACGGACAAACAGCCACTTCTGCCCGGCCAGACCGCCACGTTTGCCAACTACACCAGCTTCAGTCGAGGCATCAACGGCGTGATGGTCGACTTGGTCGGCTTGCCGCAAGCCGCCGCGCCGGGGACCGACGACTTCGTCTTCCGCGTGGGCAACAGCAACGATCCGGGCACCTGGGGCCTCGCCACCGCGCCCACTGCGATCACCGTGCGGCCCGGCGCCGGCACCGGCGGTTCCGATCGGGTGACGTTGATCTGGCCCGACTTCGCCGTCGTGAACCAGTGGCTGGAAGTCACCGTGCTGCCCACGCCCGACACCGGGCTGGCAGAAGCGGACGTCTTCTATTTCGGCAACGCGATCGGCGAGGCGGGCAACTCGACCGTCGACGCGAAGGTCAACGCCTCCGACATGCTCTTGTCGCGGAACAACCCCCGGACTTTCCTGAACCCGGCCCCGATCGACTTCCCCTGCGATTTCAACCGGGACGCCCGCGTCAACGCCACGGATATGCTCATTGCGAGAAACAACCCGACGCATTTTCTCAACGCCTTGAGGCTGATCGCGGTGCCGGACAAGGCGGCCGAAGGTCCATCGGAGAGCAAGACAAAGAGCAAGGCCGTCGACCGGGAGGAGAACAAGACCGTCGGCCGGGATCGGCCGGCGGACGACCAGACGTGGATTTTCGAGGTGGCTGAAATCGGCAGGGCCCGGCGACCGTCGGCGAAGGACAATTCGACGTATGTTGCCATCGATGAACTGCTGGCCGCCGAGGCCTATTGACGTTTGCACGGTCAATGCGCGAGGGGGACCAACGGGAGGCCGATTTTTCCGGCCTCCCGTGGGTCGGCCTTGATCAGGCGCGATGCAGACATCAATAGACGGCGATGGAAGCGCCCGTTTGCCGCCTTTGGCTACCGATTGTGCCGCCTGTGTCGATCACAACGGCGTGTGGTGATTTCGCAACGAAATAAATTGCAAAAAGCCCCCATGTTGCCGAAACGCATGCTAGCCTTTCAATAGTGGCGTATTGTGCAGACCGTTTAGTCAGGAGCGTCGCGGGCCGAGGAAAGGGCCATGAGGTCTTCAAGGACGAGAATCCGGCTGGGCACTCTCGCACTGGCACTGTGTGTGGCGGCGGCTCCCGGATGTGCCTACCTTAGGGTCCCGCGTATCGACCCGACCGGACAGCGGGTCTTCGCCGAGCCACCTCTTGCCGGCGCCCCGCAATACCAGTCCCAGCCGGGCGGCCATCTGCCCTGGGACGACGTGGCGCTGACGCTTTCGCCGAAAACCACCGTGGCGCCGGTGGGTAGCGAGGTGGTGCTGCTGGCCGGGATCCTCGGCGGTGACAACTATCTGCGGACCAACCGGCGGCTGGAGTGGTCGCTTGCTCCCGGCGGCGTGGGACATTTTGTGGCGGTCGGCAAGACCGGGGCAGTCGACATGCTGCTGGGCGATTTCAACCGGCCCCGCAAAATCGACAACACGTTTGCCGTCGGCAGCACCTCGCGCAACTACCTCCGGCTCGACCGGGGCACGCCGACCCTGGAAGACGACGTCTGCGTCTTGCGGGGCCAGGGATGGATCACGCTCACCTCGCCGGTGGAAGGGGCCAGCCAGGTGATGGTCTACGGGCCGAGCGTTCACGGCTGGAGCAACCGAACACAGACAGCAACCGTCCATTGGGTCGACGCCCAGTGGCGCTTCCCACCGCCGGCAATCAACCCGGCCGGCGGCCGACACGTGCTGACCACCACCGTGATCCGCCACAGCAACGGCACGCCGTGCGCGGGCTGGCGCGTCCGCTATGAGGTTGCCGACGGCCCGGCCGCCGGATTCGCGCCCGACGGGGCGGCGGCGATCGACGTGGTCACCGACGGCGCCGGGCAGGCCGGTGCCGAGATCTTTCAGCAGTCGCCCGCCCGCGGCACGAACCGGGTCTGCGTCCGCGTGATCCGGCCGGCGTCGCTGGGCGACTCCAACGGCAGGGAACTGGTCGTGGGGACCGGTAGCACGCTGGTGACTTGGAGCGCGCCCGATCTGGCCGTCCGCAAGACCGGGCCGGCAGTGGCGTCGCCGGGCGCCACGATCAGCTACGCCGTCGAGGTCTCCAACCCGGGCGACCTGCGCGCGGAGCAGGTCGTGGTGACCGATACGCTTCCCGATACACTCACCTATCTGGACAGCAACCCGGCCGCCGAGGTCAGCGGCCAGACGCTGCGGTGGCCGCTGGGAGAGCTCGCGGCCGGCGAGAGCCGGAGGCTGACGCTGGACTGCCGTGCCGATCAGCCGGGAACCGTAAGCAACTCGGCGGAGGCCACTGCCGACGGCGGCGGCGCCGTCGGGCAGTTGAAGGCCAGCGACACGGCCACCACCAATGTGGGCGCGCCCACGATCGAGGTGGAAGTCTTCAGTCCGGCCCGGGCGACCGTCGGCACCGAAGTCACGTTCCGGATGATCGTCCACAACCGCGGCCAGGTGGCGGCGACGGGGCTGTTGATCAAGGATCGTTTCGACCCCGGGCTACAGCACCCCGCCATGCCCGGCCCCCAGCGACGCGTGATCGAACGCGAGCTGGGCGAGCTGGCGCCGGGCGCGTCGCGCGAGATCACGGTGACCTTCCGGGCGATGCAGGCCGGGCGGCTTTGTCATACCGTCGAGGTCAGCAGTGCCGGCAGTGTGTTGGCCAGTGCCGAGGGTTGCGTGACGGCCGTGGCCGCCGCGGCCGTCGAGACACCCACCGAAGAGCCCTCGCCGCAGCCGCGCCCGATGATTTCCGTGACCAAGACGGGGCCGCAGCAAGCGGCCGTGGGCGCCTTGGCTCAGTTCACCATCGACGTGACCAACTCGGGCACGCAGCCGTTGACCGGCGTGAAGGTCGTCGATCAGTACGACGCCGCGTTGAACCCCGAGATGGCGACCGACGGCTACGCGATCGAGAACAACGATCTCGTGTGGACCATCAATACCTTGGCGCCCGGCAAGACGGAGCGGCTGCAGGTCCACTGCCGGTGCCGCAAGGCGGCCGCCAAGGCCTGTAACCGCGTCGTGGCGACCGCCGGGGAAACCGCCCGAGACGAAGCGGAAGCGTGTCTGCAGATCGAGGCGGTCAAGAGCGCATTGAAGATCACCGCCGCCGCCCTGCGGGAGCCGGTGGCCGTGGGCCGGAACGTGACCTACGAGATTCTGGTCACCAACGGCGGCACGGTTGCGGAGACTCAGGTGGCCGTGGTGGCTACGGTGCCGCTGGGTATGACGCCGGCGGCCTTGGGCACCACTGGTCCGGCGCAGGCACCGAAGCCGACGATCCAGGGCCAGACGGTGCAATTCGATCCGGTGGCCGAGATCCCTCCAGGCAAGACGCTCGTTTATCGCGTCGTGGTTCGCGCCGGCCAGCGAGGTGATTTCGTGTTTCACGCCGAGCTGATCAGCCCGAGCCGGACCCTGCCCTTGGCCGCCGATGCGAAGACCCAGGTGTTTTAGGCTCGTAAAAGAACAAGTGTGCACTTTCTGAAAAAACGGCACTTAGGCCTATATGAAAGAGGAAAGGCGCGCAGCGGCCTTGCTGAATGTACTCGCCCCCATGCCGCAATTCGTCATCCTCCGCCACAACAGCCCGCGCGGGCTGCATTGGGACCTGATGATCGAATCGGGAGGGGTTCTGCGGACTTGGGCCCTGTCGCAACCGCCGGCCCCGGGTGCGGAGATCGCCTGCGAGTCGCTGCCCGACCACCGGGCGGCCTATCTCGATTATGAAGGGCCTATCTCCGGCGAACGGGGTTCGGTCAGCCGCTGGGATCACGGCACCTGCCGGATCGTCGAGCAAGGCGAGGCGGCGTGGATCTTGGAGCTTTCCGGCCAGAAGTTGCGAGGCCGGGCAATCGTCGGGCAATCGCCCGAAGCCCCGCAAGCCTGGCGATTCTCGTTCACGCCGCGGCCGGCCCCGTAGCCAGCCGGCGAAGTCCGCGACCTTATCGACCACCGTGGGCCGCGGGCGGATGCTCGCCGCGGCGGCTGGTCGATCCGGTCAAGAGGATCTCGTCCTCGCCCAGGTGCAGACTCTCGATCTGCACCATCCGGTCCTCCTGATCCCGGGGCTGCGGAATCGCGATGAACACCACGGGGTCGCCGTCGATCTGCCGCCAGTGGACGTGCAGGTTGGCTTCGCCCGCAGCGGCCGAAACGCGATCGAGCACTTCGCCCAAGGGCACGGGCAACGTGCCGGCCCGAGCGCGGCAAATCCGCAGCGCCAGCACGTTCGGTTCCGGCAAGTACGGCTCGACGGCCAGGCTGAGCACGCTGGTGAGTTGGCCTTGGTGGAAGCGGCATCCCAGCGTCACGCCGCTCGGGTCGATCGCCACGCGGGGGTCGCGAAGGCTCGGCGGCAACGCCTGGGGATGATTCTCCACCAGGTCGACCGCCAGCCAGCCGTTGATCTGTTCGGCCGTGAACAGGGCCTGCCAATGGCCTTCTTCTTGCACCTCGTTGACCAGGGCGGTCGCCCGGCGGAGCATCTGGTCGCTGGCTTTCCGCTGTACGGCCGGGGCCACGGCCATGGCGTCGCGGTAGAACTGAGGCACCTGCTGCGAGGCCCGTACCAGCAGATAGCCCCCCACGGCAATCAGCAGCAGCAAACCGCCACCTACGGCCGCAGCAACGCGAAGCTTCTTCCGCACGGACATTCACCGCAGATCGAGGAAACCGGCGCCCCCTTGCCGGCGGTCCCGAGCGCCGGCGGCCGCAATGGTAAGCAGGCCCGCCGAGCGAGTCAATGGACGTTTGACGCCGAGATTCCTGCTAGGTGGGGGGGGCGGAAGGCTCGCCAACGATCGCCGACGCCGGCCCGCGGCGCGCCCCGCACGCTAGCCGCCCGTGAAACGCAGCAACGCGTACTTCTTTTTCCCGCTGCGCAGCACCACGGTGCTCTCGCCAACCAGATGCTGAGGGCCGAGGCAGGTCTCGATCCCCTCGACGCGGCGGTTGTTTACGTAGGCCCCGCCCTGGGTGATCGTCCGCCGGGCCTCGCCTTTGCTTTTGGCCAACCCGCTCTCGAACAGCGCGTCGATGATCGAAAGTCCCTCGCCGGCCAGGCGGTCCCGCGGCAACTGGCTGCTGGGCACGTCGGCAAAAATGCCTTGCAGTTGGGCGTCGGAGAGTTCGCCGACCTCGGCCCCGAAGAAGATTTCCGTCGCCTGCCGGGCGGTGGCCAGTCCGTCCGGACCGTGGACCAGCCGGGTGACTTCCGTGGCCAGGCGGCGCTGGGCGCCGCGGCGGCCCGGGTCCGTCCGGTGCTCGTCCATCACCGCCTTGATCTCTTCCGGGCCCAGCTCGGTCAGAAACCGCAGACACGTGCCTACGTCGGAGTCGTCCAGGTTGATCCAGTACTGGTAGAAATGGTAGGGGCTGGTCTTCTCGGGCGAGAGCCAGAGCGTGCCCGAGGCGGTCTTGCCCATCTTGGCGCCGTCGCTTCTGGTCAGCAACGGGCAGGTCATGCCGTAGAGCTGCACGGAGCACAGCCGCCGGGCCAGATCGATGCCGGCGGTGATGTTACCCCACTGGTCGCTGCCGCCGGCCTGCAACTCGCAGCCGTACTCGTCGTAGAGGTGCACGAAATCGTACGCCTGTAGGAGCATGTAGCTGAACTCCGTGTAGCTGAGCCCGACGTCGGTTCGTTGCAGCCGGCTGCGGACCGAGTCCTTGGTAAGCATCACGTTGACCGGGAAGTGTTTGCCGACGTCTCGCAGAAACTCCAGGTAACCGAACCTGCCCATCCAGTCGTGGTTGTTGACCATCAAGGCCGAGCTCGCGCCGCAGTCGAAATCGAGAAACCGCTGCAACTGGGCCTCGATCGCCGCCAGGTTGGCCCGCAGGACGTCGACCGACAGCAGGTTGCGCTCTTCGCTCTTGCCGCTGGGATCGCCGATCATCCCCGTGGCCCCGCCGACCAGGGCGATCGGTCGGTGTCCAGCCTTCTGGAAGTGGCGCAGGATCATCACGGCCACCAGGTTGCCCACCTGGAGGCTGTCGGCCGTGGGATCGAACCCGGCGTAGACGGTGCGGGGCCGCTCGGCCAGCCAGCGGGGCAGGTTCTGGTCGTCGGTCGTCTGGTGGACCAACTGGCGCCAACTCAGTTCAGCGAAGATGTCCATCGGCAGCGATTCGCGGGCGGTCAAGAGTGGGTGGGTGGTCGAGGTTTACGGGTCCTTGGCTATCTTCTCACGATCGTCGGCGGCCGACAAGATCAGACCCACCGTTTGCGTCGAAAGTACCAGAGCAGTCCGCCGGCCACGGCTGCCATCACCCCGATCACGCCCCAGAAGCTCGCCGGGTGCTCGGGTTTGGGCCACACCGGCAGGTTCATCCCGTAGATGCCGGAGATCAACGACAGCGGCAGCAGCACGGAGGCGAACACGGTCAGCGTGCGCATGATGGCGTTGGTCCGCATGGCGATGGCGGCGTGGTAGTTGTCGCGCACCCCGTTGGCCACTTCCCGCAAACTGTCGACGTGCTCGATCACCTTCAGCAAGTGATCGCGGACGTGGGAGAAGCCTCGCCCCAGTTCGCCGGAGACGTAGTCGTACTCGCCTTCGGAAACCGGTTCGAGCAACTGCAATTGCGAGGCGGCGATCCGCCGCAGTTCCAGCAAGCGCCGCCGCAGGTCGGAAAGCTCGCCGAGCACCGAGTCGACGGAATCGAGGTCCTGAGATCGCTCCTCGAGCTGCTCGAGCACGGTCTCGTAGGTCTCGGAGACTCGCAGATAGCCGTCCACAATCGCATCGATGACGTAGTACAGCAGGTGATCGACGCCACGCTGCAACAGGGTGGACGCGTGCAGACGGCACCTTCCTCGCAGGTGCTCGATCGCGGCGAAGGGCTCCTGGTGAACCGTGATCAGGAACCGGTTGCCGCAGAAGGCGGCCAGCTTTCGCGCCACCGGGTCGGTCGCCGCCTCCGGCTCCGAGAGTCCGTAGACCAACAGGAAGATGTAGTTCTCGTATTCGTCGATGCGCGGCCGCTGCCGGCCGCGGAGACAGTCGTCCCAGGCCTCATCATCGAGGTCGATCACCGCGTCGACCGCCCGGACCTCCTCCTCGGTCGGCTGCTCGACGTCGATCCAGACGACGGCCTGCTGGTCCGACCACTCGGCTGCCAGCTCGTCCGGGCGGCTTAGGACCCGCGCCGTGCCGTCTGCGTGTCGGAGGTAGGCCGTAATCATGGCAACCAGGGATCCGCCGAGGAGGCGAGTTGAGGGTTTCCGGGGACGGCAAGGCGGCCCACGAGCTACCGCCACATGTCGTCGTCGGCAAATGGGTGCAGCGGCCCCAGCTTCGGCTTGGGCAAGGCCTTCAGGGCCTGTTCCGCCAGGCGCTGGTCCTCCTTGGTGGCGATCTTCAGGTTCAGCGGCGAGCCGGGCACGACGGTCACCGGGTGGCCGAGCCGCTCGACAAGCTGGGCCTCGTCGGTCGCCGAGAACCCCTCCCGCTTGGCATACGCCTCCAAGAGCAGTTCGCGGCGGAAGACCTGCGGGGTTTGGGCCTCCCAGAGCCCCGCTCGGGATACGGTCGCTTCGATCGTCTGATCGGCGGCGACGCGCTTCAGCGTGCCGGTAATCGGAATGGCAAACAGGGCCGCCTCCGTCTTCTCGGCCGCCTGGAAGATCGTGTCGATCCAGACGTCGGTCAGACACGGCCGGGCGGCATCGTGGACGCAGACGAAATCGGCTTTCGGGGTAACGCGGGCCAAGGCGGCCTCGACCGAGTCGGCCCGTTCGGCCCCGCCGTCGACCACCTCGATGCCCAGGATGGCCACGTTCGAGGAGAACTTGAAGTTGAAGTCGCCGCGATCCTCGGGCGAGATCACCAGGATGGTCTGCACGACGTCGTCGCGCCCCAGGAACCGCTCGGCCGAGTGCAACCATATGGCTCGGCCCGCCAGCGGGGCAAACGGCTTCTTGTAATGCTTGTCTTTGAATCGGCTGCTGCGGCCGGCGGCCGGCAGAATCACGGAAAACTTGGCCACAACTGGTTTCCCTCCACGTCGGATCGGAGACGCCCCGGGCCAATCATTGTCCGCTTTCGCCCGGGTGCGTCAAGGCGGGCCGCCGGCCGGGCCTTCCGAGGTAGCGCGGGAGGGCGTATGGTAGAAACGCCGATCTTCTCGAGCCATCTCCTCCAGAAAGCGCGTGGGCTGTGCCCGCAGGCCCAGGTCGTCCAGCGAATCGAGCAGCTCGAGGATCCGCCGCAGGCCCAGCGTGTCGGCCCACCAGAGCAAGCCGCCTCGGGCCGCCGGAAACCCGAGGCCGAAGAGCACGGCCAGGTCGATGTCGCGCGGATCGCGAACCTTGCCTTCTGCAAGAATCCGCGTGGCCTCCAGCACCATCGGCAACAACAGCCGTGCGGCGACCGAGCCGGCCGTGTGGCGCCGGGGCGTTCGGGCCCAGCGGCCGATCATCTGGCCGACGATCGGGTCAACCGTCCGCGCCTGCCCGCCGGGCTGGCCCGGTCCATCGGCGTAGCGGAAGAATCCGGCCCCCGACTTGCAGCCCAAGCGCCGGGCCTTCAGCATGCCGATCAACAAGGGCGATGGGGCGATGCGATCGGCGAAGGCGTCGCGCAGCACGATTCCCCCTTGCAGCACCGTATCGAGTCCGATCTCGTCGGCCAGTTGCAGCGGGCCCTTGGCCATGCCGAAATCGATCGCCGCCCGTTCGATCGTCTCGATCGCGGCCCCTTCCAGCAGAAGCTCGAACGCTTCGCCCAGATACGGCAACAACAGCCGATTGACCAGGAATCCCGGCCCGTCGTCGACCACGATTGGCATCTTGTCGAGGCCTTTGGCATGGGCGACGGCCGTGGCCACGGTCCGGTCGCTGGTGGCCGGCCCGCGGACGATCTCGACCAACGGCCGGCGGCGGACGGGGTGGAAGAAGTGGATTCCGCAGAATCGTTCCGGCCGGGCCAGTCTCGCCGCCAACCGCCCGATCGGAATCGTCGACGTGTTCGACGCCAGCAGGGTCTCGTCGCCCAGGTGCGGCTGCAGCGCGGCGTAGAGCCCTTGCTTGGCGGCAAGGTTCTCCACAATCGATTCGATCACCAGATCGCACTGCCCCAGGGCAGCGTGGTCGGCGGTTGTCCGCACCATCTCGGCCACAAGCCTGCGGCCCTCGCCGCCGGGAACGTCGCAGGGAACGTCGCAGGGAACGTCGCAGGGCACTTCACCGGCCAACTCCGCAACGATCTGGCGCGGCACGCCAGCCAACACGGACTCGTCGGCATCGGTCAGCACCACCGGCACGTTTCCGCGCACATGAACCGCCGCCACGGCGGCACCCATCATGCCGGCCCCCACGATACCCACCGAACGGATCGGGCGGGCGTCGGCCGTCGCGCCGTCGAGCCCCGGGTCGCGCCGGTTCCGCTCGATCAGCAATCGGACGTTGCGTTGCGCCGGCCCCGGCGGCGTTTCGCCGAAGATGGTCTCACGCAGAAGGTCGTCGTCAGCGGGCAAGTTCGTCGGGGCCTTTCGTGGTGCCGCGGGCGGCCTGGCGGGCATACCACTGCTTCCACCGGCGAATCCGCTCGGAAGTGGACGCCGGCCCGTAGTCGCCGCCGAGGGAGACGTCGCGGCCGACCAACTTGGGAAGATGCTGCAAGGCCGCCCGGGCGATCGACGCGCGACCGTCGAGCATCTGGATCAGCATGGGCAGGTACGACGCATCCCCCGTTTCGCCCATGGCCTCGGCCACGCGGCAGGCAATTGTCGGGTCGGGGTGGTAGGCCAGCCTTTGCAGTTCCGCTCCGCCCGCGGGATCGCCGAGCCGCGCCAACGTCAGGGCCGTTTCCAGCCGCAGTTCCTCATTCGTCGAAAGCAGCAACCGCCGCAAGGGCTCCGGGTTTTCCATCCGGCCCGCTCGTCCCAACGCCCGCACCGCCGCACAGCAAACCGAATGGTTCGGATCCTCCAGCGCCGGCAGCAGCACGGCGGCGTGTTCGGGAAGCGGCTGGGCGGCCAGGTTCTCGCAGGCACGGCGGCGGACCTCGGGCACCGGATGGCCAATCGCCGCATAGGCCATGTGGATCGCCGGCTCGCGGGGATCGCCCGAGACGGCCATCAGCACGCTCCGCCAGACCAATTGGTCCGGTTCGGCGACGACCAACTGGCTCAGCCGTGCAAGGGCTAAACGCCCCAACGGGCCGTGTTTTGCCAGCCCGGCCAGCTCGTCGGCCGCTCGGCGCCGCTGGGCCAGCTCGGCGGAGGTTAGGCGATCCAACACACCGAACGCCGGATCGTACCGCGGCAACACGTGACGATACACGGCCTCGGGCAAGACTTGCCGGCGGTCGAAGGCGAGCTGCTCCAGCGTCTCGACGAGCCCCGATCCGAAGTGGACCAAGCTCTCGATGTCCTGTTGGCCCAGCAGGCGTTCGACTTCAGCGACCTGCTGAGGCGTGAGCTTCTCGGCCGACGATTCGTGCCGGCCGGCCGCGGCCAAAGCGTCGCGGTCGATCGAGCCGAATTGTCGCCGGAAGCGCTGGTGTAGATCGGCCAGCATCGCCGCCCGGCGCTCCGCCGACGCCTTCGCCGAAAACTCGCCCGCAGCAGGCCATCGCCCGGTAAGTTGCCCGGCCGCTGCGTCTCGAACCGCAAGGCTTTGGCTGTCCATCGCCGCCAGGAGAACGGGGCCGGCGCGGGCAAGCGGCCAGGCCTGCAGCGACCGCACCACCTCCTGCTGCACCTGGGTACTGTGGTCGGCCAGCAGCCGATCAGCGGCCGCCGCCCCCTCGCGGTCGGGCCACCGGGCCAACGCCTGCGCCACGCGCGTCCGCACCCGCCACGACTCGTCCTCGACCGCCCCGAGCACCGTCTGCTTGGCGCCGAGCCGGGCCAGCGCCGCAACGGCCGCGGCGCGAATCCGCTCGGTCCGCTGCGTCAGGAGGCCCTCCAGAGTTGCCCGGGCCCTCTCGCCGCCCAACTCGCCCAGGCCGGCAATCGCCGCCACGCGCACCCGATAGTCGTAGTCCTGCAGCGCGGCGGCCAGATGGGCCGGCGCGCGGGGATCGCCCCGCTTCGCCAAGGCCAGCAGCGTCTCGGCCCGCAGCTTCGGATCGCTGGCTTCGAGCAGTTCGTCGATAGTCTCGGGCATCGCTTCGCCGCGGCTTTGGGCCCACGCCCGCAAGGCCTCGATTTGGACGATCGGCGCCGGATTCTTCAACGCGTCGGTCAGCCGCGGATTGTCCGAAGGATCGACGTGTCGAGCCAGGCCGCGGATCAGCTCGGCATGGAGCTTGGGATCGTAGTTCGACGGAGTGTCCAGTGCGCTGCGCTCGTAATCTTCGAGGAGTTTTTCCAGCGCCACCGCCGCCGAGGCCGTCGGCAGCCCGGCCAGCGCCTCGACCGCCGCGCACCGCATCGGCGAGGGGATCGAGCCAGCACCCGCCGTCTTGGCCAATCGTCTCGCTCCTGCCGCGTCGCCAAGCCGGGCCAGCGCGATCGCCGCGTGGCCGGCGACGATCGGATCCCTGTCGGCCAGCAGCCGTCGAAAGTCGGGACGCCGTGCGGGCGGCTCGGCCAACAACCTCTCCAGATCGAGGTATTGCCAGCGGTAGCCTTGCGACAGGGGGTCATCGTCTTCCGGGGAAACAACAGGCATCCAGACGCTGCGCTGCTTCGAGTCGGTCCGGCGGGCGAGCACGGATCGGGTAGAGAACGACGTTCCCGCTGCCCCCGTGCCATCCGATCGCTCCGACCTCGCGGCATCGGCCGGCGGGGGAGAAGCATCGCTCGGCGCCTCGGCCGGGGCACCCGGCGGCAGGATCGAATGCCAGGGCGCTTCGCCCGACGGCTGCCAGCGCGCACATCCCACACACGCCGGAGAGACCAACAGTGAGACCGCCGTCACGCGGGCCAAGGTCCAGGGCTTGAAGAAGAGCGACACGTCGGGCAAATCCTTTTGCCGAGGTGGAATCCTTTTCGTAACACTTCAGCTACCATTTGGCTGAAGCATTACTCCTTTGCTTGGTCGGGCTCGTGCCGAGTCCAGGCTTGAGGGCAATTATGAGGACAAAAGTCGCTGGAGCTTCGGCAGCTCCTCGCTGACCTTCTTCATGATCTCGTCATCGCTCAGCCGCCGGTCCTCGAAGGTATCCAGCAGGGGTTTCAGCACGGCTTGCACCTTGGCCACGGAGGCCGAGTCCAGCGGCGCTACGGCGGCCAGCCCGGCCGCGGCACAATGGAGGCAAACCTTCAGCCGCCGCGCCGACGGGCTGGGCGCCTTCTTTTCGGCTGCACAGGCGTCGGCCGCCAACCGGCCCAACGCGGAGGTCAGCGACGAGGCGTCCAACCCGGCCGCGCCGCGGAGATTGAATTTCGCCAGCGCCTCGGCCGCGGCACATCGGGCGGAGAAGGGGATCCCTTGCTCGGCCGCCATCTGTGCCAGCGCCGTGATCACCGAACCGTTGTTCCCCGCCACCTTCAACTCCCCGAGCGCCTCGGCGGCCAACGCCCGCATCCAGGCATGGCCGGCGGCGGAGCGGCCGGGGGCCGTCTTCGACGTCACCAGTTGGTACGCTTCGGTCGCCAGGGTGTTGCGGTCGCCCGGCGCCGTGCCCCCACCATCCCTGAGATGGCGGAGAATGCCGACCAGCGAGGCCACCTTCACGGCGTCAGTCTGCGTGGGAGAGACGAACTCCCCGACCAGCACCGGAAAGGCCTCGGCATAGGGGGTGTCCGGCTGATCGCGGCCGCCGCCGTAGGCCGAATTCAGCTCGCCGATCATCAACAGGGCGTTGATCCGCACGGCCGGATGGTAGTTCTTCTCCGCCCGATCCTTCATGAAGGCCAGAATCAACGCATTCAGATGGGTACGGACCGCGTCGCTTCGCACCGACTTCAGCGAGTTACGCAATTTGTTGCGGTAGACCGTCAGGTTGTCGATGTTCTCCGGTTGGGACCATTCGGCCAGGACGTACTTGGTGAAGTGCTCGTCGAGGGTCGCCCCGTCGGCCGCAGCCAGACCGGTTCCCCGCAGAATCCGGGGCACCTCGCGATTCCTCATCTGGGCCCGATCGATCGGATCGACGACGTATTCGGCCGTGCCGCCCGCGTCGGCCATCGCCGGCGCGGCGGGTGGCCCCGCGGGGGTGGCTGGGGTAGCCTGGCCGGGCAACTCGCCGCACATCAGCAAGCCGATCCACGACGCCAGGACCGATATTACCAGAAGCGATCGCGACACGACGCGACCGCGAGTATAGTACTTCAGGGTGGGCATGGGGCATGTAAGACTTGCTGCCGACAAGCTTTGAGAGAACGCCTACAATATACAGACTACCACCGCCTAAGCCGAGCTGTCAAGTTGTATCACCTGGGATGGATCGCCGGCCGCGCGGGGTGCTTGCCTCGTTTGACATTCCGACGGGCCGTGGCGTAGAGTATGTTTTACTGATGTTTGCATGGCAGATGATCCAGGCCGACCAACGGGAAGCCGGAATAGTCGGGCCCCCGTTGGTCGCCTTCGCATATTGACTGTGCAAACGTCGATAAGCTAAACGCTCGGCACGCAACAGGGGGCGAGCGGGTGGACTGAATAGCCTGGGACGGATAGAGAGGAAGCACGCGATGAGCCTGCTCTACTTCGGACGCTGGTTCCTGGAACACGAGACCGGGCACCATCCGGAAAGGTCCGCGAGGATCCGGGGGATACCTGAGCGGCTCGAAAGGGCCGGACTGGACGGGGCTGTCCAGCGACCCGATTTCAAACCCGTCTCGCGACAACGACTCGGCCGCGTCCATTCCCTCGCCTATGCCCACGAGATCTGGGCCCTGGCCAAGTCCGGCGGCGGCGACATCGAGGCCGACACCGTGGTCAGCCCCGCTTCGTACCATTCCGCCCTGATGGCTGCCGGATGCGTTTGCGACGCGGCCGAGCGGATCGTCCGCGGCGAGGCCACCCAGGCGCTGTGTCTGGTCCGGCCGCCGGGCCATCACGCCATGGTGGACCGCGCGATGGGCTTCTGCCTGTTCAACAACGTGGCCGTGGCCGCCCGGACGGCCATCGACGAACTGGGGCTGGAGCGCGTGCTGATCGTCGACTGGGACATCCATCACGGCAACGGCACCCAGGCCACCTTCTGGGAAGAGCCGCGGGTCGGCTTCTTCTCGGTCCACCGCTGGCCGTTTTACCCGGGCACCGGACACAGCGACGAGACGGGCGGCGGCGACGGCCTGGGCACCAAGCTGAATCTGCCCGTCGAGTTCGGAATCTCGCGCAAAGACTATCTAACCCTCTTCGCCGACAAGCTGGAGCAGTTCGCCAACCGGATCAAGCCGCAACTGGTCTTCATCAGCGCCGGCTTCGACACGCATCACCGCGACCCGGTAGGGAACCTTGGCCTCGAGACGGAGGATTTCGCCACGCTGACCGACCTGGTGTTGGACGTGGCCGAAACACATGCCCAGGGGCGAGTGATCAGCGTTCTGGAAGGCGGCTACGATCCGCCGACGCTGGCCGATTGCATCGAGGTGCACCTGTCTCGCATGGTCGCCAGGGCGAAGGGGGACGCCGACGCCGAGGAGGTGTCTTGCGCCCAGGACGGGCTTTCCTGAGCCGGCCCGTGCACGTGCTCGCCTGGCCGCGGGGTGTCGATTTGTGGGCGGGTCGCTCGCAGGGGGCGATCGCGGCACCGGGCGATCGCGGAAGCTCCGCCACCGCTCCGGCGACAGATCGCTACATGCCTTTGCGGCGAAAGAACGCCCGGGTCAGCTCCTGCCGCCTGGGCCGCGGATAGAACTGGTCCATGTCGTCGAGCTTCATGAACATCCACGGCCGAAGAATCGTGCTGCCGTTTTTCGTAAACACGACGTCGGCGGCGATGTAGACCGCCGAGTGGATCGTGCGGTCCTCGTGATCGACGTAGACCACCAGGTCGCCGAACTGCGGGTTGCGGAAGATCCGGTAGTAGTCCTGTCCGAACGTGTCGAAGGCCGTTTGGACCTTTCCGAACCGCTCGTCGGGCTGCTCGCGGAAGAAGTTCAGTGCCGTCCAGTGACAGTCGTGCGAGCTATCCGGAATCGTGCCCGGCAAAACCGGATAGGTGTAAAGCCGCTGCCGGGCGAACGGCGGCAGCAGGTGGGTTACGTCGAGGCTCTGCTCGCCTCCCAGTCGGGCAAGCGATTCGAGGATGGGGCGGACCTCCTTGGCCCGGCCGCCGCGTCCCCAGTAGTCGGCCAGCGCGTCCAGGTCGCTATCCGGCGAGATCTTCAGCCTCAGCAGCAGCGTCGCCTCGCGGGTCATCGTCAGAATCAGTCGCCGGCGCTCTGCTTCAGACGGCAGAAGTGGAAGGACGCTCCGCAGATCGGAGAAGAACAGGAAGCCGCCCTGGCGGTAGATCAGCGGAGTGATCAGGTCCCTGGTTTCCGGCAACAGGGGTGAATCGCCTATCCATGAGTCCATCGATTCGCCGCAGAACTGAAACCCGTTGCACTGGTCCTCGTTCTCGCGAAACGAATGGAGAAAGACATACAGCTTCCTGCGGACCTCGGGACTGAGTCCCAGCACCAACTCCCGGTCGGGAAAGACGGAACACCCGCCGATCGTATGGTTCAGCTTGGTCGCCGCCCGCAGCCGGACGACCAGCGAATCGGGCAACCCCAGCTCGAGCAGTTGGTCGGACAGCCTGGCAGGGCTGACGTTGACAAAGTGCCACACCACCTCTTCGCGGTCGTCCTCCCCGCCCTCGACGACGAATTCCGGCGGCGGGGAAATCGTGATCGGCACCATCTCCAGCCGGCCCCAAGGACCCTCCACCACCTCGCCGCTGCCCAGCGACCCGGTCGCGTCGGCCGGAGGCAACTCGGCGCCACCTACGGAGGCCGCCGCCGCGCCGGGCGCTTCGGCCGTCTCGGGCTGCCAGAAGTGGATCCCCAGCCACATCCAGGTGGCGAGCATCAGCAACGTCAGGATCGAAAGCCACCAGGTTGTCGTCTGCGAGAGCGCGAAGCGCCCGGTCGCTGTCCCGCGTTCGCTCCGCGCCATCGAGGTCCTCCTTCGTCCCGTGGAAATCTCGTGCGATGCGCTCATGTCGAACCTGGGAGCAACCCGGTCAGCCCGCGCGCCAACGGCCTCGCGTCTTCACACGGCAAGGGACCGCGCGAAAGCTGGGACAGTCGGAGTCGGGAGAAGTGCGTTCCGGGGTAAAGACCTGTTCCGTAGAGGTGCGCGGGGGCTTGCGTCCCGCAGCGTCCGCTGTTTTGCCTCTTACTACCTATGTTACCAGCTTCCGGCAACGACAGCAAGGATTCCGAGGTGCCACCGTCTCCTGCGGCCGCACCAGACGGGCCGCTGGGGTGAAACACTTTTCTGGGTTGCTTCCCTCCTTTCGCGCAGCCGGAACCGCTGGTCGCCCGAAGGCGGCACGAGAGGACGCACTATCCCACGATGCCTCTTCGCGACACTGACCACACTAGTCCTTGAAACCCCGGCGAGCGGCCCGAGTTTCGCGCGGCACCAATCAGATGCTCGCCCCGGCCGGACGCCGCGACACGCGCAACGTGATTCGCATCAACATAACCTTTTGCCAGGCGGCATGTTGCAGCGAATCACGCGAGGCTCGCCCCAAGGGCTTCCCATGAATCGCAACGGCAGGGCCCTTGCGGCACAGTAGAGGACCGTCTCCTCGCACGGTATTGTGGGGGGTTGTTCCCCCACGGGACAAAACGTTGCAGCCCTCGGCCGCGCCAACGCACGGCAACGCAGGTTCGCGGCCCGCACGCCCGCACGCGCGGCCGTCGCATCTCAGTCTGCTATTGCCCCGTCACTCCCAGCGCCGCCGCCAGCGTGCTTTGATACTTGTCCTTATCCAGCGCATCCCATTCGCGAATGCGACTGACGCGGCTGGATCGCAGGACCTCGCAGAACGGCCGGAAGCGTGCCAGGGCCAAGGCCTTCAGGTCGGCGTCGGCGTTGACACCGGCGATCCGGGCCCGCTCCAGGACGGCGTAGTCGACGCTCATCCGCGAGAGTTTCACCCGCCGCAACACGTCCGGCTCGGTGGCCACTCGGGTCTCGGCCTCCTGCCAGAGCCGGTCGGCACGGATCAGCAACTCGTCGGTCAGGTGCGGCGAGTTCGGCTCGGCCCAGATGTTCACGTGGATGTTCTCCTGCTCCGCCCGATCGTGCAGCAGATCGATGTACGTGCGAATCGGCGCGGCGGCCTTGCCGTAATAGCCTTCGAGAAACTCGCCGATCGCCGTGTCTTCATCGTAGTCGGGATTCCAGAGGAACTTGGCGGTCAGGTAGCCCCCCAGCTCGACCAGCTCGCTCTGGGGCGTGTTGTAGGTGTCCTGCTCGAAGATGCCCTTGACGTTGTGGCGGATGAAGAAGCGGATGTTGTCGTTGCGCACCCGCTGGTTGGGAAACGGCAGCAGGTAGTTGCGGAAGTCGGTCACGTAGTCCCAGACCCAGAGCCGGTTGGCCACCTTGGCCCAGGCCTCGGCGTCTTCGCGGAAACGCCGGTTGGCTTCGCTGTCGCAGGTGGCCAGCGGATGGGAGAAGCAACACTCGATCGAGCAGAGCCGCACCACAACGTTGGGCCGCGGCCGGATGGTTTTCGGCGCCTTCCGCGTCCACTGGTAGGCCAACGTCTCGACCACCTGGTTGGGAAACTCCTTCTCGACCGCTTCGGCCACCCGATTGACCAGCGCCAGCACCGGGGCCATCTGCGAGTCTTCCTGCGTTGCCAGCGCCTGGCACTTCTCGCACTCGCAGTAGTTGTGCCAGTCGTTCTGCGAGACGGAGAACGCCAGCGCGTCGGGCTGGGCCCGCATGGCCCGGCGGATCTCCTCGGCGCAGAGCCGGATTACGTCCTCGTTGGTGCAGCAGAGCTGGGAACGCTCCTTGAGCCGCTTGCCCTTGACCAGCGAGAAGTATTCGGGGTGCTCGTCGAAGTATTTCTCGGGCGGGACCAGCCGGTTGAACGTGTGGACGAAGAACCCGCTGCCGAACTTCACCTTGCCGCCGTGTTTCGCCTCGAGCCGGCCGCTGCTGGAGTTGACCCGGTTGCGGGCGCACCAGTCGCCGTCGAAGCAATCTTCGGTGAACGGCTCGCGATATTCGAGCACCGGCACCTGCCTCTCGTCGAGCGGACCGAGGGCCAGCCGCGGGCGTGTGGGGATGCGGCTGACCTCGGGCGTGAACCAGCGGCAGCCCAGATGGTCTTCCAGCAGGCCGTACACGCCGTAGAGCGTTCCCCGCGGCTCGCCGCCGGCGATCACCAGGTGGTCGCCCACGGTCCGCAGCACGTAGCCTTCCTTGCCCAACGCGTCGAAATCGATCTTGGCGTCGAGCTGTTTCAGACGGGCGTTGTCGCCCAAGACGATCTCCCGCTCGCTGATCGGTTCCCGATCGGAGACCATCGGCAGCTTGACCCCGCCGATCTGTTCGAGGAACGCCTGCAACTCGTCGGCGGCATGCCGGGTGGAAACCGAGGCGTCGTCGGCCACGACGATCCGATAGGCCGATTGGCCCTTTTCGCAAAGCAGGATTTCGCTTGCCTGCAGAGTGCCGGCTCCCCTTGAACACAGTGCTGTGATCACAATCAGAATCAGTCTTCTTCCGGTCATTGTCCCGCTCCTTTCTGAGAGTTCTTTCGTTATGTGAGCACCGCGGGCCTCAATCCTTGCGCATCTGCACGAATCTCTCCGTCTGCTGGCGGATCGCCCGTTCCGTGGGCAGGCGCTCCATCGAGCTGGCGCCGTAGAAGCCGTCGACCGCCTGGCAGTGTCGCAACACGTACTGCGCGTCGTCGGGCTCGGCGATGGGGCCGCCGTGGCAGAGCACGATTACCTCCTCGCGCAGTCCCTTGGCCGTCTCGGTGATCGCGTCGATCAGGGCCACGCTGTCGTCGAGCGTCTTGGCCGTCCGCGCGCCGATCGACCCGGCCGTGGTCAGGCCCATGTGGGCCACCAGGATGTCGGCCCCGGCCTCGGTCATCGCGGCGGCCGTGTCCGGGTCGAAGACGTAGGGAGTGGTCAGCAGATCCATCTGCCGAGCAAGGCGGATCATCTCCACCTCTTTGTCGTAGCCGAAATTCGTTTCCTCGAGGTTGACGCGGAATGTCCCGTCCAACAGGCCCACGGTAGGAAAGTTCTGCACGCCGGAGAATCCCACCGCCTTGATCTGCTCCAGAAACTTGTCCATCAACCGCATCGGATCGGTGCCGCAGACCCCGGCCAGTACCGGAGTCTCCCGGACCACCGGCAAGACCTCGGACGCCATCTCCATGACGATCGCGTTGGCGTCGCCGAAGGGCATCAGCCCGGCCAGCGAGCCATGGCCGGCCATGCGGAAGCGGCCCGAGTTGTAGATCACGATCAGATCGATGCCGCCGGCCTCCTCGAACTTGGCGCTGATGCCCGTGCCGGCGCCGCCGCCGATGATCGGCTTGCCCCCGGCGATCTTCCGGCGAAAACGTTGCAGGATTTCACTTCTACTTTCGGCCATGGGGAATTCCTTCCGGCATCAGCCACCCACCGTCAGGCGGAAGCAACGCGGAGCATCTTCAGCAACGTTTCGGCACATCGCCGCGAAAACTCCGCGTCGTTGATGTTGCCGTCGATCTCGACCACCGGAATATCGTCGCGAAGGTTTTGCCTTAACGCATCGAACAACGCCCGGTTCGCCTCGGGCCACCAGAACGGGCCGCCCTCGGCGTCGATCATACTCAACCCGCGGAGCGGAAGCAACACGCTCACCGGGCCCGTGCTCTGGTTGAGCTTCTCGGCCAGGACGCGGCCCAGCCGGCGGCATTCGTCGGGCGTGGTCCGCATCAGCGTGATGTTGGGGTTGTGCGGATAGAACTTGCGGCCCTTGAATTTCTCCGGCACGGTCTCGGGCGCCCAGAAATTGACCATGTCGAGACAGCCGGGGGCGACGATCGCCGGCACGCCAGCTCGGGCGGCCGCCTCCAGGCGGGTCGGCCCGGCCGCCAACACGCCGCCGACCAACTCGTCGGCCCATTCCGTGGTCGTCACGTCCAGCACGCCGGAAATCAGCCCGGCCTCGACCAAACTCTCCATCGTCCGGCCGCCGGTGCCGGTGGCGTGGAAGACGAGCACTTCGTATCCGGCCTCTTCGAGGATCGCCTTGGCGGCTTCCACGCAGGCGGTCGTGTTGCCGAACATCGAGGCGGCCACCAGCGGCCGATCTTCGCCGGGCGGCGCGTCGGCTTCCAGCATGCCGCAGATGGCCCCGGCCGCCGTGGCGAAGACCGGCCGGCTGATGCGGTTGACGCCCGAGATATCGACAATGCTGGGAATCATCACGATGTCTTTTACGCCGACGTAGCCGGAGACGTCGGTCCCGGCCACCGTCGAGACCATCACCTTGGGCACGCCCAGCGGCAAGGTGCGCATGGCGGCGCAGGCGACCGAAGTGCCGCCGCCGCCACCGAGGGCCATCACCGCATCGAGCTTCCCTTCGGCATAGAGCATCGGCATCAGCGTGGCGGCACCGCGGCTCATCGCGGCCACGGCCTCGCCGCGGTCGGCCTTTTGGGCCAGGGCCGCCGCATCGGCCCCGGCCGCCCGGGCAACCTCTTCCCGCGAAACGTCCGGCTCGACCGCCGGTGGCCCGAGAACGCCTACGTCGATCAGCAGCGTCTTGTGTCCGCGGGCCTCGATGCACCGCTTCACGAAAGCGTATTCCGTGCCCTTGGTGTCCAGGGCACCCAACAGCGCCACGGTCTTGGCCACGGGGCGTCCTCCTTTGCTGGTATTCGACACACGGGAGCCGTGCCGCATGGTATCGCAGGCGGGCCGAGATGTCGAGCGGGGCTGCAGTCCGCGCCGCGGCGCGAACCTTGCCGACGCCGCCGACAACCGCATGCTTGCGGACTCAGTCACGACGACTGCCGACGGCCGTCCAGATAGTGTCGCAGCGCGAGGATCGGATGCCGCAGCAGCATCCGTGGCCCGGCGTAGCGCATGATCGCTCGCGTCTCAGCTCGCATCGACGGCTTGTAGCAGTGGATCGGGCAGTGGCCGCAGGTGGGCTTCTCGGCGCCGAACCGGCAGCAATCCAACCGGCGCTGGGCGTAGCCGAGCACTTCGCGACACTTCGCGCAAAGCGGGCCGGCTGTGCGGTGATGGGCGCGGCAATAGATGCCGACCATGGCAGCAAGGGTCCGTTTTTCCCGGGCGATGCGAGGTCGATCGGTCGACACGCCAGGAGTCCTCAACGCAACCAGACCAGCCGGTAATGTCGCAACGCGCCATCGGCGTCGCGATAGAAGTATTCGTCGAGCGTGCAGAGGCTCTCGCCCGTGTCCACGGCCCATTGGGCCTCGGCCAGGCGGCTGAGCGTGGAGTCGTAGCCGATGCCGTCGCCGGCGACCGTTTCGGCCAGCAGCAGATGCGTGAATCCGGCCTCGCGCAGCCGCCGGCCGAACTCGGTCGGCCGGCGAATCTCCCGATCGTAGTGCGTGTAGCGCCGGTAGAAGTTTTCCCGAGTCACCCGATGATCGAAGTAGAAGGCGCGATAATCCTGGCTGAGCAGGTGGGCGTCGGCGCCCAGCAGCGCGTTGGCCACCGCGGCGGCCCGATAGGTCGGCTCGTGGCGGACCAGGTAGGCGTCGCGGTCCTCCCACCCGACGGCCACGCCCACTTGCCCGCCACAGCGCGTCACGGCCGCGGCACAACTGGCCGCCACGGCACAGGCAAACGCGCCGCCGCTAATCCACCGCGCAGGCCGAGGGAAGCGGCGCAACTCGATCCAGACCCAGGTGGCCGCCACGCATAAAGGCGCGACGGCCGGGAACAGGAACCGCACGTTCTGCCGCAACAGATACCAGAGCACCCCATAACCCAACGCCACCGTCAGCAGCGTCCCCAGCCCGCGAAGCCGCCGCGCCAGCACCATGCCCGGCACCGCGGCCAACAGCACCACGCCCAGTTGGTGGCCGCGGCCGCCGAACCGCTCCGGGTGCATGGTCACCTGCCAGGGGGCGCTCAGCAGTCCGCTCAGGTCGCGGCCCAAGGGCGCCTTGTCCTTGGGCAACGTTTCGGTGGCGCTGACGGCCGTGCCGGCGTCGCCGAACACCTCGCCCAGGAACGGGAAGACCGGGTTGCCGCGATACCAGGCCGCCCGGGCGTACCAGGGTCCGCCGATGCTTGCCGCCACGACGGCCACCACGGCCGCCCCTTGCAGCAGGAACCGTCGTTGATGGGGTTTACGCACCATACACCAAATCCAGACCGCGGCCAGGGCGGCGGCGAAGACCAGGGCGATGTACTTCGTGCCCAGGGCCCCTCCAGCCGCTACGCCGGCGACGACGAACCAGCGTTGGTCCTCGTCGCAGAACGCCGCCCGCCACCAGGCAGCCAGCGCCAGCGTGGTCATCGCGGCCAGGGCGACGTCGTTCAGCGGGGCGGTCATCTGGTTGTTCACGCCCGGTGTGAGCACGACCAGCGCCCCGGCGACCCATGCCCAAGGGCGTCCCAGAAGCGGCGTGGCCAGCACGACGGTGGCCAGCGCCAGCAGAACGCCCAGCCCCCAATGGACCAATTGGGCACCGACGCCGCCGTCCAGCGCCAACGCCCAGAGATACCACATCTCGGCCAGCAAGGGGAACGTGGCGTTGTCGTGATACGGCAGGTAGCCGATCTCGTGTTGCAGCAGGAACGTCTTGGGCAGCTCCAGGTGGTAGCAGAGGGCGTCGCCGGCGGTCGGCGGTGCCAAAGCCCCAACGAGCGAGCCAAGGCAAGCACAGACCGCGGCAGCCACGATCCCCCGACCGACCCAGCGTCCCGGCGGGCCCCAGGGCGCCTCGTCCGGCAGCTCGGGCGCTTCGTCCGGCAGCTGGGGCGCTGCGGGCGACGCGTGCGGGAGGGAAAACGCCTCCCGTTCGGCCACGTGCAGCCGGCCGCGCACTGCTTCGCTCAGCCCCCAGGCGCACGCGACCATTGTGATCACGCCGACGAGCGGAACGTACAGCAGCCCCAGCAGCCCCAGCCCGAGCCAGAGCAGCCCGGCCGCGATCAACCCCAGGGCCACGCTCCACACGGCCGCCGACAGTCGGTCTTCTTCACCCAGGCCCAGTCCCCGCCACAGCGGTCGCCCCAGCCCAAACGCCGCCATGGCCAGCGTGCAGAAAGCGAAGATCGAATAAAGCTGTTGGATCATCGAATCAGATCCACCCCAACATGGAGGCCGCATAGGCGCCGACAACGATCACGACCCAGCCGGTATACAGCCACGCCTGCCAGGCCGGCACCCACGGCGTCTGGCTGCCGCGCCGCGGCCGGTCCGACAGCAGCGTGGACGCCACCAGACGATAGGCGCGGCGGATGCCCGGCGGCCGCGGGCGGGTCTCCTTCTGGCGAATGGGAGCAATCATGACGGGGCTCCTTCCCGACGCGCGGCGATCCGACGACCGCGGCGGCCGGCCGGCGGCTCGGCGAGCACGCCTTCCAGCTCGGCCGCCACGCGACCCGGCAACAGCCCGCTCATGCACGGATGCTCGGCGCGAGGACAACGCTCGCGATGGCAGGGCGAACAGGCCACCGCGTGGCGGAGGACCGTTACCCGCTCGCCGGCCGGCCGCCATTGCCGCGCGTGGTTCGTGCCGCTGAATAGCACGACCACCGCCGTCCCCACGGCCGCTGCCAGATGGGCCGGGCCGGAATCGGCGCCCACCAGGACGTCGGCCCGCCGCAACAACGCGGCCAACTCGTTCTGTGTCAGCGCGCCCGTCCAATCGGTCACGCCGGGCCAGGGCCGGCTGCCGAGGATTTGCCAGGCGGTTGGGCGGTCTTTGCCGCTGCCGACCAGGATAATCTGAGCCCCGTGGCCGACGATGATTCGCCCCAGCAACTCCCGCCAGTGTTCGACGGGCCAGCTCTTGGCTTGCGTGCCGGCCCCTACGTGCAGAACGACACACGGCGCCGAGCCCGGCGACGGCAGCTCGGCCAGCCGACGACCGATCCGTCGGCGGGCGCTCTCGGATGGGCAAAAGCGGGGTTTTCGGGCTGCGGGCGTTTCGGGAAGATCGATTCCCAGCGCCGAGACCACGGCCCAGCGCGACTCGACCTCGGGCCGACCGGGCACGAAGTCGACGCGATCGGTCAACAGGAACCCGCCGCCGCCGCAATCCCAGCCGATTCGCCGGCGCGCCCCGCAAAGCCATAAGATCACCGCCACGGGGAACTCGCCCCGAACGTCCAACCCCAGGTCCACGCGACGCCGTCGCAGCCGCAGTCCCCACCAAAGCATGGCGGGAATCCAGGCAAAGCGCGTCAGGGAGCCGCGGGCGAACCGGTTGATCCGCGAGACGTGGACCCGATCGACCTGGGGCATCGCCTCGAACACCTCCCGATTCCAGGCCCCGGCGAGCACTTCGATCGACGCGGCCGGATAACGATCCCGCAGGACCGGCAACACGGCGGTCGAGAGGATCGCATCGCCGAGGTGGTCGAGCTGCACCAGCAGGATGACCTTCGGCTGCTCGGGCGGATACTCCCGCGCCGGCGGTCGCGCGCGACTGGCGACCAGGCGTCTGACTGACCGCCCGGCCCCGAACACCGCTTCCCCCAGGAAGTCGACCACCGCGAACAAGATCCGCCACCGCGCCCGCACATAGCGATATCGCCCCAGCGGCATTCGGCGCAGCCGTTGCACGCCGACGGCTTGTTCGACCGGCGGGCTGTTTCGCGCGGTCGAGCCGGTCCGTGACGGGATTTCGGACAGATGCGGTTGCGGGTGGTCGGTCATGGGAGCAGCTAGGAGCGTGTGACGGGGACGGAGCGGGGAGGTGTTTTGTGGGATCGGTGGTTGGGGGTTGTGTCGTGTCGAGACCGGCCCGGTAACTTGCTGTTGGCGGCAGCACGCTACCGCCGGTGCCGCCTGAGGATTCCTTCGTACGCTTCTCGGGTGGCCTGGGCCGCGGCGGCCCAGGAGAAGTTCGTGCGGATCAGGTCGGCCAGCGTCCTGCTCCGCTTCCGCCGCAAGGCGGCCAGCACGGCGCGGCGGATGCCCGGCAGATCGTTCGGTCGGACGTAGGCGGCCCGCGGGCCGAAGTACTCGCATGCACAGCCACCCTCGGGCAGCACCAGCGGCGTGCCCGACATGCCGGCCTCTAGGGCCACCAGTCCCGGCGTCTCGTACCAACTGGCCAGCACGAGACAGCCGCACGCCGCATAGGCACTGGCCAGCCGGGGATCATGGTGCGGAAGCCGTGGCACGAACCGGACCTGGGGATCGGCCGCCCGGCGGCACTCGGCCAGGTACCACTCGTGTCCGGGGACCACGTCGCCGAGCACGACAATCGGCACGCCGCTGCCGCGCATCGCCCGAAGGAAGTGGAGTTGATTCTTGCGGGGCTCGATCCGCCCCGCGTAGAGCGCGAACCCGTGCGCGCCGACCGCCCGGGCGAACGGTTCCGCGTCGGCCTCGGCAAACCGCTCGTCGGCGCCGTTAGGCACGATGTGGATTCGTTCCGGCGCCACCTGGAAGTACCGCACGAGCTGTTGCGCTTCGGCGTTGGAGTTGGGCAGCAGCAGATCGACCGACTGGTAGAGCCGCCGTCGCCACGAAGGCAGTCGCGGGCAGGCAGCCCGGGCGATAAACCGCGCGCAGGCCGCCAGCCGGTTGACCATCGGCCGCGGCTCGCGGAGGCTGTCGGCCAGCGCGAACCAGGCGATCGTCGAGAGGACCACCGGCACGCCTTGGCGCCGCGCGGCCTCGACCGGGGGCAGGTGCTCCGGCAGGCTGCCGAACAGGTGCAACAAGTCGGTCCCGGCCGGCAGATCGTCTTCGGCTTGCCGCGGCCGGTCGTCCACCAACCGGGCATCCACCCCAACCGACGGCAAGGCCTCGGCCAGGGCGAGCCTCTGGATTTCACCGCCCCCGGGGGCCTGCATGGCGCCCGGCTTGCCCCGCAGCAGGACCATCGGACGCCGCCCGGTCGCGCTCGCGGAGGTCGCGCACGAGGCGGTTCGGCGTGTGGTTCTCGGAAGAGTCATGGCTTGGTTCCCCCTTGCCAAACCGTCGGCGGTCGTTCCGCGCCACGGGCCACCGCGTCCTGCCACCGCCGCCGGTGTTCGCGCGACAAGACCCACTCGCACAGCCCGCTGAGCAGACAGAATCCCCAGCCGGCCGGACCGTCCAACAGGCCGTGTTTCCAGATCAATCGGCGAAAGACCTCCCGCGGCGGGGCAATCCACGTGTCGTGCCACCGCGGCCGGCGGCCCGACGCCGCTCGGGCCCGCGCCTCCAGTGACGTGTAGCGGAGCATCTTGGCCAGAAACGTTTCCAAATCAGGTGTCGTCTCGTGAATCAGCCAGTTGTCCAGCCGCCCCTTCCGCCCGGCGACCTGCAGCACCTCGTGAACCTGGCCGACCCAGCGACCCGTCCCGCGGCGAAACAGCCGGATCGGACAATCGTCCTGCGTGCCCGAACATCGCATCGGACGCCCGAAAATCGAACTGCGAATCGGCACGCGAAACGCCTCGGCACGCGGACGGTGGATCCGGTGGCGGATCTCCGCGACCAGCCTCGGCGTGGGACGCTCGTCGGCGTCGATCGACAGCACCCAATCGCCGGTGGCCAACCCCAGGGCGCAGTTCCGTTGCCGGGCGAAGCTCTCGAAGCGGCGCGACACGACCCGGCATCCGTGGGATCGGGCAACGTGCACGGTCTCGTCGCGCGAGCCGCCGTCGACCACCACGATCTGGTCGACCCAGTCGAGCCGGTCCAAGAGGCCGGGCAGCCGCTGTTGCTCGTCCAGCGTGATCACGGTCGCGGTAATACTCGGCGTTTTGCTCATGGCGCGGCCCTCAAACGTCGCGGGTGAAATCGCCGGAAGAAGTTGCGCTCGCGGGCGGTGGACCGTTCGACGCCCACCGAAGCGGCCTGCAACTGCCGCAGCCGACCCCGCGCCGCCAGCACCGCCCGCAGGAAGACCCAACGCCGCGGGCGCGAAGCCCAGGGCGCCCGGCAGACGTCCCATGCGGCCCGCATCGGCAGCCCGACAAGCTGGCGGGCCACGTGCAACGGGTGCCGCAGGTTCTTCCATTGAAACAGCAAGGTGTTTCGCAGGGCCAAGTGGTCGCATCCCTCCCGACCGTAGACCTCGCCGAACGTGCCCATTCCCAGGTGATAGGCCACGGCCTCGGGCACGTAGCGTGCCTGGTAGCCGGCCAGGTAGCCGCGGAAGGCGAAATCGAGGTCTTCGATGCGGCCCGGCAGAAACAGCGGATCGAAGCCGCCCAACTCGGTAAACCGTCGGCAGTCCACGGCGAAGACCGAGCCGGCCGAGCTGGTCAGATCGGGTCGGTCGATCGTGGCTTCGTGGCCCGGATATAGCGCGGTCGCCTGGACCAGTCCCCAACGCCAGCGCACGGCCGTCTTCAGGCCTTCGTACGTCCGGCCGTCGAAGCGGCGACAAAGCGGAACCGTCATGAAGCAGGTCGGTTGCCCTGGCGGCGCCGGGTCGGCCAGCGGCGCGATCAGCGGGTCGATGCAGCCCGGGGCGAGCTTTACGTCGTTGTTCATCAGCACGGCTACCGGACCTGGCAGCCCGGCAACCACGTCGTTGAAGGAACAGAGCCCCCGATTCGGACGGCGGACGACGCGCACCCGGGGAAACTGCCCGGCCAGCCAGGCCATGGAATCGTCGGTCGAGTCGTTGTCGATCACTGCCACGTCACACTCGTGCGAAGAGCCCTCTGCCGCGCGCAGCACCGACGGCAGACACTCCGCCAGCAGACGGCGTCCGTTGTAGTTCAGCATCAGCAAATGGACGTACATAGGGCGGCACACAATACGCCCATTCGGCGTTGGCGGTCAAGACGACTGTTGACCGGTGGCGTCCGGGATCTTCCCGAAATCCGCAGACTCCCGCCCTTGCGCCGATTGTACAATCCACCAACCTTCGTCGAAGACCAGCTCGCAGCCCGGCGGGACGCGGTACCAGGCCATGAACTCCTGCTCGACCGACCCGCGGTGCAGCGAACGGCCGAGGGTCCAGGCGGTCACCGCCAGGGCGATCGGCGCCGCGAGGCCGAGGTAGATCCGCCCCAGCGTCAACGTCCGATCGCCCAGTAGCAGTTGCCCGATCGCCACCAAGGCCAGCAGGTTGAGGATGACGTGAATTTCACACGCCTTGCGGGCGGTCCAGGCGGCCAGGCGCAGCGGCCTTCGGGGGATGGGCGGTTGCGGTTCGGGCCGGCCGCCACCGCCGCCGCAGACCAGCAGATGTCCGCGGACCCGCTCCAGCCGCTGGGTGAACGCCTTATACCGTGTGTCGTGCTGCAAGCTGATCAGCAGCAGCGACAGCCCCCACAGGAGTCCGACGTAGGGCCAGAGCGGCTCGCCGGTCTGTGCGTACAGTCCGCCGCCGACTCCCAGCGGCACGACCAGATTGACCGTGTGGTGCATCAGGTAGTCCAACTGGACGCCATCGAGCGAGGCGGTGCCGCGGAGCCGAGCGAGTTGGCCATCGACGTGGTCCAGCAGATACCAGACCTGCAGCATGGCGGCCCCGAGGACCCATCCCCAGAGCGTTCCCCAGCCGAAGGCGGCCGCGGCGGCAATGCCGACACCCCAGGTGGCCAGCGTGGCCGCATGGGCGGACACACCCCAGGGAGCGACGACCCGCGTGATCCGCAGCGCCGCCGGCCGGCTGATGTGCCGCGCCATCCAGTTGCCCAGCCGGCGGTGATCGGGCTTCTGACAGCGCCGCTCGAATTCGGGAAAGGGAAGCTGCTTCATAGGACTCGGTGCATCCTACGCGTCGCGCCGACTCCGGAGGTCCTCTTTCCAGCCGCGGCGCCAGCCGAGGGCGACGCTCCACACCCACACCAGGGTCACGACGCCGATCTTGGCTGCGGTCGCCCTCCAATCGGTCTCCGCTACCGGCCAGGACCGCTCCAGGCATACGGCCGTTGCCAGCGTCGGTCCCAGGGCCAGCAGGAGCGAGGCAACGTAGCGAAATCGGTCCGCAGCGTCCAGCTCGATCCAGAAGGAAACGCCCACAATCAGCACAAAGTAGACCGCATAGCCGCATGCGGTCGCCACCGCTACGCCGACCAGGCCGTACCCGCCGCTCAGTGCCACATGGTTTCCCACCGCCGCAACCCCGGTGGCGATCAACACGCCCACCAACGCCCGACGCTGACGCCCGACCGCAACCAGGTACTGGCTCGCCGGCAACGCCAGGGCCGACAGTACGGCGCCCGGCACCAGCCAGAGCAAGGGCGGCAGGCCGGTTTGATAGTCGGGCAACAGCCGGCCGAGCACCGGCGGCGCCAGCACCAGGGCCAGCGCCGCGGGCAGCGCCATGGCGGCGGCGTGCAGCTCGCCGCAGCGGGCGACCAGCCGCGCCACGACCCGCCGGTCGCCCGTCTCGCCGTATTTCTCGCCGTATCGCGGCCCGGTTACCGTCGAGAGCATGTTGCCCAGCCCGAACAGTTGCCCCGTGACCATCAGGGCCAGCGAGTAACAGCCGAGCTGAAACTCGCGGTCGCTGAGGTAGGCCAGAATCATCAACTTGTCGAGCGAGCGGAACAGCGTGGCGACGGCCCCGGCCAGCAGGATCGGGGCGCCGATGGCGATCAGCCGCCGGACCTCGGCCACGTCCCAGGCCCAGTGCAGCGCGACCGCCGCACGGCGTCGCACGAACAGCAATGAGCCGAGCATCACGACCATCGTGCCCGCGTAGAGTCCCGGCAGTCCGCCGTACCACGCGCCCGGGACACAGACGGCCAGCGTCAGTGCGGCTTCGAGGATCGCCAGGCGCGACGTGGTGGCGAACGCCTGTCGGGTGCGCAGGATCGTGACGTGAAACGTGACGTAGCGACCCAAGACGGCCAAACCGGCAATCACCATCAGGCCCGTGGCCCACGTGCCGGTCCACGTGTCCGCGCCGCTGGCCGCGATCCAGAACGCGGCGCCCAGCAGCACGGCGGCGTAGCCCAGGCTGCTGAGCGTGTTGACGGCATAGGCCAGGTTCAGCCCCCGCCGTGCTAAATCCGCGTTGCCGGCTCCCAACGCGATGTTGTACTCCCGAGCGGCCCCCTTGCTGATGCCCAGGTTGGCGTAGTTGCCGTAGCCGAGGAAGAGTTTCAGGGCTTGCCAGATTCCCATCTGCGCCGGGCTGAGCAGCATTCGCAACAGCAGGCTCGTAGCCGCGCCCAGCCCGTGACAAACGGCCGTCGCCGAGCCGACCGTCGCCCAGTCGCCGAAGACCCTCCGCCAACCGCTGGTCGGCACGGCGGCCGGCGCGGCAGTGAGTGTGGCCGTCGGGGCGGCTCGCAGCTGAATTCGCAAGAATTCAGCTTGCTGCGATACCTGAACTTCCGCAGATTCCATACGGAAAAGCTCCCAGTCGGAAGTCCTGCAACTTCCGCTACCGTTTGGCTGAAGTGTTACCGATTTCTTGGGGAACGTCTGCTTGGGAAACCTTGCGGGACCTCCGGCGGCCGCCGACCGGCGAAAAATCCTCGACGGCAGCCACCACTTCGTCGGCAATCAGCGCGGCTGCCGCGGTGCCGAGATGCGCAAACGCGTCGGGATGGGGGCCCGGCGCCGCACGCCAACCCTCGACCAGCACGCGGGTGAGCCATCGCCGCAGCTCGGCTTCGCCGCGGGCCGTGCCGGCAAGGCCCCAGCGGTCGTGTGGCGGGAAGCCCGTGGCGCCGGGCGGCACCAGTTGAATCACCGGCACGCCGACCAGCGTGGCCTCGACGCCGGCGCTGGAGCCGCAACTGAGCACGCAGTCGATCCCTTCCAGACACGCTCTCAGCGGCCGGCGACGCGTCACACGGCTGCGCAACGAGGAGAACTCGGCCCGCAGACCACGCACGACCGGATCGTGCGATACTCGCGGGTGCAGTTTCACGAGCAGCTCGGCCCCGTCGATGCCCGCCACGGTGGCGAAGGCCGTGCGGAGCATCTCCGCATAGGTGCGGCCGGTCAGGTGCAGGGCCGCGGCGTCGGGTCGCCCGTCGCGGGGCGGAACGGTCGTCAGCAGCAAGATCCGCGGCGGTCGCGCCGGGCCGCCGGGCCGCTGCTGCCGCGGTTCCGCCAGTTCGTCGGGCCGTGCCCCGCCCGGCAACGCCCCTAGCCAATCGTCGTGCTGGGGCGAACCCGTCACGTGTATGCGATCGCGCGGCACGTGCCAGTCGATCAGTTGCCGTGCCGACGCGCGCCCCCAAACGAGAATGCGGTCGGCCTCCAGGGGACTGAATCCAAACCGGCAGCACGGCAGGCCGTGTTGCACGACCAACGAGCGGGCGCCATGGCACCGGGCAACGGCCACGGCGGCCCGGGCCAACGGCGTGGCGTCTTCGTCCAGCACCAGCACGTCGGGAGGCGTGCGGCGGAAGTGGGCGTCGATCTGTTCGATCAGGCGAGTCTGGCGCGGCCCGTGCGTTGTCGCCCGCCCGGCCAGCCAGACCCCAACCGGCACCGACAGGTTCACGCCGCGGAACCACAGCTCGGCCGACGGATCGGTCCGCAGGTGGTTCTCTCGTCCCAGGCTCGCATCGCACACGAGTTGCTGCGCGCCGGCCGCTCGCCACCGCAGCCACGACTTTAAGGCAAACCGGTCGTACAGCCAGGCGAGCCGGCAACCACGCTTCAGCAACCGGCGGCCGACGGGCTCGAGCAGTCGCGGGTTGCCGCACAGCACCACCAGCGGTCCCCGGCGGCTTTCGGCCGTCGGCAGTCGCCGGGCCAGCCAGGAGGCGCCACGCCGCCACCAGGCGTTCGGCGGGAAACGGCCTGGGGCAACGCGGCGGCCCTCGACCCATCGCACGCGGCAATACACGCCGGCCGCCCGGCAGTATTGCGACAAGACGTCGGCGTAGTCTTCGTCGCGCCGCGAGACGGCGGTCAGCTCCATGCGGTCGCCCGGCCCTAGCGGCTCCACTGCAGAGAAGTAGGCCAGCGGCCGGATCAGCTTCACCAGGTAATAGCGCAGCTCCAGGGCGTTGAGATAGGCCGCGGAGACGAGATCAAACGGTTGGCCTGCACTTTCGGGCGGCGGATCGGCGGCTGCCAGTCCCTCGGCCCCGTCGGCGGCCCGCCGATCGATCCACGCGAACCGCCCGTCGATCGCTTCGTCGAGCGACCGGCAAGAGGGCGCCCGGTCTGGCGCCGCCGATCGCCCATCGTGGAGGCGCGTATCCAGCGGCCAAGAACCCTCCAGCAGCAACGCCGGCTTGTCGGGCTCCGGTGTGCGATCGACCAGCTCATACCGGCAGTAGACACGAAGCTCCACGCTCCCGCCCCTCTCGCGGTTTTCCCTTATTCCTCTGCGAGTCCCTAGGCCCAAAAAACTGGGGGAAAGGCAGCGCTAGCCGGCGGCGGCGACCGGTCTGGCGGCCGGGATCATCTCGGGCAGCTCGTCGAATCGCGCCAGATAGACGTCGGCCCGGGCGTCGGGATCGTAGTTGAACGCGATGGTCGCCATCCCCACTGCCGCCGCCCCGGCGAGCTCGGCCGGATCATGGCCCACGAACGCCACTTGCCCGGCGGACAGGTTCATGGCCTTCAGCGCGGCGTGATAGCAGACCGCGTCGGGCATGGTGCGTTTCAGGTCGATCGAGGAGACGACCGTGCTGAACAGCTTGCCGGCCGCGAAACGCCCCAGCCGCTCCGTCAGCACGGAAGCCGGGTAAAGAGAATTGCTGATCACTCCCAGCACGAAACCCGCGGCGTGGAGCCGGCCCAGCGTGGTCTTCACGCCGGGCAAGGGCCGCGCGTTGGCCTCCAGGTGGCGGCGGCGGCCCTGGCAAGCGGCTTGTACCTCGTCGATCTGTCCCCGCGAAAGGCCGGACGACCGCAGAAACGACCCGAAGGCGTCGCAGAAATCGCGGGCCCCACGATGCACGTCGTCGAGGTACTCGCGATCCCAGACACGGAAGAAGCAACGGTAGTTGGTGTGCAGGCCCATGTGGGTAAGCAGTTGCAGCACCCAGCGCCGCCAGACGGTATCGTCGTAGAGGACGTTGCACATGTCGAACAGCACGCCCCGGACACCCTGCGGCAAGGGTGCCGCATCCGCGGCGCCGGCGGCCCGGCCGGAGCAAATCGGAATCAGCGGGTCGGCTGACATCGGCACCTCGAATCCTTTCGATGGTCTTGTGGCGGGAACCTACCCCCTGGCGTGGGCGCGATTGAGCGTCGCCATCCGTCGCCGCAGGGCCGGCTGGTGGTTCAACAAGCCGGCAATCCTCTGCCAATCCACGGCTTCCGTCCCCAAAGCCTCGAAGATCGTCAGGGTGTGCTCCCAGTCTTCTTCGATGTCGACCAGCAGCCGCACGTCGTCCCGGTCGATTTCGCGGGGGGCCGGAATCAGCCGAAGGTTGAATTTCTCGGGATGGGAATAGACGTAACGCGTGACGTGCTCCAGGTCGGCCGGCTCCTTGCCCGCCCGCGCCGCGCGGCGCAGGACCGCCGCGCGAAACCACTCGGCATACACGCCCACCGGCGAGAGAATGGCCGGCCGGCCGTCTCGCGAACAGTACGTCACATAGTCGCAATCCGGGTGCGATTCGGCCACCGTCACCAGCCGATCGATCAACCCGGGATCGATGAACGGGTTGTCGCCGCGGACGCGCACCACCGACTCGGCCGGATACTGTTCCAGCGCCCGGGCGAAGCGGTGCAGAGGGCTCGACTGATCGCTGACGAAGACCGGCACGTCGGCGGGAACCAACTCGGCCACGAAGCTCTGTTCGGCCGTATCGCAAGCCACCACGATCACGCCGTCAAGCCGTGTGCAATCGGTCACGCGTCGAACGATCCAGCCCAGCAGCGAATGACCGCCCAGTCTGCGTTGGGCCATGCAGCGGAAATGCTGCGTCGCGAAACAAGCCTGCACGATTCCCAGGGTCTTCAGCATCCGGCTCACTCCCATCCATGTGCTCGGTCCGTCAGTTGCTCGAAAACGGCCTTGCGCGATTCCGGGAATGACCAGCGTGCGCCGTTGCGGCTCCGAAAGCCGCCTTCCGACAGACGGCCGCGGAGTCCAAAATCACCCGGATCGCGCAAGTGCGTCTTGAAGCCGGCAAGGCCGCCCGGCAGTCTAACACGTCGGCCGCACGACCGTCAAGGCAGGAAGTCAAGGCCGAAAGCGAGACGGGCAACCCGACAGGCGTCGCCGGCCGGATGCTAGCAGTGCATGCATCCGGACGAATCAGTGTGAAGACACTAGCCGCTAATCGAGGGCAATCCCCAGGACTTCGTACAACCGCGCGTCGCCCAGGCTGTCGATGACCAGCGTGGCGGCGCTGAAGTCGTGCTCACGACTGTGCTCCCCCGGCACGGCCACCGTGAAGGCCCCGGCGGCCGCGGCCGCGCGGCAACCGTTCTCGCTGTCCTCCAGAACAAGCGTCTCTCCGGCACCCAGCCCGAAACGGTCGGCCGCCTTGCAATAGATCTCCGGGTCCGGTTTGCCGTGCGTCACGTCTTCCGAGGTGAGGATGAACCGGAACCGCGGCGGCAGGTCGAACCGTGAGAGGACCGCCGTGGCCAGCTCCCGGTCGCTGCTGGTGGCGATCGCCTTGGGGATCTCGGCTACCTCCAGGGCGTCGAGCAGCTCCGGCAGGCCGGGCATCGGCGCCAGGCGCTCATCCAACAGGCCCAGGAAGATCTCGTTGGACTCCGCGGCCAACTGCTCCCACGTATCGTCCAGCGCCAGCCGGCGGATCATCGTTTCGAACGTCGGCTGCGGCCGCATTCCCATGATGGCGTTCTTCAGCTCGACGGTGAACTCGCACCCCCGGCGGCCCAGCAACTCCGTCCCCACCCGCGTATAAACCTCCTCCGTGTTGAACATCAGGCCGTCCATGTCGAAGACCACGGCATGCGGCGCCGGCGACGGATTCCCGGGGGGCGGTGGATTCATGGGCGCGAACGGATATCGAGGGTCTCGGGCCGGCAACGGGACGCCTGCAGGATGCAGCCGGATAATTCTACCCGCGGACCGGAGATCTCGCCAGTGTGAGCCGGGGAACGGTTCGCCGTTTTGTCGTGTTCTGCACTTTCTGAAAGAACGGCACTTAGGCCTATATGAAAGAGGAAAGGCGCGCAGCGAGTGTGCAAGCGTCAATAAGAGACGACCTCCTCGATCACGGTGATCAGCTCGCCGAGGATCATGCAGGTAGCCCCCCAGATTCGGTGCGATTTCCAGACGAAATGCGGCGCCGTGCAGGGACGTCCCCGGCGCATGCGGAAATGGCTGCCGAAGTTGGCCGCATCGAGCAGGTGGTCCAGCGGGATCTCGAAGACCTCTTCGACTTCGGCCGGATTGGGGACCAGCTCGGGACGCGTGGCCGTCGTGCCGACCCAGGGCGTGACCAGGAAGTTGCTGGTGTGGACGTACAGCGGCGAGAGCCGGCCGAGCAACTCGATTTCCCCTCCTCCGCCGAGTTCCTCGCGAAACTCCCGAACGGCCGCCCCGCAACTCGTCTCGTCCGGCTCCAGCGCCCCGCCCGGCAGGCTGATCTGCCCCGCATGGTCGGCCAGATGGGAGGGCCGCAATGTCAAAGGCAAGTGCCATCGGCCCTGGTGGCGATAGAGCAAGATCAGCACGGCCGCCGCACGCGCGCCCTGCGGGGGCGGGTTGTCCTGTTGCCGAAGCCTCGGGCGCGACTCGAAGCGCGAGCCGACCATGGGTCCGGGCAACGGCTCGGCAAGTCGCTTGGCCAACAATTGGGGGAGTCGGTGGTCCATCACGGCGGCAGTCCGGAACTCACTCGCTCTTCGGCAACCGATACACGACATAGCGCCGATTTCGGTAGACCCGTTCCAGGTCCAGCGGCGGCCGTCTCGTGGTTATTACGTACTCGGCGTCGTACATGGCTGCCAACCATTGCAGTCTCGCGGCGCCCATTTCGGCCAGCGATTCGTGCCAGCGGTCCTCCGGCCCATCCAGCCCCGTGGCATAGAGCGATTCGATCCGCCGCCACCAGGCGACGATCGCCTCGGCGTCCTGCGGGATCTCCTTCCAGTTGGCCACCTCGCTGCGGCCCGCGTACCACTTGAAAGTTTGGGACATCCGCGGCGTGATGAACCGAGCGTCGGGCGGGATTCTGCCGGATCGGGCTACCCAGTTGCAGGCCTGCCGCCAGGAATAGTAGTTGACGAACCGATCGGCGGGCGGGCTCTCGGGAAACGGACGCTGCACGGCATGAATCCCCACGTGTACGCCCGCAACGGCCACCGCAAAGGCCAGCCACCGTCGGCCGACGGCCGGATCCCGGCGGAGCGTATTGATCAGAAACGTCGCCGCCGTGACGGCCACGCCCAGCGGCACGGCCACGTCGGCCAACCGGAACCAGTAGAACCGCAACAGGGCCGCCGCCGATGCCGGATGGCCGTATGTCAACAGCCCGATCGTCGCTCCAACCGCCGAGAGAACCAAGGTCCCGGCAACAAACGCCCGCAAGCGGTGCCCCGCCTCGTCCGGCGGCGTCAGGTGACACAACACCAACCACAGCACCAACATCAGCCCAAAACGGAGACAATAAGTGGTGGGCAACTGCATGGGCGAGAGATGATGGGCCAGCCGCTCGAAGACGTAGATCTGATGGGCCAGCCGCACGGTCTCGCCGTCGGTTCCCCAGTTGAGCACCAGCGACGGAATCAGCCCGGGCAGCGAAAGCAGAAACCCGCCGACAATCGCCGGCACCATCGGCCGCAGCGCCGGCCGGCCTTTGCCGAGCACCAACCAGACGATGCCCGCGGCGACCACCGACCAGCCGCCCACCAGCACGTGGAACGCGGCCGAGGCCCCCAGCAGCAGCCAGGCCCGATTCCAGCGGTCTCGTACCAAGGCCTCCAGCCCGAGCAGCACCAGCACGAACGCGAATCCCTTGGCCTCCACGCCGCCGACGACCCATTCGCCCGCCATATGGCACCGTTCGAGCAGGCAGACGAACAACGCCGCCGTGAGGATCGAGTACCACCGCCGCGGCACCACCGCGAAGCTCAACCGCTGCCAGGCCCACGCCAGCAGCCACCAGGTCAACAGGCGTCCGAACCACGCCAGCACCGGCGGCGAGAGCCAGAGCGCCAGCCAGCCGAACGTGAAGCAGAAGACCTCGTGCGTGTCGGCCGAGTCGAGGAAGAAGTCGCCGCGAGCCCAATCGGGATTCCAGTAGTGGATCGCCTTGCCCAGATAGTACGGCTCGTTGACGTCCGGCACCGGCGAGGCGCCCTGGGCGAAAAAGACCGCGAACACCAGCGCCACCTCGGCCAGGGCCCGGCGTGGCGAGTTCGGGGAAGCGGAATGGTCGATGGATGCGTTCACCGTTCCAGTGCCGCAATGCGCTTGAAGTCGTCTTTCAACGAAGCGTAGAGCTGTTGGTAGACCGGGAACGCTCGATCGTAGTAGCGTTTGGCCTTGCGATCGGCCGAGGTTTCCTGGACCACGCGAATGGTCGCCTGGCACGCTTCGCGAACGTGGTTGAACTCTCCGGCGCCGACGGCTGCCAGCAGCGCCACGCCGAAGGCCGGCCCTTCTTCGGTATTGATCGTGACGACCTTGCGCCCGAAGACATCGGCCTGGATCTGCCGCCAGAAGGGACTCCGCGACCCGCCGCCGGACGCCCGAATCTGGCGCACCGGCACGTCCAACCCGTCGAAGATCGCCAGACTGTCGCGCATCGAGTAGGTCACCCCTTCCATGATCGCCCGCAGCATGTGCCCGCGGGTGTGGGCCAGCGTCAGCCCCACGAAGCAGCCCCGGGCGTCGGGGTCGGCGTGCGGGGTCCGCTCGCCGGAAAGATACGGCAGGAAGAACAGGCCGTGGCTGCCGACCGGCGCGGCGGCGGCCTCGGCGGTCAGCAGGTCGTAGACCTCGGTCTTGGCGCGTTTGGCTTTGGCCATGTCGGCTTGGCACAGCGCGTTGCGGAACCACTGCAGCGATCCGCCGGCCGAGAGGTTCACGCCCATCATGTGCCACTTGCCGCGGACGGCATGGCAGAACGTGTGGACGCGTCCCTCGGGGTCGATCTTCACGTCGTCGCTGTGCACGAACATCACGCCGGAGGTGCCGATCGAGGTGGCGAGCACGCCCCGGTTGACAATACCGTTGCCGACCGCCCCGGCCGCGCAGTCGCCCGCCCCGCCGACCACCACGCAGTCGGTCGTCAGCCCCAGGAGCTTGGCCGCGTCGGCCGTGAGCTGTCCGGTCACGTCCTCCGATTCGTAGCACCGGCCAAACAGGTCGATGTCCAGCTCCAGCGCCGCCAGCAGCTTCTTCGACCATCGGCGGTTGGCCACGTCCAGCAACAGCATCCCGCTGGCGTCACTGACCTCCGTGGCATACTCGCCGGTCAGGCGGCGGCGGATCTCGTCTTTGGGCAACAGAATCTTGCACGTCTTCTCGAACTTCCGCGGTTCGTGGTTGCGCAGCCAGAGGATCTTCGGCGCCGTGAAGCCGGTCAGCGCCGGGTTGGCCACCAGCTTGATCAGGTTCTTGCGCCCCCCGACGCGATCCTCCATCTCGGCACACTCGGCCGCCGTCCGCTGGTCGTTCCAGAGAATGGCCCGGCGGACCACCTTGTCGTGCTTGTCCAGAAAGACCGACCCGTGCATCTGGCCCGACAGCCCGATCGCCTTCACCTCCGCCGGCTTCAGCCCAGCCTTCTGCATCACCTTGCGAACCGACCTGATCGTGGCCTGCCACCAATCCTCGGGGTCCTGTTCGCTCCAGAGCGGCTTCGGCACGTAACAGGGATACGTCTGCATCGCGTCGGCAAGGATCTTGCCCGAAGGGTCGATCGCCAGTGTCTTGGTGCCGGAAGTGCCGATGTCGATTCCCAGGAAAACACTCATCGAGTCAGAATCCTTTTCGCTTGGGTTCCATGGTTGCGGGCAGCGGGCCTCCTCGGCGCGGAACCGCACGGGGCGTTCGATTCTAACCGAACCGACCGCGTGCCGACAAGGCGACCGAACGCCGCTGAACCGCCCAGTCGGAGCCTGTCGCCGACCGGGCAGCGTCTCCGCCATAGTGGAGGCCAAACGGTCCCCTGCGGGGGAATCGAACTTTTCCTCGCCCGCGGTGTACAATACAGGCATGACCGCCTACCAGCAGCTTCGTCCGCAGGCCTCGAAACCAGGACTTTTGAAGCTGGGCCCCTTCAAACTGGGCCCCTTCAAGCTGGGCCCCTTCAAACTGGGCCCCTTCAAACTGGGCCCCTTCAAAGCGGGCCCCTTCGAAGCGGGCTCTGTTGGCCGGCTTGCGGCGATGGCCGGTTGTCTGGCCGTACTGCTGGCCGGATGCCCCAAGCCGGCCCAGCCGCCGGCGCCGGGCAGGAACGGTCTTCCGCTGGCCGGCATCAAGCTGCGGCTGGCCGTAGTGGCCGATCCGCAGTTGGCGCTGGCCGCCGGACGCGTACAGGGTGAGTGGAACGCCCTGACCGGTTCCGAGTTCCAGGTCGAAACCATGACCGAAGAGGAGCTGTTGGCGGCCGATCCGATTGCGGCCGACGCCGTGATTTGCGCCTCGCATCGGCTCGGCGATCTGGCCCAACGGCAGAGAATTGTCCCCGTGCCCGAGGGTCTGCGGGAAGATGCCGCCTGGGGCGACCTGTTCGAGCTGCCGCAGCTCCGCGAGGCGTCGTGGGCAGACCGGACGCTGGCCGTGCCGTTCGGCTCACCGGTGCTGACGTGCTACTATCGGGCCGACCTGCTTGAGAAGCTCGGGCAGAAGCCCCCGCAGACCTGGTCCGAGTATCAAAAGCTGGCCGCCTTGCTGGTTGATCCCGCCGGTTCGGGCGATCCGTCGGCCGAAGCCGCCGCACGCAGCGGCACGATCGAGCCCTTGGGGCCCGGCTGGGCCGGCATCGTCCTGCTGGCCCGGGCGGCCTCCTACGCCAAGCACCGCAACAACTACTCGGCCCTGTTCGACATCCGAACCATGGAGCCGCTCGTGGCGGGGCCTCCGTTCATCCGGGCGTTGGAAGAGTTGGTCGCCGCGGCCGAAGTCGGCGCCGCCGACCAGCTCCAGTACGACCCGTCGGCAGTCCGGGCGGCCTTCTGGCAGGGCCGCGGCGGCATGGCGCTCACCTGGCCCACCCGTGCCGCCGAGAAGCTGCCGGAAAACGTGCCCGCCGAGATCCGCGTGGGCTTCGTCGAGTTGCCCGGTTCGCAACAGGCGTTCGACGTCGGCGATCAGAAGTGGGACGCCCGCGGCGAGGGCGACGAAACGCACGTGCCTTTGCTGGCCATCGCCGGGCGGATCGGCGTGGTCAGTGCCGGATCGACACAGCCCGACGCGGCCTTCCAGTTGCTCCTCTGGCTTTCCGGCGACCCGACGGGTTCGAAGGTCTGCGGGGCGAGCGGGGCCACGACGCTGTTTCGCCACTCGCAACTGAAATCGCCCCAGGCTTGGGTCGAGACTCCGGTCTTGCCGTCGTCGGCCGCCCAGTACGCGGAGGTGACCGCCAAGACCTTCCGCCGGCAGCAGTGGATGGCCGCCTTGCGGATTCCCGGCCGTGCCGAGTATCTGGCGGCATTGGACGAGGCCGTGCATCAGGCGGTCCGCGACCGCCGGCCGGCGGCCGAGGTCCTCCAGGAAGCCGTCGTCCGGTGGAAGGAAATCACCGGGCGACTGGGAGTCGAGGGCCAGAAGGCCGCCTACCGGCACGGCCTGGGCCTCGACTGACCCAAGTGGCGTCGGGGCCATAGCCCGCTCTTTCTTGGGGGAAGCCTTGGCGTCGCCCGCTGCAACTCGTAGAATAAAGTCTTAAGGGGCTGCTGACCGATGAATATCGGCGGTCTCGGGGGTGTAGCTCAGTTGGGAGAGCGCAGCGTTCGCAATGCTGAGGTCGAGGGTTCGAACCCCTTCACCTCCACTTTTCCGCCAAGCGGTAGCTGGAGTCGCAGGACTTCAGAGGGCGGCTTCCATACCGCAGCAAGCTGAATCCCTGCGAAATTCGGCCTACCCGTTGCACATTCTGCTGCAAGTCGCGAGGCCGGCTTCGCTGCCTGTGCGGCTATCGGGTGCTTTCCTTGCGGAACACGCTGCCCTGGCCGACTTGTCGGAAGCCCAGCTTGTGGTACATGCCCAAGGCGGCCGTGTTCTGCTGCATCACCTGGGCTTCGACGAGCATGATGTCTTGGCGGACGAACTGGCGAAAGGCCTCGCTCAGTAGAAAGACCGCCAAGCCGCGGCGGCGGTGAGTCGGGGCGACGCTCAACTCCATCAGCCCGGTCGTCCGGATCGCCCCGACGGTCCCGCCCGGCTCCAGGCTGCGAAACTTGGCCCGGGCAACCGCGGGACCTCCGTCGCGAGGGATCAGCTCGAACTGCGTCAGCTCGAACTCGCCGATGGTGCAGGCCTCCCACCAATCCTGCGTGGGTGGGTCCTCGGTTACCTCGACGACCATCCCACGTCGTATCTGCATCTGCTGCCGGTCGATCACCGCTTGGAAGTCGTCCAGTTCGCGCCGGAGGACGAGCGTGCGATCGATCTCGCGATAGCCGTGACAGTCGAACAGCTCCCAGGCGACACGGTCGCCGTGCAGGACTCCGGGCAGCTCGCTCCCGCCGTACAGTCCCTGGTAGAAGGGATTCAGCGGGCGGATCCCCCCTCCATAGAGAACCCTTGCACCGCTCCGAAGCATGTACTGCTCGCACTGCCGCAGCAGCCCCGCTGCCACCTCAGCCTCTTCGCAGTCGGGCCGAACCACCAGAATGCACGTGACGCCCAATTCCGTCGAGATCGCGTTGCGGGCTTCGTTGGGGCCGAAGCCGGCATGGGCGAATCCCACGGCCCGGTCGCCGTCGCGGGCAACAATCAGCCCGTCGTAGTCGAAATAGAGCTTCGCGAATACAAGCTGCTCGAACAAATCGGGAGAAACCGGGCTCATCAGCCCATACTGGCCGACGCGGCTCCGCCAGATCTCGGTTAGGACGGGCGGGTCGGTATTGCGAAACGTGCGGTACGTTAACATTTCAGACTGCGAGAACCGCTGGAAGCGGGGATGAATCCAGGCAATTATAGGTGCGCGGGTCTAGTCCTACTAGGAGCCGGCCAAGAAAAGCCTCGCCAAAGTCCTTGCGGGGCGTTGTAGTCAGGCCGAGTGGCCCTCGGCGCCCAGCCGACGCAGATGCTCGATCAGCGCGGCCCCGCCCTGGTCGGGCAGGCGGCCCAGGGTCAACGACATCGGCGCGGCAGCCCCCTCGCGCCGCAAATGCTCCACGTACGCCTGGAGCAACTCGCAGTGCTCCACCCGCGAACGCAGCAGAAAATGGACCCACGCCCACGACTCGGCATAGTCTTCTTGGGTCATGTCCCAGGCCGATTCGAACCGCTCCAGGCGCTCCAGGTCCGGCCGCCACTGGCCCTGATCGAGCCGCGCCAGCAACTGGTCGAGGTGGACGCGGTTCATTCCGTCCTGGCCGCGCCGGACCTCGAAGTACTCAGCCAAGCCTTCATCCAGCCACAGCGGCAGCGCCGGCACGATCGAGTGCAGATAGCCGTGCGTTACCTCGTGACGCAGGTCCTCCGCCACGCGGTCTCCCCAGTGCGCATAGACGATCAGTCGCGTGTCCGTCTCTACGAAGAGCGCCCGGCGATCGGAAAACTCCGGATGGTGCGCGCGGATGAATGCCCGAAACGGGGCTGCGTCCTCGAACAGGTAGATGTGGATCGGCTCGTTGGAAACCGGCAGCGCCAGGGTCCGGGCAAGGTCGAATCGCCTTGCCGTCACGTCTTCCACAAGCCGGTGTTGGGTGGCCAGCGGGAAATCGCTGTGGATGACCAGTTGTTCGCGGACCAGCGTGTGCGCCTCGGGCAGTGTCGGCGCATCGCGGCGGATCCTGGAGCAGCCGCCGAGGGCAACCGCACCGGTCATCAGGATCGGCCAGATCGAGCACCGTCTCACGCGCGGCTCCCTTCTCACCGTGGCCGGCGGTTCGGCCCTCAGAACGTGTCTTGGGCTTCCGCCGTCTCTTCTGCTGCGGCGACGGACAGGTTGTGCGGCCGTGCTGGCGAGGGATCAGGTCCCGCGGCACGCCGGTGCTGGGGCGGCAAGGCGTTTCCGATGCCGCCGCGAGCCACGGACTCGACGACCTCGGCGAACCGGCAACCCCATCGGGCCACGCTGTAGCGCCGCTGCACCAACCGGCGTCCGGCCCCGCCCATTGCCAGCCGCAGCCGCGGAACGGCCGCCAGCCGGGCGATGGCCTCGGCCCATTGGCGCGGCGTCGACGCCAGCAGGCCCGTTTCTCCCGAGACGACCATCCGGCGGTTCATGCCCACCGGATTGGCCACCACCGGCAGACCGGCCGCCATATATTGCAGTACCTTCAGCCCGCACTTGCCTCGGCTCCAGGCATCGTCGGGCAGCCAATTGATGCCGATGTCGCCGGCGGCCAACTCGCCCGCTTCGGTGGCCGACGACCACTGCCGCGGCTGAACCACCAGCGGCGACAGGTCCACAGTGCGGTCGCAAATCAGCCGCAGCGACAACCCCGGCAACCGCTCGGCCGCTGCCGTCAGGGCCGCCCGGGCACGAGAGAGCGAAGCCAGCGTGCTGCCTTGGCCGATCCAAACCAGCCGAGTCCGTGGGCCGACGCGGTGGTGCCCGGCGGGCCGGTACCACTCGGGCACGACGCAGGTCGGGATCACGCGGATGCGATCCGCGCCGATGTAGGTGGCGGTCCGCCGCTTCAGATAGTGATTGCCCACGATCACCGCGTCGGCGGCGAAGACCGTCGCCCAAAAACGCCCCAGCCGCACGCGACTGCGGGGTCCCTTCGGGCTGTAGCTGTCGCGCTGAAACACCGCGTCGTCGACGTCGTAGATCAACCGCCGGGCGGCGCGTCGCAACAGCACGAGCTGCCAGATGGGAAGCAGCTTCCGCTGTAGAAGGACCACGTCGGCCCGGCCGGCGGCGCATAGCTGGGCCAGCCGCCCGGGCGTGTCTCTGCGCAACACGGCGGCCTCCAGATGCAGTCCCCGTTCGGCCAGGGCCCAGGCAAACGCCTCGATCCGATATCGGTAGCAGGCTTCGGCGGGACCTTCGATCAGAGCCAGGACCTTCATGGCCGTCCTCCGTGACCGCCGTGGGCTGCGGGCGGGCCGCGATGGTAGCAGAAATCGACCGACCGCTGAAGGGCAAAGCTCTACGAACCGCAGGGCGGGAGGGCCGCAATCAACGTATCGAGCTCTTCCTTCATCCGCGAGAGGATCTCCTCGTAGGAGAAGGCTCCCAGCGGCGCGCCGCCCCGCTTGAGGTTGACGAAATTCGGCCCGCACCAAAGCCCCAGATCGGCGTCGTCGGTCTCGCCCGGGCCGTTGACCCGGCATCCCATCACCGCGATCGTGATCGGATACTCGGCCGCATAGCGGGTGGCCTCACGGACCTGCTGGGCCAGCACGACAAAGGCCTCGTTTTCCACGCGTGAACAGCTCGGACAACTGATGATGTCCAGTCCCCTGGGGCCGGCATCCTGCTCGTCGTCGATGTGCCCGGCCGCCACATCGGCCAGGATCTGCCGGCCCGCCTCGATTTCGCGGTGCTTCTCGGTGGCCGGGACGGTCAGCGACACGCGAATCGTGTCGCCGATCCCGCGGCGCAGAAGCTGTCCCAGCGCCCGGCGCGTTTTGACGATCCCCTCCGGCGGCATGCCCGCCTCGGTCACGCCAAGGTGCAGCGGCACATCGGGCCGCTCGAGCGCGAAGCGGCGGTTGACATCGACCACGGCTGCCGGGTCGGAATCCTTCAGCGAGACGCAATATCGCGTGAAACCGAGCCGGTCGAGCAGATCGCAGTGCTCCAGGGCGCTCTCGAGCAACGGCCCGATCGAGTCGCCCGCGGCATACTTCTCACGCTTTGCCGGATCGACCGAGCCGCAATTCACCCCCACCCGAATCGCACAATCGTGCTCGCCCGCCGTATCGACCAGGAACCGGACCTTCTCCTGCCACGGCCGTTGGCGCTCGTGATGGAACAGGTGGCCCGGGTTGTAGCGAATCTTGTCGACCAGCGGGGCCACGTCAGCGGCCAGGCGATAGTTCTCCTGAAGATCAACGGCCAGATTGGCGTCGGTTCGCCGCCGGATTTCCTCCAACGCCTCGGCATCGCCGCGGGTATCCACCGCGATCCGCACCAGGCCCGCCCCGGCACCCGCCAGACGCTCCACTTGGGCAACCGTCGCCTCCACGTCCGCGGTCCGCGTGGCGCACATGCTCTGTAGCATGATCGGGTGGTCGTGGCCGATGGTCACCGAGCCGATACGCACCGGCCGCGTGGGATTGCGGGAATTGGAGACGCCGACAGATTGTGGTTGCGACATGTCCGGCACGCGGGGTCTGCTGCGAACGGTCGGCCGTCGGCCACCAGCCATGGCCAGCCACCTACTATTCTCCCCAAGTCCTTGGCCGCTTCAACCCCAACGGCGCCGGCCGTCAGCCGGCCGCCGATGCAGAAGATCGGTTTAAGATGGAGAAACTTTGGCGATTCTGCCGATAAAGCAATAACTACCGGTTCCTCCGGGCGGGTGCGAGAGGAATGCGCTCGATCCACCGGGGGGGTGAAGAGGGGGGTTCCTTCTTCATAAACGGTTGGTACGAAAGATGTTTCGTTATCTGATTCTGGTCGGGTGTCTGTTGTCTTGCGGATGCTCGATGCTGCCGGAAATCGCCCATCAGCCCACGCTCCACAACCCTTTCCCCCAATTGTCGAAGGTGGCCGTCGCGCCGTTTTTCGTCCTTGCCGAGGAGCCGACCCTCAACGGCAAGGAGGTGGCGTTGGCCTACTTCAACGAGCTGCAATTGGTGCCGGGTTTCGAGGTGGTCCCGGTCGGCGTCGTCGAGAGCAAGATTCGAGAGTTGGGCATCACGTTGGACGGTCCGGAAAACGCCCGGCGGCTGGCACAGGCACTTGACGTCGACGCCGTGGTCGTGGGGGCCGTCACCGATTTCTCGCCCTGGTACCCGCCCCGGTGTGGCTTGCAGGTCGAATGGTACGCGGCGAACCCCTGCTTCCACCAGATCCCGCCCGGCTACGGCCTGCCTTGGGGCACGCCCGAAGAGGAAGGCATTCCCGCACCGCTGGTCTTCGAGGCCGAGATGGCGTTGGCCAAGGCCCAACTGAACACGCAAACCCCGCCCTATCCACAGCTTCCGGCCGCACCCAAATCGCCGGCGACCCCACCGGGCCAAATGCCCGACGACCGGCCCACGACCGATTGGCCCGAGACCCAATGGGGCGAAGGCGTCACGCCGATCAGCCACCAAGCGTCGTGCGGATCGCCGATGGCCGGCAGCGCCGCTATGGCGGAGCAACCGGATCTGCCACCCGACTGGCCCGATCCCCGCGGCTTCATTCCCCCCCCGCCCGCGTCCCATCCGCCCACCTGCTGGCCAAGCGACGCCCCGGTGCTCCGCCACACGCGGACCTACAACGGCCACGACACCGAATTCACCGAGGCGTTGGCCAGCTACTGCTATTTTCGCGACGATGCCCGATTTGGGGGTTGGCAGAGCTATCTGCAGCGTAGCAACGACTTCATCCGCTTCTGCTGCCACATGCACATTTCCGAAATGCTCAGCGCGCGCGGCGGAGCCGGCGAAACGCGAGTGGTGTGGCGGTGGCCAACCATCCGATAACAACAAGGGAGTGGGGGGCCAGGCGCCGTCGCCGACCCCGGCGTAGCAGTTTCGCGCCGCCTTCAGGAGAGCATCCGCCGTGAGTCAGGACATCAACGTATTGGCGCTGGTGAAGGGGTCGGAGCGCTATGTGTTCTTGTACGACGATTCGAGTCGCGCCGAAACGCTGCGGACTTTGGGCCGCTACGCGTCGAACCCCGAACTCAGCTTCACCTGGTACGACGCCGCCGTGCTCAGTCAGAAAATTCGCCAGGAAAATAAGAAGTTCTCGCCGGAGTCGCGATTCGACCTCCCCCTGCCCAGCGACATGGACGAGTTCTGCTAGGGACTCGCGGAACAACAGGTTGGGCATTCTCATGGGTGCAAAGGCGGCGGAGCCGACCGCCGAGCCCGATAGCGCACAACCGGCATGCATACCGCCATCGCCCGCTTTCTGCAATACCTCCGCGTCGAGCGCAACGCCTCGCAACTGACGACCAAGAGCTACGAGGAGGACCTGACGGCCCTGGCCGACTACTTGGCCGAGGCCCGCGGCGGGCCGTGTCCCAGGCCGGGCGAAATCACCGTGCTCGAGCTCCGCGGTTACGTCGCCGCGCTGCACGAGGCCGGCTACGCCAACACCACCATCGCCCGGCGACTGGCTTCGCTGCGCAGCTTCTTCCGCTTCGGCCAGCGCGAAGGCTGGACCAAGACCAACCCGGCCAAGCCGCTGCGCAACCCGCGCAAGGGTCGATCGCTCCCCCACTTCCTCTCGGCCGAAGACATCGGCCGCCTGCTCGACGCGCCCCCTTCCGCCAAGCCGCTCGGGCTGCGCGACCGGGCGCTGCTCGAGACGACGTATTCGGCCGGGCTGCGGGTCAGCGAGCTGGTCGGGCTCAGCGACGGAGACCTCGACTTCCGCGCCGGCGTGGTCCGTGTGCGCGGCAAGGGACGGCGCGAGCGGATGGCCCCGATCGGCTCCTACGCCGCGGCCGCTTTGCGAAACTGGCTGCGGGTGCGAACCCTCCATGCCGGCGAGCCCGACGGGCCGGAAGCACCCGTCTTCGTCAACAAACTGGGACGCCGTCTGACCACGCGAAGCGTCGGCCGCATGCTCGAGAAGTACCTCCGGCTGACCGGGCTGGATCGCCGCACCACGCCCCACTCCCTGCGCCACAGCTTCGCCACCCATCTGCTGGACCGCGGTGCCGACATCCGCAGCGTCCAGGAACTGCTCGGGCACAAGAGCCTGGTGACCACGCAGATCTACACGCACGTCAGCACCACGGCTCTTCGCCAGGCCTACGAAAAGGCCCACCCCCGCGCCAACTGAGTCAACGGTCGCCCTCGCGCATTGACTGCACAAACGTCAATCAACAGAAGAGAGCCCGACGATGAGTAGCCCGTTCTGCGATGCCCACCGGCGTGGAGGGTCCTTGATCCTCGCCGGATTCGTCCTTGCCGCGGCGACCGCCGTCCTCAGCCCCCGGCTGCACGCCGAGACGCGGCCGGCAAGCTGATTATCCCCTTGGACTACAACGAGGCCCGCGATTTCCACCGCGGCCTGGCCTGGGCCCACCGCGGCGGCAAGCTCGTCTCCTCGGGCATGCAATTCCCGCCCCGCTGGCAAGGCGGCCAATGGCTGCTGATCGACCGCCGCGGCGCGATCGTCTGGCGGGAGTAAAGGGGCCGCGGACGGAAGGGGTCGGGAGCCCTTCAGACCGCCGGGCGGCCGAACGCCCTGCCGTCGCTCAGCGGCCGGACTTGAGGTTCTCCATCAGGCCTACCTCCAGGGCCTGCAGCGCGGCGCCGTCGCGGTCGCAGCCGCGAAGCCGGATCTCGATCGAGCCGCCGATGGGCGTGAGACGCTCGAACGACTTGATCAGGGCGCGGAATCGCCCGCCGGCCTCCTGGCTGATGTTCATCTCCTTCAAGACCGGCTTGCCGTTGATCTCCACGTCGACCGTGCGGCTGATCCGACCGCCCGTGGCGTTTCTTTCCAGAAACGTGTGCAGCGGGGTGCTGGCGAAATGGAGTCTCGCGTAGTAGTCGCCCGGCCCGACCGTCAGGTTGACCCAGAACTCCTGCCCGTGGACCCCGTAGCGATAAAGCTCCTGGTCGTTGGTGCCGGCGATGAAGATGCTCCGGCGACGCGTCCACCAGGCCTGTTCGACGGTATCTCGGCCGTAGCCGCTGCGGATCACCCATTCCGTGGCCGGCCGCCAGGCATGGCCCTGGCTATCGACGTAGTCGCGCCGCTTGGGATATCCGAAGATCATCCGCTGGGTCGTCCGGGGACCGCCGCCTTGGCCGAAGTCGCGCTCGGCCGTCTGGTCGCTGTGCTGGATCGCGTCGATCTGGACCTTCGCGCCCTTGGACCGCGGATTGCCCTGCCCGGCCACGACGATTTCCAGCGTGTGCTTCGCGTTCGGCAATCCGCTGCGGGCGTAGAGCAACTGCTGATCCTTCCGGACCGGACACCAGCAGTCGATCAGCGTCAACTGCCTCCGGCCGTCGAGATAGACATCCGCGCGTCCGCCCTCGGGATCGACCGATCCGACCACCCGCACCTGATTGCCCGTGAATTCATGCCGGCACGAAGCCCCTGGTTTATCCGACGTCGAGAGCGTTTTGCTCCAGGCGTTCGGGGCGTCCGCCTGTTGCCACGGGCCGGAGAAGGCCAGGCGCCGGTCGTCCACCTGGCTCTGGGGATCGGGGCCGACGACGACGATCGTCCTCTGCCCGTCGTGTCGGATGGTGACCAGGTAGTCACCCGCGTCGACCGGCTCGGCCGAGTAGCCGTTGGCGTCGAGCTTCGAGAGCCGCGGCAGACTGTGGCCGTCGGCGGTGACACCCTCGGGTTCGAAGGACAGACGCAGGACGTCGAGGCTGCACGTCGGCGCATCGAAAACGGTGTACCGGATCTGGCCCTTGGCATAGACGACGGACTGCACCACCGAGGCGGTCCGGATGATGTGGTTTTCCCGTTTCGGGGCGAAGATCTCAGGGGTCCATTTCATGGCCTCCATGATCTGGCAAAGCGGCCAGGGATGGGCCAGGTTCGACCACTCGCCGGTGGCGACCGACTTGCCGAACAGCCCGTCCTTGACCACGCCGTTCTCGTCCGAGTCGTAACAGGCCATGATCATCATGCGTCGTCCGATCTCGAAGATCCGCTCGTCGTCGGCCAGATGGCCGTAGCGCAGCAGCGTGGGGCCGGCCGTGTACTGGTTGTAGGAGAGCGACGTGCCGCAACAGGTGCACGACTCGGGGAAGGCCCAGGCACCGTGATACATGTCGCCGTGCGAGTTCGGATCGGCCCCGTTGCGATGGAAGATCAGCGTCAGCACGTTGCGCAGGTCCGTCTTCCACGCGGGAAACTCCCGCGGGTGCCTCATGATGTAGTCGCCGCACATGGAGACGATCCCGCACATGACCGGATTGTCCCAGTCCCAGTAGTTGCGTCCCCAGGTGTCGTTTTCCATCCATCGCGGCAACAGCACGTCCGAGATGTATCTTCTCCCCGCGTCCCGGGCTTGGACAATGGCCCCGTCGTTGCCCGTATGGCCGAGCCCGTCGTTGCCCGTATGGCCGAGACTGACCAGATCGTCGAGGAAACCGAGGATCAGCGTGATGCTGCCGGTCAGCTCGTCCGACCAGTCGACCACCGACGGATCGACGTATCGGCTCCAGGGCGGCAGGGTCGGATCGAAGCGACAGTTCTCGGCGAAGACGTCTCCCCAGTGCTTGGCGGCGTCGAGATATCGCGTGTCGCCCGTCAGCCGATAGGCCCGCAGAAACTCCGTGCCCAGCACGGCGCAGAGATCCAACTGGTTCCGCGCGGTCGGGTCGCATTTGCCGTATGCCTTGCCGCTGGTGGGCGTGGCGACGGGGAAACGCGGCCAGGGGGCGTCGTCCGGCGTTTGGGCGTACCGGAGGATGTATTCGGCGGTGATCGGGATATAGGTGAAGGCGATCGGGTCGCCGCTGTAGGCGTAGTGGTCTGTCAAGCCCTTGATCGTGCTCCACGCCCGCTGGCTCAAATCGCCACACATCCAATCGTTGGTCGGGGGAATCAGGATCGTGCCGTCAGGCTTGATGCTCCAATGGGAGTTGTAGACGAAATCGGGCGCGGCCATCACGGCCTTGGGCCGGTCGACCCACGGATAGCGTTTGAGCGCCTCGACCGCGATCCGCAGCCGCTCGTCGAGCGGGCCGTTGCAGCCGTCGCTCCATGGTGCAATCACACCGAACGCGTCGGCCTTGGCCGGATGGGCGTAGTAGCTCTCGAGCGTCTCGGCGGCCGAGGCCGGCAAGGCGGCGCAAAGGACCGTCGCGGCCAGGGCCAGCGTGCGGAGGTGGGTGAGGCGGGAATCGTACATGGCAAATCACCTCTTCCGCTCGGACCGGCTCTCGCAACACCCTTTGGCCGAAGTGTTATTGACCCTTGCACAGTCAATAGTGCCATTCTACTACCCCCGGCAGCAGTTGGCGAGCCCCGCTGGTCGCTGCCGGTCGCCGGCGCGCGCGGCCGGTCATCGTCTCCCGCGATCCACCAACAGCAACGCCGCCTTTGCGTGCGAGCGCCGAATCGAGTACACTCGTGCGCTACGGCAACCACCAACGTGCCGGTCGCCGGCAACCAAGGAGCTTTCACATGATGCGACGTCTCCCCACGGCTTTCCTGGCGCTCGCCTTCCTGGTGTTTTTCCTTTCGACGCTTCATGCCGAGGACTGGCCGAGGTTCCGCGGCCCCAACGGAACGGGCGTCAGTCACACCGCAGGGCTTCCCACCCAATTCGGGCCCGAGACGAACGTGGCCTGGAAGGTGGCGGCCGGCGAAGGCACCTCGTCGCCGGTGATCGCCGACGGCCGCCTGTTCTTCACGTCGTTCGACGCGGACACGCGAACCGTGCACTGCCTGGACGCCGCCACGGGAGACACGCTCTGGACGGCTTCCGTTGAAAAGGTGCGCGACGAGAACGCCAGCAGGCCGAACGGGCCGGCCACGTGCACGCCCGTCGCCGACGCAGCCGGCGTCGTCGCCTTCTTCCCCGATGCGGGGCTCTTCAGCTTTTCCGTCTCAGGCGCTAGGCGATGGTGCGCCGACGTCGGCCCGTTCTACAGCATGCACGGCATCGCCGCCTCGCCGATCCTTGCCGCGGACAAGGTCGTCCTGCTGGCCGATCAGCTCCAAGGGTCGCATCTGGCCGCCTACGACCTGACCAGCGGCAAGCCGGCGTGGAAGGTCCCGCGCGTCGACGGCCTCACCGGCGCCTATTCGACGCCTTCGGTATTCCAGCCGCAGGGCGGGTCCGCGCACATCGTAGCCGGCGGGCCGGGCGAACTGTCGGGATACGATGCGGCCACGGGCGAGAAGGTTTGGTCGGTGCTCGGCGTGACCAACTCCCCCGTCTGCGTGCCGATCCTGTCCGGGAACCGCCTCTTCTCGTGCGAGCCGGTCGGCGCCATCTCGCCGATCAGCATGCTGGCGTCCCTGGACGAGAACCGGGACGGTCGGTTCTCGCTCGAGGAGGTCAAAGGCAGCGTGCCCATCTTCCGCCTGCTCTCGCTCGTGGACAAGCAATGGGGAAACGACGACGGCGTCGTCGAGGCGTCGGAATGGAACGCGGCGTTTGGTGGCCGCGTCAACAAGGGCGGGCTGGTGGCCGTCGATCTGGAGGACGCGGACGGTGCCGTGAAGACGCGCCAGCGGTGGAACTATCGCAAGACGGTCCCCTATGTGTCGTCGCCGGTGGTTCTTGAGGACGTCCTGTACTTCGTGCAGGACGGCGGGATCGTGACCAGCGTGGATGCGGAAAACGGCGAGGTCCTCAAGCGGGGTCGCCTGAAGCAGGGAGGCAAGCAGTTCTACGCCTCGCCCGTCGCGGCCGACGGCAAGGTCTTCCTCGTCGATACGGCGGGCCGGATGACCGTGTTGCGGGCCGGCGGCCACTGGGAACCTCTGGCGACCAACCTGTTGGACGAACCATGCGTCGCGACTCCCGCCCTCTACCGCGGCCACATCTACGTTCGCACGTCGCGCACCCTGTACTGTTTCGGCGAGCCGGCCGGAAGGGACGTAAAGAAGTAAAGGCGTCGGGAGTCGGACGAAGCAACAGGCCTTGAGCCACAAGTGATAATCAGCATGAGCGACAAAAGCGGGTCAGAACTGCTCTGTAGAAAACGCCGAACCTGTCATGGATAGTGTTCGTATGTAGAAGTATGAGCAGGACGAGCAAGTCACCACGGAAGGTGTTGGTGACGGCTTGGCGTGTGGCGCAGGCCACGTTGCCGGCCTACAGTCA
>JAFGRD010000169.1 GCA_016935315.1 Pirellulales bacterium
ATTCAACGCGGATAGGCCTTGCCATGACTGAATTCTAGCGGGTCAGGCCAAATGTGTCAAGTGTCAAGCGTTGACCCCCTACGCCCGGATTGTCGCGACCGGCGCGAAATCGGGCGGCTGTTGGTCGAGCAACTCCGCGGCGCTGTAGCGCTGGACGATCGCCAACTTGACAACGATCGAGAGCAGCCCGGTTAACAGGGCCGCGAGGGTGGCGACGGTGGCCAAGGGCTGCTGGCTCAGCCATCCCATCACTTGGGAGTAGGGCTGGCTGGCGTATTGGTAGTCGGCCAGCCAGGGTCCCGAGTAGCGGAAGTTGAAATTGAATTTCGTGCTGCTGGATCCCGGCCAGCCGGAATGGAGATAGACATAGTGACCGGTTGCATACGCGCCTGCCAGGACGTATTGCAGCAGCAGCAGTCCCCACCATTGGCCTCGGTTCTGCCAGCTTACGGCGATGCCGCGACGAAGCGTTGCCCAGAAGCCCTGGCGGCTCTCGACGGCAACCGGCAACACGGCGGCCGTGGCCAGACTGATCAAGAAGCGGAAGGCCAGCGCGCCGATCAGCAGCGACCAGACCGCGACCTCACCCGCTCTTCCCAGCACGTGAGCGATCGCCCCGACGAGCATCAACAGCAGCGGGATCTCGACAGCATACAGCAGCGTCGTCGAGCCCCAGCCCAAACACAGCAGCACCAGAACCCTCAAGAAACGTCGCTTTGATCGCGGCAAGGCCCCGCCCAGATCGAGGCGGTCCTGCCGGACAACGTCCACGACCAGCAGCGTCATCCAGGTGGCGAACAGGGTGTGCAGGAGAATCCTCAGGACCCAGGCGACACTGACCGCGACCGGCAGAACGCCCAAGGAAAACGCAAACAGTGGTGTCTGCAGCCCGATCTGCCAGCCGCATATCCAGTCGACCAGGCCCAGCGCCGCGGCCAGCAGCCCCAGCGGCACGAGCAGGTCCGGGTGCCGCAGAATGTGCCGCCAGCCGTCCGGTGCCAGCCAGAGCATCGCGGCGACTACCGCGGCCGTAAACCCCAGGCAGAAAACGAGCGACCAAAGGAAAGCCGTCTCCAAGGTGATGCCGGTCGACTGCCAGAAGAGCAGCCCGGCCACCGCTGCCACCGCCAGCCAGCGGGCAGACTCGCCAAACCTGGACATTCTCGTCGTCCTCCCGATTCGAAGAGCGCGCGCAGGTCGCCCGAGTGTCTATTCGCTCGGCGGGTGGCAATCTTGGCTGTTGACAGGGCCGCTGAATTCCTGCAAATGCAGCTACGAGTCGCAAGTCGCTAGTTCAGCACGCGAAGGCTGTGTGCCTTCAGCAGGCAGGTGACCTGGCTTCCCGGCACCAGTTGCAGCTCGGCGGCGGCCTCGGGCGTGACTTCGGCCCAGAGGAGCTGCCCGATGTCGACGGAAACGAACACCGCCCGGTCGAAGGCGACCACGTCGCGGATCAGCCCTTTCAGATGGTTGCGTGCGCTGAGGCCGGCGATTTCCCGGCGCGAGAGCGTGACGTCGGCCGGGCCGAACTGGACGAAGCAGGCAGCCCCGACCGGCGAGTCCTGGGGCGGCAGGTGGACGCGCTGTCCGGCGATCCGGCCCATGAGATGGTCGCTGGCCGACTCCACCTCTTCCACCCGCAGGAGATTGACCGGGCCCATCGAGTTCTTCCACCCCAGCGGCTCCGGTCGGCTGAGGGCATCCTGGGGCGTGCCGCCGGCCACGATCCGGCCGGAATCCAAGATCACGACCCAATCGGCCAGGCGACGGACTTCGGCCTGGGAGTGGGTAACGAAGAGCACGGGGACCTCCCATTCGGCGGCGACGCGTTCCAGGTAGGCGAGGATTCGGGCCTTCAAGGGCGCGTCGATCGCGGCCAGGGGCTCGTCCATCAACAGCAGCTCCGGATCGCTGAGCAGGGCCCGCCCCAGCGCCACGCGCTGGCGTTCGCCGCCGGAGAGGTTGCGGGGATAGCGGCCCAAGAGGTCGCCGATTTCCAGCACCTCGACGACCCGCGCCAGAGCGATCGACCGGCGCCGGCCTCGTCGGTATCGCTGGCCGTAGCGGAGATTGCCCCGGACGTCGAGGTGGGGGAAGAGCAAGTGCTCCTGGAACACCATGCCGACGTGCCGGCGTTCGGGGCGCACATGAACACGGCCGGCCGTGTCCAGCAAGGTCTTGCCACCGAGCCGCACCAGGCCGTGCTGCGGGGCCGTGAATCCGGCGATGATCGACAGCGTGCTCGTTTTGCCGCTTCCCGAAGGGCCGAACAAGGCCGTGACGGCGCAATCAAGCTCGAAGGCCGCCTCCAACTGGAAACCGCCCGGATAACGGTGCCGGCAGTCGAACTCAAGCAGACTCACGTCGCGTTTGCCTCCGTTCCAGCCATTCGCTGACCGCCATGGCGGCGCAGGCCAGCACAATCGAGATGGCCACCAGCCGCCAGCACTGCTGGATTCCGCCGGGCCGGCTGGTCATGGTGAACAGCGCCAGCGGGATGGTCCGCGTCTGGCCTTCGATGTTGCCGGCAACCATGATCGTGGCGCCGAACTCGCCCAGGCTTCGGGCGAAGGCCAGCGTCCAGCCGGCCACCAGGCCCCGCCTGGCAAGCGGCAGGCTCACCGAGAAGAACGTCGCCGCGCGGCCGGCGCCCAGACTCCGCGCCGCCATCTCCAGCCGCGGATCGACCGACTGAAACGCCAGCCGAACGGCCCGGATCAGCAGCGGGAAGCTGACGACCATCGAGGCCAGCACGGCGCCGGCCCAGGAAAACACGATCCGCACGCCGAACCACTCGGCCAGCGCCGAGCCGATCGGCCCGCGCGAGCTGAACAGCACCAGGAGCAGGTAGCCGGTTACCACCGGCGGCAGCACCAACGGCAGGTTGACCAGCGCCTCGGCCAGCCACTTGCCCGGAAAGGACGCCCGAGCCAGTGCGTATCCGACGGCCACGCCGACAGGCAGCGCGACCGTCGCCGCGCAGGTGGCCACGGTCAGACTCAGCCACAGGGCGGCCCATTCTTGGGGCGAGAGCAGAGCGAACGCAACGAGGCACATGGAGTGCTGCCCTCTTTCATGTGGGCCCATCTTGTTTCTTGACGGGCCCCTGTTTTTCGTCGGCCGGCGGCTGGTCGCCTACGGTGAAGCCGTGTTTGCGGAAGATCTCGGCCGCTTCCGGGCCGCCGAGATACTCGAACAGGGCCCGGGCCTCCGGACGATCGGCGCCTTGGGTCAGCAGCACCAGCGGATAGACGACCGGGCTGGTCAGCCGGGGATCGATTTCGACCGGCACTTTCACCGAATCGGAGAGGGCCGCGTCAGTCGCATAGACGATGCCCGCCTGGGCGGCGCCGGTCTCCACGAAAATCAACGCCCGGCGGACGTCGGCCGCGGACACGACCTTCTTGTCGAGCGCGTCCCAAAGTCCGAGCTTCACGAGGGCTTGTTTGGCATACATACCGGCGGGCGCGGCGTCCGGATCGGCCAGGGCAATCCGCTCGACCTGATCCTGCTGGAGGTCTTCGACCTTGGCGACGTCGACCCGGGAGTCGACCGGCACAATCACCACCAATCGATTGCCCAGCAGGTTGCGCCGTTTGGCGACCAACCCTCGCTGTTGGAGATAGTCCGCCCATTTCACGTTGGCCGAGAGAAACACGTCTGCCGGGGCCCCGTTCTCGATCTGCTGGGCCAGCGTGGAGCTGGCGGCGTAGTTGGCGCGGACCTCGACTGCCTGCTTCTGTTCAAACCGGGCCATGATCTCGTCCAGGACATTGGTCGTGCTGGCTGCGCCGAGAAGCTCGACGCGCACGCGCGCGGGGGCCTCCTTCCCGCAGCCCGGCAGCCCGAACGCGGCCAGCAGGACGAACACGGCGGACAACTTTGACGCCCTGGGCGGGGGTGGGAGAGAGATGCGCGGCATGGCCGCGAAGTGCCCCGGTTTTCGCGCAGCGAGAATGGGGCTATCCCCCTTGGCCCTGCGTGAAGACACTTGCCCGTTCCATTGACAGATCATTTCTCATGCCTGGTGGAGTTCGCGGGATCAAGAGTCGGATGGACCACAACATGCAAGCCCGGCGCGCCGCGGGAAAGTCCTCGCCGGCGTCCATGCTCGTGGATTCACGCTCTCGTTTCCCCTTGTCTGCACTTGTTCAGAAAGTGCAGAATAGCAGAGGGAGACCGGAAATCAAGCCCGAGGCGGCAGGCGCCCTTGTCGGCGCCCGATCTCCGTGGTCGTTTCCGCCGGAATCGCCAGACTGCTCTTGACGGCCCGCGCGTTGCTCAATACCGTGGAGTGGTTCGAGGTGCAACCATGACGAAATCGCTTCAGGGCCACCTGCTGGTGGCCTCGCCGCAAGAGCGCGACCCCGACTTTGTCAAGGCGGTGATTCTGCTGATCCAGCACTCTGCCGATCAGGCCGTGGGCGTGGTGCTGAACCGGCCGACCGCCACGACCATCGAGCAGCTCTGGTCCAGCGCGATGAAGAAACGCTGCCCGTGCCGACAGCCGGTCAACGCCGGTGGTCCCGTGCCCGGCCCGCTGATGGCCGTGCACACCTGCCAGCCGCTGGCCGAGATCGAGATCCTGCCGAGCCTCTACTACGCCGTCCAGAAGAAGAACCTGGACAAGCTCGTGCGGCAGACGGACCATCGCTTCAAGGTTTTCGACAGCCATGCAGGCTGGGGGCCGGGCCAGCTCGAGGCCCAGATCGAAGCCGGAGCCTGGCTGACCGTGCCGGCCACGATCGAGCACGTCTTCGGGCGGGTGAAAGACCTTTGGGACGATCTGGCCCCGGCCGCGTAAGAGGACAACCGAAGCACGTGCGTCGGCGATAAGTCCATTTGCGGCAAGCGTTTTGTGCGAAGTCCCACCGCGTCACGGTTCGTGACATATGTTTCCACAAAGGGCGCCGTGGTCTTCGCGCCCGGTGCAATCGCGTTTCTGGCTCATGACGGGCTTGGCGAATGGGCGTGCACGCAACCGATCCTCGCAACGCGGACAATCCGCACGATCGGCCCTCGGGAGAGTTGATCGAGAAGCTCTTCTCCCAGATCGGCGAGGTCTCGTCGCTGCCGGACGTGGCGATGCACGTCATCCGGTTGGCCAACGATCCCGACACGGAGACCGACGACCTGCTGGAGGCGGTCCGCAGCGATCCCGCCTTGGCCATGCGGCTGATGCGGACGGTCAACTCGTCGTACTACATGCTCGCGGAGAAGGTGTCCGACCTGAGACAGGCGATCACGCTGTTGGGTTTCAAGGAAGTCTGCAATCTCGCCTTGACCGCGTACGTGGCCCGGCTCTTCAAGGAAGCCAGCGGTTACGGCCAGTACACGCGCCGCGGTCTCTGGAACCACATGGTCGGCGTGGGCATGGTGGCCAGGTTGCTGGCACGGACCTGCGGCAAGGTCGCGCCCCAGGAAGTCTATCTGGCCGGGTTGCTGCACGATCTGGGACTGATCCTGATCGACCAGTATCTCCACCGGCCGTTCTGCCGGGTCGTCGACGTGCTCGATGAGGACACGCCCGTCTGCCAGGTGGAGACCAGACTGCTGGGCTTCGACCATGCGGCCCTGGGCGAGTACGTGGCCGTCAAATGGAACTTGCCGCCGCAACTGACCGCGGCCATCGGCCACCACCATGCGCCGGAGAAATACGACGGCCCGCACCGCTGGGTAGTCGACATCGTGGCGGTGGCCAACTGCCTCTGCCATCTGAAGAACCTCACGTCGCTGGGAGTCCGCCAGGCGCAGCCGCCGCCGGCGCGGCTCTTCGCCGAGCTGGGATTGCAGAAGCAGCAACTCACGCTGATCTTCGAGCAGCTCGACGAGGTCCTGCAGACGGCCGACGGGCTGGCCGTGGCCCAGGTCCGATGAGCTTGACCGGTCAGTTGTTTTTCGTAGAATGCAGGCTTTCGACCCACAGGAATGCTCAACGCATTCATTCTCGAATCCACAGCCATGCGGGACTTGTCACTTAAGACGTCCAAAGGAGGCGCTGAGATGTTCGTGGTTTGCATTCACGTTCACGTCAAGCCGGAGAACCGCGAGGCGTTCCTCGCAGCGACGCTGGAAAACGCCCGCAACACGGTCCAGGAACCCGGCAATCTGCGGTTCGACGTCAACCAGCAGACGGACGACCCGAACCGCTTCCTGCTCTACGAAGTATATCGGGACGAGGCCGGGATGCAGGCGCACAAGGCCACCGCCCACTACGCCACCTGGCGCGAAACGGTGGCTTCCTGGATGGCCGAGCAGCGCCGCGGCGTGGGCCATACCGGTCTGTTCCCGGAAACGCCCGAACAGTGGGCCGCCGTGAAGTGATCGGGCCCCGCGGCGCGCTGGTTTGCCCAATTGTTGCCGCATGACCATGGACAACGCCGACCCGACGCAGCGCGGCCCGCGATGGTACCGGCTCACGCCCGGGCGCTTCCTGGGTGGGGCTGTTCGCCCTGGAGGCATTCCAGCTGCTGTCGGAGCGGTTCTGCTGGTTCGGCTTCAACGAGAGGAAGGGCTGGACCGTGCTGATCGGCGTGGCGGCCGGCGGGCTCGCGTTGCTGTTGCTGCTGTTGTGGTTTGCCGCCAGTTTGGTTTAAGGAACTCAATCTCGACTACACCCGGGTCTCCGACGCCGGCCTGGAGCACCTGAAGGGGCTCAAGGGACTTCGCTTCCTGAACGTTCGTGGCACCCAGGTTACTGACCGGGGCGTCCGGAAGCTCCAACAGGCTTTGCCGGACTGCAGGATTCTACGATTCTCGCCACTGAAGGACTCCGGGCCGAGGGCACGTCGCCGCCTGCGACGGCGGGATCGGCGCTGGCGTTCGCTTGTACTGGTGCGGTGTTTGGCCGTCCGCTCCGCCGTCGCGCGGGATCGCGGGAACTTATTGGCAGGCAGGCTCGTCGACAGTAGTAAAGGGCAACGGGCAACACGACGTGGGCCCCCGCAGTGGGGGCGCGTCTTCTGCCGCTGCCAGACGCGGTGCCGACCGCAGCCCGGCCCGACTCGGGTCGGTCTGGCAGGCGACAGCGTGCATCCATAAGGTAGCCGCCGATGTCTGTTGGCGTTTCCGATTGTTGTCCCACGGTTGCCGTGCGGCCGGAGCGTCCGCTGCCGGGCCCGCCAAGCGGCAACGGCCCCGCGCCGCCGAAGGCCGGCGGCGACGAGACGCTCCCGCCGTCGCCCGGTCGGCCCCCGCTGCTCGACCGCTTCCACCTGCTGAGCCAACTGGGCTCCGGCGCCTTCGGCATGGTCTGGAAGGCACACGACACGGACCTCGACCGCATCGTGGCGATCAAGGTGCCCAGGCAAGAGTGCCTCGACGCCGGGCAAGTCCGACGGTTCCTCGAGGAGGCCCGCGCCTGCGGCCGCCTGAAACACCCGAACATCGTCAGCGTCTACGAGGCCCGGCGCCACCGTCAGGGCGTCTACATCGTGGCGGAATTCGTTTCCGGCCAGACCCTGGCCGAACGGCTGGAGCAAGGACGGCCCACGGCCCGCGAGGCGGCCGAGCTCTGCCGCACGATCGCCGAGGCCATGCACTACGCGCACGAGGCTGGCGTCATCCATCGCGACCTCAAGCCCTCGAACATCCTCGTCGACGACCATGGCGTTCCTCATGTTGCCGACTTCGGCTTGGCGAAACTCGCGGCCGACGAGGCCACGATGACCGCCGAGGGCCAGGTCCTGGGCACGCCGGGGTACATGTCGCCCGAACAGGTGCAAGGCGACAGTCGGCGCGTCGACCGCCGGACCGACGTGTACGCGCTCGGGGTGATCCTCTTCGAGCTGCTCACCGGCGAGCGGCCGTTCCGCGGCACCGTGCAGAGGATGATCCACCAGGTGATCGAGGCCGAGGCGCCCCGTCCCCGCAGCCTTCACGGCGGCGTTCCTCGGGATCTGGAAACCATCTGCGTGAAGTGCCTCGAAAAAGAGCCGCGCCGGCGCTATCCCAGCGCGAAGGCCCTGGCCGACGATCTGGGGCGTTTTCTCGATGGCCGGCCCGTCAAGGCGCGGCCGGTCCGAACCTGCGTCCGCCTCTGGCGCTGGTGCCGGCGCAACCGCCTGGTTGCCGGCCTGGCGTGGGCCGTATTCCTGGTGCTGTCGGCCGGGCTGGTCGCCGCCGGCAGTCAGTGGGTCCGGGCGGAACGGGCGGCTGCCCGCGAGGCACAGATCCGCGGCGAGATCGAGACCTTGACCGAGAAGCTGCTCGACCTGGCCGAGCGGTTGCAGAAGCTGGAGCAGCGTGGCGCGCCGAGCTCGCTGGGCCGGGGCTCGCGTGCCGAGCTTCGCGAAGACGCATCGCTGCGGCTGGCGTTTTCCCTGCAGCGAGAGCCGCCGCAGCCGACCGGACTTCAGACCGAGGCCCGGGCGACACTCAGGCGATTGGAGCAGCTATCGCCCGGCGTGGCCCGACGATGCCGCAGCGCGTTTCCGCAATTGGCCGGCGGTGATTGAGTGACCGCACTTCCCCGGCCGACCGCCGGCAAGTACACTCAGTGATAGCCTGCCGCCTCGTCGATGTCTCCGCATGGCATCGCGGAGCCTGCCCCGACACCCCGGCGATCGACTCGGAACGACCCATGCCCGACCAAATGCACCAGTGTATGAGCCGCTGCCTGTTTCCGTGGGCGACGTCTGCCGCCTGCGTCGTGGTTCTCTTGGCAACCGCGGTTGGCGCGGCGGCGGCAGCGGAGACCATCCGCGTCGACTGCGCCGAGGTGTTGGGCGAAATCCGCCCGCTGCACGGCGTCAACGGCGGCCCGCTCGTGCAGGGCGAGACTACCGACCTGAGCCGCTATTGGCGGGAAGCCGGCATCCCCATCACGCGGCTGCACGATTGCGAGTGGCCGTTGCCCGACGTGGTCGATCTGCACGCCGTGTTTCCGCGGCCGGAAGCCGATCCGCAGGACCCGGCCAGCTATCGGTTTGCGTTGACCGACGAGTATCTTCGGGCGATCATCGATTCAGGCGCGACGGTGGTCTACCGGCTGGGCGAGAGCATCGAGCACTCGCGGCACAAACAGTACGTCCACGCGCCGGCCGACTACGACCGTTGGGCCGCAGCCTGCCTGGGGATCATCCGCCACTACAACGACGGCTGGGCGGACGGATTCCGCTACAACATCCGCTACTGGGAGATCTGGAACGAGCCCGAGAACCGGCCGGCGATGTGGAGCGGCAGCGACGAGGACTACTACCGCCTCTACACCACGGCCGCCCGGGCGATCAAGTCGCGGTATCCCGAGCTTCAGGTGGGCGGTCCGGCCGTCGGGGCGACCGGCGAGCTCGACGGCCAGCGGTGGCGACCCACGGAGTTTCTCGAAGGGTTTCTCCGCTGGGTGGGCGAGCGGAACGCCCCGCTGGACTTCTTCTCCTGGCATACCTACACCGACGACCCCTATCTGTACGTGCGCAAGGCTCGCGCGATCCGCCAGTGGCTGGACGACCGCGGTTTCGCCCACACCAAGATCCATCTGAACGAATGGAACTACCTGCCGCGGAATGATTGGACGCCCATGTTGCTGCAGGGGGAGCCCGAGCGGCGGCAAGCGTGGTTCGAGACGATCGGCGGCGCCGAGGGCGCCGCGTTTACCGCCTGTGTGCTGATCCACCTCCAGGACGCGCCCGTCGACGTGGCCAACTACTATAGCGGCGACGTCAATCCGTTCGGGCTCTTTAATCGCTACGGCGTGCCGCGGAAGACCTACTACGCGATGCGGGCGTTTGGGCAGTTGCAGCAGACGCCGATGCGCGTCCGGGCCGACGGCGGGGCGCCGGGCCGGACGGCCGTCTGCGCCGGCGTGAACGCCGACCGCAATCGGGTTGCCGTGCTGGTCGCCAATCTGCGCCACGCAGAGGAACGCATCACGCTCCAACTGGTCAACCCGCCCTGGGGCGGCGCCACCGGCTGGACCGTGCGGCGACTGGATGCACGGGAGAACCTCGCTGCCGTCGCGGCGGGCGACAGCGGCGCAGGCGCGATGCATCTGGAGTGCGAGATACCCGCTCCCGGCGTGTTGCTGGTCGAGTTCCGGCCCGCGGCGTCTGCCGCCCGGTCTCGGCAGTAGCGAGGCGATCAGGGATCGCGCTGGGATGAAGGTCCTGCGGCGGGGTCACTCCCGCGCTGCTGCCCAGGTTGTCTCTCGTCCGGCTGGTCAGGCACAACGACGGCCAGCACGGCGCCGAGGTCAATGCCGATCGATGCGAGCATGTGCACGGCCATGCCTTCCCTCGTCCGGAGCAGACCGATGAGCAAATGCTCGGCCCCGTAGGCGACTCGACGAGCTTGCTGCGCTTCCGCGGCGGCTAGACAAAGGGCCTTTCGCAGACGCGGTGTGAGCTCCACCTTTCCGCGAGCCTTTTTGCTTCCGCGTGCCACCTCGCCCTCGAAGAGCGAACGCACCTTGGCCTCGTCGGCGCCGAGACGAGCCAGCGCATGCTTCGCCGGGCTGTCCACGACGGTCAGAGCCAGCAAGAGATGTTCCTGGCCGACGTACGCGTGCCGGTAGTCGGCCGCCTCGGCGCGCGCCTGCTCCATCGCGCGATCGGCCGAAGGCGCCGCCGTCATCCGCCGGAGCGTTGTCTGAAATTGTGCCTCCTGCTGCAAATACTCGGCCAGGCGACTCTCCGAAATCAACCACTTGCGGCCGATCTGCACGGCCGGCAGGGTGCCGTCCTGCAACAATCTGTAGACAGTGTTCTTATCGAGCCCGAGTTTTGAGGCGACCCACTTGGGATCACGGTAGTCTATCTTTTGCTCCATTGGTACATGTCCCTACTATTTTAGACTTCTTGAGTCCATTTCATGCATGTTAGTATTATACAGTACTTGTTTTAACTATCAAGAGCTTTTTTAGTAATTCTAGATCCGCTTGTGGTCTGCTTGCCGGGGTATGCAAACCCCCCTTGCGACGATGCCTCACAGATAGTCGCCCTGTTGCGTCGGTACAGCGGTTTCGAGGCTTCCTTGCGGCGGGATGGGAAGGCCGAGTATTCAGCGAAGCAGCACCGCAGACGGCACCGTCGGGAGGCGAGACGGCGGATTGCGCAGGAGACGGGCCCAGAGCGGCCGCCCTCTAGTAGTCCTCAGCCCGTTTCCAACAAGGCAGTAGCTGGCGTAGCGTGTTGTCAGATAAGGTGTTCTGGAAGAACCACTCGGCTACCCTCCAAGGTAATTACCCCAACCGATCACCACCGTAGAAAGGACCAGCACGAGGATGCCGCTCCAGACCGCGATCAAGGTGCGCCGGCTGACTCCCTTCCACTCGCGGAAGAAGAGCCCCCAGAGGTTGCTGAAGACGATGATGAAGGCCATGTGGATGGTCCAGCTCGAGAAATCGTACTTCCCCATCTGCGTGGTGCCCATCCCGTAGAAGAAGAACTGGCCGTACCAGATCACGCCGGCCAGGCTGGAAAGGGCATAGTTGGCGGCCAGCGAGCGGGGCGAGCCGGTGACATAATCTCCGATCGTCCGATTCTTGAAATTGAGAATCAGGCACCAGAGGACGTTGGTGGTGAAGCCGCCGGCCATGATGACGATGAAGGCGGGCGTCTTCTTGTAGATCTCGTCGACCCCCGCCGCCACGGCCACCTCGCCGATCGGCTCGCCGGCCCGGATCGCCAGCGCCATGCAGGCGCTCATCTCGCCCGCGAACAGCGCCACGGCAAAACCCTTGACAAGGGAAAACTCCTTTACGCTCTGTTTCTTCTGCTCCTCGGTCAGTTCGCGTTCCTTGCAGACGCCCGCGAAGCCGCAGACGCCGATCCCGCCCAGGCAAACGCCCACGCCAGCCAGGATGGCCCGTCCGGAATCGTCGCCGAACATCTCCAGCAGCTTCCCGTCAAACGCCGGCGGGATGAGGAACCCGAATGCGGCGCAGCATCCCAGCGCCACCGCGTAACCGAGCGACATACCCAGATAGCGCATGCTCAGGCCGAACGTCAGGCCCCCGATTCCCCAGAGGGCCCCAAATAGATAGGCCCAGGCGAGGCTCTTCACGGGGCTGTCGGCGAGGACCTCCAGGAGGTTCGGCACCGTCAGTACGGCGGCGAGCCAGGGAGTGACAATCCAGGCCGCGATGCCTTGGATCAGCCAGTAGCTCTCCCACGACCAGAGTCGGACCTTGCGGAAGGGAATGTAGAAGCTGCCGGCGGCCAGTCCGCCGATCGAGTGCAGCACGACGCCGAAAAGTGGGTTGGGCATGGCAGGCGCGATTCGCGGGGACACGTGGGGCTGTCGTCTGTTGTGGATCGGCGCCGGCACGCCGACGGCAGACTACGGACGCCTGCATCGTCGACCGTTCGAAACGCAGACGTCCCTAGCAGACCATATGTCCCCGGGCGACGCAACCGCTCACCGCCGCAGGTCGCCGGAAGCGGCGGCTTCCACGAGCTCGGTCTCTGGGGCTCGCCAGCTCGCGACCACCTGCAGAAAATCGTCATATCTTGCCCGGAACGCTTCGACGACGTCCGGATCGAAGTGCTGCCCCTTCTCCTCCTCGATCATGCTCTTGGCCACCTCGGGATCGAAGGCCGATTTGTAGACCCGGTCGGAGGTCAAGGCGTCGTAGACGTCGGCCAGGGCGACGATGCGTGCCGAGAGGGGGATTTCGTCGCCCGCCAAGCCGTCCGGGTAACCGGTGCCCAGGTAGCGCTCGTGGTGGTGGCGGGCGATGTCGATGGCCATGTCGAGGAAACTCCCGCAAGCGCTCTCCTCAACGGCTTGCCGCAGGGCTTCGGCGCCGATGGTCGTGTGCTGCTTCATGATCTCGAACTCGTCCCTGGTCAGCCGCCCGGGCTTCAGGAGGATCGCGTCGGGGATACCGACCTTGCCGATGTCGTGCAGCGGGCTGGAACGGTAGATGTCATCGATGAATGCCTGATCGATCTGGGCGACGTATGGTCCCTCGCGGCCGAGTTGCTCCGCCAGGATCCGACTGTATTGTCGCATTCTCTCCAGGTGTTCGCCCGCGTCCGGGTCGCGCGATTCGGCCAGTTTGGCCAGGCCGAAGATGGCCATGTCGCGCGTGGCCACCACCTCGGCCGTTCGCTGGTGGACCTGTTCCTCCAACTGGGCGTTGAACTGCTGGATTCGGGCGTTGGCCGACCAGAGCTCCTCCAGCGTTTCCCTCAGGCGGAATTGCAGGCGCACCTTGGCCAACAATTCATCGTGGTCGAAGGGTTTGACAATGTAATCATCCGCGCCGGCTTGGTAGCCCTGCACACGTTCCCGTGCCGACGCCTTGCCGCTGACCAGGATGACCTGCGTAAAATCCCCGCTGGGGCTGGCCTTGATCCGACGGCAGACTTCGTAGCCGTCCAGCCCGGGCATCATGATGTCCAGCAGCACGAGATCCGGGCTGAAATGGCGCAGCTTCTTCAGGCAGTCCTCTCCCGACTCGGCCGTGGCCAGGTCGTAGTCGTCGCGGAGCAACTCGTGGAGAATCTCCACGTTCACGGTGCAGTCGTCGACAATCAGGATTCGCTTGTTCATGTTTCCATCGTGTTGCGTATAATTGACGGACGCATCGAAACCGGCTCGGCAGTTCCCGCGTGAAAGAAGTATAGCTCGCATGGCGGGCCCCAATTGATGGCTGTATTGCGAGTGATCAAGGCCGACCAACAGGAGGCCGGGAGGATCGGGTTCCCGTTGGTGCCCTCGCGGATCGACCGCGCCAACGTCAATGAGGCCGAAAACCGCGGTTCTCACGGTTGCGCCGAGGATAGCGGATAGGCCCGCACGCCCCACCCCCGGGCGATCGCCGGGGCATCCGGCGACGGGCAATTGACGCGGGCCGGATGGTGGGCTATTGATGTTTGCATTGCAGGTGCGTAAACGTCAATAATAGGGCAACGGAAACGACGAACGCGACCCAAGGGGCTTCGCAAGGGAGACTCATTGTGCGACGTATCACGCGCAGACAACTGGATCGGTTCGCGCGGGGGCCGATCGTGCTGCCGCCGGCCGTCCTGCTGATCGCCGTTTGCATCCTCGCGCCGACGGCGCTTGCCACGCACGACGGCCCGCCGCCCAACGTCCTCGTATTCCTGGCCGACGATCAAGGCGAAGGCGATCTGAGCTGCTACGGCCATCCCGTGCTGCGAACGCCCAACATCGACCGGCTGGCCGCGGAGGGCATGCGGTTCGATCGAGCCTTTCTGACGATTTCTTCCTGCAGCCCCTCCCGAGCGAGCATCCTCACCGGACGGTATCCCCACAATACCGGTGCCGAGGACCTGCACCAACCGCTGCCGGCCGAGCAGCAGACCGTCGCCCAATACCTGCGAGCCGCCGGCTACCATTGCATGTCGGTCGGCAAATGGCACCTCGGCGACCCACAGCGGCGACACTGGGATCGGATCGTCGAATGTGCCGGCCGCGATACGGCCGATCAGGCCTTGGCTTTGCTGCAAAACCGTCCGATGGATCGGCCGTTCTTCTTCTGGGTGGCCACCAAGGATCCGCACCGCCCCTTCGACGCCGACGCCATCGCCAACCCGCACGATCCGTCCGAGGTGTTCGTGCCGCCCTATCTGCCCGATCATCCGCTGATTCGCAGGGAGCTGGCCCAGTACTACGACGAGATCACGCGTTTCGACGAGCACGTGGGGTTGATCCGCGCCGAACTGGCGAAGCAGGGTGTGCTCGATCGGACGTTGATCATCTATCTGTCGGACAACGGCATGCCTTTTCCCCGGGCCAAGACCACCTTATACGACTCGGGAATCCACACGCCGCTGATTGTACGGTATCCCCCGCTGGTCGAGCCGGGCAGCCGGCAAGCGGGGCTGGTCAGCGTGATCGACCTGGCCCCCACGATCCTCGAGCTGGCGGGTGTCCGGCAGGATACGATGCAGGGCCGCAACATGGCCGCCATGTTGAAAGACTCCGAAGCGCCCGGCCGCCGGGCCGTCTATGCCGAGGCCAATTGGCATGACTACGAGAAGTTCACCCGGGCGGTCCGCACCGACCGCTTCTTGCTGATCCGCAACTACTATTGGGACAAACCGCTCTGGAACAGCGTCGACTCGATCAACTCCGTGACGTGGAAGGGAGTCATGGCCTTGCGCGACGTCGGCAAGCTAACCCCGGCGCAGAAGTTCCTGTTCGTCGAGCCCCGGCCGTTCGAGGAGCTCTACGATCTTCGCAAAGACCCGCGCTCGCTGGTCAACGTTGTCGAGGATCCGGAGTATCGCCAGCGGTGGTATGGTCTGCGAACGTTGTTGGACAACTGGCGCGTGGAGACCGACGACGCGATGCCGGCCGAGCGCCGCCGCGACGGTTGGACCAAAGAAGGCATCCCGCTGCCCCACAACCAGCCCTGGTACGACCGTTTCATTGAGGCCGGCGGAAAGAGCAGCTTCGAGAAGTTCTGACGGGCCTTCGGCACAACTCTGACGGGCCTTCGGCACAACGGCAAGTCGCTACTCGCCCAATTCGGCCCGCAAGGTGACGATTCCGAACGCGGGCACGTCGACCTGGCCCGTCAACTCGGCCCCGGGCTCTTCAAACAGGTCGGTGGTCGAGATGCTCCTGGGCGCCGGTTCGCTCCAGCCCAGCTTCGCCTTAGCCGGTTTGCCGCCGGCACCGAACAACCGCACGATCAAGGCTTTCCCGTCGCGACTGGGCTTCAACGCCGTGACGATCACGCCGTCGGGCTCGACCCGCAGCCGCGAGGCAACCAGCGAGGGCGTTTGCCCGGTCGCCGGGACGACGATCAGCGGCTGGCTCTGCTCGATGCCGAATCGGGCCGACTCGATCGCGTTGTACGGGCCGGCATGCGGACGGATCGCGTAGCGGAACGTCGTCGGGCCCTGCTGGCTCGCCTTGTAGTTGGTCTCCCAGTAGTTGTTCATCACGTAGGAGTAGAGCGTCTGCGTCGGTTCCAGGTGGTCGATCCACTCCGAGGGCTCGGCGATGGGGCGGGAGACGTCCATCGCAATCGCTCCCACCTCGACCAGCGGCGCCTCGACCGTCGCCCAAGTAACCCCGAAATCGTCGTTCGAGACGTCGACCCAACGCTGCACGGTGAAGTAGTTCTTGCAGGCGCCGGGGAATTGGTCGAGTTCCGGCCGCACAACCGCCCACGGAATGTCCATCCGCATCACCCCGCCGGGCACCTGAAACGCGAAGCCGAAATGGACGCCCTCTTTGCTGCGGACCTGCTGCTTGTCGACGACGTTGATCAACTCCACGCGATCCAGACCATCGATCAGGCGGACCTCCCGTGTCAGTCGGCGGCAGCCGGGCGCATCGGATTCGACCAACAGCGACGCCACCAGCGGCCCCGCTTCCTGGACGGTGATCTTGGCCGCGGCGTTGCGCTGCTGGTTCTTCGGATCGCGGCCGGCGACGTAGACGTATTCGTTCAGGCCGAGGCCGGCCCGGGCGTTGACCAGGTTGGACGGCATGCCGCCGGCCAGAAGCTCCGCGATTGCCCCGGTTTGGCTGTCGAGGGTCACGGTGACGGCGGCGTTGGAGAGACGGGTCGATTCGGCGCTCGCGCCGGTCTTGAGCGGGGACGAGTCCCGCGGCTCGCCGGCTGACCGTCCGAGGACGAATCGCTTGGCGCCGAAGGGTGGGACTTCCGTGGCCAGGAAGGCCAGCCGGCCGTCGGCAAGGCGTTGGGCGGCAACGGGCTTTCCATCAGGCCCCGTCACCTGCTCGTCGGCGGCGGACCACTCCTTCCGCAAGACCACCAGATCGGTCCGCGGCCAGGAGCAGGTGTTGAAGACCTGCACGGCGGCGACCGTACTCGGCTGGTCTGCCGGCGTGCCGATCGCCGCTTCGAGCAGTTGTCGCGACTGCCTGGCCGCATCCACGGCAAACGCCTGCTTGATCTTCCACTGCGAAAGCGTGAACTCGTCGTCCGGTCGGCTGATGCTGCAATGGGCTCCCCAGGTGTGCTCGTCGTAGAGGACCGCGTTGCGCCAGGCCGCATAGAAGGCCTCGTCCGGGTATTGTCCCGGTCGGAGCATGGCCCAAAGCGTTTCGGCCTGAACGAGCCGCTCGGCCGCCGCGCGGTTGTCGGCCGTCTCGCGGGCCGAGGAGCCGGCGCCGTCTTCCCAATAGGGCGTGAAATCGCCGCGCACCTCGGGCACCTGATCGCCGTAGCGACGCTCGAACTCGCGAAACATCTCGGCGGTCGTGGCGATCACCAGCTGCGGGTAGGCGTACTTGGCGTTCCAGTCCTTGACGAAGTCCGGCAGCTTCGGGTCGGGCGGGCCGTTGTCGCCCTGGATGCTGTATCGCACCTGCACCATGTCGTAGGGATAATCCGAGTCGGCCAGCTCGCCGAGATACTCCAACAGCGGCTGCGGGCCGGCCTGATCGATCGTCCCCAGCCGTCCGCCGTGGAACCAGGAATAAGCCTTGCCGGCCATCCAGCAAAGCACCTTTTCGTTGCCCGACGGCGAGACCCAATAGAATGCCTTGTCGCCCCATTCCGACAGCGTGTGGCCAATACGATGGCAATGGTTTGGGCCGATGGAAAGGTACTTCACGCCGCTTTGGGCCATCGCCGGCACCAGCCCCCACGTGTAGCCCGGCACGTCGCTGATCATGGCGGCGTCGATCGGCAGATCGTATTGCCTCGACACGCGTCGGGCGCAGTCCAACAGCCTCAGCAACTCCTCGGGCCGGCACAGCGCCGTCAGCTCGTTGCCGTAGAGTCCATCCAACTCGACCCAACCCTTGCGGACCGCATCGAGCAACTCCTGCCGCCTTTCGGCCGGGGCTTCCCGCAGGAGGCTATCGACCGCCCAGAGCACTTCGGCGTTCCATTTGAACCGGGCCCCGGCGGGATAGTCGGCCGTATTGCGGGCCAGTTCGATCGCCTGCGCGAAGTGCCCCCATTGGCGCTGCATCACCTCGGTCTGCACGTGCGTGTAGCCGATGTCGACGTGGGAATGGGGCAGGATGTACATCACCCAACGGCGAACGGGCCGCAGCTTCAGCTCACTCTGGACGACCGTCCGTCCGTCGATCTTCAAGGCGACGTCGACCGCCGTTTCCGTCTTGACGGCCGGCGCGTGGCCCTCGAACACATGGGCGCCCAGCCGCAGCGAGACGTTCTTCGGCGGCGAGCCGGGCATCTCCAGCGTGGCGTCGACCGGCTCGATGTAGGGATACTGGACCGTAACCCGATACGGAAGCAACAGCTTGCCATCGCGCCGTTCCAGGGCCGGCGAGACGGTCGCGTCGACGGAAGTCCGCTTCGGTTCGGCCTCCGGCGGATCGGCCGTAAAGAAGTCGATTTCCGCTCCGCCTACCGTCTTGTAGGTCGTAAGCGCGGTGACCTGCCACCGGACGTAGCGGGCAGTCACCGGGGCGAACGGAACCAGCGTGGTGCCCCCGCGCGTGCCCACGTGATCGATTGCCACCTTGCCCAGCGGCTCGGCGAAATCCGGCGTGTTGCTGAAGGTCAGCTCGGCGGCGTCCACGTTGGCGATATCGAAGCGGTCGACGTGCCGAAAGGCGGCAATCGCCGTCGGCTTGCCGAAATCAAAATCGATGAACGTATCCGTACCCTTGCTGTCGGAGGCGTATTCGCTCGTGCGGTGCGGATCGACGTAGCCGTCGGCGATCTTCTCGATGTCGAAGTTACCGCCCGGATACGCGGCCGCGCCGGCGATAATCTTCGGCTTCGGCAGCGCCTTCAGCGGCGTAAACGCGGCCGCTCCCGTGACGGGCGTCCCGCCGATCGCGCAGGTCGCCGCCAGGAATGCCAAGGTGCCGAGACCGGCGAGCAAGGAACGAAACATCGCAAACTCCTTTTCAGGCAGGAAGACGAGAACACCATCGGAATCTCAGGGGGTCATTCTAGCCCGCCGCAGACTCCGCGCCAACAAGCAGCAACGCCCGAGCCAGGACACGACAGACGGTCTCTGACAGCCATCGTACCACGTCCTTGGCCAAGATCCCGACGGGCCGGCGAAGCCAAGCGAGCCCGCAGTCTCCGAAGAGTTGTCTTGGAGTAGAGGCGAAGGAGGCGAGCCCCGGATGGAACGCACGGGATCGGTTGTGGAATATCGAGCAACCCACTCTGGCGATAGGCGCCGGGGGGTCGCCTGGCTAGAATGGAAGGCCTTGCGAGCCTGGACAAGAGTAACTCAAGAGGAGGAACAGGAAATGAACCGGTCGCTGTTGTTGTCTGTGGTGCTGGCCTTGGCAATTGCGCCGGCGTGGGGATCGACGCCGGTGGTCGTGCAGGATTTTGAAAAGGCCTCTTCGCTGCCCAAGGTGTGGGTCGTAGGAATCCCCAACGAGAATGCGGCAGTCACCTTATCGACGGACCACCCGTGCGACGGAAAGCAGTGCCTGAACCTGCATTACCATTTCACCGGGGAAGGGCAATACCTGGGCATTCCAATCCCGGTCAAGATTCAGGCGCCGATTCATCAACTGCATTTCACGCTCTATGGCGACAGCTCGGGGTGCGGGTACGGAGTCTATTTGGCCGACGCCCGTGGCGAAACGCACAAGTATAGAAACGCAGAAGTGATGAAGATCGATTTCAAGGGCTGGAAAGAACTTGTCATCGACTTGGACGCCGGCCACGAGACTTGGGGAGGAGATAAGAACGGCAAAATCGATTATCCGATCACGGGGATCACGTTCGAGATCAGTCATGCCAAGACGCCCGTCGAGAGCGATCTGTTCTTCGATTCCCTCATCGTGGACTCCGAGAAGAGCGCTGAGGAGACCTTGGGCTGCCAGGTGTCTGTGGTCTCGCCGGGCTATTGCTCCGAGGCATCCAGAGACACCCTCGTCACCCTGGCGGCCCCCGGCTTCAAGAAGTTGACCGTGAAGTGCTGGAAGCAAGGCGATGTCTTTGGCTCCGATTCCACCGTTGCCACCGTCGCACTCGATGCGAAAGGCAACGGCTCGTTCATTTTCCCGGCCGATGCCTATCCGCACGGCCCCGTCACGGTGACGATCAGCGGCGACAACGGTGCCGTCAAAGACAATTGTTACCTGCAGCTCTACAACCGGGGTGGCGTTTCCTGGAACGAAGGAATGCCCGCCGATCCGCCGGCGGCCAAAGGCATGGCGCTGGTTTTTGCCGATGACTTCGAAGGCCCCCTCTCCATTTCCAGCACCGATCCGAAGGCCACCTATTATGACCACAAGCCGCCCGGCGGCTGGCAGGACTTCAGTACGCTTCGATTCACGAGTTTCGATCAACCCAACAATCCCTTTAGCCAGGTCGATTCCTATCTGCGGATTAGGGCCAGTGAGAAGGCCGAGAGTGCCGGCTTGATATCCTCCATGAAGAACGACGCCAGCGGGATCACGGCCAAGGCTCCCTGTTACTTTGAATGCCGCTTTGTCGGACCGAATGCCATCGGCACGTGGCCGGCCTTTTGGCTCCTGACGGATTACATGACGGATCACGTCAAAGGCATCAAAGTACCGTGCGATGAGTTGGACATCATCGAAGCCTATGGCGGCGAAGGCCCCGGCCATCCCAACGCGTTCGACGCCTATATGATCTGCCCCCACGCCTGGGACCAGGGCGAGAGCGGCAAGGCGATTGAAAAGAAGGCCTTCGAGAGTTTGCACAATCCAATTCGCATGCGCAAGTTCGGTATCCCCTCAACTTGGTATGAGGCGCCGCACACCTACGGCTGCAAGATCACCGAGACGGACACGATCTACTATTGCGACAACATCGAAGTCGGCCGCCACCCGACGCTTCCGCTCTCCAAGCAGAGCCGGTTCTTCTTTCTGATCAATCTTGCCACCGGCGGCGGCTGGCCCGTCGATCTGTCGCGGTATGACGGCCTGGCCGACATGTATGTCGACTACGTGCGCGTGTATCAAGGAGAGAAATGAGTCACGTCCACGTCATGGCCTCAAGATGGCAACACTGCTGGGATTGGGGGGAGACCAGTTCTTGCAGAAACACAAGGTTGCGGGAATCAGGCTAGCCGCTCCACTCGCGAATCAACAGCCGCAGAACGTCGCGCCGCCGCACCACGCCGAGAAACTGGTGCGGCTCTTCGGCGGCGATCACCGGAATGCAGTCGTCCTTGCTACGGGCGAAGATCTGGCTGGCGCGGCTGATCGGCTCGTCGGGATAGAGGACCTGCCGGGCGGGCGTGGTGACGTCGGTCGCGCGGACCAGCGGACCCAGCTTCCGGTCGAACAGGGCGTGGCTGAGCTCGCGGTAGCGAATCACGCCGATCAGGTCGCCCGTCTGGTCGACGACCGGAAACGTGTTGTCGCGGCTGTGCTCGATGCAGGCGACCACGTCGTCGAACGTGGCCGACTGCGGCACGCTGCGGACGTTCTTGCGCATGAGCTGGCGGATCGTCAGCTCGCCTTCCGACCGGCCGCCCCAGGGATCGAGCCCGAAGGCGATCAACACCCGGTTCCAGACGGCGCGCAACTGCTCGACGGGGCCGACGCCCGGATGGTGGACAGCCTGGGCCAGTGGCACCTCGCCGCTGCAGAGCACGGCCTGGCGAATCAACAGCGGCCCGGCAATCTCGAAAACCACCACCGTGCCGAGAATGACGGTCTGGACGTCCTCGCAGATCTGCGGCAGCGTGCCCGATAGCTTCGCGGTCCGCTGCACGGCGATCGACGACAGGGCGATGGCCGCGCCGGCCTGCGACATCAACGTCAGACCGAGCCAGTTGCGGATTTCGGGCTCCTCGTGTTGGGTTTGGGCGGCCAGGCGGATTCCCAGGTATTTGCCCGCGGCGCGGAAGGCCAGATAGCCGACGCCGGCGGCACCCGCCAGATAGAGCTTGTGGACGTCGAGGTCCACGCCGTGGGTGACGAAGAACACCACGCAGAGCAGGCCGGTCAGCCGATCGAGCTCGGCCAGCACGTGCCGGGTCTGGTAGGAGCTGTTGGCCACGGTGGCGCCCATGGCCAGGAAGGTCAGCAGGTAGGGTACATCGAAGGCCAGGCAGAGCCCCAAGGCCAAAGTAATCGCGCCGACCAGCAGCACCAGCCGCCGCGCCTCGGCCACCAGGCCGTAGCAGTAGCTGACGGTCAACCCGGCCGCCGCGCCCAGCACGATCGAGCCGGCCAGATCGCGGGCGAGATAGGCCAATTGGGCCAGGGGCGAGTCCCGGAGCTCGCCGTGCAGCAGCAGGATCGCCAGAAACAGCAGCTCGAAGGCCACGATCGACGCCAGATTGTTCAGCGCTACCAGGGCGTTGGTGTATTCGGTGACCGAGCCCTCCGATTCGGTTTCTTTGAGCACCAGGATCGTGGTGGCCGGGGCGGTGGCCAGGCCGAGCGCGCCGAGCAACAGCGCGGTTTCCCAGCCCGCTCCCAACAGCAACAGACCGATCGCCACCAGCAGGAACGTGGCGCCCAGCTCGCCCAGCGACAGCCGCAGCACGCGGCGGAGGATGCGTCGCGCCCTGGCAAGCGGGAAGTGGCATCCCAGGTTAAACAAGACCAGCGCGATGGCCAGCTTCGTCAGTGGTTCGATCTGTTCGAAGTGCTGCCGGGGAACGCAATCCAGCAGAGACGGTCCCAGCAGCACGCCCATCAGCAGGTAGGAGGTGACCTTCGGCAGCCGGAACAGCTGGCCGACCACGCCCGCCAACAACGCGGCCGTCATCAGCATTCCCAGCGTCGTCGTGGCCCCCGGCCATTCCATTGCGTTGTTTCCTTCCCACCGGTGCCCACAGCGCGGCAGGCCTGGGGGAATTACGGGACGGCTACGGGGTTCTTCAAGACGCCGACGCCTTCGACCTCGACCTCAATCACGTCGCCCGGCGCGATGTTCGTGGTTTGGCCCGAGGTGCCGGTGAAGATCAGATCGCCGGCCTCCAGCGTACAGTGGCGGCTGGCGAAACTGACCATTTGCGACACGTTGAAGATCATCTGGCTGGTTCGCTCCTGCTGCTTCACCTCGCCGTTTTGCCGCAATTGCACCAGCAGATCGTCGTAGTCGAGGCCGGCGACGATCCTCGGGCCGCAAGGACCGAACGTATCGGAGCCCTTCGCCCGCCACCACTGGGTGTCGTTCTTCTGCCAGTCTCGCGCGCTGACGTCGTTGCCGCAGGTAACTCCCAGCACGTAGTCCAGCGCCCGGGCCTCGGGCACGTTGCGGGCCCGCCGGCCGATCACGATCACCAACTCGGCCTCGTACTGGACGTTGGTCGCGCCCTCGGGAATCACGATCGGCTCTGCCTGGGCAATCAGGCAGGAGGGTGGTTTGTAGAAGAACTGCGGGACCTCGGGCGGTGCCGTGTCGCCGCCGTGGCTGCGGTAGTTGTGGGCCGCGGCCAGCACCTTGCTCGGCTGGGCGGGAACCAGCAGCTTGACGTCCGAGAGCTGGTGGGTCGTTCCGGTCGGCTTCCACTGGCCGAACAGATCGCCATCGAGCCGGCGGACGCGGTCGCCTTCGACGATGCCATAGGCGACCGTGTCGGCGACCTGGAATCGAACGTATTGCGCAACCTGTTTTTCCGCGGTCTCCGCGCGGCCGCCGACCGACAGCAAGACACCACACGCCAAGGCAACCGCCGCCATCGATTTCAGCCGATACATCGCAAGATCCTCCCGAGTGAAAACGTTTTCCGGCCTGGCCCCCAACGACTGCATCGATTGTAGGTTGCGGGCGCGGCGTTGGCAAGAGACGATCCGTCGGCGTGCTTGCACGCGGCGCGGCAGGGGCGTATGATGGCCCGCGGCGGCGGACGTTCGGCCGGCGGCGAGACGCCGGGCCGTAGACACTGATCAACCGTTCTTGGGGAGGTCTTGCGATGCGAAGATGGCACCTGTTCTCACTCGGCGTCGTGGTAGGTTTGCTGGTGGCCGCCGGGTTCGGATTCGCCCGCTCCGGCGCGCCGGCCGACGCCGACCAGCCGGCGACCTTTGCCGGTGTGCCGGTGCGTCCGGACGACGGCAAGCTGGGAGTGATCGAGTTCGGGGCGCATCCCGACGATTGTGAAATCCGAGCCGGCGGGGTGGCCGCCCTGTGGTCCGAGTTGGGACACCACGTGAAGTTCGTCTCGGTAACCAACGGCGACATCGGACACTGGGCCATCGCCGGCGGCCCGCTGGCCATTCGCCGCAACGCCGAAGTCCAAGCGGCGGCCGAGGTTCTCGGCGTCACCTCCGAGGTGCTCGACATCCACGACGGCGAGCTGATGCCGACGCTGGAGAATCGCAAGATCATCACGCGGCTGATCCGCCAGTGGAACGCCGATGTCGTGATCGCCCATCGGCCCAACGACTATCATCCCGACCACCGCTACACGGGCGTGCTGATGCAGGACAGCGCATACATGGTGGGCGTGCCGTTCTTGTGTCCCGACACGCCGCCGCTAAAGAAGAGCCCGGTCTTCCTCTACTCCTACGATCGTTTCCAGACGCCGACGCCGTTTCGGCCCGACGTGGTCGTGTCGATCGACGGCGTGATCGAGCAGAAACTCGACGCGCTGGCCACGCTGGAATCGCAATTCATCGAAGGCGGGGCAATGGGCAGCGCGGCCCGCATGCCGCGCAACGCCGCCGAGCGGGAGCAGGCCCACCAACGGTTGCGCGATAGCTTCAAGCGTCGTTGCGCCAATGTGGCCGACCGCTGTCGCGACAAGCTGATCGAGCTTTACGGCGAAGAGAAGGGCAAGAACGTGCGATTTGCCGAGGCGTTCGAGATCTGCGAATACGGCCGGCAACCCAACGCCGAAGAGCTCCGACAACTCTTCCCGTTCTTGCCGAAGAAGGACTGAATCGTCTGGGCAATTCCGGAAGAAACGTTGTCGAGGACGGCGATGGGTTTGGCGCGGACGCCCTGTCGCGGGCGGCCGCTGTGTTGTCCAGATTGGCCGAGGCGGCTGCTACATCAGGTGCCAATCGCCAATGACGACCACGTAGACGCCCAGCAGCAGATTCGTGACCGCGTGGGCGGCCACGCAGTCCCAGAGGTTGCGGGTTCTGACCATCAGCCAGGTGACCATCGAGAACCAGACGGCGGCGGCCAGCAACTCGGCCGGGTGCATGGCCATCGGCACCAGCGTGCCGACCAGTACGGCCGTCCGATTGACCTGGCCGATCGGCACACGGGACCAGTCGTCCTGCACCACGAGCCGCATCAGGAAGCCCCGCAGGAAAAACTCCTCCACGACCGCGACCACCACGACCAGCCCGAAAAAGCGGACGCTCAAAAAACCCCACGCCCGAATCGGGCTGGCCGCAAGCTGCTCCAAGGGATTGAACGCGCTGCGGGCGCCGGCGGCGATCAGCCAGTCGAGTCCGATCGGCTTCAACAGCGGAACCAGCAGCCTCTGCTCCAAATCGACGCGGCAGAATCCCACCCAAACGACGATTCCCACGACGCCGACCGCGACCGCCAGCGGGCTGATCCGAAACGGGAACTGCCGATAGCCGGGCCAGACGAAGACCATGGCCGCGACGGTCAAGGCGATCTTCAGCGCGTAGACCAGCGGATAGTGTGCATACGGGATGGCCAGCCCGACGGCCGCGCCGCCCGGCTTCTCGGGCGTGGGCTCCAGAGCCCCCGCCAGCATGAACACGATCATCGGCAGCAGGAACGTCAGCCAGCGGTGGCGTTGCAGCCAAGCCGCGCGACGGCCCGACACGGAGGCGGCGTCCGGGCGCTTGGGGTCGTTGCCGTTGTGGAATTCGGGCATCGTGAGCAGAATCGCGTTGGGGAAAGTGACCGCGAGTCCTACCCGCTGCGGCCCCGCTTTCCGGCCAGCACTTCGAGGAATTTGGGCATGAAGTAGGGTAGATCAGGCCAGCCGCGCGACGTGACCAGGTTGCCGTCGACCACGGCCGGCTCGTCGACGAATTCCGCTCCGGCCAACTCGACGTCGGCCCGGATCCCGTAGTAGGCGGCGATCCGGCGCCCCTTCATCGGCCGGGCCGCGTAGACGACCTGCGGGCCGTGGCACATCGCGCCCAGCGGAAGCTTCTTGTCGACAAAATGGCCGGTGATCTTCAGCACGTCCTCGTTCTGCCGAATTTCTTCCGGGCCGCGGCCGCCGGGAATCAACAGCCCGTCGTAATCGGCCGGCGCGACGTCGCGATAGGCCACCTGGACCTGGATCAGGTAGCCCGGCTTCTCGGTGTAGTTGGAGTATTGGGGATCGAAGTCGTGGACGACCATCTGCAGGCGTTTTACGTCCACGGCCGCCACCACCGGCACGACGCCTTCTTCGATCAGCCGGTAGACCATGTAATAGGTCTCCATGCCCTCGCTGAACTCGCCGACGGCGACCAGCACTCGCTTGCCTTCCAGGGGCCGTCGGCCCGGCGGTTGGGCCGTCGCCCGGGTCCCGGCCACGGCGGCGATGCCCGCGGCTCCCACGGCCGCCAAGGCCCCGCGACGCGTCAGTTTTCCGCTCGTTTGCTTTGCCATGATGTGCTCCCGGTCGTTCGATTTGGGTCTCGATTCAAGGAGGTTCCCGCAACCCCCATTCGAAAAGGGTAGCTTTTCGCGCCGCCGAGGACAAGGGCTTGGGGCCGGCCACCGGACGGGGTGGACGGGCCGGACGGGGTGGACGGGCCTGACGGGGTGGACGGGCCTGGGAGTGCGGTGGTTGGAGAAGCTGACTTGCATGTGGCCGGAAGATGTGGTCTGCTGGGAGACATGGCAGGGCAACGGGAATTCTGCTTTATTGACGCGTGCACACTCAATGCGCGAGGGCGACCAACGGGAGCCCGACTTGTCCGGCCTCCCGTTGGTCGGCCTGAATCATTCCCAAGGCAAACATCAATAGGATAGCTCGATGCGATCGTTCTTGCACCGGAAACGGTTTCGCGCGGGGGTAAACCCCGCGGCTCGCCTGCAGGGTAGGGTTGTGACGGGCGCGGGTTGGGCGGCCGGGCAAGGACGGCCGTTGTCTGGCGCCGTGCTGGTGCTTCTGACGGCGGCACTGGTTGTGCGAGCCGATACCACGTCCGACGTGGCCACGGACGACGCCCGGCAGGAGCTTTCGGTATCGCAGACGTTCAACGACGCTCCCTTCCGCTATGGGATGCGGCTGCTGGCCAAGCAGGCCGGCTATCGGGTTTACCGGCTGACGTATCCTTCGCCGGTGGTCACGCCGGTCGAGCAGAACAACACGATTCCGGCCGACTACTACCTTCCCGACGGCATCCGTCCCGGGGCCCCCGGGCGGCCGGCCGTGATCTGCATGCACATTCTCGAGGGCAATTTCGAGTTGGTGCACATGACCTGCTCGGTGTTGGCGTCGCGCGGCGTGCCGGCGCTGATGTTCAAGCTGCCCTACTATGGCGAGCGGAGTCTGCCCGGCGGCCGCGAAGCCTTGGCGAACGACCCGGCGTTGTTTGCGGGCGCGTTGTCGCAGGCGATGCAGGACGTGCAGCGGACGGTCGATGTGCTGGCTTCGCGGCCGGAGATCGATCCGCGGCGGATCGGCATCACCGGAATCAGCCTCGGCGGCATTGTGGCTGCGACCGCCGCCGGTGTCGATCCGCGGTTGGGCCGGGCCGCGTTGATCCTTGCCGGCGGCGACCTGATGCACATCGTCCATCACGCCCGAGAAACGCGCAGGCTCAGCGAGACCATCCGGCGCATGCCACCGCGGCAGCGGGCTGATTTGGAGGCCAGAATCCGCGAGGTCGATCCGTTGCGGCACGCGGCCGGGCTCCGTGAGCGGGCCCGGCAAGGGCGGGTGATGATGATCAACGCGGAGGCCGATCAGGTGATTCCCCCGCCCTGCACCGAGAAGCTGGCCGCCGCGCTGGGGATCGCCGAGAAGGTGGTCTGGCTCAAGGGGCTCGGCCACTACACGGCCATGGCGGCCATGCCGCAGGCGCTGCAGCACACGGCCGATTTTTTCGCCCAGGATCTGCCGCCCGGGGTGAAAGCGGTGGACCCGACGCCGGCCGGCGGCTCGGCGTCGCGGACCGTGGCCCTGTTGCTGCAGCAGGCCGGGGCCCTGCTGGTTTCCGACCCCGAGCCGGGGCGCTGCCACTTCGTGGACCTCGAACTTGCGGCCACGTGGAAAGACGGCAAACCGGTCGCCGGCAAGCTTCGGCTGGTGCGGGGCGCGTCGAGCCGGTTCAGCATCCGCTGTGAGATTCCCGGTCTGGGCAAGGCCGCCCTGGGCCAAGGGGCCTATCCCTGGTTGGCTTCCGCCCAACAGACCGTGTTTCGCGGCACGATCGGCGCCCCGGCCGAGCCCGGCAATCCGCTGGCCTATGCCGATGAGCAGCACGTCTTGAAGCTGCGAATGCTCTCCGGCGCGCTGGCGGCGGTGGCCATGGCCCCCGAGATGCTCGAACGATGGGTGACCATTGCCGACGATCCCGCCGCGGCAACGACGGGCTCTGCCGACGAGGGCGGCCGGCCGGCGATCCGAATCGTCCGCAAGGCCAACGGCGACCGGAAGCCCGACCAGGTGCGGCTGGTCCTGGACCGCGACGGGCGAGCGCCGCAGCGTCTTTCCTTCAACGTGGAGGGCGCGCGGGGAACCGTGACGTTCCGCGGCTGGCAATTCAACACCCTGGCCCACGAGTCGCTCTTCAAGGAACCGGACAACCTGACCGCTGAAGAAGTCAAGGCGGAAGATCTACACCGGGTCTTCTCCGCCCTGTTCAGCTTTGCCATGGAGCACGTGCAGTGAGAAATACGCAAACGCCGCGGGCGGCCTGGCAACCGCCCCGTCACCCGGCCCTCTGTTTGCTGATCGTCTGTTTTCCGATCCTTTGCTCCCCGGTGCTCGGGGTCCTCACGGTCCTCGGCGGCGACGCCTGCTGGGCCCAATCGCCGCAAACGCAACAGACAGGATCGGCACCGGACGATTTGGAGCTACTCGCCCGCGACCCGGCCGGCCACGGGTTGCTCTGCCGGTCGCAAGGCAAGCGGGTGTTGATGGTCGCGGGCACGCCCCGGCAAATGGGAGCCGCCCACGGCCACCTGCTGCAAAAGGAATCGCGCAAGCTCGTCGAGAAGGTACTGTACGTGGTCGGCGGCGCCGACAGCGTGCAGTCGGGCAAGTGGTTTCTGGGGCGGATGGCGGAGATTGAGCGACGAACGCTGCCGCACACGCCGCCCCGGTTCCTGGCCGAGTGCGACGCCTTGTCGGAGGCTGCCGGCGTGACCAGGCAGCAGGGCCGCTACGCCAACCTGTTTCCCGAACGGTTCCACTGCAGCGGCGTGGCCGTTCGCGGCAAGGCCACGGCCGACGGGCGCGTACTGCACGCCCGCGTTCTGGATTACATGCGCGACATCGGCCTGCAAGACGCCGCCGCCGTGGTCGTCTTCATGCCCGAGGGACGCTACCGCTGGATGAGCCTGGGATACGCCGGGTTTATCGGCACCGTCACGGCGATCAACGAGAAGGGGCTGGCGATCGGCGAGATGGGCGGCGGAGGCGTCGGCGATTGGGACGGCGTGCCGATGAGCCTCCTGCTGCGCGACGTGATGGAACGCGCCGCCACCGTGGAAGAGGCACTGGAGCTGCTCCGCACTTCTCCCCGAACGTGCGAATATTACTACGTCTTAAGCGACAAGTCGCGAACGATGCGGGCACTGCACTGCACGCCGAAGGAAATGGTCGTGATGATGCCCGGAGAGCAACATCCGCGGTTGCCGCTGGTCCCGGAGGACACGGTGCTGGTTTCCGGCCCGGGCAGGGCGGAGGCGCTCAGCGAGCGCTTGCAGCAGCAATACGGCAAGATCGACGTGCCAACGCTGATCGAGATCATCAAGCGGCCCGTGGCCATGGAGTCGAATCTGCACGATGCGGTCTTCTCGGCCGAGACGCTGGAGATGTGGTGCGCCGACGCGGGCAAGCACACGCCGGCGTGCGACGAGCCGTATGCGCATTTCGATTTGGGGCGTCTGATCGAATACTACGCACAGACAATCGCCGCAGGCCGTTGAGTCCCACAAGACAAGTGAAACAGGCTAGTGCCTTGGAAGCCAGTACCTTGGAAGGAGGTTCCTCAATGCGGCTGAATCGGCGTCTTCTGCTTCTCGGCGCGGGCATTCTTGCGGTCGCCGTGCTGGCTGGCCGACTCGCGGCGCCCTGCCGCGCGGCGGAGCCCACGCCGCCGAACATCATCTTCCTGCTGACCGACGATCAGCGCTGGGACACCTTGGGATGCATGGGCAACGCGATCGTCCAGACGCCCAACATCGACCGCCTGGCCGAAGGGGGCATGGTATTCGACAACTGTTTCGTGACCACGTCGATCTGCATGACCAACCGGGCGTGCATCTTCACCGGCCAGTACGCCGCGCGGCACGGCATCATCCGCTTCCGGGTTGACTTCACACCCGAGCAGCTCGCCCAAACCTATCCCGCGTTGCTGAAGCGGGCCGGCTACCACATCGGGTTCATCGGCAAGTGGGGCGTGGGCAATCCGCCCGAGGATCTGTTCGACTACAACCGGGGCTGGCCGGGGCAGAACTCGTATCTGCGGAGACAGCCGGGCAAGGACGTGTTGGGCTACCTGGATCCCCCGGCCCGCCGAAGCGTGGACCCCGAGGACGTCGATCAGGAGCACCTGACCGCCCGCATGGGACGACAGGCGTTGGAGTTTCTCGACGGCGCTCCCCGGGACCGGCCGTTCTGCCTTTCGTTCAGCTTCAAGGCGCCCCACTGCCAGGACGGGCAGCCGGCCTATCGCCAGTTTCCCTACGACCCGCGGCTGGAGTCGCTCTACCAGGACGTGACCATCCCGCCGGCGCGGCTTTCCGAACCGGAATTCTTCGACGCCCTGCCGGAGTTCCTCAAGATGTCGGAGAACCGTGTCCGCTGGCAGATCCGCTTCGCCGACGAGCCGATGTACCAGCACTCGGTCAAGTCGTATTACCGGCTGATCAGCGGCGTGGATCGCGTGGTCGGCCGCCTTGTGCGCAAGCTGGAGCAATTGGGGCGGGACCGCAACACGGTGATCGTCTACACGGGCGACAACGGCTTCTACCTGGGCGAGCGGGGCCTGGCCGGCAAGTGGTTGGCGCACGAAGTGTCGCTCCGCGTGCCGCTGGTGGTGTACGATCCGCGGGCGCCGCGGGAGCATCGCGGCCGGCGGTGCAACCAGACCGTGCTGAGTATCGACCTGGCGCCGACCATGCTGGCCATGGGGGGCGTGGCGATTCCCGAAGGCATGCAGGGCGAAAGCCTGGTGCCTATGCTCAAAGGTGAGGACCCTCCCTGGCGCACGGAGTTTTTCTACGAGCATTTGTTTGCCAACGCCCGGATCCCGCGCAACGAAGCCGTCCGCGACGCCCGGCACAAATACATCCGCTATCTCGACGTCGAGCCGCCTGGCGAAGAACTGTACGATCTGACGGCCGATCCCGACGAAGCCGACAACCTGGCCGCTCAGCCGGAACACGCGGCGGCGCTCGAGCGCATGCGCGAGAAATGGCAGGCGTGGCGGCAGCGGGTGAAGTAGACCCTCGGGCCGCGCCCTTCTTGTTTTTGGATGGCCAACTTGCTTTCTCGAGAGCCCCTTGGCTATCCGGCCGACCATTCGGGATTCGGCCGGTCGAGAATCTGCGGAACGGCGTTGCGCTGGATTGCGGCGACGGCCTGTTCGGCGGCCGCCACGGCGTCGGCATTGGCGAGGGCCTCGATGGCGATCGCGAACGTGCGCGTCTCGCCGGGGGCCAAGACGCCCACGCGACCCTGTTGCTGCTCGAACGATCGGGCATTCGGATAGTTGATCGCCGGCTCGAGGCCGGTCACGTAGCCGTCGGCCTCGGCCTGGCGGTTCTTCCAGAGCGTGAAACAGGGCAACTGGTTCTTGTTGAACGTCAGGCTCACGCCCCGGTCACCGGCCGCGTTGCGCAACAGCGTCTGCGTCCGGCCGTCGGCTTCCGCGGCCAGATCGCAGAAGAAGACGGCCTCGATCGAACCGGGCTCTTCCGGACCGTACGTGTTCCACTGGGACACGTTGCCCGCGGCCACTTCGTCGCGCGGGGCCACCTTGGCCACCGGCAACACGACCTTCGAGCCCGGGTCCAAAAGCGGCGTGCCGAAGTTGATGTGATAGAGCAACTCCATCTCGCAGCCCTGCTCGGAGATGTTGGTGATCTCGTCGTGGACGGTCATGCCGGGCCGGCCGACCTGCGTGATGATCGTCGAGACCATCCGCAGCTTGTTGCCGAACAGCCGCGCCTCGTCGACCACGCCGCTGATGCGGATCTCGCCCGACTCGCCGTCGATCGAGACCTCGACCTTGTGGGCCGGCAGGTTGGCGATTCGTCCGTGCAGCGGATAGCGCAGGGTGCCGTTGTCGTTGAATTCGGGCGCCCCGTTGCTCTCCAGGCCGCAGCGGACCAGCATCTCGTCGAAGCCGTCGAGCCAGCCGATGCCGCTGGGCTCCCAGAGGCGGACCATGCTGGGGTGGACCGGGCCCTTGACCGGCGACTTCCAGCCGAGCTGCAACTGGCCGAGGCCGGCCTTCCAGATACCCATACCCCGGGTGGGCACCACGACGAAGCGGAACGAGCCATTGTTGACTTCGATCACGTCGACCCCGCAGCCCAGCCCGGCGGCCAACGTTCGTTTCGTGACCGAATAGCCCGAGGCACTGCCGCCGACGTTCTCGGGCCCCAGGCTGATCTGTTCGACGTAGAGATCCTGCTGCTGATCTTCGAGCGTCCAGGTTCTGCCAGCCATGATCGGTTATCTCCTATGTGAAGTATCTGGGGGCATTTCTACATCCCTCCCCTGCGATCGTGCAAGGTTCCCGGCTCTGGGTACAGCCTCCAGCGGTCAATGTACTTTTTCCGGCCCACAGTATCCAGGGTGTCGCAGCGGGCCGTTGAGAAAGTGGGGGCAATCGTAGGGATTCGCAGGAATTCAGCTTCTCGTGATGCCGAAGGGTCCCAAATCTGAAGTCTTGCGACTTCCGCTACCGTGCGGCTGCGGAGTCTCGGAAGCAAGAGACCCCGATCGGCACTTCCCGAATACCCCGCTTTCCCCAAAGCACCCAAGCTCATCCCGCTATGGGGCAGGCCTCTTGTCAAGGCTCTGCTCAGCCCCTAAAACAGGCTTCTTGGTTTAGCTGGCCGCCGATGGCGACAAGCGGCGGCAGTGCCCTTAGAGAAACTGGGAGTGGTGAGCAATTATGTGTGCATCGGAAATTGTGAAGAAGGATAACGTAGGCGCGATCCTGGAGCGTGCACTGGACGCCGGCGGTGGGCTGTTGCGGCTGACGCCGACCTGGGTGCCTCGAAGCTTTTTGCACCCGGGCAAGCGGATCAAGCTGGCCCCGACCGACTGGTACGCCCTGGGCGTGCATCGCGGCGGCATCGACGAACGCTGGTTCGCCAGCACGACCGAAGCGATGAACGACAACCGCGCGCCCGATGAGGGCCTGAGCTACTGCACCTTCGAGGGGAAGCGGTTCCAGTTGCGCGACGCGGTCGCGGAAGCCGGACCGCGGCTGATCGGCCAGGCCATGTGGGACAAGTACCAGCGCTGGCCCGTCTATTCGAAGTTCTTCGACAACATGGGCCCCATCCCGCACCACATGCACCAGTCGGCCGAGTTCGCCAAGCTGACCAACCAGGAAGGCAAACCGGAAAGCTACTACTTCCCGCCGCAACTGAACGCCGCCGAAAACCATTTCGACTACACGTTCATGGGTCTGGAGCCCGGCACCACCAAGGACGACGTGCGCAAGTGCCTGGAGAACTGGAACAAGGGCGACAACGGGATTCTCGATCTTTCCCGGGCGTATCGTCTGAAGCCCGGCACCGGCTGGCTGATTCCGGCCGGCGTGTTGCACGCCCCGGGCTCGATGTGCACCTACGAGCCCCAATGGGGCAGCGACGTGTTCGGCATGTTCCAGTCGCTGGTCGAGGGCCGCGAAGTGCCCTGGGACCTGCTGGTCAAGGACGTGCCCAAGGACAAGCACCGTGACCTGGACTTCATCATCGACCAGCTCGACTGGGACAAGAACGTCGACCCGTACTTCAAAGAGCACAACTATCTGGAGCCGGTTGTGGATCCCGAGCGGTCGGGCGACGGATACACCGACCGATGGATCGACTACGGGAAGGTCCAGGGTTCGCAGTTGTTCTCGGCCAAGGAGTTGACGATCGAGCCGGGCGCGAAATGCGTGTTGAAGGACCGTGGCGCCAGCGGCTGGATTACCGTGCAGGGCAGCGGCCGGATGGGCCCGCTGACGCTGCAAACGCCCGCGATGATCCACTTCGGCGAAGAGCCATGGGACGAGATGTTCATCACGCACGAAGCGGCCACGGCGGGCGTCGAAATCGAGAACACCGGCGGCGAGCCGTTGGTCGCCCTGCGGTACTTCGGCCCGGACGTGCACCAGGACATGCCCAACGTGGGCGACTACAAGAAGTAGGCTGGCCGGGCGTCGGCGGGGTCGCGCACGGGGTGGGGCCGCGCCTGCGCGACGTTGCGGACCTGGCAGAAGGATGCGGCGAGCGATGGCCAGACGGATTTCGATCGGCACGTGGGCCTACGCCATCGGCCCGTACGCGGACCGACCGGTGCCGTTTCCCGAGGTGGTCGAGCGGCTGGCCGAGTTGGGCTTCGACGGTCTGGAGCTGGGTTGCTTCGGCCGTCATCCCAACCCCGACCTGCTGGAAAACAAGGACCAGCGGGACGAGCTGCGCTGCCTGTGGCAGTCGCGGGGCATGGGCTGTAGCGGGTTGGCGGCCGACCTTTGGGGCCAGAGGCTGATTACCTCCGCCAGGCCCGACGCTTACTTGGCTGCGTTCCGGAAGAACCTGCGGTTCTGCGAGGACCTGGAGATTGACGTGATCCGCGTCGACACGACCGAGCCGCCCGGCACGTTGGGTCCGGTCGCCGGCGAACGACCGGCCGGGGCGCCGATCGACTACGACCGGGCGCTGAAGCGAGTGGTTCGCACCTGGCGGGAGTGTGCGAAGATGGCAGCCGACCGGGGCGTGCGTATCGTGTGGGAATTCGAGCCGGCCTTTGCCTTCAACAAGCCCAGCGACGTCTTCCGCGTGCTCGACGGCGTCGACGACGACAACTTCTACGCGCTGTTGGACACCAGCCACGCCAACATGATGGCGGTCCACGGCGCCCGGCAAGTGGGCCAACCGGAGACGCTGCGCGAGGGAATCCGGGAACTGGCCCGGCGATTGGAGGGCAAGGTCGGCCGGCTGCACCTGGCCGATTCCGACGGCACGCTCAACGACGGCCGGACCAGCACCCATGTGCCGTTGGGCCAGGGCGATCTCGATTTCGACGAGCTGGTGCCCGCGCTGATCGACGCCGGCTGCCCCGACGACTGGTGGACCATCGATTTAAGCCGCTGGCCCGACGCCTGGCGGGCCACCGAGGCCTGCAAGCAGTTCGTCGACGCCTTGGCGAAGAAACACGAGACGTTAGTGTAAACACACGGAAAAAGAGGCCTTCTCTCCCGCTTTGCAGGACAGGGGAGGCATCTGGTCATCTATAAACCACCACCTCTACCAAACGATACTGAATCACGAGGACGACGCATGAGCACGAGCCACGCAAACAACTTTCCCAAGCTCCATAACGCCGCCTGGCCGGGGCTGGTCGGCAAGGGGGACGGCGGTGAACCGCCCATCGATCTGGACACCATGCTCGATATGACGGCCGCCGCGGAAGTGGACGGGATCTCGTTCGATGGTTTCGACATCTTCCTCTACCACCCGCACTTCGACATCGACGGCGGCGACGACGAGATCAAGGCCCTGGCCGACAAGGCCCAGGCGCGGGACCTGGACGTGGGCACGGTGGTGGCGCCGATCTACGAGGGTACCGGCGGCGGCTCGCCGATCGGAACGCCCCAGCAGCAAGCCGCCTTCCTCGGCCAGGTCCGCAAGGCGTGTGGCGTCGCCCAGAAGCTCCGTGAGCTGGGCGTGCGACCCCACGGCGCGGTGCGCTTCGATTCGGGTATCGGCGTGGAACCCTGGGCAGCCGACCCGGAAGGCAACATGAAGAAGATCGCCGACGTCTTCCGCCAGGCCTGCCAGATCGCCGAAGACCACGCCGAGCGGATGGTCGCCGAAGGCGAGATCTGCTGGGGCGGCATGCACAGTTGGCGACGGATGATCCAGCTCCTGGAGATGGTCGATCGGCCGCGAACGCTGGGCTTCCAGGCCGACATGTCGCATACGCTGCTGTACCTGCTGGGCTACAACGCGCCGGAAGATGCGCTGTTGCCCGAGGGTTTCGACTTCAGCGATCGGGAGCAGTTCGACGCGGCCTACAAGCGGCTGACCGACGCCTTGCGCCCGTGGACGATCGAGTTGCACGTGGCTCAGAACGACGGCACGGTGCACGGCTCCGGCTCGCACGACAAGACGGGCCGCCACTGCCAGGCCACCGATCCGAACGGCAAGCTCGACATCCCCCACCACGCCGGCTACTGGCTCCGCGGCGCCGACGGCGAGCTGACGAAGCGCATCCCCCACCTCTGCTGGGACGGCTGCATGTTCGCCAACGCCGTGATGATGGACCCGCAAACCTGGCAAGACATCCTCCAGGCGATGATCGCGGTGCGCGACGCGCACGGCTGGCAGGAGTAGAGTAACAGAACACGTGTCTCATAATGCGGCGGCCGTCGGGCGCGCCGGGCAATCGCCCGCGATCGCGGTTCGGCAAGCGCGATGCAGCCCGCCGTTGCGGCTTTGTGAGTGAAACTGAACCGGACTTCCAACCCCTACGAGAGTACAAACCATGAGCAAACCACTGAACGTCGGCGTGCTCGGCTGCGGCTTCATGGGCCGGGCCCACTCGAACGCGTATCTGCAAGTCAACCACTTCTTCGACCGCGAGCACCAGCCGGTGCTGAAGACCTGTTACGGCCGCCAGGAAGACCGCGAGAAGCTCGAAGCCTTCGCCAAGCGTTGGAGCTACGAGTCGATCGAGACGGATTGGCGCAAGGTGGTCGAGCGCGACGACATCGACCTAATCGACGTCTGCGTGCCCAACTTCATGCACCACGATTGCGTGATCGCCGCGGCCGAGGCCGGCAAGATGATCATCTGCGAGAAGCCGCTGGCGATGAACGTGGCGGAGGCCGAGGAGATGGTCGCCGCGGTGGAGAAGGCGGGTGTGGCGAACATGGTGTCGTTCAATTATCGCCGCGTGCCGGCCATCGCGCTGATGAAGCAGATCATCGACGAGGGGCGCGTCGGCCGTCCCTTCCACTATCGGGCCACCTACAACCAGGACTACACCATCGGCGCCGACGTGCCCCAGGGCGGCATGGCGCTGTGGCGGCTCGACAGCCGCGTGGCCGGCTCCGGCGTGACCGGCGACCTGCTGGCCCACTCGATCGACTCGGCCGAATGGCTCAACGGCCCGATCGCCAAGGTTTGTGCCTACGCGGAGACGTTCATCAAGCAACGGAAGCACGCCGACACGGGCAAGGTGGAGAAGGTCGACATCGACGACGCCTGCATGTTTCTGGCCGTGTTTGCCAACGGCTCGATCGGCACCTTCGAGAGCACGCGCTACGCCCGGGGGCGAAAGAACTACAGCACGATGGAAATCAACGGCGAGAACGGCGCGATGTTCTTCGACCTGGAGAACGCCCACATGCTGCGCTACTTCCGCTACGCCGACCCGGACACCGGCAAGAAGATCGAGGACCATCTGACCGGCTGGCAGGACATTCTGGTGACCAACTTCGAGCATCCGTACATGAAGAACTGGTGGGTGCCGGGCTGCGTGATCGGCTACGAGCACACGTTCACCAACAGTTTCGCCGATTTCCTGGCCGGCCTGGAAGGCGGCGAGTCGTTCCAGCCCGACATGAAGTGCGCCCTGCGGACGCAGCGGGTCTGCGAAGCCGTGCTGGCCAGCGCCAAGGCGGGGCAGTGGGTGGAAATTCCCGCCTGAGCCGTGGTAGGCCGTTGCACGGGGGCACGGGGATGAACCCGGCGGTTCGCCGTGCGATGCGTCGTCAACGGCATCGTGTATCACGCGTCCGCGCTGCGACCCCCGGTCGCGGCCTGATTCGTCGCAGCCGACATGAACTACCTCGCCCACGCACTACCGTTCCTCGACGACCCCTACTTCGTTGCGGGCACCGGCGTGCCGGATTGGCTTTCGGTGGTCGACCGCCGCGTTCGGGTCCGCTCGAAGCAGGTCCGGCCGTTTCTCAGCGACGCCGATCCAGAGACGGCAGCGGTGGCCGGGGGCATCTTGCAGCACCTGCGGGACGACGTCCGGTTCCATGAATCGCGACCGTTTGCCGAGTTGACGCTGGCGCTGTCGGCCAAGGTTCGCGACGTGCTCAACGTCGAGTCCGGCTTCCAGTCGAGCTTCCTGGGACACCTACTGGTCGAGGTGCTCCTGGACGGCGCGTTGGTGGCAGAGGACCCCGAGCAGATGGAAGCCTATTACCAGACGCTTCAGGCCGTCGACGCCCGGCAGGTCCAGCAGGCCGTCAACCGCATGGCCACCAAACAGACCGACCGGCTGGCGGCCATGATTTCCGAGTTTTGCCGGCTGCGGATCTTGTCGGACTACGCGGAAGATGCCAAACTGATGGGTCGGCTGGGCCAAGTGATGCGCCGCGTCGGCTTCGACCCGCCGCCGGAACACTTCGTCGAGCTGCTCCCGGAAGCCCGACGGATGGTCGCCGGCCGCAAGGAAGCGCTGCTGGAGGGCATTCCCACGTCTTCGTGAACCCGCCCGTATACGAAACCAAATCATACCCAGGAGAACGCCATGCGATTCGGAATGAACTTGCTGATGTGGACCGATACGCTGACCGACGAGATGCTGCCGCTGCTGGATCAGATGAAGGAGATCGGTTTCGACACGGTCGAGATTCCCTGCTTCGATTTGGACGACTTGGACAACTATGCGAAATGGGGGAAGCGATTCGACGCCGTGGGCCTCTCGCGAACGGGGACGGCGGTCCGCGGACCGGACCAGAACATGATCAGCCCCGATGCGTCGATCCGCAAGGCGGGCGTCGAGGCGAACCAGCGCAACCTCGATTGTTGCGCGGCGGCCGGGTGCGAAGTGATGGCCGGGCCTATCCATTCGGCCCTGGGCCAGTTCAGCGGCCAAGGCCCCACCGAGGACGAATGGAAATGGGGCGTCGAGGGCATGCGGGCAGTCGCCGAGCACGCCGCCAAGGTCGGCGTGACGCTGGGCATCGAATACCTCAATCGCTTTGAGTGCTATTTCCTCAACACGGCAGCCGACGGGGCCCGATTCGTCCGTGACGTGGACCACCCGAGCTGCCAGATGATGTACGACACCTTCCACGCCCACATCGAAGAGAAGAGCATCCCCGAGGCCATCCGCGCGCTGAAGGGCTGCCTGGCCCACGTGCACATCTCGGAGAACGACCGCAGCACGCCGGGCCAGGGCAACGTCCGTTGGGATGCCAACTTCGACACGCTGAAGGAGATCGGCTACGATGGTTTCATGGTCGTCGAGGCGTTCGGGCTGGCCCTGGAAAAACTGGTAGCCGCCACCAAGATCTGGCGCCGCATGTACCAGAGCGAAGTCCGCCTGGCCACCGACGCGTTGAACTTCATGAAGACGGAAGTCGGCAAGCGATGGTAGTCGACCGGGATGGGCAAGCTGCCGAGCCGGAGCCCGAATCGCCGCAGCCTCAGGGTATCTCGCTGAGCGAGCTGACCGAGGCGTTTGCGCAGGCGATGGGCGTCGATCCGAAGGCTCCCGGCCAGCCGCCGACGACGTCGCAGGGGTCGCCGCCGGCGGAACCTGCCGACACGGCCGACGAGCCGGCGGCCGATCTGTCGGACGAGCACGAGCCGGCGCCGGGGGGCGAGGAAGACGATCGCTGTGAAATCAGCCCCCGAAGCATTTTCGAAGCCATGCTGTTTGTCGGCGATCGGGAAAGCCAGCCGCTTTCGGGGGCTCGAGCGGCCGAATGGATGCGGGGCGTCGAGGCGGATGAGATTCCGCAACTCGTCGGCGCGCTCAACAGCCGCTACGCTGAGAACAATTGCCCGTATCACATCATCCATGAAGGGGGCGGGTACCGGCTGACGCTCCGCAAGCCGTTCCACGGCCTGCGCAATCGGTTCTACGGCCGGGTGCGCGAGGCCCGCCTGTCGCAGGCCGCCGTCGACGTGCTGGCCATCGTGGCCTATCAGCAGCCGCTGACCACCGACCAGATTACCCGCTTGCGAGGAAAACCCTGTGGCCACGTGCTGCTGCAACTGGTGCGCCGGGGGCTGTTGCGGATCGAGCGGCAACAGGAAGGTGGAAAGCGGCGAACGGCCCGATACCGGACGACGGCGCGTTTTCTGGGACTCTTCGGTCTGGAGACCCTGGAGGATTTGCCGCAAAGCGAAGAGTTGCAGCGACAGTAGACGCTTCGCCGTGGGGATAGCCGATGGCGGAAACCCCTATCGCGAAGTGGGTCGCGCCCGTCGAAGGATGGGTGGCACGAGCGGCGACGGAATCCCCAAGTCGTTGAAATAAAAGAACTTGGGCGTTTCATCCAAAACAAGTGCTGACGACGCGGAAGGGCGTTGGTAGAATACTAGAGTTGAATTGACTAGGATCGTACGCGGCTGTGGCGGTCGTTTCCCGCGCAGCGGCGTCAGTTCAATCAGCCAGTCTTGATCCCCGGGGCGGTACGTCGCGATCGAAAATCTCCGATCGAAAGACAACCAAGTGAGCAGGTGAGGAAAACTCGCCTGAGCATCTATCGCAGCATTCTGTTGGTCTTGCCGCCTTCGTTTCTGCCTCTCGGCCCGGACGCTTGCCGTATGTCGACCGCTGAACTGCTTACCGACTTGCACGCCGAGGTCCCGTTGATCGGGCCGTCGCTGTTGGCGTGCGATTTCGGCAATCTCCAGCGGGAGATCGGCCGGGTGGAAGAGGCGGGCGCCCGGATCATTCATTTGGACGTGATGGACGGGCATTTCGTGCCCAACATCAGTTTCGGGCTGCCGATTGTAGCCGCCGCCCGCCGGGCAACCGACCTGCCGCTGGACGTGCACCTGATGATCTCCGATCCGGCCCGCTACGTGCGGCCGTTTCGCGAGGCCGGGGCCGACCTGCTGACGATCCATATCGAAGCCGTCCCGCAACCGCGGCCCCTGCTGGAAGAGATTCGCTCGCTGGGTGCGGCGGCGGGCATTACGCTGAATCCTCCCACGCCCGTTTCCGCCCTGGAAGACTGCCTCGATCTGTGCGACCTGGTGTTGGTGATGAGCGTGATGCCGGGTTTTGGCGGGCAGGAGTTCGACCCGGTGGCACTGGAGAAGCTGCGGCGACTGCGCGAGTTGGTCGGCGCCGACGTCCTGCTGTCGGTCGACGGCGGCATCAACTCAAAGACGATCCAACTGTGTTCCGCGGCCGGTGCCGATTTGTTCGTGGCCGGAACCGCTTTGTTTTCCCAAGACGACTACGGTCGGGTCCTCCGCGAGATGACCGGCCTGGCAAGATCGCGTAAGGACGTACGGACTTAATCATGCTCCAGATCATACTCATCCGGCCCGGATCGACCGACTACGACCAGCAGCATCGCATCCAAGGGACGCTGGACATTCCGCTGAACGAACAGGGTAGCGACGAGGTGGCTCAGACCGTCGAGCAGTTGGCCGGAAGAGGGATCGAAACGGTGTACGCACCGCCCACCCAACCGGCGGAACAGACGGGCCAGGCCATTGCCAAGGGCTTGGGCGTCAAGCTCAGGAAGCTGGAGCGGATGCAGAACCTTGACCATGGGCTGTGGCAGGGGATGCGGGTCGAGGATGTGCGTCAGAAGCAACCCAAGGTCTATCGCCAGTGGCAGGAGCAACCCGAGAACGTCTGCCCGCCCGAGGGCGAAATGCTCAGCCAGGCCGGAGAGCGCGTCCGCGCGGCGATCATGAAGTTGTTGAAGCGTCACAGGGAGGGCGTGATCGGGCTGGTTCTCTCCGAGCCGTTGGCCAGCCTGGTGCGCCATTTCGTGCAACACGTCGAGTTGGGGGATTTATGGAAGGCGACCAACGGGCACGGGAGCTGGGAGATTCTGGAAGTGGAACCGGAGAAGCTGCTCGCCCATAGCAGTTAAGGACTCAAGCATGGCCGCAAACGCCTCGGACTCGAGTAGCTGGAAGAACATGATCAAGCGTCCCAAGCGGGGAGTTCCCGAAGGGCTCTGGCGCCGCTGCCCCGGTTGTCAGGAAACCATTTTCCGCAAGGAGGCCGAGAAACGGCTGGGGGTTTGTCCGGAGTGCGACTACCACTGGTACGTGCCCGCCCGCGAGCGGATTCGCCAGGTGCTCGACGAGGGCACCTTCGAGGAATGGGACGCCGAACTGGAGCCGACCGATCCGCTGGAGTTCGTCGACAGTCGGCCTTATTGCCAGCGGTTGAAGGAAGAACAGGAGCGCACCGGTCTGCGCGACGCGGCCGTGGTGGGAACCGGCATGATTCGCGCCCGACGCGTCGCTTTCGGGGTGACCGACTCGGCGTTCATCATGGGCAGCATGGGCTCGGTGGTCGGCGAGAAGCTCACTCGAACCGTCGAACGCGCGACCGAGCAGCACCTGCCGCTGATCATCATCTCGGGCTCCGGCGGCGGTGCCCGGATGCACGAAGGTCTGCTCTCGCTGATGCAGATGGCCAAGGTTTCCGCCGCGCTGGCCCGCTTCGACGCCGCCGAAGGCCTCTTCATCTCCGTGCTGACCAACCCGACCATGGGCGGCGTGGCGGCCAGCTTCGCCTCGCTGGGCGACGTGGTGTTCGCCGAGCCGAAGGCGCTGATCGGTTTTGCCGGGCCGCGAACCATCAAGGCCACCATCCGCATCGAGTTGCCCAAAGGCTTCCAGACCAGCGAGTTCCTGCTGGAGCACGGCTTCATCGATCGGATCGTGCGGCGCCAGGACCTCAAGAGCGAAATCGCCCGGACTATCGACTTCTGCGGAAAGTAGATCCTCTCGAACCATGGCCCTGCTCGACCGATTCAAGTCCACCTTCGGCGGCGGCAAGCTGAACGTGTCGTCGCGGTTTGCCCTGCTGCGTCGGGCGATCTCGGGTACGATGTCGAATTTCTACATGGCCCGTGATCTCCGCACCAACGAGGTCGTGGGGCTGAAGATCCTCGATCCGGAGAAGACGGCCGCCTTCGAGACCCGCTTCAAGGGCCTGAAGAAGCCGACCGAAGGCGAAATCGCCGTGCAACTGAAGCACCCTCGAATCGTCAAGACCTACGAGCACGGCGTCACGAACCAGAACGAGCAATACCTGGTGATGGAGTTTCTCGAGGGCGCCGGCATGAATTCGGTGCTGGTCGGCGGCAACGACCGCATCCTGGAGGGCCACCGCGTGCGGTTCATCCGCCAGGCGGCCGAAGCCCTCTCCGCCGTCCACGCTGCCGGCTTCCTCCACCGCGATATGTGCCCGAGAAACCTCATCGTCACCGACCACGGCCAGAACGTGAAGCTGATCGACTTCGGGCTGAGTGTGCCGGCGACCAGGCTGTTCATGCAACCGGGCAACCGCACGGGGGCACCCAACTACATGGCTCCCGAGTTGGTCCGCCGCCAGGCGACCGACAAGCGGCTGGACGTGTTCGCCTTCGGGGTAACCGCCTATGAGATCTGCACATACCAGTTGCCCTGGATGCGCGGCGAGACCGGCATGGCGGCCATGACCCACAACCGCCCCCCCGCGGACATCCGGAGCCTCCGCCCCCAGATCAATCCGATTTTGGCCCGGGCGATCCACCACTGCATCGAGCCCCAGTTGAAGAACCGCTGCGAATCGATCGACCACTTTCTGGAGATGATCCACGACGTGAAGCACGCGGACCAGCAGTAGGGTATCTGTGCCACTCCAGAGAGTGGTTTTTCCCGCCGTGTCGGGCCTCGTCCCTTCCGCTTGCAGCCCCGCCTTGCGGCCCGTATACTAACATGTTCCCCGTGCCGTTGCCGGGATCAAGTAGCGGGCTGGAGCCGCCCCGCCGCAGGGCGGCTTCCCCCACGCAGATAGCACATTGCCGGTCGATTGCCGCCGAGAGGCTCGGCCGGTTTCCGACAATACAGACGAGGAGATCGACGACGATGAGCATGGACAAGAGCCTCCGGCTACGGCGTGGCTTGATCCGCAGTCGGAGCGTGTTGACGCGTGTCGAGCGGATCGAACGCCTCAAGGCGGCCGACCGCTGGAGCGAGGGCGACAGCCCCTTCGGCCTGGACAAGGTCCGCGTCTACAAAATCTCGCTCAAGAAGAAAAAGAAGAAGAAAGAGGACGAGACCGCCGAGGCCGGCGCGGCCAAGAAGGGCTAGCAGCCGGACCGGACAGCCGTCTGCACCGCCTTTCCCACCACAAGAACGCCCAACTCGTTCGTTCACGAGTCCCGATCATCGGGCAGAGCCGGGCGCCGGTTTATCTGGCTGGCGGAGGAGCGTCCCATGCGCGTCCACCTGGAATATGGCCGGACGGGGCTTCAGGTGGAGCTGCCCGAGAAGCACGTGGTCAAATGCTTGGGCTATCGGCCCTGCGAGCCGCTGCCCGATCCGGAAGCGGCCGTCGTCGAGCGTCTCGGCCGTCCGACCGGCGCGGCGCCCCTGGCCGAACTGGCCCAAGGTCGCCGCAACGCCTGCGTGGTCATCAGCGACGTCACCCGGCCGGTCCCCAATCAGCTCCTCCTACCACCGATCCTCTCCACGCTCGAGGCCGCCGGAATCGCCCGCGAGCAGATTCTGATCCTGGTGGCCACCGGCATGCACCGCCCCAACCTGGGCGATGAGCTGGTCGAAATGGTGGGCCGCTCGACCGTCGCGAGCTATCGGATCGAAAACCACGACGGGCGGGACCTTTCCTCGCACGCCTATCTGGGCAATTCGCCGCGGGGTGTTCCCACCTGGGTCGATCGCCGCTACGTCGAGGCCGATCTGAAGATCACGACCGGGCTGATCGAGCCGCACTTCATGGCCGGTTTTTCCGGCGGGCGGAAGCTGATCTGTCCCGGCCTGGCGGCGCTGGAAACGATCCGGGTCTGGCACGGCCCCGACTTCCTCGAGCACCCCAACGCCCGCAACGGCTGCCTGCGGGAGAATCCCGTCCACGAGGAGAACACATGGATCGGCCGCCGGGCGGGCTGCGATTTCATCGTCAACGTGGTGATCGACGCCCGGCGGCGCGTGCTGGCGGTGGTGGCCGGCGACATGGAGGCCGCCTTCGCCGAGGGCGTCGTCCTGGCCCGGCGGCCGGTGACCGACACCCTGGCCGCGCCGGTCGATATCGTGGTGACCACGTCGGCCGGCTATCCGTTGGACACGACGTTCTACCAGTCGATCAAGGGGATGGTGGCGGCCTTGCCGATCCTCAAGCCGGGCGGGACGATCATCCTGGCCGCCGGCATGAGCGAAGGGATCGGCAGCCCCGAGTTCCAGCGGCTGTTCGAGGAAAACGCCTCGCCCCAGGCCTTCATGGACCGCATCCTCCATAGCGACTACTTCGTGCTCGACCAGTGGCAGCTCGAAGAGCTGGCCAAGGTGCTGCGACAGGCCAAGGTCAAAGTCGTCACCGACGGCCTCGCGCCCGAGACGCTTCGCCGCCTGTTCGTCGAGCCGGCCGAAAGCGTCGAGACGGCGGTCGCCGAGGCCCTGGCCGAGCACGGCAGCGAGGCCACCATGGCCGTGATTCCCGACGGCCCCTACGTGATGGCGGAAATTGTGTGAAGACCCCCAGCGATACGCTGCGCCAAACCGGTGGCACCCTGTTGTCGCGGCGGCCGTCGAGCGGCTGGTCGATCTGGCGGTCCGACAGCGGGCGATCCTCATTTCTTCACACGACCCGATCGTCTGGAAGACCTACCAGAAGGCCGGTCCCGATTGGCTCCGCCGGCTTCGCGAGATCTCGGATCGGGCCGTGAAGCGATATCGCAGCCGAAACCTCGGCAGGGGCTGATCTCCGCGCTTCTTCACGTCGATGCCGATCAAGACGAAGACACGCGCCGTGAGCCCACCGCCTCAGTCAACGTCTTCTTCGACCAGATAGACGTTACCCTGTTTCAGCCCCAGGTAGTGAAATCGCTTGGCCGAATCGAACGGCAATCGGGCCTCGGGCACCGTCCAGATAGCCTCGTAGCGACGGGCCGCCTCCTGGTCGTCGACGACGGTGAACGCCTCTTTGCCGCGGGTGGCCGCGTAGACGTAGTGCGCGCCGTCGGGCGTGAACGTCAGGTACCCAACCATGTCGTAGCGTCGATTGCGCCGGCCGTCGACGACCACGAACGAGGCGTTGCCCAAGCGGGCGATATGGCCCCAGCGGCGGCCGTCGCGGCTGAACGTCAGCGTGCCGCCGCCGACGCGATCGAAGGGGCGTTGCGGGCGGCCGTCGAGCACGACCGTCTCCGTGCCACCGGAGGTCGCCGTATAGGCCAGCCGCCGGCCGTCGGGACTGAAGCGAATCTCGGCGACCTCATCGAACGGCGTCCCCTCGTGGTCGCCGGCCACCACCAGCCACTTTTCGCCGGCTTCGGCCGCGTAGACCAGCGTCCTGCCGTCGGGGTCGAATTGCAGCGTGCCGTCGCCGATCGCCTTGTAGGGTTTTTGCTCCTGGCCATCGACCACCACCAGCCATTGCCCATCGGGCCGCATGGCCGCGTAGGCCAACCGGTTGCCGTCGCCGTTGAAGACGAGCTGGCCCAGGTTCTCGTACGCCGGTTGCGGCTGCTGATCGACCACGACCGACCACTGCCGCTTTTCCGCGGAATAGGCCGCGAAGGCCATGCGGCGGCCGTCGGGGCTGAAGCGGATGCCGGTGCGCGAGCCCAGGTAGTCAAACGGCCCGCCCTCCTGGTCGTCGAGGACGATGTGCCACTGTTGTCCGAGCCGGACGCCGTAGGCCAGCCGGCTGCCGTCACCGCCGAAGACGATCGCCCCGTCGAAGATCTCGTCGTAGGGCTTGCCCGGCTTGTTGTTGACGACCACGACGCGTTTCCCATCGGGCAACAAGGCGACGTGTGCCAGCCGCCGGCTGTTGGGGCTGAACACGGGCGGGCCGACCCGGTCGTAGGGCCCCTGTTCCCGCTGGTTGACCACAAGATACCACTTCCCGGCGGCCGAGGCCGCGTAGGCCAGCCACCGGCTGTCGGGGCTGAACTGCGGGGCGGCCACGCGATCGTAGGCCTTCTGGGAGCGGCCGTCCACAACGACGGCTTGCCCGGCTTGCGAAGGTTCGATGGAGGCCAGCCGCCGCCCGTTTGGGCTGATTACCGCCGAATCGTACTGCTCCGAGGGCAACGGCCCCAGCAGCGTTTCGGTATAGCGCCGATTGACCGGCGCCTGGGCGACGGCGACGCCCGCCACCGTCAGCATGACAGTCAGCATGACAGCCGGCATGACAGTCGGAACGGCAGGCAGCAGGATCCCCGCGGCGTTGTCTTTGCAGAACATGTGGGAGTCACTCCGCCGGACGTTTCAGCTTCGAGGCCATTCCGTTGATGTACAAGTAGTACTCGCCGGGGTGCTGGGCGAATCGCTTCCGGGCCTCGGCGAGCACGGCGGCCGGGTCGAGTCGAGGGCAGCCGACCACGAACGGGGGCACCTCGTCTTCTTCGAAGTCGAGCACGATATCCCAGACGAGGATCTTGTTGCCCGACGGATCACTGACGGCCCACTCGCGGAAGTCCTCCAGGTGTCCGTATCGCTCGAAGAAGATCTCGTGCTGCGGATCGTACACGCTCGGCACGTGTTCGTAGAGGAATCGGGAAACGGCCGTCGGCAAGCAGAATCGTTCGGGTCTTGCGGGGTGATACTGTTGCAGGGTGTACACCGCCGGCACGAAGGCAAGTGCCGCCCAAACGCCGATCACCCACCGCGGCTTGCCGGCCAGCCACCCGAGGATGCACCACAACATGGCGAAGAAGAGGAACAGGAACCAAAGGCAGTAGCGGCAGATGTGAACGGTGCCGCCGCAATTGATGTTCTGCCCCCGCGTCTGCGACCAGTCGAGGATCAACAGGCAAAGGACGCCAAACACGACGGCCCGGGGCTGCACGCGGACCTTGCCGAGACAGCACAGGACCAGCAGCACCACCAGGATGGGCAGGGCGAACACCCAGTTGGCAAACATGCCCAGGTCTGGATCGACCCAGAAACTCGCCATGCGCCCGATCGGCAACAGACTACCGAAGAACTCCTCGCGCCTGGCCAGCAGCGAGGGGGTCAGGATGCCGTGCCGCAGCATAAAGTACGCCGGGTGCAAACCCATTAGGACCACGGCGGCGGCCAGGGTGAGCTTGTGCCGGGAAACCAGTTGCCATCGCTGCTCGAAGAAGCCGAAGCCCAGTGCGACCAGTGAGAGGATGGCGAAGGGTGGGTTCTGGGGCGACGCCGCGGCGAACCAGGCGGCACACGCCGCATAGCGCCGCGCCAGGAAGTAGACCATGGCGGTCGAGGTGGTCATCACGGTGAAGAACTCAGTGTGCGCCTTGTCGATGAACCACAGGACGGGGGAAAACAGCACCATCAGGATCAGGCTCAGCGCGGCCAAGGGGCCGAGACGGCGCCCGGCGATCTGAACCGCCACGAACAGCAGGACGACGTGCAGCAGGTTGAAGCTCAGGCCGACGTCCAGCCCCAGCCACTTCAACGGCCAGTAGAAGACCGCCGCCAACGACGAGTAGAACCAGAAGTGGCAACAGTCCATCCCGCCGTCCGCGTCGCGAAGGACCCACAGCCCTTCCTTGATGGCCTCGTAAGACACCGGGTTTGCGCCGTCGTCGAAACCGAAGTAAGCGTCGTGAATGGCGCCGGCACGATCGGTCGGATAGGGTGTGCCATTCTCGGCGACGCTGAAGAGCGTCAGGTAGTACTCGGCCCCGTCACCGATGCGCCGCCCGACCCCGAGGTCGCAGATGCTCCAAAACGCCAGGCCGCAAAGCAACAGGAGGTTGAACGTAGACAGATCAACCGGCCGCCGGAGCCCGGACCGGTTGCCCGCGGGAGCTTGCACGCCGGTTGGCCGTGTCCCCGGATCGCAACGCGGGTCGGCAAGCGGCTCATCCACCATATCGATTGAACCACGCCCGCTGGTCGAAAGGGAGCTTCTTCTTCTGGGTGCCCGGCTCGGCGGGCACGCCGATCGGCAGCAGGATTCGCACGGCCTTTCCCTCGGGAACGCCCAGCAGCTCTCCGAGGCGGGCCACGCGGTCTTCGCTGCGCAACACGCCGTCGAGCCACACGGTGGCGTATCCCAAGGCGGTAATCGCCAGGAGCATGTTTTCCACGGCGGCCGCACAATCCTCGGCGGCAAACGAAAGGTCGCCCAAGATGGGCCGCGGGTCTTCCACACAGGCGATCACGGCCTTGGCCGAACGGCAGACGGGCTTATCGACGATGCGGGCGATTTGCCCCAGCAGCTTCGGATCGTCGACCACCACGAAGGAAGCGACCTGCTCATTCTTGGCCGACGGCGCCTGGATACCCGCCTGAATGATCCTCCCCAGGTCTTCCCGCAAAACGGCCGCATCGGTGAAATCGCCCCGATAGCTGTATCGTTTCTCGATGGCTTCGAAGAGATCCATGGGAACTCCTTTGGCTGACGATTTCGCCCGGAGCAGGGCCGCTGCACGCCCTTTCTCCTTCGTGTTCACGCAACCTGTTTCTGACGAGGCCCTCGCGCTATTTCTCCGGACGGCAGTAGGAGAGGGCCAGCAGGGCATACCCGGTAACCAGGGCGGAATCGCCCTCCATCCAGCGGACGTTTTCGTTGATCCAGGAGCCATCGGGCCGCTGGCGGCGGGCGAGCTCCTCGACCAGGTCGCGGCGCCAGTCCCGCGGGACGCCCTGGGCGTCCTCGATCTGGCCCAACCCGGTCGCGGCAAGCGCCTTGGCGAAGACGTGATAGTAGTAGTACAGTCCCGCGTCGCCCATGCCCGGATTCGAGTTCAGCCCGTAGTGCTTCTGGATCCACTCCAGGGCGGCCTTGACCCGGGGATCGTCGGGCCCGACGCCGGCGTAGATCATGCTTTTCAGTCCGGCATAGGTCATCGAGCCGTAGCTGCGCAGCCCGCCGTCGGGCGTCTCACCGGCCTGGCTGCTGCCGCCGGCGGCACAGGTGTAGTAGAAGCCCTTGTCGGGGTTCTTGGCGGCGAACGGCGTGGTGTTGTGCTCCGACTCGAGGTTCTGGCAGCGGGAGACGAAAATCAGCGCCTTCTTGACGGCCTCGTCGTTGGGTCCGTTGCCCGCGGCCCGCAAGGCGTCGATCAGAAAGCTCGTGTTCGAGAGGTCCGGCCGTTTGTGCTTTCCGTAGCCCGCGCCACCATAGCTGGTGCTGGTCTGGTCGTGCTCCTCGTCTTCGTCCCATTGAATCCCCTTCACGAAGCGATCGGCGTTCTTGAGCAACTCGTTGTAGCGGCCATCGCGATTGGCCTCGGAAAAACAGACGATCGCCAGGCAGGTCTCGTAATTGCGATAGAGTGTGTCCTCGCCGTAAATGCCCCCGTCGTGGCGGACGAAGCCCTCGAGGTACTCCAGGCTCTTAGCCACCAGCGGGTCGCCGGGCGAGCGGCCGTGGCGCAAGATGCCGGTGGTCACCAGCGAGGTAACTCCCGGGCCGGCGTATCCGGCATAGGAGCCATCGGGCGCTTGGGCCTTGGTTTGCAGAAATCGGATTGCGCGATCGACCGTTCTCTGATAGGTCGTCGCGTCGATTCCCGAAGAAGCGTCGGCCGCCGGCGCAGAAACCGCGGCCAGCCAAGTGAGCAAAACGGCGAGAACAGCGAGTGATCGTCTGGGCATTACATACCTCAACAGGTCCGGGGGGAAGGCCTTCTTGAAGGCCGCGGGATTGCCGCTTTCTGCAATGAACTCCAATCCGCAAGTATCGATTATTCCGCTGCGTCGGCTCGCACCGTGCCGAGGCATCCACCTGAATTGTAGCCCGGCCAAATGGCAAATCCAGCCAGGCAAAGGCCAGCGACGAGAGGGACGATGCGGAAGCTGGTCGGCCGGCTTGAGCACCATCCCGATGATGAGCCTGCTCGGCCCGACAGACCGGTCTGAAAGCTATGCGATTCCCCCCCTTGCGAATGGTCTCGACGGGGCGGCTATGGGACGATCGCCAAGATCTCGTCCTCGTTCATGATCAGCAGCTCTTCGCCGTCCACGGTGACCTCGGTCCCGGAATACCCGCCAAAGAGCACGCGGTCCCCTTCACTGACCTCGTGTTCGGCGCGGGTCCCGTCGGCCAGCAGCCGTCCATCGCCGACCGATAGCACGCGTCCCTGCTGCGGTTTCTCTTGGGCCGCATCGGGCAGAACGATGCCGCCGCTGGTGGTCTCCTCCGGCTCCAACCGCTTGATCATCACCTTATCGCCCAAGGGCACCACTTTCATCGTCGGTTTTCTCCTGAAAGGAAACCACTTTCGAGACTGCCGATCGAGACTGCCGATAAACGGCAAATCCATTTTCGCATGGCGTTCGGGCGAGCACAAGAGGCTTGCCTTAGGGCCCTTGCGGGGGGGCAGCATGCGGTCGGTTCCTTTCCCAGCCCCGCCGGGTGAAAAAGACCTTGCACCATGCCGACAGGTCGCTACATTGGAGAATAGTCGTGTTGTCGAGTCAGATTTCCTCTTTTCGTGAGGGCAATTGGAACCTGCGGCAGCGGCCCGCTTGACCACGATCGATCCCCACACCACCGAGTCTTCCCGCAGGCTTTCGGTGTGCGCAAACCCGCAGACGCGTTCAACGTGACTCGGGGTCGAGTCCTGGCTGGGGAAGGCCGCAAACGGCGCGAGTGAGCGAGCGCAACGTCTTGGCAGCAGGGCTCTTGCACGAGCCTGGGGCAGCACGCTGCAGACCCATGAGGCGGTCCGCTCGCTCGACCGGGATTCTTCCCGCACACGCGCCTGCGGCCGGCGCGGGACGACCGCCTGAACCGACAACGTACGACCCCACAACGCACGAAGTCCGATTGCACCTCAACCGCCTCCTCACGTTCGTGGGGAGGCGGCTTTGTTCAGGCCCAGCGACTTGAAGAGCCGCGTCTGCGGAGCCGACGAGATTGACAGACCCGGCCTTACGGGCTGGCAGGCTTTTTGGAATTGTGGATGGCTACCGGAATGGCCACCGCCGTGGCCACGATGCCGGCAATCACCCAGGGATTTCCCAGGAAAGAGCAGAGCGGGCTCTGTTGGCGGACCAGCGTCTCGCGGACCACGACGTGCCGTGGCGCCGAAGGCGGCGCGGCGTTTGGCGCCCAGGCCCGATAGACTCCCCGCGCCCTGCCGGCCACGATCTCGTACGTTCCGTCGCGCAGTCCGCTGGCGGCAAAATAGCCGGCCGGGTCCGTGACCGTGGTCGTGTCTCCGCCTTCGAGGCGACGCAACGAGACATTCACGCCACCCAGGGCGGCCCCGTTCGCGTCGATGGCCCTGCCCTGCAGTGCGCCGCCCCGGCCCAACGCCACGCTCATTCTGGCCGCACCCGCGGCGACCTGGGGCTGGGCGGTGCCCGTGGTCACCGCCGCCTCGAGGACGGGCGCGGGGATGAGCATTCCCAGGCAGGCCAAGCCGAGCATGGCAGCCTGCAACATTCTGATGCGTTTCACTGTACAGCTCCTTTCCCAGTGTGGTTCTCGTTCGTTGTTCAGGCCAAGCAGCCGCGTGCAGCCGGAGCACGAGCGGGACCTTGCCATGAAAGCTCTCGAACCAAGGTGAGACGTGTCTTCGGGTTTCGCAGATTCTCCGCCCCCACGTCGATGCGTGAGGGGCTCCGCCCTCGCCGCGCACGGTGACATTCACCAGCGGTGTTCTCGACGAGGCGAGAGTCTCTGCGGGCTAGAAGAGAGGGCGGAATCCTACAGGAAACGCCGCCTGAGGAGAAGACCATTTCTTGGCAATTCTTGGTCGATTGCCAGGGAAACGGAGCAGACTGCGAGGCAAGGCGAAAGCGATGTGCCGAGGCAACGGGCGCAGCAGGGGGGGACCTGCCGTCCTCGGGCCACCAGCGGCGTGCGGACAGTTTTCTGCGCACAGCCCCTTAAGGGCTAGACGGCCGTTCAGAGTTGTGAACGGCAACGGGCACGGCAACCGCCGTTGCCAGGACGCCGGCAACCACCCAGGGATTGGCAAGCCAGAAGGCGAGGCTTCCTTTGCAGTTGCCGCAGCCTGAGTCACACCCGTCGCTACACTGGCCGCGGATCGTGTCGCCGGCAACCAGCAGAACGCCGGGCTGCGAGGTCGGCGGTGCGCTGTCGCGAGTCCACATCCGACAGGTGCCGTGGCTGCCCGCCCCGACGAGTTGATACACGCCGGTACGCAAGCCCCGCACGGCGAAGCAGCCGTTCTGGTCGGTTACGCCCCGGGCAACTTCGCGACGCTGATCTTGTAGGGAAACCGGTACTTTCGACAGCGCGATGCCTTGCGGGCTGACGACCTTGCCGAGCAAGACGCCGCCGTCTTGCAGGACGACGTCCTGGACGATCGGTTTCGGATGGGTTTCTGCTCCCGCCGCCAGCAACGGCTGAGGCAGACATACGCCCACAACCGCCAACGACATGAGTGCCCCTCGGATAACCCCCTTACCCTTCATCATGACAACTCCAATTGGCTTGAAAAGAGACAATGCTGGGAAATGTCGCAAACGGTGTACCTATCGGCTGGAGATTCCTTTCGACTACAGCAAAGCCCGGCAAAGAGCCCCGGATTTTCGGCAAGGATTCCCTGTCTTCCCAAAACGCGCCAGATCACTAATGTCGTTTGCCCAGTCAATCCGCGAGGGTGCCCAATAGAAACCCGATATTCTTCGACCTCCCGCTGCAAAGCCGCCGTTGAAGTCGCCGCATGCTGGGCGTTCCGACTCACGGGCTCACGGGCTGCTGGGCCGCTGGGAGTTGTGGATGCCGACCGGCACCGCAACGGCGGTGGCCAGCACGCCCGCTACGACCCAGGGATTGGAGAGCCAGAAGGCCATGCATCCGGCACAAGGCGCCGGCACGCACATGCCGCCCCACTGACCGCGAATCGTATTGTGGTCCGTCACCAGCAAGGCGGCCGGCTGAGACGTGGGCGGCGCGCTGCCCGGTGCCCAGAGGCGATAGGTCCCGCCCCCTCTTGCTGCCATGAGTTGATATACGCCGCCGCGAAGCCCGCGGAAGGCGAAACAGCCGTTATGGTCGGTTGTGGCCTTGGCGATCACGCCGCTTTGGTTGTGCAGTGCGACGGGCATCTCTGTCAGGACGAGGCCTTCCGGATTGATTACTTGGCCGATCAAAATGCCCCCGTCCATCAGGGCCACGTCGGTCACGCTCGGTGTCGGCTCGGCGGCAGTTTCCACGGCCAAGATGGTTTGGGGAAAACAGACTCCCAACAGCGCCATGGACACCAGCAGTCGATAGACGATCGCTTGACCCCGCATTTTCTGAACTCCTGACCAGGAAACAAGACGAGAATGAGCGGCCCCAACCCTTATCGGCCGCCAGGGTGGGCCGAGTCCACGATAGCCGGCCGCAGAAACCGGTTTTTCCGCAAGCTTTGACAGGCCCCTACCGAAAGGCGCTAAGCCAAGACTCGCGCTTCCAGCCCTTGAGATGGGCCAGAAGTCGCTGCCGGGTGCCGGGCAGCCGTTGCTCTAGCCGTTGGCTCAGCGCGGCGGGCGGTGTGCCGGAGGCGATCTCCCAGAGGTATCGCACAAGCTCTTGCCTGGCCGCCTCGGGGCCGTGAAGCATGAAATGGACCCAGGCCCACGAGTTGCGATACTCGGCCTGTTTCATTTCCGAGATATCTCCCAGCTTCTCCAGGCTCTCTAGCTGCGGGGCGCTGCCGAAGATGAGGTTCCAGCGGAGGGTGCGCAGATGCGGATTGTCGAAGCTTCGCTTCGCGGCCGGCATTTCGTAGTACTCCGCCAGACCTTCGTCCAGCCAGAGCGGCACCACCGGCAGCACTGCATGCAACAGGGCGTGGGTACACTCGTGCCGCAGATCGGTCGGCAACTCGCGGCTGCGGTAGGCGTACACGCGGCCCTGTCCCTGACTCTTCACATACAAGGCGCGCCGATAGGGAACATGGGCCAGATGCTGCCGAAGATAGCGGGCGTAGCTGTACTTGTCGCGAAACAGATGGACGGCGACCCATTGCCCCGCGCCCGGAACGCCGAGGTCGCGATGCAGGTCTTGCTGGAGTTGGGCCAGCTCGGCCAGCAGATCCTGCACTTCGGTCAGCGGGAATTCCGTCCAGACGTCGAACGGCGGAAACTGTCTGGTGTTGACCCAACCGGCGGCCCGGCAATCGCGCGCCAGGCCGACCGCATGCGCGGTCAGCAGGCCCAGCACCAGCGCCGCAACGAATCGATGCTTCGGCACAAGCATCAGCCGGCCCTCTTCTTGAACCAACCACCCAGGCCCGAGTCCTTTGGCCCCTGGGTGGTTTGGCCGGCCACGACCGAGGCCGGGTTGCGGCAGCAAAGATCGACCGCCTGGTGGTAGCCGACCAGGCCAGCCGCACATTCGAAAGCCCTGCGGAGCAAGGGGCGGCGGACCCGCGCGCCGTGCGCGTCGGTGCTCACGAAGTGCGCAAGTCGCTGGCTCACCACCCAGTGTGCCAGCTTCTGCACGTGCGGTCCGAACGTGCCCACCATGGCCCCGGCCGTGATCTGCAACAGGCAGCCGGCCTTCACCAGCGGCGCCAGCACGTCGCGTTCCCGGAGGATGCCCAGGTTTCTTTCCGGATGCGAGAGCACGCCGACCACGCCGATCGACCGCAGCTCCGACAAGAGTCGATCCAGGGGGAGATACAACTCGTGGGGCAATTCCAGCAGGACGTATCGACGTCGATCCGCCAGGGTGAGCACCTCGCCGTTCTGGATTCTCCGAGCCAGGTCGGACTCGATGCGGACATCGGCGCCCGGCAGGACGCACAGCGGGATGCCCTGTTCGTCGAGAAGCTGCTGCAACCGGGCAGTCTGATCGCGGATAGTCCGGGCGTGGTTCTTCTGGTAGCGACCCAACTGATGAGGGGTCGCCACGATGGTCGCGATCCCGTCGGCGACGGCCATCCGGGCCATGGCCAAGGACTCCTCCCAGCTTGCCGAGCCGTCGTCGATATTCGGCAGCAGATGACAGTGGATGTCAACGAAGGGTGGCGGATCCGGCACGGCAAACCCTTTCTCGACGCGATTTCGACGGGTCCATTCGACGGGTCCATTCGACGGCGGGCGTGGTGCCGGCGACCCGTCGAAAAGGTCAAACCAGGCCGGCCATCCGGCCGCTAGGCAGCGTCGGCCCGGGTGGATCGCCGGTGGCCGCCGGGACGTTCACCTCGCCTGCGGCCGGTTCGCATGGCCGCAAGATGCGTCGTTGCCGAGTCGGAACCGCTCGTGCGGCTCGACGTCAAGACGCGCAATACGGGGGGACGGCTCTTCTTGCGGGGCAATAGAAACCAGAAGCCGACGAACTTGTGATAGCAGTGATGGCACTTCAACGGGCGCAGCAACACGCACGCCAACAGGGTGGACTTCCACGGCTTGATCGGTCGCACGTGGACTTTTTCCGCCCAACAGCGAGGACATTTCATGCGGCAGTCCTTTCGCGGCTGGCTGCAAGCCGGTTCTGGTCCTTTGCCATGAGAGCTGTTACCCCTTGGTCGAAACACACGTCGCCACGGAGGTCGAGAGGTTAGGGAAGCCGCGCGTGGCTGTCAAGAGCAAACTGCGGTTGACCTTTCCCCACGGAGTTGGTAGCTTCCCGCCCTCATTGGTAAAGGGACGCGCCGCAATTCGAAGTGCGTGCCGCGACAATCGACTTCAGGAGCAGGCGATGGAGTATGCGTCCATTGGCCCGATTGCTGTTCACCTGCCGGAAACGGTTGAGGACAACGATCGCCTCCAGGCGGAGTTCCCCAAGTGGAACATGGATCTGGTCTACGCGAAGACAGGCATTCGTGCCCGGCACATCGCCGCGCCCGGCGAGTGTGCCTCCGATCTGGGCGTTGCCGCGGCCGAGAAGCTCTTCGCGCGGCACGACGTCGATCGCCGCTCGATCGATTTCCTGCTGTTCTGCACGCAGAGTCCCGATTATCCGCTGCCCACGACGGCCTGCCTGATCCAGGATCGGCTCGGGCTGCCGACCTCGATCGGGGCGTTGGATTTCAATCTGGGATGCTCCGGTTTCGTGTACGGATTGTCGCTGGCCGACGGTTTGATTCGCAGCGGCGCGGCCCGCCGCGTGCTGTTGATCACGGCCGAAACCTACTCGAAGTACATCCACCCGACCGACCGCTCGCTGCGCACCATCTTCGGCGACGGCGCGGCCGCCACGTTGGTCGAGGCCAGCCGCGAGCCCTCGTTGGGCTCCTTTTCTTTCGGCACCGACGGCCGGGGCGCCGATGCGTTGATGGTCACCGAAGGCGGCGCCCGGCCGATGGCCGACGCGCTGCGCCCGCGAAAGCGAAAACGGTGGCCCAGCAGCCTCTACATGGACGGTCCGGACCTGGTCAAGTTCACGCTGGACGTGGTCCCGCCGCTGATCGATCGGTTGCTCGGGCTGTCCCGGTGGGACCGCGATCAAGTGGACGTCTATCTAATGCACCAGGCCACCACGTTCATGCTCGATCACCTTCGCGACCGGTTGAAGCTGGACGACGAGCGGGTTCCGGCAGCACTGCAGCACTGCGGCAATACGGTCTCTTCGACGATTCCGCTGCTGATTAGCAATCTGCGCGACGGGGGGCGGCTGCGCCCCGGAAAACAATCGCTGCTGATCGGCTTCGGCGTAGGATTCTCGTGGGCCGGTTGCAGTTGGATCGAAACCTGGGAGGCCGGTCAAAGCCAGGGCACGTGGCAAAGGGCCGCGTGAAACAGAGCCTCAGCACAGGCAGGACGACCCCATGTTGGACTCTCGACCAGGAAGCGATTCGTGGCAGAATGAACTATCGCCCGTGCTGCGTGTTCACCAGATCGTCGTGGCCGCCCTGCTCACCGGCTGCCTCATGTTCCTGGTGATCACGCTGGTCATCGGCAGCAGCGTGGCCGAGGGAATGGAGCAGGAATCGACCCTGATCACGTTTACTTCCCTCGGATTCGCCGTCGTGGCGTTGCTGGTCCGAACGGTGGTTTCCGGCGTCATAGTGGCTCGGGGCCGTCGGAGTATCCTTCGGGGCACATGGCGACTGCCGCGGGGTCGAGATGGTCAGCCAATCAGCGCCGAGTTCATCGAACGCACCGGCGACGCGGGCAAGCTGGCGGTGCTCTCGTTGCAGCGGACGATCGTCGGCGCCGCCGTTCTCGAAGGGGCCGCCTTCTTCACGCTGGTTGCCTACCTCATCGAGCAATCGCCGCTGGCGTTGGGCGCGGCTGCCCTGTTGATCGTCGGCGTGGGGCTCCATTTCCCGACGCAGGGACGCCTGGTCCAGTGGATCGCGGACCAGTTGACGCTCCTCGAGCAAGAGCGGCTGATGGGCGTTTCGCACTCGTAAGAGAACAAGTTGGGAATTCTGATGGGTAGAAAGGCGTCGCAAACGCCCTGCTGTCCATGACCTTCGCCTCGTGTTGTATGCCGATTCAAATCAGGTTCATCCGACTGCACCAACAGACCTCGATGTCACCAACCGGTCGCCCAACCTCGGTCTCCCACCTATGGCATCGGCGGGTCGCATGGACCGTCCTGCTCGCGGCGGCCGTCTTGTCGGCGGGCGGATGTGCCTCGTCGCGCGGCGTCAGTCTCCGCTCGATCCCCCAGAACCCCCTGGCCGATTCGCTGAAGCTCACTGCCCGCAGCGGACCGCGACCCAGCCCGCGAACGGTCCAGGTGCTGCGGGTGTGCAACCTCCGCTGGGACGCCGACGCCGACCCCCGGCAACTGCTGCAGAACCTGCAAACGACGATCGAGCACGACCCTTCGCCGGAGAAGGTCTATGCGTTTGCCGAGCTTGCCTACATGGGCGGCAGGAAGGCGGAGGAGTTCGACACGGAGATCTCGCTGGATCTGTACGGCGCCGCGGTGTTGTATGCCTACCACTACCTCTTCGACGAGCACTTTGCCGGCGTGCGCAATCCCTACGACCCCCAGTTCCGCGGCGCCTGCGATCTGTACAACGGTGCGTTGGAAGGGGCCCTGCGCATCGCGTGCAAACAGGGCGAACTGGTGCCCGGCAACAGGACCACCATTCACACGGCGGCGGGCAGTTGGGACATCACCTGCGTGCTCCGTGGCAGCCGTTGGCGCGCCGAAGACTTCGGGGGCTTCAAGTTCGTCTCCGACTACGAGATCAAGGGGCTGAAGAACCACTATCGAACCTACGGCCTGGGTGTTCCGCTGATCGCCGTGCGGCGCCGCTACGAAGGCGAGCCGGCGGCCGCCAGGTACTATCCGGAGGGGCTGAGCTTCCCGGTCACGGCCTTTCTGCGGCCGACGCCGCGGGTCGATCCCTTGACCGGGCGGACGACCGACCATCACCAATGCGTGTTGGAGCTGTACGACCCGCTGATTACCTCGGGCACGACCGTGGCCGGGCGGCAGGTCGCGCTGCAGAGCGACCTGTCCACGCCGCTGGCCTACTTCCTCTCGAATCCGCAGATGGAGGACCTGGCCACCGTCGGCCTGTTGCGGCCCGACGTGCTGCTGAAGCTCCAGCCGGGCCGGCAAACGCCGCTGATGGGCCTTTACATGGTGCAGCCCTACGAGCCGGGCAAAATACCCGTGCTCATGGTGCACGGGCTCTGGTCCAGTCCCATGACCTGGATGGAGATGTTCAACGATCTGCGCAACTCGCCGGCGATCCGCGACCACTACCAGTTCTGGTTCTATCTCTACCCCTCCGGCCAGCCGTTCTGGATCAGCGCGGCCCAACTCCGCGAAGATCTCCTCCAGGCCCGGCGGCTGCTCGATCCGCAGTGGCAAGAGCCTGCGCTGGATCAAATGGTGCTGGTCGGGCACAGCATGGGTGGCTTGATCGCCCGACTGCAAACGATCAACAGCCGCACCGATTTCTGGAATCTGGCCAGTGAAAAGCCGCTCGACGCGCTGCGGGCCGAACCGGAGGAGCGACAGACGCTGCAGAAGATCTTCTTCTTCCAGCCCAGCCCGTCCATCCGCCGCGTCATTACCATCGGCACGCCGCACCGCGGCAGCAGCTTCTCCAACCAGACCACCCAATGGCTGCTGGGCAAGCTGATCACCCTGCCCCAACGGCTGGTCAACAGCCAGCAGAAGCTCTTCCGCGACAACCAGGCCATGTTTGCCGATCGGTCGTTGCTGCGGGTGGAGAACAGCATCGACTCGCTGGCCCCCGGCTCACCCATCTTCCCGGTGATGCTGGCCAGCCGGCGTCCGCCCTGGGTGACCTACCACAACATCGTTGGTTCCATCCCCAACGACAGTTGGTGGACGCCGATCGTGGCTGGCGGTGACGGAGTGGTGGCCGAACAGAGCGCCCGGGTGGAAGACGTCGCGTCGGAAATCACGGTGCCGGCCGACCACAGTTCGGTACACAGCCATCCGTTGGCCGTGCTGGAGGTCCGCCGCATCCTGCTGGCGCACCTGGCCGAGCTCCGCGCCTCGCCGACACGCGGCGTCGCGGCGCCACAGACCGCCGGCGTCCCCGGACCTGCGCCGGCGAGACTTGCTGTGCCGGGACCTGCCGTGCGAAGACCCACCACGCTGGAGCTTGCCGCGCCGGGGCTCGCCGCACCGGGACTCACCACCCTGAAACTTGCCACGCCGGGACTCACCACGCCGGGGCCTATCGCGCGAGGATCCGCCGCTGCCCTGGCACATTGACTGTGCAAACATCAGTAAGGGCCCTTTCTTTCGGGCGGAGCGATCGTATACTGGTTGCTGCTGAGCTTCCGCAACGGACAGGGACAAGGACACGGCGTCCAAATGGACCTACGCCTGAAAGACAAAGTGGCCCTGGTCACCGGCGGTTCGCACGGCCTGGGCAAGGCCATCTGTTTGAGTCTGGCGGCCGAAGGTGCCAAGGTGGCCGTGAACTTTCGGCGGCATCCCGAGAAGGCCGGCGCCGTGGTGGAAGAGATCGCCGACCGGTTCGCGGTCGAGGCCTTCGCCGTACTCGGCGACGTGTCGAGCGAGGCCGACGTCACGGAGATGTTTCGACAGACCGAATCGCAGCTCGGCCCGCTCGACGTTCTGCTCAACAACGCCGCCGTCTGTCCCACGTGCCGGGTGAAGGACATGACGCAGCAGCAGTGGAGCCACACGGTCCGGGTGAACCTGACCGGTACGTTCCTGACCTGTCGCGAGATGGTCCGGCGGCTGCTTCAGTCGGGCCGCACGGGGCGAATCGTCAACATCTCTTCGCAGGCCGCATTCCGCGGCTCGACCACCGGCCATGCCCCCTACGACGCCAGCAAGGGCGGCATTGTCTCGTTCACCGTGGCGCTGGCCCGGGAGGTCGCCGCCGAGGGCATCGCGGTCAACGCGGTGGCCCCCGGCATGATGCGCACCGAAATGACCGCCGAGACGCTGGCGGCCAACGAGCGGAAGTACCTCGACCGGATTCCCCTGCGCCGCATCGGCACGGTCGAAGAGATCGCCGACGTGGCGGCGTTTCTGGCCTCGGAACGGGCGAGTTACATGACCGGGGCCACCGTGGATGTCAGCGGCGGTATGCTCATGCGGTGAGGGGCCGCTATTGATGTTGGCATTGCGAATGATCCAGGCCGGTCCTACGGGCCGCCCGCGTTTTCGGACATGCTGGACATTCTCGCGGGACGACTGGTGGCGATCCGCGGCCCGGTCGTCTATAATCGGCGGGACCGGAGCGCATCCGAGGCGCATCCCAACAGCCGTAGGATTCACAACTTCATTGAAGACTGGACTCAGGCAGAAGTCCAGTCGGGAGGGGTTTTGCCATGTCAAACATCTCGCGTCGTCAGTTTCTCGCCGGAACCTCGGCCGCCGGAGTCGCCGCCTTGACCGGGCGGTTCTCTTTTGCGGCCGAAAAGCCTCCCAGACCCGCACGCGGAACCGACCTGGTGGCGCTGGGACGCAGCGGGCTGAAGACCACGGTGCTGGGTATCGGAACGGGCACGCGCGGCGGCCGCGAACAACGCGAACTCCAACAGAGCGGATTCACCAGATTGGTGCGTGATGCGTACGACCGCGGCGTCCGCTACATCGACACGGCCGACGCCTACGGGACACACCCGCTGGTCCGCCCCGCCCTGCGCGGGCTCCCCCGCGAGCAGATCTTCATTCAAACCAAGACCCGGGCCAAAGACGCCGCGACGGCCAAGGCCGACATCGAGCGGTTCCTCAAGGAGCTCGACTGCGAGTACATCGACTCGCTGCTGATGCACTGCATGACCCGGGCCGATTGGCCCACCGACATGCGGCCGGTGATGGACGTGCTCAGCGAAGCGAAGCAGCAGAAGCGAGTTCGGGCGGTCGGCATTTCCTCCCACGGCATGGACCCGCTGGTCGCCTCGGTCGATTGCGACTGGATCGATATCCAGCTTGCCCGCATCAATCCCTTCGGCGACAAAATGGACGGCCCGGCGGAGCAGGTCGCCGGCCACCTGAAGAAGATGCACGAGAAGGGCCGCGGCGTGATCGGCATGAAGATTTACGGCGAGACCGGTTTCGACACCGCCGAGAAGCGGTACGAGTCGCTGAAGTACGTGCTGGGGCTGGGCAGCGTCGATGCCTTCACGATCGGCTTCGTCAACGTGCGGCAAATCGACGAGACGCTGGAGATGATCGAGACGGCACTGGCGGAGTTGGCCGGCAAGCGCCCGGCGGCGGCCGTCTCCGGCTGGCTCGATCCGTCGCCCGCCGTCATGGCGACGTGCTGATCCGGCAAGAGTCTGCCACGTGCCGACAAGGAGATCGCATGAGCTACCTGATGGGTATCGACTTGGGCTCCACCAGCCTGAAGGCCATGGTCTACGACCTTCAGGGCAAGGCGGTGGCCGGTGGAAACCGGCCGACCGAGCTCTGCCATCCCTACCCGGATCATCCCGACTGGGCCGTCTGGCAGCCGGAACAAATCTGGGGCGGCACGGCGGCGGCGATCCGCGAGGCGGTGGCCGGGCTGGACGATCCCCGGGCGATCCGGGCGGTGGCGGTCACGGGCATGGGCATGGACGGCGTGCCGATCGACGACGCCGGCCGGTGGCTCTACCCGTTCATCAGTTGGCACGATCCCCGTACCGCGCCGCAGTTGGAGTGGTGGAAAGAGCACATCGGCGCCGAAAAGTCGTTCGCCACCAGCGGCAATTGCCTCTGGCACATCTGCACCGCGCTGCGGATCCTCTGGATGGCCGAGCACGAGCCGGAGATCCTCGCCCGGACCAAGAAGTGGCTGCTGATCGAGGACTTCCTGAATTTCATGCTCACCGGGCGGCGGGTGACCGATTACAGCATGGCGTCGAACACGCTGCTGTTCGACCAGCACCAGCTCGACTGGTCGGACGCGATGCTCGAGGCCTCGGGCATCGCGCGGCGGCTGCTCTGCGACCCGCAGCCCAGCGGCACGGTCCTGGGCGAGGTCACCGCGGCCGCCGCCGAGGCGACCGGCCTGGCCGAGGGAACGACCGTTGTGCTGGGTGGCCACGACCACATCTGCGGCACGCTGCCGGTAGGGGCGTTTCGTCCAGGCGTGGCGTTGAACGTGATCGGCACCTGGGAGAGCGTGCTGATCACCATGGACGCGCCGGGGCTGACCCCCGCGCTGCAGCGGACCGGGATGATGGTCCAGACCCACGTGGCCCGCGGCCGTTACGCGGCGTCGGGCTCGACGGTGGCGGCGGAGATGCTGGAATGGTACCGCAAGCAGTTCGGCTCCGAGGCCCGGCGGAGGGCAGCCGACGAGGGCGGCGCCGACTGGGACCACCTGATGGCCGAGGCCGCGGATTCTCCCGCGGGGGCCCGGCGCGTGATGTTTCTGCCTCATATGTCCGGATGTAACTGCCCGGTGGTCGACGACCGCAGCCTGGGCGCCTTCGTGGGCTTGAGCAACCGTGCCACGGCCGGCGACATGCTCCGCGCGATCATCGAGGGGCTCAACTACCAGTTCGTCGACATCGTGACCACGGTGGAGGAGAACCTGGGGAAGTGCCTGGAGAAGTTCGTCGCGGTCGGTGGGGCCACGCGCAACGAGTTCTGGCTGCAGAACAAGGCCGACGTGCTCGGTCGGCCGATCGAGGTGCCCGACGTCGAGGAGGCCACGCCGTTGGGAGCCGCCATCCTGGCCGGCATCGGCGTCGGGCTTTACCGCGACGAAGAAGACGCCTTCGAGCACGTCTACCGCCCCGGCAAGGTCTACCAGCCCGATCCGAAGCTGTCCGAGGTCTACGCGCGGGGACTGCAAATCTACAAGCAGCTCTATCCGGCGCTGGTCCCGATCAGCCGGCAGCTCGCCTGATGACTCGTGGACGAGTTGGTCGGGCACGTTGGAAAGAGCCGCAACGCCCGGTGACTTCACCCCCGCTTCCTTCGCTGGGCGATTTCGTCGCGGAGCCGGGCGGCCCGTTCGTACTCTTCGTTGGCCACGGCGTCGGCCAGTTGCTCGGCCAGGGTGCGCCCCACGTGGTATTCGTCGCGAAGCGACTCCCTCAACTCGGCGAGCTGGGCGACCAGTTGATCCTGGTCGAACTGCTCCTCGGCCTCCATCGTGACGAAGATCGCGCGGATTCGCTGCAGTCCGCGATCGATCTGCTCGATGGCCGCCTCGGGGCCGGCCTCCTGCAGCGCGGCCATGGCGGCCGCCTGGGCGCGGTGGAAGAGGACGAACGGCCGGTACTGCTCGTGGGAGAGGGTCCATTCGGGGTCGGGTGAATGCGCGGCGGCAAAATCCATCAGGGCCAACGTGTGATCGGCGTCGGCGATGGCCCGCTCGAAATCCCGCAACGCCAAATAGCAGATTCGCCGATGGTAGAACTGCAGGAATTCGCGATCGACCTCGAAGCAACGATCTTCCGTCAGGACGAACGAGTCGCCCTCGGCGAAGGCTTGCTGAATCAGCTCGTCGAGACACGTCTCGACGCCGCCGGGGCGCTCGCCGTCGGGCCGGCCGACCGTCTCCATCTGCAGCAGGCCCATCTCGATCCGCATCTGCAGGACCTCGCGGCCGTCGTCCGCTTTCACCAGCCGCGCGCTGACCACCCCCGGCTGGTACGGCCACCGGCGGATGATCTCGTCGATGTCTTGGCGTTGGGACATCTGGCACTCCATGCTCGTCGGGCAAGGCACTTCCGTGCTTCCATTATAGCGGCGTTTTTCAGGGAGTGCACGGTTCGGTGCGGCGGCGGCGCAAAATCGCTCGGCCCGGCAGGCCAGGCGAGAAACGCCTGCTATTGATGTATGCATTGTGAATGATCGAGGCCACCCAACGGTAGGCCGGGCCATTCGGGCTCCCGTTGGTCGCCCTCGCGCAGTGAGTGCGCAAGCATCAATAGAGACTCGTAAGAGAACAACTTGGAAACCCATAGCGGCGCGGGCAAATGCCTTCACACAGCGCCCGCGGGGACGGTCCGATTCTCACCGCGAGAGAATCGGGGCAGTCCCCGACACGACTGCGCATGCTCGCTCCCTCTCCGCTCAGACGAACCCGCAGTCCATCCCGAGTCGCGTTTTCAGCTCCTCGAACTGCCGGCTGTAGTGGTCGCTTGACGAATGGACGTGCTCTGCCTCCGTAATGAACTTCAGTTCATCGTCACAACCGACCTCGCGGTGGCGGAGGATGCTCTCGAACGGATGGAGTTGGTCGCCGTAGACGATCAGCAGCTTGTGCTCGTCGAACTGGATTTCCTGCGGGATGCCCGGGTTGAGCACGGCCAACCCGGTGCAGCCGTCGTTGAGCAGCAGATCCTCGAACTCCCAGAGGATGCTCTTGAGGACCGGGACGTCGATGTGTTCGCGATACAGATCGGTGTGCCCGGTGCTGTCGCGGTTGTGGCTCGTTTCCAGGACTACGTCGACCACGTTTCCCAACGGGTCCAGCAGATCCATGAACGCCTCGAAGAGGCGTTCGCGCGAGACGGCGGCCATCAGCACCGGAACGCGCGTGTTGCTCTGTTCGTCGTGATAGGAATCATGGCGGTAGCCCTGGCTGGGAACCACCTGCAGATCATACGACGGACGTACGGCCTCGGTCAACGCGAAGCTGCCGTACCGGGACACACCGAGGTGAGCCTCCAGCTCCTCTTCGCTGAGGTGCTCGAAGCTGCTGGTGCCGGGCGGCATCGACCCTTCACGGAATACGTTGCGGAAAAATCGTTTTAGAAAGCCCATCTACGTACTTCACTCGTGTGACAAACGACTTTTTATGGGGCAATGGGGCGGCCGGGCCGCAACTGGGAACTCTCTAATCAAACCGTAGGTCATGCATCGCTGGAGGTGCGCGGCCCAAGGCCCAGTTCGCCGCTCGTCAACCGACCCGACTCCACACAAACGGGACAACCCGCATGCCCACCACAATCCCTTCGCACCGTCGGGCGGAAGAACCGGCCGCCTCTGGAGTGCATAAGGCCCTGAACGCAAACCGGTCGGGCGGCCGCCTGATAGAACTCTACCACCGGGACAGACAGGCGGACGGCGAGAAAACCGGCCCGCCGAAGAAACTTCACGCCGTTCTGCGAAGCTGTCCAGATCACGAGGAGTTTGCGTGCACGAAACTTGCCGTCGACGCGCGGCCACCAGCCAACCTGCAAAACGAGCCGCGGGGTTTGCCCCCCGCGCATGTTCGCGCCACGGTAAACCCGGCAGCTCGCAGATTCGTTGGGGGGTCGGGGCTGCCGGCTCGACGGTTGGTGCGGGAGTCAAGTCGGTGACGCCGCTCGAACTCCGCTGGCCTCGCAGGCCCACAATCGGTACACTTCACCGGAAGTGCCGCTGTCGCACAGACCGAAATCCCGGAGTACTTGGCATGACGCACGCAGAGCCGATCCGTCCCTTCCGCCGCCTGAGGTTCGCCGCCGCGCTGGTAGCCGGATGCGCCTTGGCAGGCTGTGGCGAAACACCGCCGCAAACCAATGCGCCCGCGGACCGCACAACGCCCGCGGATCGCGACACGCCTGCGGATCGCGAGATCTGGGAAGTCAACTACATCCAGGGCACCCGCATCGGCTATGGGCGGACCACCGTCCACGACGAAATCCGCCAAGGCCGCAAGGTTCTCCGAGTTGAGCAGGTGACCCACCTGGTGGTGGTGCGTAACGGCGATCGCACGCAGCAGGAGATCTCGGCCACCAGCGTCGAGACGCCCGACGGGAAGCTGCTCGAATTCACAAGTAGCACGGGCGCCGCGCAGACGGTCGGCCGGGTCAACGGCAATCAGCTCGATCTGGAGACGACCAGCCGGGGCAAGACGACGAAGTTGTCGGTGCCCTGGTCGGGCGAGTACGGCGGACCGTATCTGATGCACATGTCTCTGTTGGACAAACCACTGCAGCCCGGCGAGCGTCGCACGCTTGGCGTGTTCGATCCCGTGCTGGTCCAGGGCGTCACCTACGAGATGACCGCCAGGGATTCTGAGCCCGTCGAATTGCCCGGCGGCTCTTTCGAGCTGCTGCGGATTGACTGCGTGATGCGGATGGGCGAAGGCCAATCGATGCGGATGGCCGCCTGGTGCGACCGAACGGGCGAGATCCTCAAGACGCAACTGGAAGCGGCCATGGCGATGGAGACCTTTCGCACGTCGAAGGCCGTAGCCCTGGAGGAGACCGACGTGGGCACGCTTGATTTCGTGACCGACCTGGCCGTGGCGGTTGATCGGCCGCTGCCGGGGGCGCAGGACACGAAACGGGTCCGCTATCGGGTCCACCTGGACGGCGGCGATCCGGCGGCCGTGTTCGTATCCGGGGCGTCGCAACAGGTCCGGTCGATCGACTCGAACACGGCCGAACTGACGGTGTATGCATTGCGGCCCGGGCAACCCGGCGGCAATCCCGACGCCCCCGCCGACGGCTCCACGTCCGAGGACATTCGGCCGAACAACATGATTCAGAGCGACGACCCTCGCATCGTGGCCATGGCCAAAGAGGCCGTGGGCGATCAGCGCGACCCGTGGCAAATCGCACAGACCCTGGAGCGATACGTCAACGATTCGATCACCGAGGTTGATTTCTCCCAGGCATTTGCCACGGCGGCCGAGGTGGCCGAAAAGCCGTCGGGCGATTGCACGGAACACGCAGTCCTGTTGACGGCGTTGGCGCGGGCGTGCGGTATTCCGGCCCGGGTTGCCGTCGGGTTGGTTTACATGCCGCAGAGCCGGTCGTTCGGCTATCACATGTGGACCGAAATGTACCTCCAGGACCGGTGGATTCCGCTCGACGCCACGTTGGCCCGCGGCGGCATCGGGGCCGCCCACCTGAAACTGGCTCACAGCCATTTGCACGGTGCTTCGGCCTATACGAGCTTCTTGCCGGTGATCCAAGTGATCGGGCGGCTGAAGGTCGAGGTGGTCGAGGCCGAATAGGAGCAGGCCCGATGACAGTCTATACACGAAGCGGGGATCGGGGCGAGACGGACCTGATCGGTGGGGCCCGCGTAGCCAAAGACGCGGTACGGGTGGAAGCCTGTGGCGCCGTCGACGAGTTGAATTCCTCCCTGGGCCAGGTGCGCGCCGAGCCGCTGCCCGAGGGCATCGACCCGTTACTCGATCAGCTCCAGCACGAGTTGTTCGCCCTCTCCGCCGAGTTGGCGACGGCCTGCACGGCCGCTGCGCCGTCGGCATTGCCCCGACTCGATCCGTCTCGCGTCGAGTCCATGGAGGCAACGATTGATCGCTACGCGGCCGAGCTTCCACCGCTGGAGGGATTCATCCTGCCGGCGGGTCCCCCGGCGGCCGCGGCGCTGCACGTCGCTCGCACGGTCTGCCGTCGGGCCGAGCGCCGCGTGGTGGCGTTGGTGCGTCGCGAGGCCGGCGGCCCCTCGCCCGTGCTGGTCCCCTATCTGAATCGGCTCAGCGATCTGCTGTTCGTGCTGGCGCGAACGGTCTGCGTCGAAGCCGGCCACCGCGAGACGCTCTGGCAGAAGGACCGCTTCGTGGCCACGACCGGCCCGAAGGAGTGAAGTCCAAGTCAAGACCCGCGGCATGCCTCGCCGGCTGCCTATTCTGGGGTCACACCCTGCGCCGCGACTACGCACTTGTCGCAGTTTCCAGGGCCGACTGTCCGGCAATTCACAAGCCCGCGATTCTTGTAAAGCTTGTATCCTGACGGACTTTTCGACGCCCGGCCCAGCGCGGGCCGTGTCGTTGGCACGCCGATTGCTCAGCCTCTGGTGCGTGTAGAATCGGGGGCCTGCATCAGAGGAGTCGTTGGTCGGATGAAGAAATCGATTCGTGTCTTGGGGTCTCGTTGGAGGTCGGCGTTTCTTCTCTTGTGTATCGGGGTGGCGGGGGCATTTGGATTTCCCGGGGTGGCCCGTGCGCTGGACACGGAGCCCGTGGCATCCACCGAGACCGTCACCGCGGCTCCGGCCGCCGAGCCGGCCGATATCGACACGGGCGACAACGCCTGGATGATGATCTGCTCGGCCCTGGTGTTGTTCATGACCGCGCCCGGACTGGCGCTCTTCTACAGCGGCTTGGTTCGCAAGAAGAACGTGCTGGGCGTGATGATGCAGTGTATCTTCCTGATGGGCCTGATGACCGTGATTTGGGCCCTTTGGGGCTACACGCTGAGCTTCGGCGGCGACCAGAACGAAGCCGCGGACATCCCGGCCGTTGTCGGCAACCTCGACTACCTGTTCATGCAAGGCGTGCAGTCGACCTGGGACGAGGCGGCGGGCCAATCGCAGGTCCAGATGTACGGGACCTTTCCGCGGCTGGTCCACATGCTTTTCCAAGGCATGTTCTTCATCATCACGCCCGCCCTGATCTGCGGCGCCTTTGCCGAACGCATGAAATTCAGCACGATGGTCGTCTTCATGATCCTCTGGGGAACGCTGGTCTATTGCCCGCTCTGCCATTGGGTCTGGGGAGGCGGGCTGCTGGCCTTCGGCAGCCCGCATGCCGGCGTCAGCGCCGGCGGCGCGTTGGATTTCGCCGGCGGCACCGTGGTCCATATCAGCTCCGGCGTGTCGGCGTTGATTTGTGCGTTGTTGATCGGCAAGCGGCTGGGCTTCGGCAGCGAGCCGATGCCGCCGCACAACCTGACCTATACCGCCGCCGGAGCCGCGATGCTCTGGTTCGGCTGGTTCGGATTCAACGCGGGCAGCGCCCTGGCCGCCGACGGCATTGCCGCCAGCGCGTTTGCCACCACCCACTTCGGCGCCGCGGCCGGAGCCGTTGCCTGGGCGGGCATGGAGTGGATTACCCGGGGTAAGCCGAGCATTCTGGGCGCGTGCTCCGGGCTGGTCGCCGGACTGGTCTGCGTGACCCCGGCTGCCGGGTTCGTTCAACCGATGGCCGGTCTCCTGATGGGGTTGGCCGCCGGAGTCGGTTGCTACTTCGCCTGCACCGCGCTGAAGAACAAGTTCGGCTACGACGACTCGCTGGACGCCTTCGGCGTTCACGGAGTCGGCGGCACGCTGGGGGCCGTGCTCACCGGCGTGTTCGCCACCCGGGCGATCTGGGACGTCAACGACGGCAAGCCGTTGGGGCTGATCGAGTGTCTGGCCAACGGCCAGTCGTTCGCCGACTCGGTCCTGCTGGGCCAGATCGCCGCCGCGGCCATCACCTGGGTCTTCGCCGTCGTGGTCACGTTCATCCTGCTGAAGGTCCTCGACGCGACCATGGGGCTGAGGGTTTCGGAAGCGGCCGAGATCGAAGGCCTGGACTTCAGCCAACATGGAGAAGAAGGCTACATCTTCATCTGATGGCAGAAAGGTCGAGTCAGGCCGCTTCTTCCGCGGGCTGCTGGACAGGGTCTGCCTCGGCAGATAGATTGACGTTTTGCGAGGACGTCCGCCGCGCATCCGCCGGAGGCCGACCTGACCAATCAAGGAGTTTGCGTATGAAGAAGATCGAAGCGATCGTCCGGCACTACAAGCTGGAGGACGTCAAGAACGCCCTCAACGAACTGGGGCTGCAGGGAATGACGATCACGGAGGTCCGCGGTTTCGGCCGCCAGAAGGGGCATACCGAGATGTACCGCGGCACCGAGTACGAGGTCGATTTCGTTCCCAAGATCAAGATCGAGATCATTGTGCCGTCGGAAAACTGCCAGAACGTGGTCGATACGATCGTTCGCGCCGCCGGAACCGGGCAGGTCGGCGACGGCAAGATCTTCATCACCGATCTGGCCGACGCGGTTCGCATCCGCACGGGCGAGTCGGGACGTGACGCGTTGTAGGCCCGCCCCCAGTCTTCACCGCCATGCCTCATCTCCGCTCCAACGTCGTCGCCGCTCGCAAGCGGTTGGCGATGGGGCTTCAGGCCCTGCGAGACCGCCACCGGGCGGGCGGCTCGGGAACCGAGGTATGTACCGCCCTGACCGAGCTGCGCGACGCCGCGCTGCGGGAGCTGTTCGACGCCGCCGTGGCCGATCTGGGCGAAACGCACCCGCAGGACCTTTCTTCCCAGGTGGCCCTGGTCGCCCACGGCGGCTACGGCCGCTGCGACGTGGCCCCCTACAGCGACGTCGATCTGATGGTTCTGCACGCGCCGCAGGCCGCCGACCGCGCGGCCCCGCTTTCGGAGCGGATGTTGCGCGACGTGTTCGACGCCGGGCTGGTGCTCGGACACAGCATGCGCACGGCCGGCCAGGCCTGTCGTCTGGCCGCCGCCGACCCGGCCGTCTGCACCTCGCTGATGGAATCCCGCCTGTTGGCCGGCAGCGAGAGGCTCTTCGAGCATTTCTTCCGGCGGTTCCAGCGCCAACTCCGGCAGCGGGGACGCACGCTCATTCCGGCCATCGAGCGGGAAAGGTTGCAGGAGCGAATCCGCTACGGCGAGACTGTCTACCTGCTCGAGCCGAACGTCAAGCGCTCCAGTGGCGGGTTGCGCGATTTGCAGTTGCTCCGTTGGGTCGGCATGGCCCGCTATGGAGCCAACCGGCCGGAACCCTTGCGGGCGCAGGGCGTGCTCAGCGCGGAGGACATCGAGGCGCTCGAGCAGGCCGGTGAGTTCCTGCTGCGGCTGCGCAACGAGTTGCACTTCCACGCCGGCCGGGTGGCCGACGTGCTCAGCCGCGGCGAGCAGTTGCGCATCGCCGAGCTGTTCGGCTATCAGCCGGCGACCGGAATGCTGCTGGTCGAGCAGTTCATGCGCGACTACTTCCGCCACACCAGCCAGGTCAGCCACGTGGTGGCGCGGTTCGTGGCCAGGGCCCGAAGCTGGCAGCGGGTGAACCGGCTGATCACCGCCACCTTCGGCCACCGCGTCGAAGGGGGCGTGCGGGTGGGGCCCGCCGGGCTGGCGGCCAGCCGCAAGGGCCTCGAGCCGCTGCGGGGCAACCTGACCGAGATCATGCGGCTCATCGGGCTGTCGAACCTCTACGACAAGCCGATCGAGCCGTCCACCTGGGAGATCGTTCGCCGCGAGGCCGGCCGCCTGCCCGACGACCTGCCCCCCGAGGCCTGCCGGCGGTTCCTCTCGCTGTTGGACCACCCGGCCCGGCTGGGGCCCTTGCTGCGCGATCTGCACGAAATCCGCGTCCTCCAGCGGTTCATCCCCGAGTATGCCCATGCCCGGGGATTGCTCCAGTTCAACCAGTACCACAAATACACCGTCGACGAGCACTGCTTCCGCGCCGTCGAGTTTGCCACCGAGTTGGCTTCCGACCCGGGCGTGCTCGGGCGGGTTTATCGGCAGATCGGCCGCAAGCACGTGCTGCATCTGGCGCTGTTGATCCACGATCTGGGCAAGGGCCGTCTCGAGGACCATTGCGAGCTGGCCCGGCAGATCGCCCAAGGGACGGCCCAGCGGCTGAGCCTGCCGGCGCGCGACGCCGAGGCGCTGCAGTTCCTCGCCGGCCGCCACCTGCTGATGAACCACCTCGCCTTCCGGCGCGATACGGGCGACCAACAGCTTGTCGTCCGCTTCGCCGTGCAGGTCGGCTCGCCCGAAATGCTGCGGATGCTGCTGGTGCTGACCGCGGCCGATCTGGGCGCCGTGGGTCCCGACGTATGGGACGGGTGGAAGAGCGAAATCCTCATCGACCTGTTCCACCACACGATGCAGCACCTGGCCGGCGACAGCCCGGCCACGATCCTCGAACAGCGCGTCCGCCGTCGCCGCGAGGCCACCGCCGCGCAGCTCGGCCTCCTGCGATTCGACCCCTGGTTCGCCCGCCGGCTCGATGCCTTGCCCACCAGCTACCTGGGCACGACCGAACCGGAGCAGGTGGCGGCCGACCTGCGCCTGCTCTACCAGATCCCGCCCGGCAAAACCGGCGCCAAGGCACTCTACATGCCCGAGACCGAGATGCTGCAAGTGACCGTCGCCACCAGCGAGGGCGTCGCGCCGGGCATCTTCTACAAGCTGACCGGCGCGCTGACCAGCCACGGGCTGCAGATCCGCTCGGCGGTGATCAACACCCTGGCCGACGGGCTAGTGCTGGACCGTTTCTGGGTCTACGATCCCGACTTCGCCGGCGAGTCGCCGCCGGAACGGACCGAGGAAATTGCGGCATCGCTGGTGGGCGCCTTGCACGCCGAGGATGGGGGCAGGCCGTCGTTTCGTCGCACCTGGCGGCCCGGCGGCCACAAGACCGCACGCGCGCCCCGCCGGCCCAGCCGCGTCAACGCCGACAACAGCACCTCCGATCGCTACACGGTCCTCGACATCTTCGCCCACGACCGGGCCGGGCTGCTGTACACGATCGCCCGGGCGCTGTTCGAGCTTGGCCTGTCCGTCTGGCGGGCGAAAATCGGCACGTATCTCGACCAGGTGGTCGACGTCTTCTACGTCACCGACGCCCGCGGGCAGAAGATCGAGGACGAGCCGCGGGTCGAACAGATCCGCCACCGGCTCTTGGAGGTCATCGACTCGTTCGAGGACCAGACCGGTAGCTGAAGTCGCAAGACGTCGCGCGTGACTCAGCCACCCGCGAGAAGCAGGCAAGCACCGTGGTCACGTCCCCCAATTCATCCAGGTGATGCTCAGTTGCAGGACGGTGGCGATCGAGACCCATGCGAGATATGGCACCTGGGCCACGGCGACCCACTTGTAGCGCGGCCAGACGTCAATCATCGTGGCGACGATCGACGCCCACACCACCAGGATATCGACCGAGCCCAGCGTCAAGTTGCGCAGCCCGAACTCGATGGGCGTGAACAACAGGTTGGCCATCAGGTTGACCGCCAGCGGGATGGTCGTCCGCCACGGCACCTTGCCCCGGAATGCCTGGAAGAAGACGAATCCGAAGCTGACCAGGATGATCGGGTAGAGAATCCGCCAGATCAGGCCGATGGTGGGCGGCGCGGGCGTCCAGGACGGCTTCGCCAGGCTGTCGTACCACTGCATCCAGGTCATGGGTCGTTGACCTTCAGTTGGGTCTTGTCCTTGCTCAGCCGCATCTTCTCGACGCGGTAGCTCAGCGGCACGTCCGGCGTTTCGAGCCACTTCAACTCGTAGGGTTCCAGCTGCTCGTAATCCAGGTGCAGTCGAGCCAACTCGCGCCCGGCGTCGGCAAACGCGTAGAACAGATCCGAGCCGCGCCCCTCTGCCGAGCCGCGCCCCTCTGCCGAGCCGCGCCCTTCTGCCGAGCCGCGCCCTTCTGCCGAGCCGCGCCCTTCTGCC
>JAFGRD010000170.1 GCA_016935315.1 Pirellulales bacterium
CGCATCGGAAGCGCGTCTTGTCCGTGGCGCTGCCGATGCGGCGTCACCCTCACCCGGCCCTCGGGGCCACCCTCTCCCGTCGAGGGAGAGGGGGCTGCGCGACGCCCCGGGTCGCACCGTCATACACTTATTACGAATTCAGGCCAGCAGTTCGTCCATCATCGCCAGGTAATTCTCCACCTTGCAGTAGTTGGCCACGGTGTTGGCCGAGCTGAGGATCATGCCTCCGGCCGGGTCGGCGGCCCAGGCTTCCTTGACCCCGCGGACGGCGCGGCGGGTGTCCTCGGTGGTGCCCATGCCCAGGATGTTCAGGTCGATGTTGCCCGCGAAGGCCAGGCGGTCGCCCCAGCGTCGCTTGTTCTCGCGCAGGTCGTACAGGTTCGGCGGCAGGGAGTGCAGACAGTTGACGCCGCATTCGATGAGGTCGTCCATGATGACGTGCAACCGGCCGCAACTGTGGAGGATGAAGGGGATGTCCCGCTCGCGGCACATGCGTCCGAGTTCGGCGTAGACCGGGAAGACGAACTCGCGGCAATCGGCCGGCGGCATGAAGGGGCCGCTGTTGAAGCCCAGGTCGTCGCTGAGCCAGTAGGCGGCCACGTCGGGTTTGTCCATGGCCACGCGCGAAACCTCGATGGCGTACCGGCCCCACTCCTGGAACAGTTTGGCCACGAACGGCCGGTCGTCCACGAGCTTGTAGCAGAACGGTTCGATGCCGGTGCTCCAGGAGACGTTCTCGAAGAAGCCGCCGAGCCAGGCGATCAGCTTCATGCCTTTGGGCAGGTGCTTGCGGTAGAGGTCGAACTCCGAGAAGTCCGAGGTCTCGACGGTCGGCCACTGAAATGCTTCGAGGGCTTCCCAGGTCTGGATGGGGCCGGAGTGCTCGTCCTGGAAGACGCGCTTCGAGGCCAGGCTCTCGGGATTCTGCTCGTCGATCTCCAGTCGTGCAAAGACCGCCGGCATGTGGACCTGGGCGTTCAGGTAATCGTAGCCCATCATTTGCTGGAAACGGACGTAGTCGAGCTTCTCGTACTGATCGGGGCTCTTGCCCAGGACGGCGCACATGATCTCGATGTCGCAAAAGAGTTCCATCGGCGGCATGCGGTCGGGGCAACCTTCGAGCATCAGCGACTGTCGCAGTCGGGTGAAGTCCGGGGCTGGTTTCGTCAAGGGAACTCGCATCGATCATCTCCTTCCGCAGGTTCGTCAACCGCTCGGGCAAGTCTGGTCGCATCATAGCTTCGGGCTGGTCGCCAGGCAACACGCGCCTGGCGCGAAGAACCACACCCTCGTATCCCGGCCGCCTCGACCGGGAAAGCTGCCTCACATGCTACCGCGGGGCATCCCGCCGGGCGGTGACAGGAATCACACCGGCGACCCTTGAGCCGCCGCGGCGAAAGGCGTACAATAGTGCTCTGGACCCTCGGGACAGTCCTTGTGAGACTGCTTGCGAAGGGTGCCACGCATCTGCTTGCAGATGCGTGGCAACAGGCCGAGTGGGAACAAGCACGCGTCTCCAAGGAGACGCGTGGCACCCCGTCTGTTCTCCCCGGCCGAGGGCGGCCGGGCTACATGGACACCGTGGATGCAGGCGATGGCGAAGCTTGAACAGATTCTCGACAAACCGTTTCGCGGCAAGCTGCTGACGCGAGCCGACGCCGTGACGTTGCTGACGGCCCCGGACGAGGCCTTGCCGGAGATCTTCGATGCGGCCGACCGCCTGAACCGCCAGGTCAACGGCGACCGCGTCTCGTACGTCTACAACCGCAACATCAACTTCACGAACATTTGCGGCGCGCGGTGCGCCTTCTGCGCCTACTGGGCCAGCCCGGACGACGCCGGGGCCTACTGCATGACGCCCGACGAAGTGGCCCAGGTGGCCCTGCAATCGCCCGGCGTGGACGAGGTCTGCATGCAGGGCGGGCTGAATCCGGCGATCGATTTCCAGTACCTGCTCGACGTGACCCGCGCCGTGCACCAGGCCTTGCCGCATGCCCACATCCACGCCTTCAGCCCGATGGAGATCGAGTTCCACACCCGCCGCGCGGGGCTGCCGCTCGAGCGGGCCTTCGAGCGGCTGATCGAGGCCGGCTTCGGGAGCCTCTGCGGCACGGCGGCCGAGATTCTCGTCGACGACGTCCGCCGCGACATCTGTCCGGCCAAGCTCTCCGCCGATCGCTGGTTCGAGGTGGTCGGTACGGCCCACCGCATGGGCCTGCGCAGCACCTCGACGATGCTCTTCGGCCACATCGAGTCGCCGGCGAACATTGCTGAGCACATCGGCCGGCTGCGCGACCTGCAGCAACAGACCGGCGGCCTGACCGAATTCATTCCGCTGATCTTCATTCCCTACCGCACGCGCCTCGGCCGCGAGCGCGGCATCCACGAGATGCTGCCCGTCGAGCGGACCAAGCTGCTCTACGCCACCAGCCGCTTGTTCTTCGCTCCCGTGCTGCCGAACGTGCAGACCAGCTGGTGCAAGCTGGGCCTGCCGACGGCGCTCGAGACCCTGGACACCGGCTGCAACGACCTGGGCGGCACGCTGCTGTCGGAGAACATCACTCGCACGGCGGGCGGCCGCCACGGCCAGGCGATGACCGTTGAGGCCCTGGTGGCGGCCATTCGCTCGGCCGGCCGCACGCCGGTCCATCGCGACACGCTCTACAACGTCCTGTCGGTCAACGACCGCGCCGCCCGTCGCCCGGCGTAGACGCATACGTTTTGGCCTTGCCGACAGGCAATCTCACCTTCCATAATGGTCGTGCCTCACCCTTGCTGGTCACCCTGTTCTCAGGAGCGTGCCATGAGCACTGTCCCATCACCCGTCGGGCATCCGGCGCAGCCTCTTGTATCCGCCAAGTCTCCCTCAAAGCGACTTGATTGGGTGTGGGTCGTTACTTTCTGCCTGCTGATGCTACTCTTCCGCTTGGGCTATATCAATTACTGGCTGACCGCCAACCAGTCGTATCCCGGGGAAAACAGGGGATGGTCGGTCATGTGGGTTTTTATTGAAGCTGCGAGTCTGTTCGCCTTCATCCTTCGGGCATTCGCGCAGTTGCGCAGGTGTGACAGACGGCAGAACGTTACGCGCACGCTGATGGTTGTCGGCATGCTGTTCGTCTTCGTTGGCGGTTGCTGGTTGGGTCAGTTTGGTCCCGGCGACGGCATGGTGGACTGGTGCCGAAAACATGTAGACGTAGCGGCCATCAGGGCGTGGGAAGCCACCGTGACGGTTTCAGATGAAATTCCCCTGGAGCATACGCCGCCTGAGGTCCGGCGGCTCAAGCCGTCCTACGTCCGGGTCGACAAAGAGAGTCATGTCGTGTACATGACCTACGGCGGCGGGTTCGGGCATTGGAGCGTTGTTGTCGGTCCGGAGACCATGCGGATTCCCGAGCCCGACGGCCATGCAATGCGCATCGTGGAACCGATTGGGCCTGGTGTGTATTACTGGTTTGACTGATCCGCCGTGGCACACTCGTGATCGGTCATGGGCCGGTTGCCCGGTGACGCGATCGGCTGATCGGCCGGACCCGTCGGGGCGGCGGTTGCTTTCCGGCGGCGGCGCGTTAGAATCATCGTTTCGCCGAGGCCCCGAAGGGCAGCAGAGAATGTCGACCAGTCTGAAACCGTGCACCGTCGTCCGCCGTTCCGTTGCCGCTCCGCGGGACGTCGCCGACCTGCTGCGCCGGCTGGCTCGCCAGGGGCATCCGGCGTTGCTGGACTCCAGCGGCGGTCCCGCGCGGCTGGCCCGCTGGAGCCTGTGGGCCTTCGACCCGTTCCAGGTCCTGAGCCACGATGGCCGCACGTGCAGCGTGACCGACCGCCGCGGCTGCACGCGCCCTGCCGCCGATAATCCGTTCACCGCCCTGCGCGAGGAATTGGGCCGCTTCGCCCTGCCGCCAAGCGAGGACGACGTGCCGCTGAGGGCCGGAGCGATCGGGTTCCTGAGTTACGAACTGGGCCGCTACGTCGAGCGGTTGCCGAGGACGGTTGCCGAAGACATCGCCCTGCCGCTGATGCACTGGGCGTTCTACGACAGCGTGCTGGCGGTGGACCATCATGGCGGCAAGGCCACGCTCTGGGCCACCGATCACGGCGGCCGCGATCCGCAGATGCTGCTCGACCGTTGGCAATCGTTGCTGGCCGAGAGCGAAACGCAGGGCCAGGCCGCCGGTCCCGGCCAACGTGACGAGCCAGGCGACACGATGTCGCTGGACCGTCTGGCCTGCAACTTCACGCCGGCGTCGTATCGCGCCGCCGTGGCCCGGGCCATCGAGTATATTGCCGCGGGAGACATCTTCCAAGTCAACCTGTCGCAGCGTTTCACGGCGCCGCTGCCATGCGAGCCGGTCGAGCTTTACCTGCGGCTGCGCACGGCCAATCCGGCGCCGTTCGCCGCGTACCTGTCCGGGGGCGACGGCCAGTGGGCAGTGCTGTCGAGTTCGCCCGAGCGCTTCCTGCGCGTCGCGGACCGTCACGTCGAGACGCGACCGATCAAGGGCACGCGCCCGCGCCGTCTGCCGGGCGATGCCGCAATTGCGGCCGTTGACATCGAGCAGGCCAACCGCCACAGCCGCGACGAGTTGCTGGCCAGCGAGAAGGATGCCGCCGAGCTGGCGATGATCGTCGACCTGGAGCGAAACGACCTGGGCCGCGTGTGCAGCTACGGGTCGATCCACGTCACGGAACCGCGAACCGTTGAGCCGTACGCCTCGGTGTTCCATACCGTGGCCCAGGTGGAGGGCCGGCTGCACGATCGCTACGACCTGGTGGACCTGCTGAAGGCGACGTTCCCGGGCGGGTCGATCACCGGGGCCCCGAAGGTGCGGGCCATGGAGATTATCGACGAACTGGAGCCGACGGCCCGCAGCGTCTACACGGGTTCGGTCGGCTATGTCGGCTTCGACGGACGCATGGACCTGAACATCGCCATCCGCACGTTGTTGGCGGACGGTCCGCGCGTGCACGTCCAGGTGGGCGGCGGCATTGTGGCCGACTCGACGCCCGAGGCCGAGTACGACGAGACGCTCGCCAAGGGCCGCCGCATGCTCGAAGCCCTGGGTGTCAAGATATAGTCGCAGGATCGGGTCCTGAGCCCAAGCCTTTGCTTGTGTAGCCCGGCCGCCCTCGGCCGGGGAGTTTCACCGGAGATTCGGGCATGTCGCGCGTCGTCGTGCCCGAGGGCGGGCGCGCTACATGCTGACAG
>JAFGRD010000171.1 GCA_016935315.1 Pirellulales bacterium
GCTTTCGCACAACACCGGGTTGACCTTGCCGGGCATGATCGAGCTGCCGGGCTGGCGGTCGGGGAGCTTGATCTCGTAGAAGCCGCAACGCGGCCCGGAAGCAAGCCAGCGGATGTTGTTGGCGACGCCGAACAACGTGGCGGCGATCGCCCGCAGCTGGCCGTGACACTCCACCAGGGCGTCGCGCTGGGCGTTGGCCTCGAAGTGGTCGGCCGCTTCGACGAACGGGATGTCGGTCTGCCGGGCAAGCAGCCGGCAAACACGCCCGGCGAACTCGACGTGCGTGTTGATGCCGCTGCCGACGGCCGTGCCCCCGATGGGCAATTCGAGCACGGCCTCCAGCGCCTTCGACGCCCGAGCGACCGATCGGTCCAACTGCCGCGCCAGCCCGCCGATCTCCTGGCCCAGCGACAGCGGCGTGGCGTCGGACAAATGCGTGCGGCCGATCTTGAGGATCCCTTGCCACGCGCCGGCCTTCTCCGACAACACCTGCCAGCAGCGGGTCAGCGCGGGCACCAGCGTCTCGCGGATCGCGACGGCCACGGCCAGGTGGATCGCCGTGGGAAACGTGTCGTTGGTGCTCTGGCCGAGGTTGACATGGTCGTTGGGGTGGATCGTCTTTTCGGCACTGAATCGGTCGCCGCCGGACAGCTCGATCGCCCGATGGGCAATCACTTCGTTGGCGTTCATGTTGCTGGAGGTGCCCGACCCCGTCTGAAAAACGTCGACCGGAAACTGATCGTCGAAACGGCCCTCGGCGACCTCGCGGCAGGCAACCAACAGGGCCTCGACCTGGGTCTCTTCCAGGCGGTTTCCGCCCGCGCCGCTCAGCTTGCCCAGGTCGCGGTTGGCGATGGCCGCCGCCCACTTGACCAACCCGATCGCGTGGATCAACTCCCGTGGCAGCGGCCGGCCGGAAATGCGGAAGTTCTCCACGGCCCGTTGTGTTTGGGCCCCGTAATACGCCTTGGCGGGCAGGCGGACTTCGCCCATCGAATCACGTTCGGTGCGGAGATCGGCCATGACAGGTCCTCGACAGGAGGCGACCACGGTTGACAAACACGGTTGACAAAAGCGCCCAATGATAACAATTTGCGGCAATCCGTGGAACGGAAGGGGCCCGGGCGCCGTCCAATGACCGGCAGTTGCGGCGGATTTTCGGCCCAATGAGGGTGACCGACGGCCGAATAACGGTATAATGGCGGCAAGAGGGGTGGTGCACACCTCGGTCCCTGAAAGGGGGGCCCTTGTTCAAGGAGCAAGCGGATGGAAGAGCTGAAAAAACAGGTCCGCAGGGCCCATCGGCGGATGGGGTTTCAGCGCCTGGCCGGCGTGCTGGGCTGGTGCTGGTTCGCCACGCTGTTGATTGCCCTGGTACTGATCACGGTCGACAAGTTCTATCGGCTCGGCGTCGAGCCCTGGGGTTGGGTCGTGGGGGCCTTGGCGCTGGGAACGGCGATGGCCGTCGTGTGGATCGTCGTGACCCGGCGAAGCTCGCTGGGGGCCGCCATCGAAATCGATCACCGCTTCGGCCTGAAGGAACGCGTTTCCAGCACGCTGGCCTTGCCGGCGGAGGATTATGAGACCGAGGCCGGCCAGGCCTTGATCCACGACGCGGTGCACCGAGTGCGGCGGCTCGACGTGGCCACGCAGTTCTCCGTTGCCCCGGGCAAGAGGATCCTTCTCCCGCTTCTGCCGGCGATCGCGGCCCTGCTGGTGGCCTTGTTCGTCAGCCCGGCCGTGGTCGACAATCCGGCCGCCGCCAAGCCCGACTCCCAGGCAGTCAAGCAGCAGGTGAAGGAGTCGACCAACTCGTTGCGCCGCCGGCTGGCCGAGCGTCGCGAGAAGGCCAAGCAGCAGGGCCTGAAGGATGCCGAAGACTTGTTCAAGAGACTGGAGGAGGGCACCAAGCGAATCGGCTCCGAGGCGACCGAGCGCAAGAGGGCCCTGGTCAAGCTGAACGATCTCGCCCGCGAACTGCAGCAGCGCCAGCAGAAGCTCGGCGGGGCCGAAAACGTGAAGAAGCAGCTCGACCAACTCAAGAACATCGATCGGGGGCCGGCCAGCAAGTTTGCCAAGGCGGTCCGCCAGGGCGATTTCAAACAGGCGGCCGAAGAGCTGGAGAAGATCAAGGACCAGATTGCCGGCAGCAAGCTCGACGAGGAGCAGAAGAAACAGTTGGCCGGACAACTCGAACAGATACAACAGAAGCTCAACCAGATGGCCGAAGCGCAACAAGCCGCCCAGGAGGATTTGCAGAAGCGGATCGAGCAACTGCAACAAGCCGGCCAAATGGCCGAGGCCAACAAGCTCGAAGAGCAACTGAACAAGCTCCTGCAGCAGGCCCCGCAAATGGACCAGTTGCAGCAGTTGGCCCAGAAGATGGGCCAATGCGCGCAGTGTCTGCGCAACGGCCAGCTCGCCGACGCCGACCAGCAGTTGCAGGGGCTTCAGGAAGGGCTGCAGAATCTCCAGCAGCAACTCGACGAGTTGGAGATGCTCGAAGACGCCATGCAGCAACTCTGCCAGGCGAAAGACCAGATGAACTGCAAGCAGTGCGGCGGCTTTGGCTGACAGGCCTGCATGGGCCAAGGCCAGGGTGACCAGCCCGGCTTTGGCCTCGGCCGCGGTCGCGGCCAAGGTGCTCGGCCCGAAGCGGAAGACAATACCGACTTCTTCGAGTCGCAAGTGAAGCAGAACCCGGACAAAGGGTCCGCCGTGGTCACCGGTCTGGTCAACGGCCCGAACATCAAAGGGAACGTGCAGCAGCAAATCCAGCAGAACGTCGACGCCGTTCGCCAGGGATCGACGGATCCGCTGACCACCCGACGCATCCCGCGCAAACACCGCCAGCACGCCCGAGAGTACTTCGACCGCTTCCGCGAAGGAGAGTAACCGGAGCGGGAGTCACGCTGAATGAGGGAGAAAGCATCAGAGCGCTTTCTGGACAACCGTTCTGATTTCCATGCCGCCGACCGGCCGTGCCGTGGGGCTGCACGTGCCGCCGCCTGCCCTCGTCTCAGCGCCGCAACCGCGAGCGAACCAGCTCCGCCGAACTGCGAGAACCGTCACGAACGATGCGACCGGAATGGGGTCCGCTGCTGATTCTCGGCGGCTTGCGGGAAGGCTGCACTTTCTGAAAGAACGCCATGAAAGAGGAAGGCCGCTGCGCGCCTTTCCTCTTTCATATAGGCCTGAGTGCCGTTTTTGCAGAAAGCGCAAGGGGAGGGGGCAGGAAAAAACACCCGTGTCGAGACGGTGCCCAACGCGCAGACGCTGCCGCAACGCGGTCGCTGTACCGCTGGCCTCGTTTGCCATGCAGATCGAGTGATGCTACAATGCACACTGCCGGGATCTGTCTTCCCGTGCAGAGATCTCTAAGGAACAGTGATGATCAAGCGTCAGGTCAAGACCAACGGGGACGGGCTGCAGCCTCCGCTGTTGCTGGTCCGCTCCTCTTCGTCCTGGAAGCCCCGAAAAATCATCCTGGTCTCGCTGCTTTCCGCGGTCGCGATCGTAGTCTACGTGGAAGCGGCTTACTGGCTCTTGGGCGGGCTCGAGTTGCCGGCGTGGTGGCAACGCCTGCTGGGGCTGGCCTATGTCCTCCTCGCCGTGGGAGCCTACACTCTGGCTACCCGAGAGACGGAATCGGCCGAGGACCTGCTCCACCGCATTCGCAAGGGCCAACACTCCGATTTCGGCAAGCGGCTGCGCAAGGCCCAAGAAAAACGCACCACGGTCAAGCTGCCGGTGGTGGGCGAGACGAGCCGTCGGGCGCTGGGCGGTTGCGCGGTGTTCGTTCTCGCGAGCCTCTGGTGGCTGAGCCCCTGGAGCCCGGTCAAAGTCAAGGAGTTGGTCGTCGAAGATCTGACCGCGCCGTTGGCCGACGAATTGATGGCGGTCGTGCTCGTCGCCCCCGATGAAAACACCGCCGTCCTCCAACCGCCCGTCCTCCCCAATCACACCCGCAAAATCGCCGCGATGATCGTGGAAAACAAGGCCAGCGACTACCAGCTCGGCCTGAAGGCGATTGCCGAGGGCCGCTTCGAGCAAGCCCGGAAACTGCTGGCCAACGCCATGCGCCACGACGACGCCCAGCCGGATCAGATCAATCTGGCGCGGGCGCTCAACGAGATGTATGCGGGGGAGTTCGAGAGGGCGACCGCATGGTACGATAACGTCGTTCGCGACGATCCCGACGATCCGCTGATCTTGTGCCAGACGGCCGTGGCGTGGATGCAGGCAGGCGAGTTCGACAAGGCTGAGCCGCTGGTTTCCAGCGCCGTGGCGGCCGCCCGGGCCAAGCCGGCCGAGGACGAGAAAAAGGACGATTCCGCACTGGGCGTCTGCCTCCACGTGCAAGCCGTGTTGAACGTCTGCCTGGGCAAGAAGCACGACGACGTCGAGGCAACCTGCTGGCAAGCCCGCACAATCTTTGAGGAAACCCCCGGCGACAACGACCCCTTCGTGGCCGCCAGCCTCAATGCCCAGGCGATCGTCTATCTGCTTCGGGCACGATACCCGGGGGCGGAAGGGTTGGACCGTCGGGCGGGCGACGCCTGGAGCCGCGTTCGCGGCGCCACCCACCCCCACGTGGCCGCCAGCCTCTGCAATCTGGCCATGCTGCAGTGCAGCCTGGGGCACTACGACCGAAGCGCCCCCGCCGGCGACGACTCGCCCGAATCAGCACAGCAGGAAGGGGCCAAAGAGCTGCTGCAACGGGCCTTGCAGTGCCAGGCGGGCACACTGCCGGAAACGCACCCAGCTGTTGCCTTCGCACACAACGCCGCGGCCGTGCTGCAAGTAGCTCTGGAACGCCCCGCGGAGGCCCAGCCACTTGCTGAAAAGGCGTTGGCGATCGCTACCGACGCCCTGGGGCCGGAACACCCGTCCTTGGCGCCCATCCTCGACACCCTGGCAACCGTCTACGTGCAACAGGCCCGCTACACCAAGGCCGATCTCTATTACCTCCGGGCCATCGCGATTGCCCGCGAGTCCTGGGGACCGGCTCATCCGTATCTGGCCGGCATCCTGAATCACCTGGCACAACTGCACGCCCTGCAAGGCCGCAACGAGGACAGCGAGTTGGTGTGCCAAGAGGCGTTGGACATCCTCCAGAAAGTCTACGGCGACGAGCATCCCGAGGTGGCCGCCGCGCTCAGCACGCGGGGCCGGCTGGCGGCGGCGCGGGGCGACTCCCGCCAGGCCCGCTTGGACTTCGAGGAAGCCCTGGAAATCCGTCGAAAGGCCTTCGGCAAAAAGCACCGCTTGGTTGCCCGCTCCCTGGGCGATCTGGCCTCGCTCGACAACAGCGTCCGCTACTACACCCGCGGCGTCGACCTCTACAAACAGGCCATCGAGATGGACGATGCGCTGCTGGGCCTCGAGCATCCCGAAGTGGCCCGGCTGCTCTACGACCTGGCTGCCCTGCACGCCCGACAGCAGAAGTACGAGGCGGCCCAGCTTTGCCTGCAGCGGGCGCTGTCGATCCGCGAGACGGCACTCGTCCCGTACCACCCCGATCTGGCCGCCACTTTGGACGCCTGCGCCGCCATGCTGCGAAAGCTCAGCACTCCCGACCCCGACCGCGCCGACGAACTGGCAGCCCGGGCCGAAGCCATCCGCGCCAAACATGCCGAAGAGGATCGGCCGGAATAAAGGATCGGCCGGAATAGCGCCGCCAGGCCCCTACTCGGCGATCAAGCGATTCTGCGCGTCTACCAGGACGACCTTCGGGCGCAGCGAGCGGGTCTCTTCTTCCGAGAAGACGCCGTAGCTGAGCACGACCACCATGTCGCCCACCGCGGCCAGCCGCGCGGCTGGCCCGTTGAGCATCATCGTGCGCGAACCGGACGGGGCCTCGATCACATAGGTGACCAGACGCTGACCGTTGTGGAGATTCAGCACGTGAACCTGCTCGCCGGGCAGCATGTCGGCCGCCTCGAGTAGTTGCCGGTCGATGGAAATGCTGCCCTCGTAGTCCAACTCCGTGCCCGTCAGGGTCGCCCGGTGGATCTTCGACTTCAGCATAAAACGCTGCACGTGAAATCTCCCTCAAAAGTAGGGGCACAACGCGATGGCCTTACCGCCCGCTTGGGCGCGACACTCAAGTATGCCTCCGGAAACGGGTCTTATCAATCCGCCCGCCCCAGCCGGACTCCGTACCGCCCCAAACCAGCCGTGCCCAGGCCAGATCCCCCATTTATAATTCTATGACTTCGGGAACCCCCGGAAAGGTGTGGTTTCGTGCGCTCCGTCGGTCGGCGTGTCCTTGGCCCCCATCATCCACGACGCTCCCGACGACCATCCACAACGCCACGGCCGCAACTTGTGCGCGCCGTGTGCGCGCGGTTCGGAATCCGTTTGCGGAAGCCGGCAGGCATCCTACTCGGCCGTGCTCCGGGTCTCGCCGTCGAGTAGCCGCATCGACAGCTCTCGCTTTGGGTCGCCGGCGAGATGCAGGGTCTGTGTGGGAAACGCGAAGTCAATTCCCGCCTTTTCGAACTCCTCGATGATTCTCAAGTTGACTTTCTGGGCGTGTTCGAAGTAGTCCCAGTAGTCCGGGGGCGCGAACCAGTAGACGACAAGGATGTTGAGGCTGTCGGCATTGAGCTCGTTGAAGTACACGCGCGGCGGGTAATCCTCGCCGGCGATTACCGGGTGGATCCGCTGGCCGATGCCGTCCTCCGAGAGGATGCCCCGGAGGATTTGAATCGCCTCTTCCATTTTGCCGCGAGGAGTGTCATAGGTGACGGTGACGTTGAACAAGCGGCGGACGTATGGCCGGCGGCCGATGTTTTCCACGGCCTCATTGAGAATGGTGGAATTGGGGATGGTGACCAGATGGCCGGCCAGGGTGCGGACCTTGGTGCAGCGATACCCTACGTCTTCGACAATGCCGTCGTGACCGCCGTAGACGATGCGCTCACCGAGCCGCAAGGGCCTCTCCACCATGATGACGATGCCGCTTAAGAAGTTGTTCACCAGGCCTTGGCTGCCCAACCCAAGGCCGATGGCCAGCGCACCACCCACGAAGGTGAACGCGGTCAAGGGCAGGTTCACCATGCGCAGAACGAACAGCGTGAAGACCGCCAGGAGCGTGTAAAACGTCAGCGTCTTGAGAATGGCGGCCGCATCCCTGTTGACCTTCCCCCGTATCCGCAGGCGGACCTCCAAGAGGCGACTCAGGAGACGCGAAAGCCAGAAGCCTACGAAGAACAAGAGCATACCGCCAAGCAACTTGCCGATCGTGATCGGCTTATCGTCAACGGCGACAAGTTCGTAATCCCACGCGCTCTGGAGAAAACGCCAAACCGTGCGAAACCATTCCGCAAGCGAGAAATGCGCCGCGTCCTGGCGCAGATCGCCGAGCAGCCTGCGATGCAACCGCTCGCTCGATTCAATGCTCAGGATGGCCGAATCGTACGCCTTGGCGAGCTCTTCCAGGTGCTTCCGCTGCTGATGGACCCATCGGGACAATTCCGGCGCCCCGCCGTTGGCGTTCTCCGACTTGGTGCCCGTCGTAGCCAGGTCCTTCCGTACCTGATCGGCCTGTGATTTGCGCAGGGCCGCGTCCCGCTGCAATTGGTCCAGGATGGCTTCCGTCTCCTCCTGCCATAGGCTGAGCTCCTCGCCGGTCGGCTGCTCGCTCAGCACGCTGAAGCGTCGGGTCCATGCAGTGCGCATCTCAGCGATGCGTTGAAGCCGCTTGTTCAGGATGGCAAGCTCCTCTTGCCCGTGCTGGCGAGCAAGCCGCCACATTTCGACTTCCTCACCGATGATCGATCGGTTGTCCGTGGCGGAGTCGAACCGCTTTCTGGCCTCCGCCCAGCGGTCTTCGTCGTATTTCTGATTCAGTTCGACCGACTGGATCGCCCGGTTGATTTCGAGTTCGAGCTCACGAAGCTCGGCGAAACGAAGCTGCAGCTCCGACTTCAAGAACTGCACGCTTTCGGACACCTGGGCAATCTTCTCGTGCAGCAAAACGGACAACTGCTGCTGGATTCCCTCAGCCAGTTTTTCGTTGGCCAACTCCGATTCCAGCGTCGTGAGGGTCTCCCCGGCCAGCTTGCTTTCCAGCTCGGCCAGCAACATGGCTTCTTTCAGCCGCGAAAGAACACCAGGGTCCGTGCTGGTGACGACCGCTTCTTTGGCCAGACGCCTCGCCCGTTCCTTGTCGTTGTAGGCGCTGCGAGCCTTCTCGACGGCCTCGGCGCGGGCCGACAGAGCAGCCTCGGTTGCGGTAGCCCGGGCCTGCTCGGCCTCCAACTCGTCGCGGAGCCGATCCAACAGGGAAAGCGGGTACGGGGGGGCCTGGTCGAATCCGGTGGCTCGAAACGACCTCAGGTCCTCGTCCAGGTGGTTTCTGCGCTGCTCCAGTTCGGTCCGCGCTTGCTCAACCACCTTCTGTTGAGCCACGACGGCACCCAACTGTTCTCTCAACTCGCCCTGGCGAGTAACCTCACTGGTTGTCCCGGTGTCGTTGGCCGCGACAACCTCCCGAAGGGAAGCACAGCAGAAAGTCTGGAAGACTACGGCAAGGCAGACGAGGCGATGGGCCCTCCTCACTGCCCATGGAGTTGGCCTAAGCATCGCGATCTTCCTGTCGGCTCGCGTAACGTCACAGAGGAGCTTTATTGACCTTCACGCAGCTAGTGTAGCCGAATCGAGTTGCCGGGCCAAGACGGCATCGCATGGCACACCGTACGACGGGGGCCCACGCCCCGGCCGGCCCCGCTCTACAGCGTGACAAGCTACGCTTCACCTCGGCCGCTCGCCCGCGCCAACGGTTGGGGAGAGCCAAAACCCACTGCTTCCGGCGATAGCTGCGCGTTCGTCGGCAGCCAACCTTGGCTCGTTTACCTGTGCGGACTATACTTCCGCAGAAGGGCTTCGCTCATGAACCGACGATCCAGATGGCTGTCGCTCGCCGGCGTGGCATCGGTAATGATGCTGATCCTCGTGAACCTCTTGGCCGGCAACTATGTGGCGGCCCAGGTACAACGAGGTGAGCACGCTGCGGTGATCGCGCTCACCGTTGGCGCCGTCGTGGCTCTCGGACTGGGACTGACGCTGATGGTCTTCAACGACAGGCTTCGAGTGCTCGTTGCCCGGCGCACGAAAGACCTGCGGGAAAGCGAGAGCCGACTGCGAGAAGCTCAGCAGATGGCCCATCTGGGTCACTGGCTCTTGGACGTGAAAACAGGCGACGTCGAATGGTCCGAGGAAGTGTATCGGATCTTCCAGCTCGATCCGGAAGAGTTCACGCCTCACATCGACTTGATCATGGCGCTGTCGCCCTGGCCCGAGGATCATCAGCGCGACAAGGAGCTGATCCAGAGAGCCGTGGAGAGCCGTGAACAGGGCTCTTATGAACAGAGATTCCTGCGTCCCGACGGCAGCACGGGATACTACTTCTCGACCTTTCAGGGAGTCTACGATGACGACGGCCGGCTCGTGGCCATGCGGGGGACGGTGCAGGATATCACCGAGCGCAAACGTGCGGAAGAAGCCCTGAAAGAAAGCAGCGATCGCTTGCGACTGGCTCTGCAAGCCGTGTCCATGGGGACGTGGGAATGGGACCTGGTAGGCAATCGTGTCATCTGGTCTCCGGAGACCCTGGACATTTTCGGCGTCGCTGCCGACGAGTTTGGCGGGACTTACGAAGCGTACCTCGGCTTCGCCGCTCCCGAAATCCGCGAGGAAGTGGACCGGGAAGTCCAGGAATTTCTTTCCGGCAATCGCGAGTCCACGGTCATTCAGTACGAACACGAGATCGTCCGCGGCGACGGCAAAGCCGGCTGGATCGAAGTGCGAGGCACGTTGTTCCCGGACAAGCAGGGCCGGCCGGTCCGCATGACGGGAATATGCACCGATATCACTGCGCGCAAATGTGCGGAACAAGAGCGGGAGGACCTGATTGCCGAACTGGAGGCCAAGAACGCCGAGCTGGAGCGGTTCACCTACACCGTCTCCCACGACCTGAAGAGCCCGCTGATTACCATCCAGGGATACGTCGGCATGTTGCGCCAAGACCTGGCCGACGGGGACTCCGGACCCGTCGAGGATGACCTTGCCCGCATCTCCAACGCGGCCGACAAGATGGCCCAGTTGCTCGATGAGCTGTTGGAGCTGTCGCGGATCGGCCGAGTGGTCCACCCGCCGGAAGACGTGCCGTTGGAGGAATTGGCCCGCGAGGCGCTGGAACTTGTGGGCGGACAAGTTCAGGCGAACAAAGTGCAGGTCGAGATTCCTCCCGACTTGCCCGTGCTCTTCGGCGATCGGGATCGGCTACGGGAAGTCTTGCAGAACCTGATCGACAATGCGGCGAAGTACATGGGCGACCAGCCGCGGCCGCGGGTCGAGATCGGTTCGCGACGCGACGGAAATCAAACGACCTGCTACGTTCGCGACAACGGGATCGGGATCGAACCCCGCTACCACCAGAAGGTCTTCGGGCTATTCGATCAGTTGGACCAGAAAGCGGCAGGCTCCGGAATAGGCCTGGCGCTGGTCAAACGGATTGTCGAGGTGCACGGCGGACGCATTTGGGTCGAGTCGGAAGGTGCGGGGCACGGCTCGACCTTCTGCTTCACCGTCGCCGCAAGAAGCGCATCTACGCAAGACCGACATACGGAATCGCATATGCCCGCCCATTGACAATGCGGCCCCATTGACAATGCGGCCCGCCGCGACCGGCGTCTCGATGGCGTCGATCACGATGACCTTGGGGCGATCGGCACCGCCAGGTTTCTGCCGCCGATGGTCGATTCGTCGGGAAGGACGACGGACACCCAACCGGCCTCGTCGTGCCACCTCAGAATTCCGGCGGCAGGGCGAACGCCTCGGTGAGATTCTCGCCCAGCGAGAGCAGCCAGCGTTGGCCGTCGGCTTCGAGGACCACGTCGTGGTCTTCGACGGCGATTTCGACGATCGTGGCCGTGAAGCCACCCACCGTCAACTGCTCGCCCTCGTGCAGCTTCCGCTGCTCACCGCTAAGCCGCAGTCCGAACCATGCCTGGGGACGGCCGCCCGCCGCTGAGACCACGCCGTCGAGGTACGTGTGCTCGACCGCGTCGAGGCTGCCGCCGACGGCGAACAGGTTCCGTTGGAGGATCACGTGATAGTCCTCCAGGCTCGCCGAGGCCAGCCGGTTCGAGGAGCCCGAGGCCAGCCGGTCCGTGCGATCGGCGCCGGGCAACGCCAGGGCCTCGATCGAGAACGACAGGTCGAGCTGCTCGCCGTTCTGCGACGGCGTGATTCCGATCGATCCGATCTGGTGCAGGTGCGGGGCCCGGTAAAACTCGAAGAGAAACTTGGTCAACTGCTCCAGCGATCCCCGCCCCCGCACGGTAAAAGGCAGCAGCCAGTAGCGGTCCTTGCGGCGGAGCGGCTCGCCCGACTCGACGCTGTGGCCGGCCAGATCGACGTGGCGGACCAGCTCCAGCAGCCATCCGCGGTACAACGAGCGGGCCACCTCGACATTGCCAGGCAGCGATTGGGACTGCCAGACGGCGAGGATCTGCTTGGCCTTGCGGACGTTGGCCAGTTGTTGTTCGCGCAGCTCGATGGTCTTCTCCAACCGTGCCGTTTGCGAGCGCCGCTTCTGAAGAGGCCCCCGGAGCACGGTCTTCAGCAGCCAGTCGCCGCCGTAGAACAGCAGCATCAGGCCGAAGATCGCCGCCAGGATCTGTTTGCGATACTGCATCATGGTGCCGGGTCCGGGAGATGGCGCGTATACTGGCTCTTGGTGCGCCCGGCGGCGAACACCGTGGCGTCGAAGGCCCAGGGGTAGCTCGCGTCCTTGGCGCGTTGATAGACGCTCGGGCTGCGGATCTGATGGGCCCCGTCTCGCAACCCCTGCTCCATCACCACGACCGTCGACGAGTCGCGCACGACGCCCTGCAGCCCGATGACGCCGCCCGCGCCCGATCGAGCAGGCGAGAGCGACATCCGCAGGATCACCATGTCTTCTCCGTCGGGCAATGCCAGGGACAACTCGCGGAGCTCTTCCAGCCACAGCACGCCGCCGGACTGCCAGTCGCGCACGGCCTGGAAGACCTGGAAGTCGTTGGCATTCTGGTTCAGCAGCGCGTTCAACTCGCCGAGCCGCCGGCCGAGTTGCCGGTTCCGGGCGTCGACGTCGGCCAGCGCGCCGGAGACGTAGTAGCCGACCACCACGGCCAGGCCCGTCACGACGGCGGCGGCCAGCACGGCGACCCGCCGCCGGTCCAGCGGCTTGGGCTTCTCTCGCGGGTGGAGGAAATCGACGGCGTGCGAGCCGTGCGCCTCGTCCAGCACCATGCCCAGCAGCGAAGCGAAACGGCCCCCATGGCCGGGCACCGCCGCGCTCGTTGCGTCTACGGCCTCGAAGGGATCGAAGGCCTCTGCGGCCAGCGACAATTCCTCGCCAATCCGTTCGATCAACTCCTGGTGCTCGCCAGGGCCGCCGAACACGTAGACGCGACCGACCGGCGTGTCGTCGAGTTGGCTCGGCAAGGCCACTGCCAGCGACCGATGGATCTCCGCCAAAACCCTCTGGTCTGTCTGCTGCTCGTCGGAAGAATGGGGTAGACGCACGGTCCGCGAAAACAGGACCTTGCCCTCGTCCAACACGGTCAGATCGACTTCGTCGGCAACCAGGTTGACCAGCAGGCAGGGCTCGTCGAGCGGTGAAGCGGTTCGGGCAAACAGCGACGCGGAGGCGAACGGGCGCAGCAGCATCCGCTGCGGCTTCACTCCCACAACTCGGCACGTTTCCGTGATTCGTGCCAGCCGCTCGGGCGCCAGGGCCGCCGCCGTAACCCGACGGGGTTTGGCCGGATTGTCGCCCAGCGCGAAAAAATCGATCGACGAATCCTCGGTAATCGTCGGCGAGTCGCGCATCGCCTGATTGAAGACCAGCTCCGGCAACTCCTCGTCGCGGGCCGGGGGCACGGTCAGTTGCAGCAGCTCGATGCTGCCGCGGTCGACACCCACCAGCGTGACCACCCGTCCCACTTTCTCCCGGGATAGCGCGGCCCGCAACGAATTGGCCAGGTCGGGATGGGGCTCGCCGCCGCCTTCGACCACGTCGACCAGCGGCACCGACGCCGCGGCACGCACCGAGACCTTCGTGCCGTTGGCGTTGGCCAACACGTATCGTGCCTCGCGCCGGTCCCAGTCCAAGGCCAGAATGCGCGACATGGAGTAGCTCCCGGTGGGGTGGGATTGGCTTCAAACCGAAACCGGCTTGGGCGCCCGGGGGTCAACCCATGTTATACCCGGACTTCGGCAAAATGGCGAGTCACGGACACGTTTCGAGCCCGGACCACGGCGTGCGAGGGTGCCGGCACCCCCGCACGTCGGCGCGGCAGGTGGGCCGCTGCGTGCCGCGGCGCAAAGGAACGGGCCGGCTCCCTACCAAGAACCGACCCATAAAGGTACCTTGTTCGCTTGTGGTCGATCGGCGGCCTCAGTCCCACCACCATTGGCCTTCGGCCAGATCGAGCTTCGTTCCCTGGTGTGCTTTGGCGACCTGGCCGGCGTCGTCGGCCAACAGGTTCTGGTCCTGCAGGGCCTGCTCGGCGTGGATGCTCACGCCACCGCCGACCGGGGTCATCAACTGGCGCCCCTTCCAGATGGCATTGACGGCCGTGGCCACCATCTGCGGAGCGTGATAGGTCTCCACCGCAAACTGCCGCTCGTCGCCGAACAGTTCCATGTTCCAGCCGGCCTTCTGGCAGTAGCCCTCTTGCTGGATAAACGCGGCGGCCACCGACAGGTCGATCAGGTTGCGCAGCTCGGCGTAGACCGGCGAGCGCTCGGCCAGTTGCGGGTATTTTTGGGTGAAACCGGTCACGAACGCCTGGCTGGCCTTGTTGGTTCGAGTGGTCGTCTGTCGCTGGCCGCCCGCGGTAACCATCTCATTCTCGCCGACGAGCTTCACGCCGTCGCCGACCAGCTCCATGGCCAGCCGGTCTTCGCTGACGCGAACGCACTGATAGTCGGGCGTGAAGAACCAGCGCTGCATGGCGTTGCGGCTGACCTGGCTCGGGTTGGCCCGCTCGACGTAGCTGACCAGCCGAATCGGCGGCTGTTCCAACCCGATGCCGATCAGCTTCATGCGGTAGTCGGCCTCGACCAGCACTTGGGCGAAGTGCGTCTTGGGCGAAACGCCGTTGATGCTGACCTTCTGCAACCCGAGGCTGGTCTGCAGCCCTTCCACAATGTATTGCGTGTCGTTCGGCGTGGCCCGGGAGCCAATGGTCTGCAGGAACCGCTGCATGGCGGCCAGGCCTTCGGGCGTCGGATCGATCGAGCAGCCGATCAACTTCTCTCCGCTGCGCCCCGGCGGAAACGCCCGCAAGGCAACGACCAGGTCCTGCAATTGCACGACCGGGCGACCGCTTTGAATGCCCACGGTGCGTCCGGCCGGATCGACCATCCAGCCCTCGGCCGGACCGGCGATCACGATGTCTTTGCTCTCGGGGAAGTAAAAGACGTATTTCACCCGCAGCAGCCCGCCCAGGTTCCGCATCGCGTCGGTCGGCGCGCCTTGCCGCTGGGCAATGGCCGCTTCGAGCCGATTGAGCGAGATGTAGCGGATGGGACTATGCGTGGCCAGTTCGGGATCCAGGGCCGCCTTGGCCGCGGCGATCCGCTGCTGGGTCAGCATGCCACCGGGGTCGGCAAACATCTTCGTGTGCAGCACACCTTGAGCGTCGACCACCACGCCCGCCTGGGCCTGGGCCTTCGCCAGCGACGGCGCGCCGAGCACCACTCCGGCTGCCGCCAACAACAGGGCCACGCGAGTACCGACTCCTCGTGAACGCATCGGAACCTCTCCACTGCAAGGATAACTGTCCGGAACGCCCCCACCACAACGGCACGAGCGCCGCGGGTGGGAGCGTGGGGTAGACCAAGACTCGGTGGCAAGCTGAGACCTGTCCGCACCTTAGCCACGCTATTCATCTTAATTAGGCAAGGTGGGTAAAGCAAGCAGATGACCCCGACTTGACCGCAATTCGCCGCCGAATCCATCGAGCCCGAGGAACAGGGAAATTTCGCGAGACTCTCGTAAGTCGTTGCAGGGCTATGATTAAGGACTCGCAAGAGAACACGTTGGGCATTCTTGCGGGTGGAAAGGCGGCCTCTTGACGCTCGCACACTCAACGCGCGAGGGCGACCAACGAGAGCCCGACTTGTCCGGCCTCCCGTTGGTCGGCCTGGAGCATCCACAATGCAAACATCAATAGACGCCCTGCCACCCATAACGTTCGCCCCGTGTGGGCGCCCCGGCGCCACACCAGACGGGTGTGTGAAGCAGCCGAGGCCCTCGGGCCTCCGCGGCCGAGACCGGCGCCTGGCGCCGGTCGCCGGCTGCTTGCCGGTCTGTCTGGCAGCCGCTACGATATCCTTGGGCCGACCGTCACAAACAGCACGATAAGGGATGCACACCATGAACCCAAAACTGAACCACCTGTTCTCGCGGCGGAGCGTTCGGGCGTTCCGGCCGGAGGACGTGGAACAGAGCGTGGTAGACGATCTTCTTCAGGCGGCCATGGCCGCGCCGTCCGCCGTGGCGGAGGATCCTTGGCAGTTCGTGGTCGTCCGCAACCGCGACATGCTGGCCAAGATTGCCGAAGGCTTGCCCAACGGAAAGCTGCTGACCGGCGCCGGCGTCGGGATCGTGGTCTGTGGAGACCTGCACCGGGCACACGATGGGCAACTGTCCTACCTGTTGCAGGACTGTTCCGCGGCGATCGAGAACCTGCTGTTGGCGGCCACTGCCCTGGGCCTGGGCGCCTGCTGGCTGGGCGTGCATCCGCGGGAAGAACGCGTGACCTACATCCAGTCGTTGCTGAACATCCCCGAGGCGGTTCTGCCCGTCGCCACGATCGCGCTGGGCTGGCCGGCCGAGTCGCCCGCGCCGCGAACACGCTATCGCGAGGACGCGGTCCATCAGGAGACCTGGTAGGCGCACGGCGCCACGCAGGTGATTGCGGTGGATTCTCGCTCAGCGTCGGGCGTCGAGGCCCTGCCAACCGTGCTTCCAGTGGTCCTTGCCGGGGCTTTCGACGAACAGCGCATCGCCTTCGCGCCAGGACTTCAGCGGCAGGCCGTTCTCGTCACGAAGATAGCGAGCCGGCATGAAGCCCTTTTCGGCCAGCATTTCCAGTGAATCGGGCAGCGTATCGAAGGCCAGCCGATACGCATAGACGGCGCGGCCGATGCCCAGCCGGATAAAATGGGCTTCATGGTGCGTCCGCTCGGTGCGCTCGGCCTCGGGCGGCAGCTTCAGAAGCCGCAGGATCTCGACGCCCAGTGGCCCGACTTGCTCGGCACGATCGGTCGCACGGAAGGCAATCGTATGGTTGCCCTGCTTGAGATCATGCGTGCCCAGCCTCAAATCCGTCTCGGCATCTTCCGGCGCGCGGAAATCGGCCGCGACGACTCTCTTGCCGTCCAACTCCACGTCGTAGGCGCCGTGGCCGGGACCTTCGGCCGCGGTCAGGCGCACGGCGAAGCGGCCGTCTTCCGGCAGTTCAAACGGCAAGGCGAGCACGGCGCCGGGTTCCCGGTTGGGCCAGGCGAGGACGGGCCGCGCGCCGAAGAAGCCCTGGGTCTCCACGCGCACCTCGGTCTTGTTCGAGGTCTTCGCACGGCGGTACGTCTTCACGAGATGGTGATGCTGCCAGGCAACGCGCCGGGTGTGCCAGGGCGGCAACGGCGGGAAAGTCGTTTTCGGCTCTCCGGCTTGATACCAGTACGCCACACTGCTGAAGAAATCGGGCCGCTCGAGATAGAAGCCGTCTTCCGACTCTTCCCGATTCCCCCGGTGTTCGATCTCCACCTTCAGCGACTTGGTGAAATAGACCGGATCGGGCAGGTGCCAACGGTAGCAGACGCCGCTGTCGCCGGCCAGGTAGCCTTGCCAACGAGGCTGGCCGAACCAAGGGCCGGTCCGTGTGCGAAACCCCCAGGCGTCGTTGAAGTAGTCTTCGCTGCCCGTACCCTGCAAGCTCGGGACTTCTTCGCCGTCGATGTAGAAGAAATCGTCGCCCTCGCCGAACCAGCCATCCTGGCCCAACGTCACCGACATCACCGTCCCCACGTAGCAACCGCTGCCCCGTAGATCGGCCAGCAGGTAGTCGCGGCCCTCGGCGGCCGGATACTCCTGCCGATACCGGGCATGGAAGTAGGGGATTTCAGAGGGAAGATCCTCCAACTGCACCCAATCGATCTGCCAATACAGGCCCGTCGAGCGGTCGGGATTGTCGTTGGTCACGACGATCCGGGCCCTTTCGCGAAACGGCATCCGCCAGTAGCAGGTCAACGACCCCGTTGGAGAAACCTGGACGGGGATGCTGCTGACCACGGCGGGCTTGCCGTGCCCGACGGCGAAAAAATCGCCCACCGGGACTTCCACGCCCGGCTCCTTCCGGTCGTCGTAGTAGATCCGCAACGTCAGGGAGTTCAGCTCGCCCACCCAGCCGGAATGGCTCGTGAACCAAATGTGGGTGATGACGCCCGGTCCTTCGAGCACCGGCACATCGACCGACTGGCCGGGCATGAGCCAATTCATGTCGAGGTTTTCGCTGTGCCAGTCGGGCTGCTGATTGCTCGAAACGCGGCGATTGCGTCCCCTGGGAAAAAAGCCCAGCGGGCCGAGCACGTCGGACATCACGGGCGGGACGGCTTGCGGGGCGTCGTCCTGCCTGGGATCGATCCATACGGCGTCGTTCATGTACGCCCGGGCGTACTCGTAGGTCATGTAGCCGTCGCGGCCGTTGTTGTTGGAGTTGCGGAAGATCAGCAGGCCTCCGCCCGGCTGCTTCGGATCGTCCCGATAGCCGACAATCAGCACGCTGTGCCCGTCGACCACGCCGTCCGGCGGCGGCGTTTCCAAGATGTTGTCTTCCCACCGCACCGGTCTCTTGGGCCAGCGCAGGCCCCCGCAGACCGGCCATTGCCGGCCCAACACGCGCTTGATCGCGACCAACTGCTGCTGCGTCAAACCCGTGTTCGGGTTCCACCGCTTGATCCAATGCAACCGGAGCCCAACTTCGTGCAACAGCCGCGCGTGCTCCTTCGCGTCCGAACTGGGTTGTCGCCCGGGATCGAACGTATCCTGATAGGGCATGTCCTCCTCGGGACACGCCCCGTAGATCGTGAATCCTCGCCAGAGATCCGAGAAGAAGCTGCCGTCGTTCCTGTCGCGGAGCACTTCGTTCGAGGCCCAATTGAGGAACTCGACGCTCAACCGCGTTCCGGCATCCCTCTTGGCCGCCAGCGCGTACTCCAAAGCACCCGTTACGGCAAACACCGAACAGGTGTTGCGCTTGCCTTGAACGCGCGGCGGGAGCCCCCATTGCTCAAAGACCGGCCGAAGGTCGACGCTCTCGACCAGGGAAACAGTATCCGGGAGACCGCTTGCAGGCGGGGCGCCGAAAACACTCGGCGAGAAGAGCAGGCATGCCAGCCATGCCAACCGTGCCAGGCATACAGAGCGCGCCAGCCATCCAAACGCTCGCAGAAACGTCGCGGGACAGAACGTCGTGGACATCAGCAATTCCTCACTTCCGTAGACTTATCCTCAGGTGGAATTGGCATTTCGCTTCATGCAGGCCATCATAACACCGAGCCGGGGAGGATTCCACCGAGCAGACACTGCTTCCCTTGCCGTGCGGCCGGCAGTAGACTGGGCATGTCGGGCGTAGCCGAAATGGCAAGACTGGATCTCACACCAAAGCACTCCCCAGAAATGGAGGACCGACCGTGTTTTCGCACCGCGATCCGGGCGCAGCCCACCGCCGCTTGGCTTCGGAGGACGCCCTCTGCGGCTTTGTCTCGAGGTCTCTCCTCCCTGCCGTGGTTGCCGCGATCCTGCCGTGGGTAACGGCCGCTCTGGTCACGCCGGCCATGGCACGCGCGGCGGAAGACTTCGAGGGCAGGTTCTACTCGGGCCGGGGCGACCTGGAATACCTGCGGCTGCTGGACGTTTCGCGGCGGATGTTCTCTCCCGATCCCGAGTTCCAGAACGTCGCCATGCTCTACACGCCGGCCTGGAACGGGTTTGTCGAAGGTCCCACCTGGGGCGCGTGGTGGATCCAGAACAGCTACGGCCCGACTTATTGCGCCCTGCCGATGCTGGAGGAGCCGCTGATCACCTTCCTCCAGAACGCCCAGGATCTGTGGTTCGACCAGATGGGCGACGGCAAGCGGACGTGGGAGCACGGCGGCAAGCAGTTGGTGGTCCCCGATGGGCAGCTCTGCGACGCCGCCGCGCCGGGCTGGTTCATTCCCAAGCAAGGCGACGGTCAGGTGGCCACCCACGACTGGGGCATCGAGTTCACGGCGGCGGGGCTCCTGATGCAGGCCGAGTTGCTGCTGGTCGGCCGCGACGGGCACGCGATCGACCGCTACCTGTCCCGGCTGCGGCGGTCCGCCGACTTCATCGAGTCGCGGCGCGATCCCCAGAACAACCTCTTCCTCGCCGGGCCGGCGGGCAACCTGCTGGCGCCCAGCTACGCCGGGTTCCAGAAGGCCGACGGAACCTACGGCAAGGCCTACCTGGCCGGGTTGTCGATCACCTATATCGCCGCGCTGGATCGGCTGATCGAGTTGGAGAAGCTGGCGGGCGACCCGGATCATGTCGATCGGTACACCAGGCGAAGAGACCTCGCCCGCCAAGGCCTGCCGCAATTGACCACCGACGAAGGCTACTTCGTGAAGTACCTCGACCCGGACGGCACGCGGCACGGCGTCTACGGCGCCGAGAAGCACGGCTACTTCGAGGCGGTTGCCAACCACGACGCGGTCTGCTTCCGCGTGGCCGACGACCGGCAGGCGGAGAGAATCTATCAGAAGATCGCCTCGATCCCCGGCCTCAGGCCGCACGACGTCGTCATCACCAACTGCCCGGGGTTGGACGATATGTATACGCCGCCGACGAGTTGGCTATGGCAGTACGGCACCTGGGTCAACGGCGGACACTGGTCTACCTGCGAGGCCCGGATGGTGATGGGCTACTACCGGCTGGGCAAATACGACGATGCCCGCCGTTCGATCGAGCACCTGATCAAGTTCGCCCGACTCTTCCGCATGGACAACCCCCTGGTCGAGTTTGGCAACCGCGTCTACCAGCCCGGCGAGCCGATCAACCTCTGCTACGACAGTTTCGGGCCGCCGGCGGCGATGATCCGCGGGCTGTTCGAGTACTTGTATGGGGCCGAAGGGCTGGTGCTGTGCCCGCACGTCCCGCCGGGGATCACGCACCTCCAGCAGCACTTCCCGATCCGCTTCGGACGCAAGCGGCTCTACCTGGCCACCACCGGAAGCGGCCCGGTCACGGCGGTCTTGGTCAATGGGCAGCCATGGAAGACGTTCGACGAGAGGTCGATCACGCTGCCCTACGACCTGACGCCGCAGGAAGCGGTAATCCAGATCGCCTTGGGCGGGGCCATGCCCGTGCCGTTCGAGCCGCGCAAGCCGGCCACGGCGCTGCAACTGCCGCCGGAGGTCGAGCAGATCGACGCACGGGTCGAGCGGATTCGCAGATTCCACCAGGCGCTGGTGTCGGCGGCAATGGCCGACCGCTACGAGGCCGCCCACGCCCGCCTGGCCGTCGAGTACCTGGCTGCCACCCGCCGGCGGCTCCGGATGCTTTCCGACGGCAAGCTCGCGCGGCTCTCCGGCCCGTCGCAGCACGCCGCCGACGAGTCCTACTCGATCACGACGGTCAAGCTCTGCGAGGGCCTGGAGCAAACGGTCGCTTCCTACCGGGACTCGGAAGACGCCCACCAGAAGCGAGTCTACGCGATCTGGCTGGAGTCCCGCCCTGAGTGATGCTCGCAGAGACAAGGCGATACGCCGTCTGGCGGGTTGTGCCTGGATTGTACCCTACTTGGCCGGTCGCAAACGCACCAGCGACACGCCATGTCGGCCGACGCGTGCACGGAAAGCGGTTTCGCAGTCGCCGATGTCCTGCTGCCGCCAGAGATCGCGGGCCGTTTGTTTTCCGGCCAGACCAAGCTCCGACCACGGCACGACCATCTCTTGCTCGGCCTCGCCCAGATTGAAGAGCCCAACGGCCAGCGAGCCGTCTTCCATCGCCTTGGCCAGGACCACTTCCTCTTCGGTCTGGCGAACGATTTTGGCTTGCTTCCCCAGCGGGTCCTGGTCCACTTCGATCACTTCGGCGTTGCACAGCACGTTCAGCGTGAAGGCGTCGAGCTTGGCCATGTCTCCGCTGAAGACCAGCGGGGCGGCCATCAGACACCACATCGACATGTAAGTGTATTGTTCGTTTCCGCTCAGCGCGCAGGGGATGCCCGCGTCGTCACCTCCCCGCCGCCGTGGATCGCCGATGTAGCCGATCAGGATGTAGTCGGGGTCGTTCCACTGGCCCGGCCTGGCGTACTGCCAATGGCGCATGTTGCTCAGGGCGATAGGATAGAAGCCGGGCAGCCGCTGATGAGCGACGTTGCCCAGGTCGCCGGTCGTGCGCCAGCAGTTTCCGCCGACCTGACCGCCCCACTTCCACACGTCCCCCATGCCGTACTGGCAAAGGTTGTAGACGATGTCTCGCTCGCTCTGCTTCAACAGCTCACCCATCTGGCGATAGGGCTTCATCAACCGCTCCCGCCCTGCGCCCGTGGCTACCTGCTCGTACGTGCACCAATCGTACTTCAGGAAGTCGAAGCCCCAGCGGGCAAACTGCTTGGCGTCGGCTTCCTCGTGCTGGTGGCTGCCGACGTAGCCGGCGCAGGTCCAGGGGCCTGGCGAGATGTAGGTCCCGGCCTTCAGCCCCTTCGAGTGGATATAATCGACCATGCCCCGGATGTCGGGAAACTTGGCGTTGGGCAAGAGGTCGCCTTGCGCGTCGCGATAGGGCTGGTCGCCCCGCTGCTTCATCCAGCAGTCGTCGATGTTGACGTACTGATAGCCATAGTCGGCCATGCCCGACGAAACCATCGCGTCGGCCGCCTCGCGCATGTGCTGCTCGGTCACCCGGTGATAGTGGATGTACCAACTGTTCCAGCCCATCGGCGGAGTCAGGGCCAGCGTCTCGCCGACGACCAGCCGGAAGGGCCGCCGGTCCGCGCCCGAGGCGTTGCGGGCCTTCAGCGTCACCATGTGTTCACCCTTCCCGCCGGGGACGCGCCCGGTGATGATCCCGGTGGCCGGGTCCAGCGTCAGGCCCTCCGGCAATCCCTCGGCGGAGAAAGTGATCGGCCGGCGGCCCGCGCAGGGAATACGGTAGAGGAACGGCCGGCCGGAACGAGCACCGTGGACGGTCGGCCCGTTGATGTGCGGCTGCGGCCCGGGCTTGGGTGTGAGAATCTCCTTCGGCTCCACCGACGGGTCGACGGCCCGGGGCGGGTCGCCCTCGACCTGGAACACGGCGTCGGCCCAATTCGCGTGATCGTAGGCTGCGCCGTCGCCGGTGGCGGTAACGATCAGGATCAGACGCTTGACACCCTCCAGGCCGATGTCGACCGGCTTGGCCGGCGCACCGCCCCGGACCACGCCGCTGTCGAACAGCTTGCGGCCGTCGCCGTAGATTTCGAAACGGATGGTCCCCTTGCCGTCGGTCTCGTCATCCACGCCCACCAGCGCGGTGAACCGCCGCGTCTTGCCGTCGAGTTGCACGTGCATGACCGACGGGGCGTGCGTGCCGACTCCCTGCTGGAACGCCCGGCCGGCGATCGACATCGGTTTACCGACCACCGCCACGTTCGCCCGGGGTTCGCCCCAGCCGGCCGACATTTTCGCCAAGTCCAGCGACGACAGCGGCACGGTCTCGGCGGCACGACTGCCACCGGCAACACAGCAAATAGCAGCAACCACGAACCAACGGAGGCGAAGCGCATTGAAGCGATACATGAGATTATCTCCAGCAAGATCAAGAGTCAGCGTGGTCAACGGTCGTCTGCCCGTGGCAGACTCCACGAAGACCCGATTGTGGCCTGAAACGGCCGGGCTTGTCAAGGGCCCGGCGTTGACTTGACCAATATCGAGTCCTCAGATAGCATTCCGATGGCCGATCGCGTGCCCATGCGAGGCTCCTTGCTGGCTAGAACATCTCGCCTACGACGCGACCAACCAGCTCACCGAGGCCGACCACACGATCACCGGCGTCGACGATGAATCGTACCAGTA
>JAFGRD010000172.1 GCA_016935315.1 Pirellulales bacterium
CCGGACGAGAACGTCTGGCTGTTGAAATGGGACGAGGGCGGCAAGCCGCTGCTGACGGCCTGGACTGTCGACGGCACGGCCCCACTCGGCCTGGACCTGGGCCGCTGCCGGATTACCGACGCCTTCGGCGCCCGGATCGAGGCGGAGAGCACCGGCGAGTTGGAGATCACGCCGTTTCCGATCTACGTCCGCGACATGCAGAACAGTGCTGCCTGGCGCGGCTTGCTGGAGGCCTACGACGTGCAGCAGCGCGAGATCGAGCAACGTCGTCAACGCGCCAAGGCCTGCCGCAAGTACCTGTACGACTTCGGGCCGGCCGACCGCGTGGGCGAGCACTTGCTCGAAGGGATCAAGTTCGGCTACACGCCCGTGGGGGCCGCCGACGTCTGGGACGAGGCCCGCGGCTACGGCTTCAACCTGCCGGCCATGTCCGACGAAAATCGTGCCTGGGTCCGTTCGAAGCTCGACGGCGACGGCTGCCGGATGCGCAAGGACCTGGAGTTCCGATTCCGCGTTGAGCCGGGCACGTACAGCCTGTCAGTCGGCTTCTCCGCCCACGCCGAGGAGGCGCTGGTGCGGGTCGAAGGACTCAAGGAGCCGCTGGCGATGCCCTTGAGCAAGAAAGAGGAGCGCGTCGTGGCCGACGAAGTCGTCGTCGGCAAACCCACAATCCTCTCGATCTCTCACGACGGCTACGGAGAGATCCGTTGGGTCAACCTGATCGAGAAGAGCGGATCGGCTCGGTAGCCTGTGCGGCCGGCCACGGATGCGGCAAGAAGCATGCGGAGTCGCGCCCCGGTTGCTTGCCATCCGGCGGCGACGGGCCTACCATGGACGCCGTGTCCTGGCACATCTCACCACAGCACAGGAGGTTCTTGCGATGACTATGACCGGACGAATCACGCGACGCCGCTTTGTCCGCGGGGCTGCCGGCGGCATGCTGGCCGTTCCGGCGCTGGTGCCCGGCTCCGCCCTGGGGGCCGACGGCGGCACGGCGGCCAGCGACCGGATTACCATGGGGTCGATCGGCGTCGGCGGCCGCGGCACCGGCGACATGCGGGGCCTGATGGGCCACAGCGACGTGCAGATGCTGGCCGTCTGCGATCCCGTGCCCGCCCATCGCGACAACGCCAAGAACCTCGTCGATCAGCGCTACGGCAACCAGGACTGCACGGTCCATGCCGACTTCCGCGAAGTGGTCCTCCGCGACGATATCGACGCCGTGATGATCGGCACGCCCGATCACTGGCACGCGATCATCTGTATCGAGGCGTGCAGGAACGGAAAAGACGTATTTTGCGAGAAACCGGAGACGTTGACGATCGTCGAGGGGCGGGCGATGGTCACCGCCGCCCGGCGCTACAACCGGGTGGTCTCCGGCGGCAGCCAGCGGGTGTTGGGCGACTACGGCGATTGGCCGCGGCTGGTTCGCGGCGGCGCGCTGGGCGAAATCCGGGAGGTGTTCGTCTCGTGCGGTGGGCCGTCGGGCTACTGCGATCTGTCCGAGGAACCCCTGCCGCCGGGCCTCGATTGGGAAATGTGGCTGGGGCCGGCGCCTTGGCGGCCGTACCATCACAACCTGATCCGGGGCGGCTTCCGCCCCTATCGCGACTATTCCGGCGGTGGGATGACCGACTGGGGGGCGCACCGCTTCGGGGCCGCAATGTTCGCCGTCGGCGTGCACAAGACCGGACCGGTCCAGATCATTCCGCCCGATGGAAAAGACCACGAGCGATTGACCTACGTCTTCGCCAACGGGATGCGGATGTACCACGGCGGCACCAAGAACATCACCTACAAGGGCACCGAAGGCGAGTTGCCGGGCGACGTGCGCCCGCCAAGCGGCACGGTGGAGATCGAGGGCTACGAGGGCCGCGGCGGGCTGCTGGGCGACTTCCTGCATGCCGTGCGCACCCGGCAAAAACCCTTCCGCGACATCGAAGACGCCCACCGGGCCGCCACGGTCTGCCACCTGGGCAACATCGCCTACTGGCTGAAGCGACCGCTGCGATGGGACCCCGACACAGAGCAGATCGTCGGCGACCCGGAGGCCGCCCGCTGGCTCGGCCGTGCGAAGCGACAGCCGTGGACGCTGTCGTAGATGCGCAACGTTTCAGCCAGGGCGTCGCCGAAGTCGCCAGACCTGGAAATGGGGATCTTGTGGGGTCGCAGCAAGCTGAATTCTCGCCGGTTCAGCTACAGGCCACCTGGGCCGGCATTCGCGTCGCCTCAGGCCGTCTCGGGCAGCGGCTCCACTTCGGGCGCCGACTCGTGCATGATATGCGGCGCCTTGAGCACGAAGGTGACAACTGCGGCAATCACCAACAGCGACGCCGCCCCGTAGTAGGCGATCTCGAATTTCCCGTAGATGTCGTAGAGCTTGCCCGCCCCCATGGAAAGCATGAAGCCGCCGACACCCCAGGCCGTGAAGACGAGCCCGTAGTTCATGCCGAAGTTCTTCGCGCCGTAGTAATCCTTGGTGACAGACGGGAACAGCGCCAGGTTCGAGCCGTAGTTGGCTCCGATCAGCGCCGAGATTAGTGCCAACACGGGGACGCTTGCCAAGGTCGACCCGGCCGGGATCTGCGACAACAGCAGCACCAGCACGGCCTGGAAGACGAAAAAGCCGAACATGGTGAGCTGGCGTCCGAGCATATCGGACAGGGCCCCGGCCACGACGCGCCCGGCCCCGTTGCCTACCGCCAGCGCGGCGACCAGGACGAAGCCAAGCTTAGCACCGGTGAGCTCTCCACCAATGGCGGCCAGCTTGCCGATGATCATCAGCCCCGCGCCGGCTCCACAAGCGTACATGAACCACAAGAGATAGAACTGGGGGGTGGCGAGCATTTCCTTAGGCGTGAACTCCTCTTTCTTGCCGTTGGCAGCGGCAGTGGCTTTGGCCGCGCCTTCGGGCACGAAGCCCTTGGGCGGTGGAATCAGCAGTTGTGCCAGGCCGACCACCACGATCAGGAAGGCAATGCCCAGCGTGAGCATCATGTTGGACAGACCGAAGGAGTCGGTCAGCCATTGAGCCAGCGGGGCTGCGTAGACGGAGGCCAGGCCGAAGCCGGAGACCACCAGCCCGGCGATCAAGCCGGTCCGCGCTGCGGAAAACCACTTCACGGCCGGCGGCGTTGCCGAGGCGTAGCCGAAGCCGATTCCGGCGCCGGCAAGCACGCCAAACCCGATGATGTATCCTGCCAGGGACGTCGTCATGCTGGCAAAGATCATGCCCAGGCCGACCAGCACGCCGCCGATGCTGGCGACGAACCGGGGGCTGATCTTATCTTGGAGCCGGCCGGCCGGCACCATGATCAAACAGAACACCAGGCAAGCGATCGAATAGGGCCACGACTTGTCGGTTTGATCCCAGTTCCACGCCTCGGGAATGTTCTTGCCGATCACACTCCAGGTGTAGAGAATACCCAGCGCCAGGTTGATGCCCAGGCCGGCAAAGGTGACTTGCCAGCCGAGATTTTTGACCGGTTGGCTTCCCGTGGCAGCTTGCTGACTCAATCCGTCCGACATCCAGATTCTCCCGTAAAAGTTGTTGGGCCGCCGGAGGGATCGGCAGACCCGATTTTGTGAAAACGCCCGGTCCGCTTGGATCACCACGACCGGTGACCCGGGCACGGGCAAGGGCTTGGCAAAGGACTGTTCGGCAGAGCCGTCGTTCGATACGCGCCATGCGGCCTGCAAGCGGTGGTGGTTGCAGGCAGAATCCGACGCAAGGGTTCCGTGGGGTTGGTGCCTCGGTCAGAAAGTCACAGGTGGTTGCGTCGTCGCGTTGGACGGCTGTCAGAGACCGAACCGCCCGCGCTGCTCGCGCGCGGATGGGGTTCTACGGAAACGACCACCAGGGCCCGAAGGGCCCGGAGGCGTACAAACCACCACAATTCTAGCACGCTCGCCCCAGGCCCGCTACCGGGGTCACGAAAAACCGCTCGGCGCGGGAAATCCGGTGAACGCCATGGGTGCCGGCGTCGGCGTAAACGACTGGGAATAGCCAAACTCGCGGGTTCCGGGACCCGCCTGATGGCTAGCCGGTGCTTTGCGGGACGCCGGCAGAAATGGCCCGGAACCGCACGGGCGAAGGTCTGCAAACTGGGCCGCGGAGGAGAATCCCGTTCTCGATACACGAAACTCGCGACCGTCCCCCGCACGATCCCTGTACTACCGCGACACTACCATGCGCCGGTTTTTTCCTCGCTCACTGCCGCCTGGGGTCGTACCTGAACGACTCCCAATACGCCCGGTCCACCGCGTAGCAGTCCACCGGATCGCTCGGCTTGAGGTCGCCGGGCAGGAAACCGAATCGCTGCATTTCGCGGAGGTAGTGTTCGTTGGGGCGGAAGTCGGGCATGTCGAAGCGTTTTCCCTCGACAAGGCGCTGATGGGCGTTTTCCAGCGCTGCGAGCATTTGTCGGTAGAGCGGATCTTCCTTATCGGCAAAGACGACCTCCTTACACAGCTCCAGCCCCCCCGCCTCTTTGGCCAAGGGGGCCAGCAACACGTACGATTTTTCGGGCCGCGAAAGATTGTTCATCGGTTCGAGCTGGTGCCCGAAGCTGGGAAAGAACAGGGCGTTTCGCTTGCCGGCCTGGTTGCTGAGCTCGCGGACGTGGCAACTCCCGCAGCGGTTGAGCATGGGGCCGACCGGCAGATGCACGGGATAGGAGCCGCAGCCCAACGCGGCGTACGTCCCGGGGTAGGTAGCGCTGGTCTCGATCCAGAGCCGAATCGTTTTTCGCTGCAATTCTGTGGGTTTGGCGTCGTAGTGGCTGCCGTCGAGGAAGGTCATCAGGCGGCTGGCCGCGCTGCCGTAGCTATAGGGCAGCCGATTGCCGAACGGCTGGTTGCGGCCGTCGGAAACCAGGCTGCGCGTTTGCATCGTCCAGTAGCTGACGCTGTACATGGCCGTGTGGTCGCCGGTAAAGTCTGTCTTGCCCTCGCGCCGCTCGGGGCAGTGGCACTGCACGCAGTGTTCGTCCAGGATGGGCTGGACGTCGCGGGGATAGTCGATCACCGCCGGCACGTCGGCGATCGGCTCCACGGGGCTGGGCGACCGCCGCATGGCCACCAGGTCCGTGCTGATCGGTCGAGGTGTATTGACCCGTTGTTCGTGGCAGCCCACGCAACTGGTCGTCTCGCCCGGCTGAAGGACCAGGAAGCTGTGCATCCGCTTGACAGGCCGATCTTCCTTGTCCAGGGCGACGAAGAACAGCGATTGCAGGGCCGGCAACTCCATGTAGGCCGAGCCGTCGGGCTCCACGGGGACCGTGCCCACGATGCCCGCCAGCGTGAACGACCCGCCGATCGTCAGCGGCTGCATCCCGCCGGAGAAATTCACGGGCTTGGGGAGCTGCTTGAGCACGAGGAGCTTGGCAACTTCGCCCTTCTTCACGCCGGCCATGTTACGGCCGTTGTAGATGTCTTCGAGGATCAGCCGGCCCGTCTTGGCCTGGAGTATGGTTCGATCCGGAATGACCCGTTCTCGCGGGCGCGACCGCAAGGGACGCGGCTCGTGGCACTGCATGTACCGATCGGGCTCGGGCAACTGATAGACCAGCTCCTGGTTGCCCTGGCCGTCCATCACGTGCAGGCCCCGCGGGCTGGCCACGAGGAAACAATCCTCGCTTAAGGCGTAGGGATCCTTCCAGTTGGTGTTCTTGCTGACGTTGCGGGCGAAACCCCTGTCGTCGGGGCCGTTTTTCGGGTCGACGACGGTCACGAAACCCAGGTGTTCGGGGCGGCCGTGGCCGGGCGAAAACGACGAGACGACCTTCTGCGTGCCCGGAATCGGTTTGGCGTCGAGCATGGCGATGCCGCCGTGCAGGTTGCCGTAGTAAACCATTTGGCCAGTGCCGTCGGGGTTCATCGTCCACAGGTGGTGGAAGTGGACCTGGCTGCGGTCGACGTATTCCCACCGCATGTAGAGCACGCGGCCGTCGGGCAGGATCCAAGGCGTGTTGTCGTGATCGTTGTTGCTGGAGAGCATGCGGACGTTGCCGCCGTCGGCGTCGCAGCGGTACAGCGACGCGACGCGGGTGTACCAGCAGTTGACGAACCGCCGGCACCGTGAGGAGCAGAAGACGATGCTGCCGTCGGGGCAATAGGTCGGCTCGATGTCGTCGTCCGGCCCGTCGGTAAGCTGCGTCAGCCCACTGCCGTCGACGTTGATTTCGTAGAGGTGGAACACGTGGGTGCCGCCGGGGCGATAGGCGAAGAGAATCTTCTGACCGTCGTAGTGGATCTGCGGATCACGCACGCCGCCCTGGGGATCTTCGAAGATCACGTTCAACTGGCCCGTGCGGAGGTTCATCCGGCAGAGCCGCGCGCCGTCGCCGTAGCCCCAGTAGACGCCGTCTTCCTTCTTGAAGGCCAGGTTCTGTGGATAATCGGAATGATCGGCGTAGTTGCCGAAGGTGACGTACCAGTGGTCGCGCCCGGGCACGCGGGTGGCGAAGACGATCTCCTCCAGCCCGGCCATGGGGCCGTCGAGCATCCGTTGCAGCAAGGGTCCCGGTGTGTACTGCGGAGCGGCATCGGGCTCGGCCGCGGCTGGCAGAGCCAACAGCGGCAAAAGGGATAAACCCACGAGGGCTGTCGACGCGGCAAACGTAACACACGAGCGTCTGGGGCGCTGCATGGCTGCGATCTCCTTTCGGCGGTTGGGGCGGCGGGAGCTTCTTCGAGGCGGGGGCAAAGGGCGAACGTCGGTCCTCCTGGTTCGTCGGTCCTGCCGGTGAGTTGACATGCATTATACCAAACCCGGGCGAGATGCAAACCCGGGCCGGATATCGGGAGGGATGCGATGCCGGGCCTTCCCGCTGCGACCGGCAACCCTGCACAAACCGGCAACCCTGTACAAACGGTTGACCTCGGGACCGGTTTGCTATATGAAAGACCCTGTGCCGCCGGACCCACGCCATTTCCCCCATCCCGAAGCGAGCCCTGCCATGAAGAACGTTTCCGTCTTCCGTGTGTGGACGACCTCCTGTCTGATCGGTGTGCTGATGTTGGCTGCCGGTCGATCTTCCATGCTCCGAGCTCAGACCTCGGAGGCCGATCTGCTGGCCACGGCCGATAAGCGGATCAAAAAGCACCGCATGAGTGACGCCACCATCGTGGTCGTGGATGCGGCGGGCCAGCCCGTGCCGGGGGCCAAGGTCGTCGTCGAGCAGACCCGGCACGCATTCCTCTTCGGCAGCAATATCTTCCAGTGGGGAAAGCTGCCCGATGAAAAGATGGAAGCCGCCTATCGAGACCATTTCGCCGAGCTGCTGAATTTCGCCACGCTGCCGTTCTATTGGACTTCGTACGAGCGGGAGCGGGGCAAGCCGATCCACGAGCACACGGAACAGGTCGCCCGATGGTGCCGGGAGCACGGCATCACCACCAAGGGTCATCCGCTGGCCTGGAACATGGGCGACCCGGCCTGGCTGCCCGACGATCTGGAGGAGATCCGCCGGCTGCAGATGGCGCGGATCGACGATTGCGTGTCGCGGTTTGTCGGGCTGATCGACCGCTGGGACGTGGTCAACGAGGCCACGCACTACGACCGGCCCGACTTCGTCAACCGCCGGGCACCCAAGCATAGTGCCATGTGGAAACAGGTCGGGCAGATCGAGTTTACGCGAGAGTGTTTCACCCACGCCCGCCGGGCCGGGCCCAAGGCCACGCTGCTGATCAACGACTACCGCACGGACCCGGCCTATGAGAAGGTGATCAAGCAGTTGGTCGACGACAAGGGCCGGCGGCTGTACGACGTGATCGGCATCCAGAGCCACATGCACGGCGGCGTTTGGCCGACGGCCAAGATCTGGGAGGTGTGCGAGCGGTTCTCGCGTTTCGGCGTGCCGCTGCATTTCACGGAAACGACGGTGATCTCGGGCGAGCGAGGCTGGGACCGGCCCGGGCCCTGGGACTCCACGGCCAAGGGGGAAGTCTATCAGGCGCGGGAGGCCGTGCGGTTCTACACGATGCTGTTCTCCCATCCGGCGGTCGAGGCGATCACCTGGTGGGACTTCTCCGACTATCACGCGTGGCAAGGCGCCCCGGCCGGCTTCCTGCGCAAGGACATGACGCCCAAGCCGATGTACCACGAGCTGAAGAAGCTGATCAAGGGAAAGTGGTGGACCCAGGCGACGCTGGAAACCGGCAGCGACGGGACCGCCGGCTTTCGCGGCTTCTGCGGGGACTATCGAATCACGGTCACCCTCGGAGAGAAGAAGACCCGCGATGAGTTCTCGCTGGTCAGAGGGCAGCAGGGTACCCGGAAGGTCACTCTGGACTGACGCAGCCTGGATCAGGCCGCCCCACTTCTGCAGGACTGCTGGTGGGGACTACTCTAGAGGGTGGGTTCGCGACCGAGCCGCTTGTCAACCACGGTGAAAACCGGTAGGCTCATGGGTTTGGAACTTCCAAGGTGTTCGATAATGGTTTCCCAGCGGCCCGATCACGAGCGCATCGTCATCACCGGCTTGGGCCTCAGCGCGCCCAACGGCAACTCGTTGGCCGAGTTCCGCCGGAGTCTGCTGGAGGGCCGCAGCGGCGTCGTCGCGTATGAGACCCGATATTTCGGCAAGACCGTGGCCGGGGTCTGCGACTTTGACGAGTTGAAGTACCAGCGGCGGAAAGAGGTCCGCCGGGGCACCCGGGCCGGAAGCGTGGGGATTTACTGCGCCAACGAGGCCGTCGCCGATTCCGGGATCGACTGGGAGAACGTCGAGAAGTCGTCGGTCGGGATCTACGTAGGCGTGACCGAGCACGGCAACGTAGAGACCGAGAACGAGATCTACCAAATCAAGGGGTACGACTACGACACGCAGTACTGGTCGCACCACCACAACCCTCGGACGGTGGCCAACAACCCGGCCGGCGAGATCTCGATGAATCTGGGCATCACCGGCCCCCACTACACGCTGGGGGCCGCTTGTGCGGCCGGCAACGCGGGTCTGATCCAGGGCGTGCAGATGCTGCGGCTGCGGGAGTGCAACCTGGCGCTCTGCGGCGGCGTCTCCGAGAGCATCCACACGTTCGGCATCTTTGCCAGTTTTCACAGCCAGGGCGCGCTGGCCCGGCACGACGATCCCACCAAGGCCTCGCGGCCCTTCGACTTGGACCGCAACGGGATCGTGGTTTCCGAGGGCGGGTGCATGGCCGTGCTGGAGCGGCTCAGCGACGCCCAGACGCGCGGGGCGAAGATCTACGGCGAGATCGTCGGCTACGCGATGAACAGCGACGCCACCGATTTCGTGATGCCCGACCCCGATCGCCAGGCCCAGTGCATCCGCCTTGCGCTGAAGCGGGCCGAGCTGAACCCGGAGGACGTCGATATCGTCAGCACGCACGCCACGGGTACCACCACCGGCGACGCGCAAGAGAGCCAGGCATTGCGGCAGGTCTGGGACGGCAACGGCCGCACGCTGTTGAACAACACGAAGGGTTTCATCGGGCACGCGATGGGGGCGGCCGGGGCGCTGGAGTTGGCCGGGAATCTGCCGGCCTTCGACGACGGCGTGTGCCATGCGACGATCAACCTCGATCGCCCCGATCCCGACTGCGAGCTGCCTGCCCTGGTGGCCAACCAGCCCCGGGAAATGAGGCGCGTCGACATCATCTTGAACAACTCGTTTGGCATGCTGGGGATCAACTCAGTGGTCATCGTGAAAAGGATTTGAGCAAACGACGGAGTATGTGGCATGACGGCTGCCGATATCCAAAAGGCCATTCTCGATATTCTCTCCGACATAGCGCCCGATGAGGATCTGAGCGACCTGAAAGCGGACGTTCCGTTTCGCGATCAACTCGAGTTGGACAGCATGGATTTCCTCGACATCGTGATGGAGCTGCGCAAGCGATATCGCATCCAGATTCCCGAGGAAGACTATCCCGAGCTGGCCAGCATGAACAGCACGGTGGAGTACCTCGAGCCGTTGATGAAGAACGTTGCCGGGTAGGGCTTGTCACAATGCAAGTCGGGCACGGATGAAAGAGGCCGGACGCGCTGCGGGAATCGGCGGGTTGCCATGTACGACACGATCATCATCGGCGCGGGCATGTCGGGCCTGGCGGCCGGAATTCGGCTGGCCCATTTTGACCAGCGGGTGTGCATTCTGGAGCGTCACAACACGGTCGGCGGGCTGAACTCGTTCTACCGGCAGCGGGGGCGGAACTTCGACGTCGGGTTGCACGCGGTCACCAATTTCGCGCCCAAAGGAGCTCGCCGCGGCCCCCTGGCAAGGCTGCTCCGCCAGCTTCGCTTGGCCTGGGACGAGCTGGCCCTTTCGCCCCAGGTAGGCTCGGCCATTGCGTTTCCGGGCGTGAGGCTGAGGTTCTCCAACGAGTTTGCACTGTTCGAGGCCGAGGTCCGGCGGCACTTTCCGCACCAGATCGACAACCTGCGGCGCATGGTCGCCGAACTGGCCGATTACGATCAGCTGGGCCTGGGCGATACGAACCGTTCGGCCCGGGAAGTCGTCGGCGGCTACCTCGACGACCCGCTGCTGGTCGAGATGATCTTCTGCCCGCTGCTGTTCTACGGCGGCGCCCGGGAACACGACATGGATTTCGGCCAGTTCAGCATCATGTTCCGCGCGATTTTCCTCGAGGGGCTCGCCCGGCCGCTGGCCGGTGTGCGGCTGATCCTGGGCAGGCTGGCCCGCAAGTTCAAGGCGCTCGGCGGCGAGTTGCGGTTGCGCGCGGGTGTCAGCCGGATCTCCGTCAAGGACGGCGCGGTCGAGAAGGTGGTGCTGGAAGACGGCGCCGAGCTGCACGCCCGAAAGGTCCTTTCGTCGGCCGGATGGCGGGAGACCATGGGGCTGTGCGACGATGTCCGGCCGGGCGGCGAACGTACGGCGGGCCGCGTATCGTTCATCGAAACAATCTCGGTCCTCGACGCCGAGCCCCGGTCGCTGGGACACGCCCAGACGATCGTGTTCTACAACGATTCCGACAGCTTCTGCTACGAGAAGCCCGACGAGCTGGCCGATCTGCGCAGCGGCGTGATCTGCTCGCCGAACAATTTTGTCTACGACCAGCCGCTGGGCGAGGGCGTCATGCGGATCACGTCGCTGGCGAACTACGATCGTTGGGCCGGGCTCGACGACAACGCCTACCGGCTGGCCAAGCTCCGCTGGTACGACAAGGTGGTGGCCTCGGCCGTGCGATTCGTGCCCGACTTCCGCAGCTCGGTGATCGATACCGACATGTTCACGCCCACCACCATCCGCCGCTATACGGGCCACGAAAACGGTGCCGTTTACGGGGCCGCGCAGAAGTCGTACGACGGTCGGACCCACCTGAAGAACCTCTATGTCTGCGGCACCGACCAGGGCTTCGTGGGCATCGTGGGCACGCTCATCAGCGGCATCAGTATCGCCAACCGGCACCTGTTGAAAGTGTGATCGCTGCGAAGGGATCCCATGTCTAAAGACTTTCTGGAAGACGCCCGCGCTGAGTACGACGTGATCGTCGTGGGCTCCGGACTGGGCGGTATGACGGCCGCCAACACGCTGGCCCGGGCCGGCCATTCGGTCTTGCTGCTGGAGCACCATCACAAGCTCGGCGGCCTGGCAACCTGGTTTCGCCGCCACGGCGGGCACATCTTCGACGTTTCGCTACACGGCTTTCCGGTCGGCATGATCAAGAGCTGCCGCCGATATTGGAGCCGCGAGATCGCCGATTCGATCGTGCAATTGAAGGACATCCGCTTCGACAACCCCATGTTTTCGCTGTCGACCACCTTCGACCGCGCAGACTTCACACACCTGCTGACCGAGCGGTTCCGCGTGCCGGCGGCGACGGTCAAGGAGTTCTTCGATACGGCCCGGGACATGAACTTCTACGACGACCAGACAACCACCACGGGCGAGCTGTTCGGGCGGTTCTTTCCCGGCCGGGAAGACGTGGTCCGGCTGTTGATGGAGCCGATTACCTATGCCAACGGGTCCACGCTGGAAGACCCGGCGCTGACCTACGGCATCGTCTTCTCCAATTTCATGTCCAAGGGCGTCTATACCTTCCGGGGCGGCACCGACCGGCTGATCGGCCTGATGGCAGAGGCGATGCGCCAAAGCGGCGTCGACGCCCGGGTCGGCTGCGAGGTGGAAAAGATCCACGTCGCCGGGCGGCGCGTCGAGGGCGTGAGCGTGGGCGGGCGGCTGATCAAGGCCCGCGCGGTCGTCTCCAACGCCAACCTCAAGGGGACCGTTTTGGGGCTCGTCGGCGAAGACCAGTGGGACGGCGACTTTCTCGACCAGGCCCGGGCGGTGCGCCTGAACAACTCCAGCACCCAGGTCTACATGGCCTTGCGCGAAGGCGAGATGGTGGACCAGGATTGCGGCGATCTGCTGTTCACCTCCACGGCCCCCGCCTTTCGCACCGAGCTGCTGCTCAGCCGCAACGTCACCAGCCGCACCTATTCCTTCTACTATCCGAGAACGCGGCCGGGCAGCAACCGTTGCCTGATCGTCGCCAGCACCAACGCCAACTATCGCGATTGGGCCGGGCTGTCCCAGGGAGACTACGAGGCGGGCAAGCGGGACCTGATCGAGACTACGTTGCAGGCGGTCGCGAAGTACGTGCCCGAGATCCGCCGGAAGCTCGCCTGGGTGGAGGCCGCCACGCCGTTGACCTTCCAGCGGTACACCAAACACATCGACGGGGCCAGCTTCGGCACGAAGTTTGAAGGCCTGGCCGTCAGCCGCGGGTTGTCCGAGCAGATTGCCGGGTTGTATCATACCGGCAGCGTGGGCATCATCATGTCGGGCTGGCTGGGGGCGGTCAACTACGGTGTGATCGTGGCCAACGACGTGGACGCGTTCCTGATGAACAACGCCTCGCAGAGCACCGTCGACGCGGTCGATGCCTCATGAGCCGACAACAGATCTACGACGCGATCCCGCACCGCGAGCCGTTTCTGCTGGTCGACGAGATCGTCGAGTGGAGCGATTCGCGGATCATCTGCACGAAGCGCTTCAGCGGCAAGGAGGATTTCTTCGCCGGACACTATCCGGGATATCCGCTGGTGCCGGGCGTCTTGCTCTGCGAAGCGGCCATGCAGTGCGGCGCGATCCTGCTTTCCCGCCACCTGGCCGAGGCCGCCGGCCGCGTGCCCGTGGCCACGCGCCTCAACGACGTCCGCTTCAAGCGCATGGTTCGGCCCGGCGAGACGATCCGCATGGAAGTCGAGCTGACCGAACAGTTGGCCAGCGCGTTTTTCCTCAAGGCGAAGGTCACCGTGGAGGGCAAGGTGGCCGTGCGTTTCGAGTTCGCCTGCACGGCGGCCGAAACGTCGTCATCGGGTGACGAGAGTGTCGGCAATAGGGAGATTCAGCCAGATGGTAGCTGAAGTCGCAAGACTTCAGAGTGGGAGCCTCTTTCTTGGGAACCACCATGACGGATTCTCTGCAACTGGCGGACAAATCAATCCTGATCTTCGGCGTGGCCAACCGCAAAAGCGTGGCTTGGCACGTCGCTCGCGTGTTGGCCGAGGCGGGCGCCCGGTGCGTCTACGTGGTGCAGAATGAGGACACTCAGCAGAGCACTTCGAAGTTGCTCGGCGACGCCGACGTCTACGTCTGCGACGTCGAGCATCAGCAGGAGATTGCGGGGCTGGCGCAACAGCTTGCCGCCCGGGGACACGCCTTCGACGGGTTGGTCCATTCGATCGCCTTTGCCGACTATTCCGACGGCATGAAGCCGTTTCACGAGACGCCCCGCAAGGCGTTCCTGCAAGCGGTCGACGTCTCGTGCTACTCGCTGATTGCGCTGTCCAACGCCCTGAAGGACCTGCTGAAGCCGGACGCCTCGGTGGTGACGATTTCGATTTCCACGACGCGGATGGCCAGCGAGAACTACGGCTACATGGCCCCGGTCAAGGCGGCGTTGGATTCCTCGCTGGCCTTTCTGGCGAAGTCGTTCAGCCGGTTTTCGCGGGTCCGCTTCAACGCGGTGTCGCCGGGGCTGTTGAAGACGTCGGCCTCGGCGGGCATTCCCGGCTACGTCGATTCGTACCTCTACGCCGAGCAGATCATTCCGAGAAAGAAGGCCGTGACCACGGAAGAGGCGGCCCACGCGGTGGCCTTCCTGCTGAGTCCCCGTTCCAGCGGCATCAACGCCCAGCGGATCGTGGTCGACGCCGGCATGTCGATCAACTACTTCGACCGCGACATCGTCCAGCGGGCGATGCGCCCGTAAGGGCTGGCGGGAGAAGCGGCCGGACCGATGCGCAACCTGTTCTTTTACGAGTCCTGAGGGTCCTACGCGACCGGCAGGATTGCGACTTGCGCGCTTCCACGACTACTGGCAACTTCGGCTCACCGTGCACGAGGGCACGGCGCCCGGCATGTCCATGCGGGGCGTCTTTTCCAGCATCGCCGCGATCGGCCGAAACGTGGCGAGAATCGCCTGATAGTCGCGGTCGTTGCGGTCGGCGAACACCGCCTTGCCACACTTCTGGCTGCCGCCGGCCGATTTGGCTAAGGGGGCGATCAGGAAGGGGTTCAGCTCCGGCTCGGTGATCCGTGTCCAGACGCGGCGGGGGATTTTGGCATCCTGATGGCACTCGACACAGCGACGCTGGGCCACCGCGCTGAGCACCTTGTCGAGATTGCCCGGCAGGATCCGCCGGCAGCCCTCGTGGTCGGGATAGGCCGTTTCGCTGGTGCCGTAGTAGGGGACGTTCAGATCGATCCACGCCAGGATGCGGCGCCGCCCGGCGTCGTCCATCTGGAAGCGCGGCTTGCCCTGCTCGTCGGGATGGCCGGTAAAAAGCATCTCCGCCAGCTTGCTTTGCGGCGAGCCCCAGGTCTTGGGCGTCACCTCCAGGATGTTCCACTCCTGGCCGTTGTAGGTAGGAATCCAGTTGACGTATTTCGTGCCCCGCCCGCCCTGGTTCTCGCGCGCCAGCACGTCGTAGGAGACGTTGAAGTAGTCGGTGCGGCCGCCGCTTAGGTCGAGGCCTTGCGGCGGATCGACCGGATTGTGACACTCGGCGCAGTATTTGTCGAGTACGGGCTGGACGACCCGGGCGTAGTCGAACCCGCCGGCGCCCCATTCGGGCGGGGTAATCTCGTGCGGCGTTCGGCTGTAAGCCGCGCCCAGGTACGGCCGCGAGGCATGGCGGCGATGCTCGTGGCAGCCGATACAACCCTGGACCTCGCCCGGCATCAGGTGCGTGAAGCTTCGCATCCGCTGGACCGCCCGGCCCTGGCCGTCCAACGCCATGAAGTAGAGCGGCGTGCGGGCCGGGACGCAAAAGCAGGCCGAGCCGTCGGCCTCGACCGGCACCTCGCCCAGGACGTCCTTGCCGGCGTAGGTGGCCCCGCAGGAGATTACGGGAAACTGGAACCCAAACGCCCGCAGCGACGGATCGATCCGCACGCTCTTCTGCATGTCGCGGACCACTCGGATCGCCACGACTTCGCCCCGCTGCACGTAGGGCTCCAGGCCATTGTAGACGTCCTGCAGATAGATGGTGGCATACGCGGGCTCTTCGCGGACCTTCGGCGCGACCACCGGGGGGCGCGATCGCGGGCGAAGCGGCTGGGCATTGAAATACTGCATGCCGTCGCCCGGGGCGGGCAATACCGTGGACACACAACCGCCGTCGAGTGTGCGGACCAGCACGGGGCCCCGGGCGGAAAGCAGAAACCGCGTGGCATCCAGCGGCAGCGGGCAGCTATACAGCTTGCTGCCGTCGGTGTTGCCGTTGCCCTGGTCGACGTTCGGCAAGGGCGTGTCGGGCGTGATGTTCTCGATCGCCTCCTGGGCGTTGACGCCCAGGGCGCGGTCGATCACGCCAATGGCACCCCGGGTGGGCCCGTTGTGGCCGGTCATCGTGCAGAGCACCTTGCCCGTGCCGGGAATCGAGCGGGCCTCCATGAACGTACCCGGCGAAAGGACCCGGTTGCCGAAAAAGCCCGAAAGGCCCGTGCCGTCGGGATTGACCGTCCAAAGGCTCTGGATGGGGATCGCCGGCCGATCGACGTACTCCCAACGTGAGTAGATAATCCGCCCGTCTTCCAACACGCTGGGGGTGAAGTCGTTGAGGTAATTGGCCGAGAGCTGCCGCAGGTTCGACCCGTCGAGCGACATGCGGTGGAGGATGCCGACCGGGGCGTGCCAGCAGTAGGCGAATTGCGGGGCCCGGGTGGTCAGGAAGGCGATGTCTCCCTCCGGCAGCCAACAGGCGTTGTAGTCGTGCCATGGGCCGTCGGTGATCTGCCTCAGGTCGCTGCCGTCGACGCGAATGATCCAGAGGTGATAGCCTTCGTCCTGCCGGCGCCGCCAACTGAACAGGATCACCTCGCCGTCGTACGAGAGGTCGCAGTCGAGGATCTGGCCGGTGGGCGTGGCAACCAGTTCCCGCGGCTCGGCGTCGCCGTCGCGGGCCGACACGACGTAGAGACCGCCTCCAGGGCGAAAACCCTCATAGTGATACGTGTAGACGTGCGACGCCTCGATCTCGTGCCGCTTGATCACGACGAGCCGGTCGACGTCGCACAGCAGCACGTCCCGTTGCAGCTCGGCAAGCTGCTCGGAGTCGTCCGACAGCGCGTCGAGCCGGGCAAGGTGCTCGGCCCCTTGCGCGTAGCGATTGCCCTGCGTGCCGATCAGCTCGCGGATCAGCCCGCCAAGCTGCCGGCGATCGACTTCGTCCGCCTGGGGAACCGGAGCATAGCCGCTGCCCTTGGTCAGTTCGGCCAGCTCCCTGCTCGACGGACCGTCGGAAAAAATCATAATCTCCGCGGCGCCCGGGTTCGGTCCGCCGTAGGAGTTGAGGAACTTGACGGTGATTTTCGCGACGGTCGTTTTGGGAAATTCGACCCGCTGCGGCCCGTGGATCATCTGCAGCGTGCCCCGCGCGATCGGCAAATCGCCTTCGGCCGGCTCTCCGGCGTAGACCTCGTAGTCTTTCCAGCACTCGTTCATGAACCAGGAGGTGCGCCCGAAGTAGACGATCTGGGAGACCGTGACCGGCCGGGGCCACTGAAACGTGAAATCGGCCCGGTCGCCCGAACTGGCCTTCAGCACGCACCAGGCCGCGCTGAGGTCGGCCGAACTGCTGCCGGCGGGCGGGATCTTGCCGTCGACGGCGAACTTCGAAAGGTACTGCCCGTTGTGCTCCGACGAGGCCCAGGTCGTGGCCTTGCGGGCCAGGTTTTCCGGCACGGCGGCCGGGATCGGCCGGCCGGAAGCCAGCAGCACGGCCACAACAAACGACAACACGACCAGGCGAACGAGAAAACGAGACTTCATGTCAGTTCTCCAAGGAAGGGCAACAGGCAAGCAGTCAGGGGCGCAAACCCTCGACGCCCCGGGAGAGCCGCAACTTCCAGTCTAATCGAAGTGGGACTGGATTGCAAGCTGCTCCCCCGGCTCACCCGGTGCCCCACCCCCGCAGCCCGAAAACGCCGGAAGCGTCAGGACCGGCGGTGTCGAGTCGAGAAGTCCATCCGTGTTTTCCGGATGCGATTTGCGGTTGACACCGGACCCTTGCGGAATGCTCTGCCACCATTCCGCCGGAGTCCAGCGGAGACACCGAGGACTATAGGCCCGGGATCAGCCGGACACTACCGCGGGGCGTGGGACGGACTGAGGCAACGGCAGACTGGGTTGCGCGGGACAGCCCTCGACTGGCTGCGCGAGAATCGCAACAGCCCCCACACACCGGCCCCCCCACTCATCGGCTACATCGCCGCTTAGCCGACGAACTCGTCGACTTCCTGGCCGCGCTCGTCGTCTGCGGGCAGATGCCGCCAGGACGGAGGTGACAGGACACGGGGTCGATCCCGCTCGCGCCGGTCGGCGGCGGGCGGGCCCTGTCGCCGACCGGGCTCCTTTCGGCCGGACTCGCGTGGCCGCGAAGTGCGCAGGCGGAACATATCGAAGATGGTTCTACCGACGACCATGGCGCCCCCTTTGCCTCTATCCAAGTCTACGCCATCGGCGCAAGTGCCGCGCAGCGCAATCGTTGCGGCAACCGGCGGTTCGCCGGGGGAAAAGGGGAGGTCAATTCGACGCATGCCAACGGGCAGCGACGCCGCCCTTTCACTCCGCCGGCGGCAGCAGTTCCCGACCGCAATGAGGGCAGGTCTCGCTGAAGCGGCCGATGGTCTGGCCACAGCCGGGACACGGCACGCGGTCGCCGCCCGACTTGCGCGACGCGGCGCTGAGAATTCCCACTACGATTGCCACCAGCGCGCCCAGGCACAGCAGCCCCAAGAGGATTGGAGTGATTCCCAGCATGCCCATGGAAAGCTCCTCGTGTCGGTTCACCCGCCGGGCAACAACCGGCGGATGACGTCCTTCAAAACCCATTCCGATTTCGGGCCGGCCCGCGACGCGGTCGGCTCGTAGCCGCCTTCGGTAAACGAACGCTCCGTGCAGATGTAGCCCGGGGCAAGATCGCCGTAGGCCGCCGTGGCCACGACACCCTCGGGTCGCTGCCGCTGGGCGAATAGCTGGAATTCGAGCATGCACTCGCCCGGCAAGTGCAGCAGACAGACGTCGCCGATCTGCAGCACGCTGCACCCAAGCGGCCGGTCGATCCGCTCGACGAAGGCGACCCGCGTGGCGGCGCGAATCCGCGCCACCGCCGTCTCGTCCGGGTCGGCCATCTTGACCCGGTTCTCCTCGAGCGTGTAGCCCGCGTCGGTCCGCGTCGGCAGCTTCAACTCGGCCGTGCGCCACTGCAACGCCCCGGCTGGCGCCAGACGCGTCGAAGCCGCCGAGGCCTCCATGCCCGCGTACAGCCGGTCGGTCAGCTCATCCCGGGCGTGCGGCGTGCGGTCGTTGTATTTGCCCATGGCCACGTCGCCCGCACAGCCGGTGAAGTAGATCTGAAACACGCCTTCTTTCTCTTCGAGCCGCCGTCGGGCGAAGCCGGGCACGTCGCTGCACGCCCGCGGGTCGCCGTAGAAACTTTGCGGATGCGTGGCATAGTAGTGCATCCGCACCAGGGGCTCGGTGCCGTGGGCCAGGGTGACCGTGCGGAGGACCGGATCGATCAGGCCCTCGGTCATCGCCCGCAGCTTCGGATCGGTGCACGAGCTCATCCGCGAGACGACCTTGCCGCCTTCGACGGGGATCCGCCGCGTGGAGGCGACGCGCTCGACCCTGGCCTGCCCCGTGCCCACGTGGTCGAACGGCCGGAACTGCCCGAGCGACTCACCGACGGCCTCGGCCAGGCGGTCGGTCACCTCGTCGAGGAACGCGAAGTCGACGTACGACTGCGCAAGCCCCGTCTGATCCAGCAGCTTCTGGGCGTCGCCGTCGGTGTAGGGGGCCGTGTGCTGGTGGACGCAGTGGACCGCCACTCGGGCAACGTCGGTCTCGGCCGCCGCGGCGATCTTGCGGCAGAACAGCTCGTGCGACGAATTGCACAGCCCGCACCAATCGACGGCACACAACACGTAGCGGCGCAAGCCATCGTCGAGCACGACCCCTTTGGCCAATAGCGGGTCTTCAACCGTCTCAAGCGGCGTGACCCAGATCAGCGGATGGCCTCCCGGCGGCGGCGTCACGTCGCAGCAGAACGTGGCCAGCCGCAATCCGGCAGGTGCGGATGGCTCGGCCGCCTCGGCGCCGGTCGCGCCCGGGCACATCGGCACGCCGAGCAGCAGGCAGAACAGGGCGAATCGGTGGCGCATCGTCAGCTCCCGAGGTATCAGGACACGGGAAACGTCGCCGGCGAAGAGCGCGGCGACGCCTATCACCATAGTCGACCGGGACGCTTGCTGCAACATCCCAGCCGGGTCGTGGCGGAAGCCGCACGGCCTGCTCAGTACGGCACGAGCCCCTTGAGCTTCGTGGCCGCCGACGGGCCGGGGAGCTGATACTTGATCGCCACCGGCTGGCGGCCGACCTCGATACCGCCCAGCGTCGGGTCCCATAGCCAGGTCCAGCGGCGCAGCGCGCTGACCTGCAAGAGCAGACGATCCAGCACGCGCGTCCGCTTCTCCTTCTGCCAGGCGCCGTACTTCCACGTGTACTGCCAGATCTCGTGCCGGATCGTGCCGGCGCCGGGCGTGTAGCTGGTCGGCTGGTCGCGAATCAGCATCACCAGCACGCGGACGACCTTCCCGTCGCCGGCAAGGTACAACGGCTCGACCCGGTTCTCGTAATGGCGCGACTGCTTGATGTCCTCTTCGATGAACACTCGGACCTCGTCGTCGACCTTGGCGTCGGGCGCGACGAACGGATCGAACTCCAGTACGGGGGCGTAGCGGAAACCCTCGATCCGCACGCGGCCGGCGGCCAGAATCAGCAGGTCGTAGTGGCCCGGCGGCAGGTCGGCGAATATCCACTGCCCGCGGCCGGCGCGGGTGGCCGTGAAGTCGACCGCCGGGGCGTCGATCGTGGCCTTGGGATCGACGGGTCGGCGGAGGTTGCCGTCGGCGTCGAAGCGATTCACCGCGCCCAGCAGCGTTACCTCCTGCGATCCGGACAGCTCGACGGTCAGCTTTGCCGCGCCGGCCGCGGTCGGGCGCAGCACCAGCAGGGCGCCGAGGGTCCACAGCAGCAGGGTTTTCGTTCGGGCGGTCTTCATCGGCGAACCTCCGGTGACACGGGGCGACGGCGGCGGGCCGTCATTTCTCCCATTGCGTGATTCTCTGTTTCACCTCCGGCACCAGGGGGCTGCCGGGATGCTCTTTCAGCAGTGCGTGCAACGTGGCCAGGGCCCGATCCACCCGGCCGCGCTTCTCTTCGCACTCGGCGGCCAGCAGCAGCAACAGGTCGACGTAGGGCGAATCGGGGCTGACCGCCTGGAGCCGTTCAGCCTGGGCGATGGCCTGGGCGTATTTGCCGCGGCCGGCCCAATAGCGGGCGTACATCAGCGTCAGGTAGCCGTCGAGCGTCTCGGACGGGAATTCGTCTTGCCACTGGTGAAGCTGCTCGGCGGCGCGATCGAATTGTCCCTCCTTGATGAACGCCTCGGCCGATCGGCTATGGGCCCCGCGCCAGGCGGTGCGCTGCTGGAGATCGCGGTTGGTGCCCAAGATCCGCTCGGCCTGCTCGTAGGCCTTTTGTGCGGCGGGTCCGTCTCCGCCGGCGGCCAGGCAGTCGCCCAGCACGCGTTGCCGCTTCGAGGGGACCGGCCCGGTGGGCACCGCCCCCAGCCGCGCGGCGGCCGCATCGAGCAGGCGCTTGGCGGCGGGCGCATCGAGCAAGTCGTTGACCGCGACGTCGGCCGCCTCGATTTCGCACTCCGCCCGCAGCACGTCCACGTCGATCCGCCCGGCCGCCCCCTGCCAGATCTGCAAGGCCAACTCGGAATCGCCCAGGCGGTCGCGGGCCATGGGGCCGACCAACCGGGCCAGCTTGTGCAGTTCGGCGGCGTCGTGGGCGGCCGACTCTCCGAGGAAGGCCACCTTGCCCGCCGCCACGGCCTCCGTCAGCAACGGCCGCACGTCGACCGGCGGCGGGGCCACGGGCGTCGCGGCCGGGTCTTCCTCGGCCGGCTCTTCGTCCGGCGGGGCCTGCAGCGCCGCGGCCTTCGCCTCGTAGGCCAGCACCAACTGCCGCAGCGAGGCCGCCGCCAGCGTGTGCGGGTCGTAGGTCCTCAGGATCGGCAGATAGTCGTCCAGCTTGTGCAGCTTCTGCTGGTCCTTGGCGGTCAGCAGGGGCCGGTCGATCATCACGCGGTTGGCCACCTCGATGCCGCGGGTGCCGCGCTTCAGCGTCAGCTTCACCGTGTACAGCCCCGGCCGCAAGTAGACGTGGTCGGTCTTCAGCTTGTCGCTGGTCTGGCCGTCGCCGAACTCCCAGAGGACCTTCGACTGCATCGTCAGGGCTTGCGGCGAGGTGTCGCGGAAGCTCACGCCGATCAAGGCCCACTCGTTATCCGGCAACGGCACGTCGCCCATGATCTCGACTGCGAAGTCGGGAATCGCACGCCGGGTCCGCAGCGTTGGCGAGCCGACCGGCAGACGGCCGACCGAGCGGGTGCGAAAGACCTCGGGCGGAATCAGCGTCGGCTGCGGCTTCGGATCGGTCGGCGAAACCTCCCAGACGGCCACCATCACCGCGCCGGGGCCGGTGGCCGCGTGGTGGTACTCGAAGCGATGCGGCCCGGCCGCCAGCGGCACGTCCTTGCGGCTACCCCGCAACGCCTGCGTCATTCGGCCGTGGCGGCCGGGGGCCGAGACGACCTCTTTGCCGTCGATCAACAGAAAGCTGCAATCCTGGCTGGAGGTCAAGAACCCGTACGTGCCCGCCGTGGCGATGTGCAGGTAGCCCGTATAGCGGCTGAGGAACGGCTCCGGCTGCGGCCAGAACGGATTGCAGGAGTGGTAGACGTTCTCCACGTAGTCGCTGCCGTAGGGCGTCGAGGCGTCGAACGCGTCGCGGACCGACTCGAGACTGTTGAGGTTGCAGTCCTTGTACCGGCGGGTTTCCAGCAAAAGCCCGTCGCGGCCGGTCCACGGCGGCGAGACCTCGCTGGGCGGCTCGCCGCCGTAGAAGATCTCGTAGTACTGCTGGTTGGCGACCGTCTGAAAGGCCAGCCGGCAGAAATCGCCCGGCCCAAGCTGCAGAATCCGCCAGGGGACCAGCTCCCGGTTGGACGCCGCGACGACCAGATTGCGGCCGTCGGGTGCGAGCGCCCCGTGGCAGTAGAACTCGGTCACCACGATCGGGTAGGATCCCTCGGACGGTACGGTGACGGTCCGCCGGACGTCGAATTCCGTGCCCGCCAGTCGAAACGACTGGCCGTGCAGCCCCTCGGCCGCCAGCATTACGGCCAGCCCCGCGCACACGCAAACCGCGGCCGTCGTGCGGCTATGCCGCAGACCGCGGATACGTCTGGCCGGGCAGCACGAGCTTTGCCGAGGTAGCGTCGCCATCGCAGGTCCCATGGGATACCGCCGTCACGTCTGAAGAAAGCGCCGGGCCGAAGACCCGCGCGTCGCCGAGGCAATCCAACCACTATTTCATCATAGACCACCGGCGGCCCCCGTTTCAAGCGGGACCGCGCGACGTGGTGGCGACTCAGTCGACTGCCCGCTGCCAGGTGCCCGGTGCGACCTTCATGCCGATGATCTCGGTGAACCCCGGCGGCGGGTTCTCGAAAATCTCCGTGTCGTACTCCAGAAACAGCGAGCCCGTGCAGTTCAGCCCCAGCCCCACGCAGAGAATCCCCTCGAACGTGCAGGCGTTGGACGTGTTCAGGGCCGCGGACGTGCAGACCAGGCCCTTGAAGACCGACGGATAGGCGTCGGCCATATCGCTGTCGCCGTTGAAGTCCACGCCGAGGGTGGCCTCGTCGAGCATGGCCGCATCGGTCGCGATGCTCAAGGTGCCCTTGACCATCAGCGACGGATAGCCGGCCACCGCCGGCTGCCAGTTTAGCGAGCCGTAGACCTGCGAGCTGACGGCCAGGTTCAGCAGCACGATCGTCCCCACGACGCGGCAATCGCGGATGTCGAGCCGACTCCCCAGGCAGTCGATCACGTAGATGCCCTGGGGGTTGATCTGGGCGCCGTAGGGATTCGATGTTGGGCTCAGCAGCACCGCGCTGATCGTCCGCACACCTTCGACCGTGGGGATACTGGCCATGGAAATCACCGTGCCGTTGGCCAGGTAGTACTCCAGCACGGTGTCCGGGTCGGGCATGCTGCGGGCGTCCACGCCGGTGGTAATCGTGCCCGTGTAGCCGGTCCCGGTGATCGTGCCGACGGCCTCGACGTCGGAGTTGATCGTCGAGAGCGACGCCGTCATCACGCCGTCGGCGCAAATGATCTGGTCGCAAGCGACAGTGGCCGAGGAGAACGTGACGTTTCCGCCCGTGTGCAACGCGACCTCGAGACAGCCCAAGGGCACTTCCTCGACCTCCAGCCGCACCTGGACCTTCTGCCGCGACTGCCCGCACTTGCCGATGCCCACGACGACCACCGGGTCGGCGTCGGAGTCGGTCAGGTCGGCGTCGGTCGGGTCGGCGGCGGCGAAGCTGTAGGTGCCCGCCGCGGCGTTCTGGTCCGACTCCCAGGCCCCGCCGGCCAGTTGGCTCCGCCAGATGGCCTCGTGCTCGATGCGGAACAGGGCCATGTCCACGGCGCGGGAGGCCAGCAGCTCGGCCTGGAGCGTCTCGGTCGCCGCGTCGAGCTGGCGGCGTTGCACCCGCACCAGCAGGATCGAGGCCAGGGCGAAGACGGTCACGAGCATGGCCGTGGCCAGCGTGAGCACGTAGATCGAGCCGCGGCGGTCGCGGCGGCACCGTAGTGGTTTGCGCTGGCGCATTCTCGTGGCTCCTTGCGAGAATTCGTGGGTGAATCCTTGATGTGCCATGGCCAATGCCCTCGGACGCGCAAATCAACCCACAGAGTCTGCCGAGGAACTACTGACTACTACGGGTAAGGCGGCGGCTGCCAGGCGTCGGTGACGAAGGCCTTCATCACGGCCAGCGTCGTGCCGTCGTGGGCCACGCTGACGGTGATCATTTTGATACCCTGGTCGCCGCCGACAGCCGCGTCGAGATCGTCCGGATCGACGTACTGAACGCTTACGGTTCGCTGCCAGTCGTCGAGGTCGGGCAGCTCGGTTCCGTCCTTGGCGGTCGGGGGCTGGCAGCTCCAGCCGTGATAGTCGTCTACATCGTCGTAGGCGGTGCGCGTCCCGCTGCTGGTCTCGCCGACCTCCGGCCCGAATACCGGCGTGTCGTCGGGCTCCAGGTAGCCCAGTTCAACGATCTCGGCCAGCAGGGCGTGGGCCAGCAGGCTGGCGCGGCCGGCGTTGCCGTTGTCCAGCTTCCTCGCCATGGCCGAGCCGAGCGTCTGCATGGCCACCACCAGCACCAGGCCGACCAGGACCGAGGCGATCGAGACCTCCAGCAGGCTGAAGGCTCCTCGGGCAGGGGCTGTGCGTGTCGCGGTGGTGCTCATGGCGAGGCCACCTCCGGGGCGTTGAGCAGTTGCACCCCCGTGCGCGTGGCCGTCGAGGCGTCCTGGCCGGTACGCAGCGTGACGTCCATCGCGAGGACCCAGTGCCTGGTGACCGGGTCGGGCGTGGTCTGGGTCGTCACCGTGCCGTAAACGGCAAACAGCATCGAGGTGGAGGCGCTGTAGGTCCACGAGGTGCCGGCGTTGGCGGAAGTGACCCGGTCGCTGCCGCCGCCGCTGTCGTATTGCACGTCGCACAAGTCGGCATCCACTGTCTGGACGCCGAGGACGAGGCACAGGCTGGTGGCCGGCGAGATGCCGCCGGCGCCGGAGAACGAGAACTCCTGCCACGCATAGGAAGAGCCCAGGCTGCTCTCGGGCATGGACACCTGTTGCAGCACGGTGGAGCCGGGGGCCGAACCGGAAGCGAACCGCAGTTGCACGGCGGTGACCCCCTTTGACGCGCCGTGGATGCGGGCGGGAAACCGCACTCGCGTCACCTTCCAGGCGGTCGCGTCGCCGGGAAGCGCGGGCGCGATCAGTTGCCCGATCCATACGTTTGCCTTGATCGCGTAGTCGGCCGCGGAAGCTGCCGTCTCGTGGCCGGCCAGGAGTATCTCGGCGCTCTCGTGGTCCTCGGGCGGCTGGGCCTCCTCGATGGTCTTGACCTGGTAGTCCAGGGCGAATTCCTGCACGTTGGCCAGGACGTCGACGACCGGCCCGGCGTTGTACTGCCGCGTGAGCGGGTCGCCCGCGGTGCCCGACCAGGCGTAGCGGATCGTCTCCGGGGCGTCGTCCGTATCGCGATCGGCCACGGTAAACGCGACGCTGGTGGCCGTGCGTTCGGTCAACGCAATGGCGCACCGCAGATCGGAGAGGACCTCGGCGGCGGTCATGCTGCCTTGCAGCATGGCGGCGGTTGGGGCGTCCGGTTTGGCGGCCTGCGTGGCGATGTAGACGGCCGAGGCCATGCCCACCAAAAGGAAGCCCGTGGCGATCATGCTGACGGCCAGCTCGACCAGCGTGTGTCCCCGACGCCGCCAGGCGGTACGCCGGGCCCAAGTTCGGCAGGTTTGGCCGCGGGCGGTCCTCATAGCACGTTCGCCTCGCCGGTGTTGGGGTCCACCAGGATCGTCTTTTCGTGCGATCCCGACTGGATGCTGATCTCGCCTTCGCTGTCGGGCAGCCCATGGCCGTCGAAGATCAGGTCGTTGTCGCCGCCGAAGTCCACGCCCGAGAAGGTGCTGCGATAGGGCGGCATCGACAAGGTGAGCGTGTAGTCCTGGCCGGGGTGATCCAGGTGCGGCACGCCGGGAAGCACGTAGCCCTCGGTCGCGGGCAGGAATCGAAAGACCTGGCTTTGGCTGGAGGCCCTGGCCCGGCGCCGCGCCAGCTCCAGATCGGCCGCGATGCGCTGGGCCGCCGCTTCCACGCGACAACGAACCAACGCGTCGGCGAACCGGGGCACGGCCACCGCGGCCGTCAGCCCGATGATCAAGACGACGATCACCAGCTCGACGAGCGTGAAGCCCCCGCGTCGGGTTTTCTCAGTCTTGGCGTGGAACATGCCGACGGAAGCGGATGCTGTCTGGGGACGTCAGGAAAAGTGCGTCGCGCTGACGGCCGCGGCCACGGAATCGTCGAAGGCCTGGCACGCGGGGATGAATCCGGTGTTGGGGGCCAGGACGTTCAGCGTGTGGCCGGTGGTGGTGGCCGTGATTCGGCGGACGTCGGAGATCGCCCGGAACAGCGCGTCGACCACCTGGCCGTCCCACTGCGTCCCCGCGCCTTCCCGGAAGATCCGGGAGATTTTTTCCTCGGGCAGGGCGTCGCGATAGGCGCGACAACTGCTCATCGCGTCGTAGGCGTCGGCCACCGCGACGATCCGGGCGTTCAGCGGGATGTCCTCGCCGACCAGCCCGAACGGATAGCCCTTGCCGTTGAAGTGTTCGTGATGGTGCAATACGCCGGGCAGGACGTAGCTCATCTGGCCCAGGTGCTGCAAGATCGCGCAACCGCGTTGCGGGTGCTGCTTGATGTGGGCGAACTCTTCGGGCGTCAGCTTGTCGGGTTTTCGGAGGATTTCGTCGGGGACGCCGATCTTGCCGATGTCGTGCAGCAGGCCGATCAGATAGAGCTTCTCGCAGCGTCGGCCCTCCAACCCCAGTTCCTCGCCCAGACGCTTCGCGATCAGTGCCACCCGATCGCTATGGCCGCAGGTGTAGGAATCCTTGGCGTCGACCGTGTTGATCAGCGCCCGGACCACGCCGACCAGCAGGGTTTCCTTCTCGCGGAAGAACTCCAGGTTGCGTGCGTGGGTGGCCAGCGTGATGGCGGCCGCCCGCACCAGGCCGGCCTCGACGCTGCCGAATTCGTTGTCGCTGGATTCCCAAGCGGTGTACTCGGCCGCGTTGCCGCCGCAGCGCGACTTCTTGGTGCTGTTCAGCGCCAAGAGCCAGCCGAGACAGAATCGGCCCTTGGTGGCCGGCGTCAGCAAGAAGCTCTCCAACCCGGGGTATTCGGCCCACTGCGGGTCGCCGGCCAGGTCGTTGCGGGCCACGGGATGCTCGGCCGCCTGGTCGCGAAAACGCGCCACCAGCCGGGCGCAGGTCTTCGCGTCGAAGATCTGGGGCCCCAGCCAGATCTGGGGCAACCCTACACGGGTTCTCTCGACGTTGTCGTGCGCCCCGTTCCTCTTCGCCGAGACGAACACCATGACTTCGGCATGGATCAGCTCTTGCAGCGTGGGCAACACGATGCGGGCGACGTCGGCCACGGAGTTGCTAACGTCGCTCAGCTCGAGGTGCCCGATCAACCCCTGCATGTAGGTGAGCTCCTCGAGGTTGACGCTGATCTGCTCGTGATACGTGTCCAGATCGCCCAGGCGTTCGGCCATTTCTTGACGAAGCCGCAACTCGCGCAGACAGGATTCGGCCAGCCGCTGCACCAGTTGCGGCGGCGCGGGCGAGAGGGTGGTCGTGGCCACCGTCTGAACACCCTCGGCCGACCGCATCGGCAGAGCCACCAGAAGGCTGCCGTCGGGCTGGCTGCGGACGATCGGTGTTTCGGGGCGGTTGAGCGTTGCCTCCAGCAGGTCGAGGATCTCGGACGAAACGTCGTCATCGCAGCGAGACTGCACGTCCGCCGATTCCGTGGAGCCGCAGCGGGTCCACGATGTGGCCTTCCGCCAGAGATCGAACGGCGTGCCGAAGGTCTCGGTCAGCCGCGCCTGAAGTGCTCCGAGGAGTCCGTCGCACGGCAATTCGATGGTTGACTCAGAAGTGGATTCGCCCATGCCGCTGCTCCCTCGAGACACTCAAACTGTAAAATAGGCAAGAAGACAGGCGAGAGGGGAAGCGTTTGATCGCTTTCTATTGACGCTTGCACGGTCAATGCGCGGGGGCGACCAACGGGAGCCCGATCTTCTCCGGCCTCCCGTTGGTCGGCCTGGATCATTCACAATGCAGACATCAATAAAACATAGTTCACCCTGGCTAGGGGGGCAAGTTTTGGCGACTGTCGGCGATCGGTGGGCATCGTCGCGAGAAATCACGCCCACGGCAAGATGGCCCAGGTTAGTCGGCCCCGCTTCCATCGGAAGGGTCACCCATGCGAAGCAGGGCAACCTAGGAAGACAATGAGGGTCGAGTCGATCCTGCGGAAGTTAATGGTTGTAGCGGGACGATAGGAGGGAGAGTACGAGTAGCTCGTGCCAGGGCATTCTATGCCTTGCGGGCTTCGCACCGAGCTGTTGGGGGCGGAAAATCGGGCGGCTCGACCCTGCGATGAGGAAGACGTTTGACCAGTAGGCTGGGGCAGCCGACGACGGAACTCCATGCACACTCGACACCAAGTCCGGCGCGGGAATTCGCAGACGCTGGTCTGCCTGGTGCTCGCCGCGTCGGCGGTCGGCCTGGCGTCGTGGTATCTGTCAACACGATCCGCCCAGCCGGTCCCGACGCCGGACCGAAACGCCGATCTCGCCCACAGCGGTGCGACGGACCTCTGTCGGCCCTCGACAGCGGCCGGGGCGCCATGGCGCCCCTCCACGGTCGCCGGAGTACCCTCGCAGCCGGCCTCGAGCGAACTTGCGTGCGCCCGGCCCTGGCAGGCCGACGAGATGGTTCAGCGGCTGCCTCCGGTCTACACGCAAGTCGTTCACCCCGAGGCCGTTGGATTTTCGAGGTCAGGGTCGCCAGCGGGACGGCAGAAACGGCCGGGCCGCGCCGATTCGACGGCGTGCGTGGAACCGGCCACCTACTCAGCGGAAGATATAGCCGCGCCGCCGGAGACTTCCATGCGACTGCGGATCGGCGGAACGGCAGATCGGCATCCCGGCCCGACCATTCCACCGGCAACGCAGGTTACGTGGCCACCGCTGCTGGCGCAGCAGTCGCCGTGGAACCCGATCAACCAGTTGCGTAACGCCTTGACGCCCCAGCCATCGGCCGAAGGCGGCCGGACGGCCAAGATCCCGCTGGCCAGCTCGCTCGCCCCCGGTTCGGTCGAGGTGGCCGTCGAGCAGGGCCTGGTATCCATCGTCGCCCGCAACGCGCCGCTGGACGAAATCCTCGGAATCCTGGCTCAGCGCCAGCGCCTGAATCTGATTGCGGGCGAGAACGTGACGGCACGGATTTCGATCACTTTGGAGAGCGTGCCGCTGGACGAGGCGTTGACCCACGTGTGTGCGGTGGCCGGTTACACTTGGACGCGTCAGGGCAACGTGCTGCTGGTCACCTCGGTGAGCGCCAGCGACCAGACGGCTCCCGCCGCCCAGGGAAGGGAAGTGCGTGTTTTCACCCTCGACTACGTGGCGGCGGCCGACGTGGACACGGTCATTCGGGGGCTTCTCTCGCCCGTGGGCCAGTCATTCCCCAACGAGATGGAGCAGTCGAATAAGCTCAAGACGCAGGAGGCCGTTGTGGTGGAGGACCTGCCTGCCTACTTGGATCGCATCGGGCGGTACGTCCAGCAGATCGACATTCCCCCGCGTCAGGTGCTCATCGAGGCCCACGTGATGAAGATCGAGTTGGAGGACGAGGCCCTGCACGGCGTGAACCTGACGTACCTGGACACGGTCATTCCCAAAGTGACCATCGAGACATCGGGCTTTGCCAAGGCGTCGGACCCGCAGGCGTTCTTCTTCAGCCTCACGGCAAGCAGTCTCAGGGCCTTGCTGGAAGCCCTGGAGACGACCACCGACGCAAAAACGCTGGCCTCGCCGAAGGTCTTCGCCGTCAACGGTCAGGAGGCGAGGATCCAGATCGGCGAGCAGTTGGGCTATCGGGTGACGACCACCACGCAGACCAGCTCGCTGGAAAGCGTGGACTTTCTCGACGTCGGGGTCGTGCTCACCGTGACGCCGCAGATCAGTCGCGACGGCCAGGTGCTCATGCACGTCAAACCCGAGGTCTCCAGCGGCAAAATCGACCAAGTGACGGAGTTGCCCGAGGAAGAAACTACCGAAGTGCAGACCACCGTGCTGCTACCCGACGGTCACGGGATCGTGATCGGCGGTTTGATCCAGGAGAAGGACCTGGAGACGCAAATCAAGGTTCCCATCGTGGGCGACCTCTGGCTGATCGGCCGATTGTTCCAGAAGCGGGAAGTGTCGCGAAAACGCTCGGAGATCGTGATCGCCGTGATTCCCCACGTGGTTCCCTATTCGCCGGCGATTCAGCAGCGCGAATGCGATCAGTTTCACCAGGCGAGCACGCCATTGCTCCACGGCCCGTTGCGATCGACCCCACGCCCCTTTGAGCCGCGGTTTCCGGATGCGGGTCAGCGCCTGCCGTTGATCTCGAAGACCAATCGCTTCTGTCCGCCGCCGGATCCGGGCAGTTGGGCGCCCCAGGTTTCGCCGGGCGCGTGTCTGCCCGGGGCGCAACCGGTCGAAGGGGAGTACTACGGCCCCGTGCCGATACACCCGGGCGAGATGCTGCTTGGGCCGGGGCAGCAGCCGGCAATCGACCACTCCGGACCGCAAGAGCAAATGGAGCTGCTGCCGGCCCCGTTGCCAGCTGCCTTACCGGCGACGGGGGGTTAACCCGATTGCGGGGGCAAGACGGTGGATTCTGCCTTGCGGCTGATCATTGGTCTTTCTCACTCGCTTCCGGCGGGTCGCCGTCGGCGGGATTTGCTTCGCTCCGGCGGCGGCCGGCGATGCGCCGCTCGGCGCCCTGCCGCCGCGGCGGCGGCTCGCGCCGGTCGTCCGTCGGCACTTGCTGCAGGTCTTCGGCCGACTCCAGTGCGCCGCCGGGGCCCAGGTCGAGCTCTCGCCGCTCGTCATCGCCTCGCCGCTGGGCCTCCCGGCGATCTTCGCCCTGGCGTTTCTCGATCAGGTGTTGCAGTTCGGGCGGGACAGGCAGAAGATGGTCCATCGTGGGTTCCCGTGGGTTTGTGACAGGCCCCTGTCTAATCGTGCGTGGGCTGTTGGAGCACCACGCCGTCGGGTTCAATGGCGATGATTCGGAATCCCTCCAGGTCGTCGCCGACACGGAGAATCCGCGAACCGATCACGGCCACGTTTCCATCGCGGTCGTCGCCGATCACGGCCGTAACGCCTTCCCGTTGCAGGGTATCCAGGGCCCGATTCCATGCGGCTTCCTTCTGCGCCAGTTCCTCCCGGCGCTGGCGTGCTTCGGCCTCGCGCCGCGACTGCGCTTCGGTTGCAACCTGGTGACGGGAGATGGCCACGGGCAACGTGAACGGGTCGTACTCCAAGACCTCTTCGCGCCCGAGTTTCGGCCAAGGATTGACCGCCGGCTGCGACTCCACGGGTTCGGGAGCGCGCGGGGCGTCGCCGGCGCGGCTTGTCGGGGGAGCGGCCCGATCGGCGGTTTTCTTCGGACGCTTGGAGCGGTTGGTATCTCCGGCGTTTGAGGTGCCGCTGAACTGGACGATCAGCACCACGGTCAGCGCCACGGCGAGCCCGGCAGCCAGGAGCAGCTTTCCCGGACTCGCGCCGATCTGCATCTTTGGGCGGGCCTCAGGCATCGCGGACCTCCTTCGGGATGTCCGCCGGTCGACCGGTTGCGGCGAAATAGAGCTCCAGAGACATTTTGGCGGAGTATCTCTGCCCGCCCTTCTCGGAGTTGATCTCCAGTCCGACGACCGTCGAATGCCGCGGCAATTCGGCCAGGCGGTAGAGGAAATTGCAGATGCTGTAATAATCGCCCTCGCAGATCAGCTCGACCTGCATGGTGGAGTAGGTCTGCCGCGAGGTGATGACGCCGGGGCAGTAATCCTGAATATCCAAACCGACCTCGCCGGCCAACTGCGAGACTTGGGCGAGAAAATCGGCTTCCTGGGGCTCGTCGGGAATGCGGCTCTTGAGGACGGCGGCCTGTGCTCGGGCGTCGGCCACCTCTTGCGTGAGTCGGGCATGGTCGGCACGCACCCGGGGCGCTTCGCGCAAGAGCGCCTGCAACTCGCGGTTTCGCTTCAGACAAGTGGCCGTCCGGCCGTCGATGGGTCGGTAGACCGCGAACTCCACGAATCCGGCGATCCCCAACGCGATCAGCAGCCCCAAACCGTGCATCCACCGGCTCAGGGTCCCCAGTCTTCGATTCGGGTCGCGATGCGGCATGACTTTCTCGCTGGTTCAGATGTCGCATTCCAGGACGTAGGAGCGAATCTCCGCGTTGGGAGCGTCCTTGCCCACCGATGATTTCAGCTCCACCCGCCGAAACAGCCCCGTATCGCGGAGGCCGACCACGAACGTGGCGACCGCGACGTTGTCGAGCGCCTCGCCGGAGAAGGTGACCGCGGCCCAAGGCAGCCTCTTCTTCGGGGCGGGAGGCGAATCGGCCTGCTTCGTGCTTCTTCCCCGGGGCGGCTTGTTCTGCTCCGATTGTGGCTGCTGCCGCTGGAACGACAGCTTGCGGACCACGAGCCGGCCGTTGCACCGGCGGGCACTCCGACTTGCCAGGCCGATCAGCGTCCCCAGCGGTCTGTCGTCGCGGACCTGTCCCAACACGGTCCCCTTGGCCTCCAGCGTGCGGAGTTCGGCGCTCATGGCGTCGACTTCGCGGGCGAGCTTATCGACCGGCGCATAGCGGCGCTGGGCCGTTTGCAGCTTGCGATCTGCGATGCCATAGCGGACCTGCTTCAGCCAGCACGGCACGGCGGCCAGCACCACGCAGGCGGCCCAGACCAGCGACCAGCGCAGAAGCCAGCCACGCAGGAACTGACGCCTGCGGTAGTCGAACGACAGAAGATTGAGATGGGTTTTCATGACGCCCATGCCAGTGCGGAAAGTGCCACTGCGGTTCCCAGGACTGCCGAAGGCTCCCGGGCACCGTCACGGTCCGGCTCTCGATGATCGTCTGAAGGAGGGGGCAATCGCCACGTATCGACGGGCAGGCCGACCTTGTCGGCAAGGAAGGCCGTCACGTGCTGCATGCCGGCGCCGTCGCCGAGCAGGCACAAGCGTCTCGGCACGATTGCCGGGTACTGCATCCGCAGATAGGAGACGGTCTTCTTCAGCTCCTCCGCCATTTCGTGAAGCCCACCGGCGGCCACTTCCGCGATCACTTCCTGGATTTCGCCGCCGGTGCGGTCCGAATGGGGCAGCCCGTGTTTCGCCAGCACCTGCACGGCCTCCTCCTCGGAAAGCGCCAAGGCCCCACCGACTGCTTTCACCACCGAGTCGAAGCCGCAGTTGCGGAGGTGCCTGGTGAACTGGGGTCTCTCGTCGGCGATTACGCAGAAGGTGGAGCTGGTGAACCCCCAGTCGACCGCCGCAACCGGTTCCCTCGGCCCGGGGCCGTAGGCAAGATGCACCGCGCGGGCCAGGACGAAGGGCAGCCCGTCGATCGCCTCGCAGCGCAGACCCGCCGTGCGGAGACCGGCAGTCAACTCGGATACGACACTGCGGGGGATCGAGAGCACGTTGACGTTTGCGGTGGTGGAGACGTTGACGGGCGCGGCCGTATCGGTTTCCCAGAAGTCGAACTCTCTCGGCTGCGGGTCTTTGCGGAACACCATCGACAACTCGTGGGCCACGACGGCACGGCGATCGTCGTCGCTGCCGGGAGGAACCGTCAGCGCGTGCAAATCCGTGACGGACATCGGCAGGGTGCAAGCCGCTTTGCAGCCGCAGAAGGCGACATCCAGCGAAAGAGCCGCTTTGAGGCGGCTCGCCGGCCATTGGGATTTCAGGGCCCCCTGGGGCGTTTGCGGCACGGAGACGTCGGACCGGCGCAACACGGCCGAGGCGGCGATGCGCAATCCGGCACCGACCCGTTCCGTCTGAACGAGCTTCAAGGCACGGGTGCCGAAATCGATGCCGATCCAGCCCTTGTTGCGTCCGAAAACCATGCAGCTACTCCGGGCGCTCGCTCTGCTGCGCGGCGGCCGTGGTGATCGTTGTCTCGATCTTCGCCAGGTGAGCCTCGATCTGCCTTAGCGTCAAGGAGATGTCCTTCAACACAGGCAGGGACCGTTCACTGCCGGCGAGAAAGTGTTCTCTCGAGGTCGTCTCGCGCACACCCGCGTTCGCGTCGGGCTGCGTATGCAGATATCCGCCCAGTAGGAAGCCGCCCAGCAGGATGGCCGCGGTTGCCAGGACCGGCCCGGCCTTTCGTTGGATTCGAGTCATCGCTTTTCTCCCAAATCGTTCTACCGTCCGGCGGTCGCGAAATCGAACACCGGCAACATGACCGACATCACGACAAAGGCGACTATCACCCCCATCACAATGATAATGATCGGCTCGAGAATCGTCGCCAGTTCACGCAGACGCGTTTCTCCTTCTTCCTCGAAGAACTCTCCCATCAGTTGGGCAACGCTGCTCAGAGTGCCCGTCTGTTCGGCGGTGGCCACCATCTGGGCGGCGGCCGCGGGGACATGGGGGCTGCTCAGGAACGTGTGGCTCATTCCCCGCCCGTTGAGAACCTCGCACTCCAGCACGTCGAACAGCTCCCTGACGATGGAGTTGCGGATGGAAGCGCGGGTCAGCCGCAGCCCTTCCAGCAACGGCACACCGCTCTCGAGCATGGTCCCCAGCAAGCGAAATGCCCTGCCGATCAACAGCGCGCGGGTCACGTCGCGCACGAGGACGGCGTTCAGCAGGCAGCGATCTCGCAACCGGTGGCCACTTGCGCTGAAGGCAAACACGGCCAGCCCCGCCACGCCGCCTAGCACCAGGGGCCCCCAAAGCCAGATCCGCCCGCGGACCTCCGTGGAGATGGCGATCAGGAACCGGGTGATCACCGGCAGCTCCAGGTCGAGCTGCTCGAAGACGCCGGCAAACTGGGGCAGCACGAAGAACATCAGCGCCATGATGACCAGCATCGAGATCGACGCCAGCAGGATCGGATACGCCAGCAGCGTTCGCAAGGTGCTTCGCATGCGCATCTCGCTGCGGAGCAGGCTGGCCAGGCGGTTGAGGACCTCGGGCAGCCGCCCGGAGGCTTCGGCCGCCGCCATGGCGGCCACGTAGCCTTGTCCGAAGACGTGTTCATGGTTGCGCAGCGCCGAAGAGACCGACTTGCCGGAGAGCACGTCTTGGTGAACCTCTTCGAGCACCGTCTTCAGTGTGGGGTGGTTGCACTGCCCGACGACGTTTTCCAGGGCGCTGGCCAGATCGACGCCGGAGCGCGTCATGATGGCCAGTTGCGAGGTCAAGGTGACCAGGTCGCGCCGGGAAACCCGTGTTCGCCAGGCCCTTCGGTGCGGCCGGCGGAACATGGCCCGATCGAGATCCGTGGCTTTCAACGAGACGGGGAACAGCTCCCGCTCGTGCAACTGGGAGCTGGCTTCCTCCGGGGAAGCGGCGATCAGCACCCCGTGGAGCGTCTGGCCGGCGTTCGATTTGGCGGTGTATTCGTACTGCATGGCTCTTGCGGTCGCGGGCGTCGCCCGGCGGCAAGGGCTCGCACCGCACGCGCCGGGACGCTTGTCGTTGGAAGTCTACCTCATTCAACGAACGCCACTCTCATGGCCTCCTCCAGGCTGGTTTGTCCGTTTTCGGCCAGGCGGATCGCCTCGTCGAACAGGCTTCGGGTCCCTTGCGCCTTCAACAGATCGCGGATCTTCCCGAGCGACACGTCCTCGACGATCAGGCGGCGCATCTCATGGTTGCAGCACAACAGCTCGTAGATGCCCATCCGGCCTTGGCACCCGGTATCGTGACACTCGGCGCATCCCTCTCCGCGGGTGAACGACCGGCGGTGGTCGCCCGTATAGTGGATCACGTCCAGCAGTGCCGAGGGCGGATAATAGGTGGTCTTGCATTCCGGGCAAACGTTTCGCACCAGGCGCTGGGCGACAACGCCCACCAAGGCCGCGGCGACCTTGTAGGGGGCCACCCCCATGTCGACCAGCCGCGTGATGGCCCCGGCGCTGTCGTTGGTGTGCAGCGTGCTGAGCACCAGGTGGCCGGTCAGGGCGGCCTGGACCGCCACGTTGGCCGTTTCCGCGTCGCGGATCTCGCCGACCATGATTACGTCGGGGTCTTGCCGGAGGATCGACCGCAACGCGCTGGCGAATGTCAGCGACGTGGCTTCGTCGACCGCGACCTGGTTGACCAGCTCCAACTGGTACTCGACCGGCTCCTCGACCGTCACGATGTTGCGGTGAACCGATTTGATCAGTTCGATGGCGGAATAGAGGGTGGTCGTCTTGCCGCTACCGGTCGGCCCGGTCGCCAGCAGCAGCCCGTAGGGTTTGGCCAACAACTGCTTGAACGGCCCGAGAATGTCGTCGGGAAACCCCAGCTTGTCGAGATCGAAGGTCAGCCGCCGCCGGTCGAGAACGCGGATCACCGCCTTTTCGCCCAACACGGTCGGCAGCATGGAAACACGGAGATCGACCTCGCGTCCCTCGACGACCACGTGGACCCGCCCGTCCTGGGGCAGCCGATGCTCGGCGATGTCCATTCTGGCGATGACCTTGATGCGGGAGATGATTGCCGGGTGTAGATCGCGTCGCGGGCGCAGGACCTCCCGCAGTTGGCCGTCGACGCGCAGCCGCACAATCGTGTGTCGCCGGCCGGGCTCGATATGGATGTCGCTGGCCCCTTGGCGCAGCGACTGCATGATCAGGTAGTTCACCAGATTGATGATCGGGCTGCTGTCGTCGGCGGCGCCGCCGAATTGCAGGTCCACCTTGACGGCGTCGTCGGAGATTTCGACGGCCGCCTCGTCCATGTCGGCGGTCACCGTGTCGACATGGAAGCCCTCTTCATAGCAGCGCTGGATCATTCGCTCGATGCTGCTGCGGTGGGCAATCACGGCACGGATGCGAAGATTCGTGACCCGTTCGAGCTCGTCGACGTGCTGGAGGTTCTGCGGCTCCGCCATGGCCACGCAGAGCACATCGCGGACCTTGAACAGCGCCAACGCGGCCAGCTTCTCCGCCTTCTCCTGCGGGATCAAGTGCACCGCCCGCGGATCCACGATGCCGTCGCGGAGCCGGACCGTGGGCACATTGAGCCTGCGACCGACGAAGGGGAAGATCTCCTCTTCGGTGACGAAGCCCAGTTCGATCAGGGTCTCGCCCAGCTTCAGGCCCATGTCGCTCTGTCGGGCCAGCGCCTCCTGCAACTGGTCGGCGTTGATCACGCCGGCCGCCAACAGGTTTTCGCCGAGCATGGCGAACGGGGCGTTGCCGGTGGCGCCGCTCGGCGCGCCCGGCGGCAGGGTTGCCAGACCGGGAGGAAGGCCCTGCTGTGCGGGGGGTGCCACGCTGCTCATCGCACGAAACTCCCCACAGCCGACAACGTTTCGGAGAAGATTTCGAACTGCCCTCCCACTCCCGTAATCGCGAGGATTTCTTCACACAGCGCGCTAGGAGCCGCCAGTTTCAAGGCGCCGCCCAATTGCCGCGACTCCTCTTTGAAGTCGAGCAGCAACTCCAATCCGGCGCTGTCGATCAGGGGAACCTTTTCCAGATCGAGCACGACGTACGGTTGCCCGTGGTTGAGGCACTCGTGCAGCAATTCGCCCAGCTCTTCGACGTGGTCCACGTTCAGCGGCAGGTCGCCCTGGATCACGTCGACGGCGCCTTGGGTCACGCGTTCGAACATTTGGCCCCCTCCGGCGACGTGGGCAACGTGACCGTGAATTTGGAACCCTTGTTCAACTCGCTATGTACGGTGAGTCTCCCGCCATGGAGACGGATGATCTCGTGGGTCAACGACAACCCCAGACCGCTGCCGGTCTGCTCGTGGACCCTGGGATCGGAACTGCGGAAGAACTTCTCGAGGACTTTCGGCAACTCGTCCACGGAAATCCCGATGCCGGTGTCTTCAATGTCGATCTGCATCTGGTCTTCAACAACCTCGACGCGCAACCGGACTTTGCCGTCGTTGGGTGTGTACTTGGCGGCGTTGCCCAGCAAATTCACCAGCGCCACGGTCAGCTTGTCCTTGTCGACCACCAATTCAGGCAGCTTTCCAGGCAGATCCACTTCGAACTCGATGTGTTTCTGCTCCATCTGCGGCCGGACCTTGCTCACGGTCGCCTGGAGCAAACGTTCCATGTCCGTCACCTGGCGATTCAGCGCCGTCGATCCGACTTCCATCCGACTCAGTTGCAGCAAGTCGTCGACGAACCGGGCCAAACGCGTGACCTCTTCGTCGATCGTGTTGCAGAACTCTTTCTGTTGTTCGATTTCCATCACCTCGCTCAGCGCCAGCGTCTCGGCGTAGGCCTTGATGTTGGCCAGCGGGGTCCGCAGCTCGTGCGTGGCCGCGTTGACGAACTGATCGCGCATCTGGTCGGCGAGCTTCTGCTGGGTCACGTCGCGAACCGACCAGACGTGGCTGCCGGCGGCGTCATCTCGCGTGGAACCGAGCGGCGCGCGGGCCACCCTGATCACCCCCAGCGACATATCGCCGCCGCGGCCCAACTCCACGATAACACTCCGGCCGCGGGAATCCGGGGCCAGGAGCGCTTTGCCCGACGACCCCACGTTCTCCAACGCAAGACACCCCTCCATCGTCTTGCCACAGAGGGATTCCTCCGAGTTGCCCAGCCCCAACAAGCCGGTCAGGGCCTTGTTGGCAAAGGTGATCCGCCGGTCGGCGTCGGTAACGGCGACACCGTCGGGCAGACTGTTGAGAATCCGGTCCGACTTCTGCTGTCGATACCCTTCCAGGGCCTTGCTCAGCCGATCGTCGAGGTTCTCCTGCTGCGTGTTGTCCCGGAACGACTCGATGAGGCGATTCCAACCGACGCCGCCGGGCGTCGGCGCGTTGACCGGCTGCAACACGCCGGCCGGGGGCGCAGAGGACACGGCCAATCGGTGGAGTTGCTCTTCGATTTGGGCCACAGGGCGAACGGTTCTTCGCAGGACGACGACCCCGAACACCATCAGGATCATGGGCCCCAGAAAGACAAGCGGGGCGTGTTGCGCGGCGGCCAGAATCGTCTTCCAGACGGCCGGGTCCGGCTCGGTCTGTGCCTGCAGTACCGACCTGGCGACGACCACCACGCCGCAGGTCAGCCAAGCGACGGCCGCCAGCCCAAACAGAAGGTAGTAGGCGGTCACGCGGCGGACGATGTCAAGCCGGGAAGTTTTTCGCAGCATGGCGATCCGCCCCCACCAGGTTCAGACACGCACCACTCCCTCGACAAAGCAGCTCTGCACGGTCTGCACCAATTCTCGAGGGCTGAAGGGCTTGGTGATGATTGCGCCGACTGACAGTTGGCGCAGGTAGTAGTCTTCGTCGAGTTCGAGCCCCTTGGCGGTCAGCAGGAACACGGGCATCTGCGCGAGGCGAGGGTCCCGGCGGATCCGTTCGCAGACTTCCCCCCCGGTCAGTCCCGGCATCTGAAAATCGGTGATCAGCAGGTCGAACGTATCCTGCTGCAACAGATCCCAGGCCGTCTGTCCGGTCTTGGCGGTCGTTACGTCGAATCCGGCCTTGTCGAGGTTGTAGCGGATCACGCCCAGCATGGCGACGTTGTCTTCGGCGACGAGGATGCGTTTGTGCGGCTCCGTCGTGCTCATGTCGGATACCTCTGGTGATGCGGTTCAGTCGGGCGGCGTCGGCGGCCGAAGCGGGGCCTTTTGCCCGTCAACCATGGAAAACCGTTGGAGAATCAGGTCCTTCGTCGACCGCGGCGCCACGCACGGAAAGGGAGCTGTGATGGCGTTGCCGCGAAAACCGGACGAGACGCTATCTTGGCTCCGGCACAAGGGAAAAGGTGATTGCAGGCGCCGGATCGCCTGGAAACCGTCAACAGCCTGGAAAAGGGTGCGGCCTGAAGACATGGCCTTCCGGCACCGGTCCGCGACGTTCCTTGCCGACCGACGCCGGTATGACTTCGCGGCCGAGCCTAGAACTCGCTGTATTTCGTCACTCCATCTTCGGAGTTGTCCGTGCAGTTGATGATGAATTCGCCCGTGGTGCCATTCCACATCCACCCGGTGCTGTCGTCACCCACCAGCGGCTCCGCGGCGGAAATCTTGATATCGGCCGTCTGCGTGCCGACACTCGACGTCGGAAACGGCCCTCGCAAGAACGGCTCCAGCGCCGTCTTGAGCCCTGCCTCCGTGTTGGGAGGAAGAGCCCCTGCGTTTTGCGACGAGTACGTCTCAATGGCGTTGCGAATGACGTTTAACGACATCCGCGCCGAGTTCTGCGTCGCGTCTCCCATGACGTTGAGCATCTTGGGCGCCGCGATCGCCACGAGCAGCCCGATGATCATGACCACCACTACCAGTTCGACCAATGTGAATCCAGTGCGTCTCTTCATTGTTCACCTCCAAAAGTGCACCCCATCCGAGTTTGCCGGACACGCCGTCCCGCTGCAGTGACCCAAGAAGTTGCGCAACCCCGTGTTCTCTCGACTTCCGCGCATCGAACTCGACTCGATCCGCTAGACAGGCGAGAGTCCGGGATTCGACGGCAAGGTCCTGTAGGGTAAGATAGGTCACCAAACTGCTAAGTCAAATCGATCCTGCCGGGCCGACCTGGAAGTGCGTATTCGAGCCGGCTACCGAGCGGCCATATTGCCCGCCGGAGGTAAGGGGAGGAGATACGGCCGAATCGATTCCACGGTCTTCGGGCCGATGCCCCGGACACGTTCGAGGTCCTCGTGATCGAGAAACGGGCCGTCCCGTTTTCGGGATTCGACGATCCGCCGGGCAAGCGTGGGGCCGATGCCGGGGAGTTGGACCAGCTCGGGCCAGGCGGCCTGGTTCAGGTCGACTTGAAAGGTGGCGACCCGGGGAGCCGCACGCTGAACCTCGATCATACGCCCCTGGAATCCCCCTTGCGATCCCCACCAGGCGACGGTCGAGACCATGCCGAGCAGCACCAGAACGGCCACGGCGGCCTGGTCGGCCCGACGGAGCAATCGAAGAGGCTTTCGGGAATGATCGGACGGAGGATCGACGGACATCGAGATTCCGGGCACGGCGTCGGTGTAACGGCGTCGGTGTAGAAGATTCGCATCCGGAAAGCCATTATGGCCGACCACGTGCCCGAGTGCCAGCAGCCCGCTCAAGAAAGGTCAAACCAGGTCAATATGAAAGCCAGCGGAAGCGTATCGTCGCCGTCTTTCTCCGCCGACCAGAAACCGCTGTCGCTGCGACAACCCGTTGAAGCGCAACCCAATCACTCGCTGCGCGACGCGAGGGGCTTCCAGCGAGATACGGCGGCGGATAAGCTTACTGATACCTGCGTTGCGAATGAGCCGGGCCAGCCAACAGAAGGCCGCAAGAATCGGGCTCCCGTCGGCTGTCCTCGTGCCTCGACTGTGCAACCGTCGATCAGCGGAGAGGGAAGAGGAGGTGCCCTTTGAGCAAGGAATTCCACCAAATCGTCTGGGACGACCGGCTGCGGGCCGATCTTGGCGAGATCCTTCGGCTGGCAGTCCGCGAGGATCTGGACCACGAGGGCGATTGGACCAGCAGGGCCCTGGTTGGCGACAACGCCGTCGGCCGGGCCGAGGTCGTGGCGCGACAGCCGGGTATCATGGCGGGACTGGCCGGGGTCGAAATGACGCTTCAGGCCTTCGATCCACGGCTTCGCTGGTTGCCGGAGGCAGAAGACGGGCAACCCGTCGCCCGCGGCGGTCGCGTCGGGCGAATCGAAGGACCGGCACGAGGAATCCTCGTCGCCGAGCGGAGCGTCCTGAATCTACTGGGGCGGCTTTGCGGCATCGCCACGCTGGCGCGCCGATACGTCGAGGCCGTCGCCGGCACCGCCGCCCGGATCTATGACACGCGGAAGACGACCCCCGGGTGGCGGCGCTTGGAGAAATATGCCGTGCGATGCGGCGGGGGGCGGAACCATCGGACGGGACTGTTCGAGGCCGTGCTGATCAAGGACAACCATCTGGCCCTGGGTGCGCGGGGGCCGGCGGGCGGGCCGGGTCGATTTGCACCCGCCGAAGCCGTCGCCCGGGCTCGTGCGTTTGTCAACAGCCACGTGCCGGAATCGGCTCGCCCCGCGATGATCATCGAGGTCGAGGTGGACACGCTCGAACAGCTCGACGAAGTCCTGCCGACCGGTCCGGACGTGGTGCTGCTGGACAACATGAGCCCGGCCGATTTGTCCAAGGCGGTTGCCCGTCGCAACGCCTGCAACACGACCGTGGAATTGGAGGCCTCCGGGGGCGTCAGCCTGGAAACGGTCCGCCGCATCGCTGGTAGCGGAGTCGAACGAATTAGCGTAGGGGCGTTAACACACTCGGCCGTGTGCCTGGATCTGGGCCTCGATTGGCTTGCTGAAGACGTTGCATGAAGTCCACGTCCGCGTGCGACGGCGATCGATGCGCGAGGTGAAACGTCATCGCGAGGCGAATCGTCAACGCGATACACAGAGCCTGAAGTGTATTTCCACGGCAACTGGTGCACTCGTACCGCCGTCGCGGGACGCAGTCGGCAAACGAAGCCCGCCGCGTTTGACAGGTTGCAGAGGGGGCGTATAGTTGCATGCACCCGCGCCTTGGGGAGGGGCGTTGGTCATCGGCGCGGCGGGGAGAGCTGGGAGCTAGAGGGGACCCTGCCGCGTCTTTTTTTCTTGTTCTGGACTGGGCTTCTGCAAAACGCCCTGGACGTGCCGTTCTGCAGGGTTCCAGTGCCTGACGTCCGTCTGCACTTCGAACATGAACCACTCTCGCATCTGCCGAAGCCTCCGGCTTCGCCCCGGATTCACGCTCATCGAGGCCCTGGTCTCGATCTCGATCGCCGCCATCGCCGGCAGCGTGCTGCTGGTGGGCATTGGCAGCTCGATCCAGGCCACCGACGAGGCGCTGCAGCAGACGATCGCCTGCGGGATGGCCGAGCAACTGATGGACGAGGTGGTCGGGCTCCGTTACATGGAATTCCAGTGCTCTGCTCACGACACGGTGCTTCAGCCGGGCGGAGCCGAAGCCGCCACCGGGACCCGGGAACTCTTCGACGACATCGACGACTACAACGGATTTCGGTGCTCTCCACCGACCGATCGCTGGGGCATCGAGCTGGGCAAAGACGACGGCGAAGGAGGCATACGCCATCCCAGTTTCCAGGCGCCCGACGGATTCTTCGATCGCTGGCGGCAGGAAGTGGACGTCTACTACGTCGACGCGGCCGATCCGTACACTCGCCTGGCGGCCGGCCAAACCAGCGACTACCGGACGGTGGAAGTCCGCATCATGCGCGACAATCCCGAGGGTGGAAGTCGCGCACTGGCCCGACTGCGACGGATTGTTGCCTATGTACCACCTCTCTGATAGGGCAGACTTCCCCGCACGGTTGACGTGTCGGCATGCGCGGTCGACGTGCCGGTTGCGGGCCGCGCCCCGGCGGCAGGGAATGACCCTGTTGGAATTGCTGATTGCCATGACGATCATGGTGATGGTCGTCGGCACCATGGGCACTCTGGCCAGAGGGGTGCAGCAGGGTTATCAGTACGCTGAAGGCCACGGCGTGGCCACGCAGCACGCGCGCGTCGCACTGGACCGGATCGCCGGGATGGTGCGCGAGGCCATGGGCAACGAAACGTTCCCCGGCGCCATCGTTTTGTCGCGCGAGGTCGGTCCCTGGCGATTTCCCGACACGCTGGTCGTCTGGCATCCCGACGGGGCGGCGGCCGATCCGGCAGGCGTGCCGCGCTACAACGAACTGGTCATCTACTGCCCCCATCCGGCGCACCCCAATCAACTCATCGAAATCACCGATACTCGAACCGACGCGCTGGACTCCAATCCGGCGAGTTGGCCCGCCGAGATCGAAGCGATCCGGACGGCCCGCACCAGCGGCGGCCCCTCGGGAACTTCAGATGGCCAGGTGGTCACCTTGACCAAATGGCTGCGGGAATCCAGCCTGCTGGATCCTGATACGAGCACGTTGCAGGCGTTCGGGGCCGTGCGCTTCGAGACACGGCTGTTGCCGTCGGCCGATCAGTGGGACGCATACGACGCCGAGACGGATGCCGCCCAGAAGGCCCAGCTTTGGGAGGCGATGCCCTGGGTCCAAGGGATCTGCGGGGTCCGGACCGGCTTGCGGCAGGTTTGGGTGCGGATGGAGCTGCAACTGATGCCCGGCGAAGGCTCGACCGATGGCGCCGACGTGCGGGCCATCCCGTTCCTGGGCTCGGCGGCTTTGTTCTACGAACTGAGAAGAGAAGACGAATGAAGGGTGTCGCGTTTCCAGCCCCCTGCAGAGTGCAGCGTCTGCCACCGCGGGATCGGCCCGGCCGACCGAGACAGCGGCGCCGCGGCGTGGCGCTGTTGGTCGTGTTGCTGCTGCTTTCGGTGACACTGGGCCTCTCCTACGCGGCAATGCGCAGTCAGACCCAGCAGTGGATGATCCATCGCAACGCGGGGCGCCGTGCCTCCGCTCGCCAGGCCGCCGCGACCGGCCTGACGATGGCCTTGAAGCGAATGCACGGCCCGGACTGGGAGGGTGTCGACAGCACGTACACCGGGCAACTCAGCGATGAAGAGAACTTCGAGGTGACGTACACCACCGGCGATCCGTCGTTTCAAGTGCCCGAAGTGATCGACTGGGATCATCCGGACTTCGATGACCCCTTCTACGACTACCCTTATCGCGTGACCCTGCTCTCGACAGGCTACGCGGCCGATCCGGACCACCCCGCGTCGATAGCCACATACCAGGTTCGCGCCGTGGTTCGCCTGGTGCCCAGAGCGTTGGGCACGGAGCCGAGCTCTTGGGAGACTGTGGAGGATTTCACGCTCTTGCAGTATTCCGGCGGCGACTTCTACGTGAACGTCCCCTGCCGCATCGAAGGCAAAGTGCGTATTCAGGGCTACCTCGGCCTCTCGCGATCGTACTCATGGCCCTACGACGTCCGCCGGGCGTACCTTCACGACCTGGAACGGATGCGAACCGGCAGCCCGGACGACGACGGCCAGCCAAGAGACTACCGCCCGTTCAGCGGCCCTCTGTATCTCCCGTACGGCTCTCAGGACAGCGAAACGCTGTACCTCCTCCACACCCTGATGAACGTATCCCTGGTCGACGCTGCATCGCAGACGTTTTCGGGCACCAACTCCTTCGGAGCCCTTGCCGAGTATCGACTCTATCCGGGTGGCAAGGTGTATTCGTGGGAAGTGATTGGTCAGGACCAACATAACGCGAATCTCCAGCCCGATCCCCAGTCGAATCCGCTGGGAGTCTTCCGCTGTACGGGGGATCTGAAACTCGACGACAACGTGACGATTCGGGGAACGCTGCTGATCCAAAGCGACGTGCGGTTCTACGGCGACGACATTCGCTTGCTGCCGCAGAGCCTGCCACCGTTGGAGGACGACGGGCTGCTGGTTCGCCTGCCGACGGCCGTCAGCGGCGACGACTTTCGCGTCTATGAGAACGCGAGGGTCGAGGCGACCGGGCTGCTTGCCACCGCTGACGATTTCGAGGTTGTTTCGGATTATCAGCACGACATCGAGTTGAGCATCCTCGGACACGTGATCGCAAAAGACGTTTACGTCCACGGCCGCAGGGAATGGACCCAATGGACCGACTGGTGGGAGGACTGCTACAACTGGTATCGCTGGATGGCAAGCATGGACCCGGCCGGCACGGGCTATTTCCCCGATTGGCTGGAGGTGATGCAAGGCCGCGATCCGGAACCGCGATTGAAGATTCAGCCGCCGCCGACTGCGGCGCGTTACCATTGGAAAACGTCGGACGACCCGATTTATGTGCCCGGCCCCGACGACGAGGGTCTGCGTTGGGAGCTGTTGGAGTGGACCGAGAACCCGTGACCCCATCAAGGAGGACTCATGATGAACCGCCGCCGAACCGGTTGGACGTTGCTGATCGCTGCGAACGTCCTATGTTATTGCGTGCTAGGCTATTATCAGACCACCGAGGCCATGCAGCGGAAGCCGTCGGCCCCTCCGCCGTTTGCGAATTCGGTGCAGCAGCGGAACGAGATGATTACTCTGCTGAGGGACGTGAGGGGCCTACTGAAGGAGCAGAATGCCCTCTTGCGTTCGGGCGAAGTGAAGGTGGTTGTTGTCCAACCGGAGAAACGTTGAATCGACTGTGATGCCGCGTCGCCGCCGGCCAGCCGCCGGATTCTCACTGATCGAGCTGTTGATGGTGATCGCTCTGCTGGCGGTGCTGGTGGGGTTGGTGTTGCCCAACAGCAATCCGACCTTGCACGACCAGGTGCGATCGATGGCGCAAATCCTCCGGACCGATCTGGCGTACGCGCGCAGCCTGGCGGTGACCAATAACAGCTTGTACGAGATTGCGTTCGACACCGAAGACAATCGCTATGTGCTTCGACACAGCGGCGGCAACGCGGCCCTGGACGAGCTGCCCGAGTCACCGTTTCGCAGCCCGGGCGATCCGTCGGACGAACATATCGTCGACCTGAACGAGTTGCCACACCTCGGCCCCGGCGTGCGAATTCTCACGGTGGTCGCGCTGGGCGTCAGCCCGAGCCGTGTTACCGACGTGGAGTTCGGCCCCTTGGGCGAAACGACGCGGAGCAGCCCGACCGCGATCTGGCTGGCAGTCGCTCGAGGAGAAGCGACCCGATACATGACCGTCACTGTCGACCCGGTGACCGGGCTGGCCGAGGTGGGAGGCTTCACGAGCGTTGGACCGGCGGAGGCGCTGATCTCCGCGGGAGGCGGGTAGACGTCAACGAGGCCGGCTCGATACACGCGACTCCACGAGAGAACGGGCCCCTCGCGAGCAGGGGAACCACAAGAGAGCACACCATGGTGGGATGGCTGGGGAAACGGCGTTGCAGCCCGATCGGGATTGACATCGGCAGTGCCTCGGTAAAGCTGCTGCAATTCAACGCCGATCGTACGGCGGTGCATGAGGCCGCGCGCTGGGATCTGCCCCAGACGGAAGCCGTGGCGGCCGAGGACCGCGAAGCGCAGATTGTCGAGGCGGTGGCTCGGGCGCGCGAGGGCCGCAACTTTCGTGGCCGGGATGCCGTTTTCTGCCTGGGCGCCGAGAGCCTCTTCGTGCAAAACATCCGCGTGGCGCCCGCCAGCGGCGACGAGTTGAAGCGGATCGTCACGCATGAAGCGGTCGGACGCCTTCCTTTTGGCAACGACGAGGCAGAAATCCGCTATCTCGAAGCGGCCGACGTCCGGCAAGGCGACGCCGTGCGGCGCGAGGTGATCCTGTTGGCCTGCCGACGGCCGGCCGTCGATCAGATTCTCGCCCTGGCCGAAGGCACCGGACTGGTTCCCGTGGCCATCGACGTCGAGCCCGCGGCCTTGCTGCGGTGCTACTTCAAGCAGTTCCGGCGCGACGAGGACTACCAGCGCCGCGTGATGTTCGTCAACGTGGGGGCGGCCAATACCACGGTCGTGATTGCCCGCGGCGGGGACGCGATGTTCGTGAAGTACGTCGACGTCGGGGGGCGGCAGTTTGACGAGGCCGTGGCCCGGCACCTGAAGATGGATTTGTTGGACGCGGCGGCCTTGCGACGCCATAACGGCGACCGCCGCGCCGACCAGCGCGATCCCGAAATCGCCCGGAGCATCGCCGAGTCGGTCCGTCCGGTGCTCGACCGCCTGGCCAAGGAACTGTCGCTGTGTCTGCGCTACTACAGCGTGACGTTCCGCGGCGAACCGTTGGCGCAGATCGTGCTCGGCGGCGGCGAGGCCACGCTACCGCTGGCCGACTGGCTTGCCGCCCGACTGGACCTGGCGTGCGAAATGGGCAACCCGCTACGGACCTACGACAAGGCCGCGCAGACCGGGCGGATCGGGCAATGGGACGTGGCGGCCGGATTGGCCCTGCGCGAGGTGGATTAAGCCTATGTACGACGTCGATTTCCTACCTGTCCAATACCGGCAGAAAGACGCGCGGCGCCGCGCGCAACCGTGGCGGCTGATTGCCGTGGCGGCGTTTCTGGCCCTTCTGGCGGGTGCGGCCTTCAGCCAGCACCTCCGCAAGCGGCAGGTGGAAGGCGAGTTGGACTCGATCCTGCCGTCGTACGAACTGGCGATCAGCCAAACCGACCAGTTGTCGGCCGCGCAGGACCGTCTGCAAACGGCCCGTGGCACCGCCGAGTTGTATACCTACTTGCGCCATCCGTGGCCTTGTACCCAGTTGTTGGCCGCCCTGGTAACCTCCTTGCCCGAGGAAGTCACTTTCCGGCAAGTGCAAATTGTCCGCGAAACGGACCTGAGTCAGCCGCGGACGGGGCCTCGCAACCAGACGAAGCGGGAGGCCGAGCAGTCGCAAATCGACAACTTGCCGCCGGCCTTGCGAGATCTCCAGCGGCTGCGCGATCGATGCGACGCGGCGGAGACGCTCGTCCTGATCTCCGGAACCACCCGCGACGCCGCCGCACTCCACCGCTTCCTGGGCAAACTGAACAACACCAGGCTGTTCGCCAACGCCGAACTCGACTCGATCGAGAGCGTCGCCGACGACCGACAGGGATTGCAGCAATTCGACGCCAGATTGGTGGTGCGGCCGGGCTACGGGCAGCCGGGGGGGCCAGCCGGCCCGAAGGAAGACACGTTGGCACACCACGGATCGGTCAACCCCTGACAGTAGAGAGACAGTAGAGAGATCGCCTCGATGGCCGCCAAGTTGCACGAATTCGGCAAGCAGCACGATCCGGGCCTTCGCGGGTCGGCATGCCAAACGCCCCCAAAGTCCAGAATCTACCGTGGTAGTTGGATCGTGACGGTCCCCATGGTCGCGATCGCGGTGGGCTACGTAACGCTGTTCTTCATGCCGGGCCGGCAAGCCATCGGCGAGACCCGCCAGCAGATCGAGCAGAAGCAGGACTACATTGCCGAGGCAGCCACGCTGGCTACCGCGCTGCGCGCTACCCAACAGCAACTCGACGCCGCCGAACAATACGCCAAGTCGTGGGAAGACCGCTCTCCGGCGGGTGGAGAGATATCGGCGCTGTACGGGAAGATCAACGCGTTGGCCGAAAGGGCGGGCGCGACCACCACGCGATTCGATCCCGAGCCGGTCGTCGCCCACGACACGATTCGCGAGATCCCGCTGGCGATGGCTTGCACCGGCTCGTTTGGCCGGATCTTCGAATTCCTGCGGAGTCTGGAAGAGCTGCCCGTCGAAATCTGGGTAAAACAGTGCCGCCTAGAGAATCTTTCGGGGAGCCGGGGTTCTGTGAACTGCGAGCTGACTTTGATAGTCTTTGCCGATAATCGGAAGAATTCCGATTACGCCAAGTATACCGAGTAACCGATAAACGAGAGGAGTCGAAGCGGCGCGCTCTCCAAGCGGGCCGGTTCGTCAAACGTGTCGTGAAAGTCGATCGACTAGTCAGACAGTTGCGTCGCGAGGCGACTGCCAACCCGAAGAAGGCGTTGATCTTGGCGGGTCTGGCTCTCGTGGCGTTGTGGTTTTGGGTGCCTTTGATGTGGAGTTGGTTTGCCCCTGAAGATTCGCTTTCGGAGGCCGAAGTGGCGGTGGTCGCACCGGCGGACGATCCGGTCGCTGAGACACCGGCAAGCCCGCCACCCGCGCTCGGGCACACCGCGCCCCGGTCCGAGCATGCACGGCACTCATGGGGGCAACTGATCGAATGGATGGAGAACGATCCGCAAACCCTGTCAGCAAAGCGTGCTCCCGATTGGCGCGACCCGTTCATGACTCCCGAGACGGAAATCGTCCAGGCGCAGCCGGAAGCCGTGCCGGAACAGGTGAAGCCCGAGGTGTCGCCCAAGAGCCTGGGGATGAGTGTGTCGAGCACGATCGTCGGCCCGGGGCGCCGGGTCGCGCAGATCGACGGAAGAGCTTACCGAGAGGGGGGAACGATTAAGCTGGTCCGGGACGGCCAGGAGATCGAGTTCACGCTCGCCGAGGTGGAGCCTCACAGTGTGACTCTTACCCGGGAAGGAAAGGAGTTCCGGTTGCACACGCATCGGCCGACCCGTTCCGGACGCATCGAACTGGTCGAGCGCACGGATTGAGGTCGAGCCTCATCCCGGTGTCACGGAAGACGCATGAAGACTTTTCGCCGTATCACGTTGCTCGGTGTGTTCGCCTCGGCGGGGATCGCCTTGGCCGTTTGCACCGGGTTCTCTACCCAACGGGCGTCGGCAACACGAGCAGTGCGAGAGGACAGCTCCGGGCCTGCGGGTCCCTCGAAGTGCGGCGAGGCGTCGGCTCGCAGCGTCGGGCCGGTTGCTTCCGAGGCTTCGGTCTTCGGGGATGCCGCTGCCGACTTCGGGTCTGCTACCGATCCGGTCCCCCTCGCCGCGCCGTCCGATGTCGACAAGGCGTCACAGCGGAACACGGAGGCGCCGGAATCGGCGACAGCAACCGAGGAAGAAGGAAGCGGCTCGCCGCCCACCGCCGAGCCCGCCCCCGAACCGGTCGCCGAGCCGCCCTTGCAGCCGCTGACCCGCATCCCGCCGCCCCCGGCGGCTACGGCCGCGTACGATCCGTGGTCGCACATCCCGGCTGCGCCGCTGTCAGTCGAGCCCTATCCAGCGCTGCGCCAACAGGCGGTTCCGCCGGCAGAACCACCGGCCCCGCCGGCAGAATCGGCGGTTCCGGGCGCCGCGGAAGCCTTCATTCGCCAGCAGCTTGCCCCACCGGCGGCGGCTGCGCCGGCCCCTGCCCCCGTACCTCCCGCCGCAGGGGCCGTCCCGGAGGCGAACTCCGCTACCGCGACGATCCAGGAGACCGTCAACGGCGAAGGCGAGCGGCGGCTGATGATCTACATCCCCGACGTACCGATCCGCGAGGTCCTGGAACTGCTCAGCGAGCAGGCCGATCTGAACGTTCTGGCCAGCAGCAGCGTGCAGGGAAACGTCTCCGCCACGCTGAAGAACGTCGACGTGTTCAGCGCGCTGGACGCGGTTCTGAAGTCGACCGGTTACGTGGCGAAACGGGACGGCGAGTTCATTTTCGTCGGCACGCCGCAGGAGTTCGAGGCCATGGAACAGGCGATGGACAAGGTGGGCACCCGCATCTATCGCCCAAACTATATCACGGCCGCCGAGCTTCAGGCACTGATCACACCGCTGCTGACGCAGGAGGCGGGCGTGGTGAGCGTGTCGTCGCCCGCGGAGACGGGCATTGCGGCCGACGACTCGGCGGCCGGCGGCGACGCCTTCGCCGGCGCCGAGGTCGTGGTGGTTCGCGACTACGAGGCCGTGCTGGCCGAGATCGATCAGACGGTCGGCCAGGTCGACGTCCGGCCGCTGCAAGTGGCGATCGAGGCCATGATTCTCAGCGTCAAGCTGGACGACGAGACGAGCATGGGCGTGGATTTCGCCCTGCTGCGCGACAACCCGAACGTCAAGTTCACGATCGGCAAGCCGCCCGGTGCACTGCCGGCGGCGGCCACGGGCGGCCTGGAATTCGTCTTCCTCGACAGCAGCCTGGGCGCGTTTCTCAAGGCGCTGGAGGAGATCAAGGACACCAATGTCATTGCCACACCGCGGCTGCTGGTGCTGAACAAGCACCGGGCCGACATCCAGATCGGCCGCCAGGAAGGCTACATCAGCACGACCGCCACCACCGAAACGGCGACGACCCAGAGCGTGGAGTTTCTCGACACCGGGACCCTGCTGCGATTGCGGCCGTTTATCACCAGCGACGGGATCATTCGCATGGAGATCCATCCCGAGCTCTCCAGCGGCGAGGTCAAGGTCAAAGGCGATTTCACCGTGCCCGAAAAGGAGGTCACCCAGGTCACGACGAATATCATGGTCCCCGACGGCTGCACGATGATCATTGGCGGGCTGATCCGCGAGGAGTTGGTGAGCACGCCCAGCCAGGTGCCTTTCTTCGGGAACCTGCCGTTGGTGGGCCCGGCGTTCCGCAGTACGACCGAAGAGGTCAAACGCGACGAGATTCTGGTGCTGATCACGCCGCGGATCGTCTACGACCCGGAGGGCTGCCGCGACGGCAACAAGGCGGCCTGTGAATTCCACCGGCGTCAGAACCTCTACGCCGACAAGATGATACCCCTCAGCAAGCGGTCGGTGGGGCGGCGGTACTTCCGCCTGGCCCGGAACGCCTGGGCGGCCGGTGACCGCAACACGGCCTTGCGGTTCGCCGAAATGGCGGTCCACTTCGACCCGCTTTCTCGCGAGGCCATCGACCTGCGAAGCGACATCTGGTCGGGCAGGCCCTACGGCGATCACACGCTTCTGCCCGCCGCGCCAGCCGGCACCCTTTCCGAGGCGATCGACGGTGCGACGGTCGCTCCCTGGCTGCTGAACAATCTTGAGCGAGGCGAGACTCCGTACGCAGCGCCGGTGCATCCTCTCGATCGGGGCCGGCCGGGGCCCTCGATCGATCTCGTGCGTCCCAGGAGACTGCAATGATCGCGGCTGGCAAGTCATTCCGGGGCGCGTGGTGGAGTTGGCCGTTGCTGACGCTGGCTTGCGGCTGCGCGAGCCTCGACTTGCCCGGCAAACCGGCCGAGAGCATCACGCACAAACGCCAGCAGCGCAGCGAGCAGACTGCACAAGAAGTCGCCACGCAGCGGGATTTCGCCGAGTTTCAAGCGGCCGCGGAACAGTGGAATCGGCATGACGTTCGCGGGTGCCGGCAAAGGCTGCAACAGCTCTTGAAGCGCAATCCCCGCCACCGTGACGCGAGTCTGCTGATGACCGAGATGGCTCTGGCCGAAGGCCGTCCCCAGGTAGCACTGCGGCACGTGCAGCAGGCGTTGGCCGCGCATCCGGACGACGCCGAGGTCCTCTACACCATGGGCCTGGTGCTCGACGCCAGCGGCCAGTGCGGCGGGGCCTTGGGCTATTATCAACGGGCGGCGCAGCGGGCTCCGGGCAACGAGTTGTATGCGCTCGGGTTCCGTAGCGCGTTGGAGGCCGCCCGGCCGTCCGGTCCCGCGGACGCTTCGCCCTCGGTCGTGGCCGACGGAATGCGAAGACCGGCTTCAGGCCCGGCCATGCGCGGCCTGGGGCCGATCGGGTCGGATCACAGCGAACCGGCAGCCTATGCCGAAGTGGTCGACGGAGCCGAATCCGCCGGGCACGCGGCTCTGCCGGACACGGACGATTCGCAGGCGGCCGGCGCGCTGCTTCAACAAGGGGCCACGGCGCTTGCAGAGGGTGCTCCCCCAAGGGCGCTCGAACTGTTCCAGCAAGCAGTCGCGGCATGCCAGGACAATCCGCAAATCCCCATCTCCGCGGCCATCGAAGCCTTGCGACACAATCAGCCGGACTTGGCTGTTGCGTTGCTGGAACCGAGCCGGGAGCGTTTTTCGCACTCTGCCCGAATCTACCGCACTCTGGGCGTCGCCCACTATCGTCGCGGCGACTATCGGTCGTCCCAACTTGCACTCCAGCAAGCACTTTCGTTGGACAAGTCCAGCGAACTGACCTACGCTTTATTGAGGTGTACGCTGGCAAAGCTGGGAGGGTGACCCATCGTCTGGCCCGGGGGGAGACGCCGCATGTTGCCCGGTGTCGTCGCCCGAGGCGAAAAAGGCACTCTCTGCACTGATCTGCCAGTCTGCTGCGTCAACGCGCCGAGGCGGTCGCAGCTCCCATCCCCTCACGGCCTGTGTTGGTTCCTTGAGAGGACGGCACCGGCCAGAGCTTAGGTAAAGGCAACCATTTGACTAACACGGTCGTCGGGAATGGATAGCACGAAGTGCCGCAACGTGATGACCAGCGTAGCCGCTGCGCTGTCGATCGGCTGCGCCGCCGCCTGGCTGGCCGGTTGGCTGACCGACGCCGGCCCATGGCCGGTTCGTGCCTTCCTGTTGTCGGCGGCGGTCGTGCTGGCCGGGTCGGCCACGGCGCTTTTGGTGCACCATGCCGGGCGCAGCCGCCGCGCCACGGAGCGATACTTCAACGCCCTTTGTGAAGCTAACCCCGACAGCTTGGGGGGCCTCGGCGCCGGCACTGCCTTGCCGTCGCCGCCGGCCGGCGCCGTCTGGGCCGAAGCCGCAAATCAGCTTCAAGAGCGACTCGCCGAATTCGGCCGACAGATCCAGGAGCTGAAGCACGCCCAGACCGTCTGGGATGTGCGGTATCGCCGGGCCAAGGCCGAGCGCGATCGGGTCATGGCCATCTTCTCCAACCTCGCCGAGCCGATCCTCGCCATCGACGACTACGACGAGCTGGTCCTGGCCAACCGCAGCGCCGAGGAAATGTTCCATTTCAACTCGGAGAAGACGGAATCGCGCGCCCTGCGACAAATCGTGCATTGCCAGAAGCTGATCGACCTGCTGACGACGACCTGCCACCGCAAGACGCCCGCCAAACGCAGCGATGAACTCGAAGTCGAAGACGACGAGGGGCACCGGCGGTGGTACCGGGTCACGGCGTTGAAGCTGACCGGCGGCCAAGGCCGGTCCGGCGAGTCAGCAGAGGCGGAGGACGGCGCGACTTCTCAAGGCGCCGTGGCCGTGCTGCGCGACATCGGCGATCAGAAGGCACTTCAAAAGCGCAACGCGGAGTTCGTCTCGGCCGTCAGCCACGAGATGAAGACCCCCCTGGCCGGCATCAAGGCCTACGTGGAGCTGCTGGTCGACGGCGACGCCGAAGACGAGCAGACGCAGGAGGAATTCCTGGACGTGATCAACAGCCAGGCCGACCGGCTGCAACGCCTGGTGGACAACATGCTCAATCTGGCCCGGATCGAGGCCGGCGTGGTCCAGGTCAGCAAGGAAACCAGGGCGCTCAACGAGCTCCTGGAGGAAGCCCTTAACGTCGTCCAGCCGGCTGCCGAGGCGAAGCAGATCGAGCTGGTCGCCGATCTCAGCCCCATGTACCTCGGCGTGCTGGCCGACCGGGACATGCTGCTGCAAGCGGCCATCAATCTGCTCTCCAACGCCATCAAATACACGCCTGCAGAAGGCCAAGTGACCCTGCGAAGCCGTCTGGAGGGAAACGAAGTGCGTTTCGAGGTCCAAGACACGGGGGTCGGGCTCAGCGAGGAGGACTGCCGACGGGTGTTCGAGAAGTTTTACCGCGTCAATAAGAACAAGGAGATGGCGCCGGGCACGGGGTTGGGGTTGCCGTTGGCCAAACACATCGTCGAGGACGTCCACGGTGGACGCCTCGCGGCCACGAGCACCCTGGGCGAAGGGAGCGTCTTCGCCGTGACTCTACCCAACGCCGGACAACTCACGTAGGAAGGACGTTCGCAACGTAGCCGACGAGGAACCGAAGAGATGTCAAAACGCATTCTGCTCTGCGACGACGAGATCCACATTCTGCGGGCGGCCGAGTTCAAGCTCAAGCGGGCCGGATATGAGGTTCGCATTGCCGCCGACGGGGAAGAGGGCTGGGAGGCGATCCAGACCGAAAAGCCCGACGTGCTGATCACCGACTGCCAGATGCCGCGGCTCGACGGCCTGGGGCTGGTTCAGCGCGTTCGCAAGCACGCCGAGACCGCTGATCTGCCCGTGCTGATGCTCACCGCCAAGGGATTCGAGCTCTCCCACGATGAAGTGGGCCGCAAGTGGAACATTCGCGCGGTGATCGCCAAGCCGTTCAGTCCGCGCGAGCTGCTGAACCTTGTCAACGCGATCTTCCAGGAAGAGGACAGCGAGTCGGCCACCGCCGTCGGCTGAGACGCCGCGGTCTGCCGACGCCCGCGGTCGGCCTACGGGGCTTCACGCAACCAGAGCGCCCGATGATGAACCTTCCCAGCGAAATCTTCGGCCAGGTGATTGTGGTTCACACGCCGGAAGAGCTCGGCTCGGACCAGCAGGAGGCCTTCGAGTCGTACGTGCCGAGCTGTGAACGCAACCAGGTGGTGCTGGATCTGGACAACACCGAGACGCTCGACAGCGACGGGCTGACGGCCCTGTTGAACGTGCAGGACGCGCTGCGCGAAAACGGCGGAGACGTGAAGATCGCCACGACCAATTCCATGAACCGGAAGATCCTCGAGATCACCCGGCTCGACCACCAACTGGAGGTCTTCGACAGCGTGCTCGACGCGGTCAAGAGCTTCCATTGATACACCGCGGGCGAGGCTTCCCGCCATTTTCCGAAGACGCTCCGCCATGACACTGACCAGTCTCGCGCCCCAACGCCTTGGAAACCTGCTTCTGGAGAAGGGATACCTCTCGGAGGACGACCTGCACTCCGCACTCGAGAGGCAAGCGCAGGGCGGCCGCGGGAAGCTGCTGGGCGAGATCCTGGTGGATGAGGACTACTGCAGCGAGGACCAGATCGTCGAGTGCCTCGCCGCCGAGTACGGCGTTCCCCACGCCAAGCTTGACGCCCGTCTCTTCGACCCCAAGGTGGTCGACGTCTTGCCGCGGGAGTACATCGAGCAGAACCTGGTTCTGCCGCTGTTTCGGGTCCGCGACACGCTGACGGTCGCGGTTTCGGAGCCGTCGAACCTCTTCCTGGTCGACGAAATCCGCGGCATGACCGATGCGCAGGTGCAGATCGTGGCCACGACGGCCAAGGACATCCGGCGGATGATCACCACCTTGCCGGATTCCCGGGTGTTCGTCATCGACGACATCATCGAAGACTCGGAAGGCACCGACGTCACGCTGATCGAGGAAGCCATTGAAGACATCGGCGACGTGGAGGAAATCGCCGGCCAGTCGCCCGTGATCCGGCTGGTCAACTACATCATCTTCAACGCCGTGAAGGAAGGGGCCAGCGATATCCACATCGAGCCGGCAGAACGCTGCATGCGCGTCCGCTACCGCATTGACGGCCGTCTGCACAAATCGCTGGAAGTGCCGCAGCACCTGCTGCCCGCCGTGACCAGCCGCATCAAGATCATGGGGGCGATGGACATCAGCGAGCGGCGCCTCCCCCAGGACGGGCGCGTCAACGTGCTCCTGGAGGGCCGAAAGATCGATCTGCGCGTGAGCACGTTTCCCTGCGCCCATGGCGAAAAAACCGTGATCCGCGTCCTCGATACCCGGAGCATCTCGCTGAACCTCGAAGATCTGGGCTTTGCCGAAGATATCCTCGAGAATCTTCAGAGGAGCATCTGTGCCCCCAACGGGATCATTCTGGTGACCGGGCCGACCGGCAGCGGAAAATCGACCACGCTGTACGCCGCCCTGAATGCGATCAGCTCGATGGAAAACAACGTCTGCACGGTGGAGGATCCCATCGAATATCACCTGCCGCTGATCAACCAGTTTCAGGTGCAAACCAAGATCGGCATGACGTTTTCCAAGGCCCTGCGGACCCTGTTGCGCCAGGACCCCGACGTGATCATGGTCGGCGAGATCCGCGACGAGGAGACCGCCCGGACCGCCATCCAAGCGGCGTTGACCGGACACCTCGTTTTCAGCACGCTGCACACCAACAACGCCTGTTCGGCGATCACGCGGCTGATCAACATGGGCGTCGAGCCGTACCTGATCGGGGCCGCCTTGAACATGATCCTGGCCCAGCGACTGGTCCGTCGCATTTGCGCGAAATGCACCGAGGCCTACGAGCCCCCGCGTACGATCCGCAAGGCACTGGAACGGATGGGCTACGAGTTCGACACGTTCCGAAGGGGCGTGGGATGCTCCCATTGCCGAAACACCGGATACAAGGGACGCATCGGCGTGCACGAGTTGCTGGTCGTCAACGACGAGCTGCGCGACTCGATCGTTTCCGACTCGACCATCGGCAACGTCCGCGAAATCGCCATGCGCGGCGGCATGATTACCCTGGGGCTCGACGGCTTCCGCAAGGTCCGCGAGGGAATCACAACCGTCGAAGAGGTGTTCCAGATCGTCGGAGACCAGAAATTCGCGATGGACGGCAAATAGCCGCTTGCGGCTGGAGAACCCCCACGTCCGGCCGGCCGGCGCCGGGTTGATCGCCGGCCCGGGCGGAGAGACACCGTGCCGAGATCCCCCAATGACCTTTGACTATCGTGTCCGCGATCCGCGGGGCCACACGCTGGCCGGCACGCTGGAAGCCGCCAGCCTCGAGGATGCCTCGCAACAACTCCGCCGCGACGGATTCCAGATCCTCGATCTCAGCGAATCCGATGCCTCGCTGGCCCTACTCGCCAAGCGAGTCTCCCGAAACGAGGTCATCTACCTCACCAGCCAGTTGGCCATCATGGTCGATACGGGAATCACGCTCTCGGCGGCGCTGGCCGGCATTCTCGAACAGGAGAGCAACCCCACGTTGCGCACCGTGCTGAACGACCTGAAGACGTCGGTCGAGGCGGGCGAAGACTTCTCGGCGGCCCTGGCTCGGCATCCCAGGCTGTTCGACCCAACGTACGTCTCACTGGTCAGGGCCAGCGAGACCACCGGCACCCTGGGCCCCATGCTCGACCGGATCGCCGAGTATCTGCGCAAGGAGGTCGAGACCCGCGGCAAAGTCCGGGCCGCCATGGCCTATCCGGCGGTGATGATGCTGCTGGCTCTCGGCGTGACCGTCTTCCTGCTGGCGTACATTCTGCCGAAGTTCACGCCGCTGTTCAAATCCAAAGGCATCGATCTGCCCGGCCCCACCCTATTGATGATGACGGCGTCCAGTGCAATCCTCGGCTACTGGTATCTCTGGCTGGCAGGCCTGCTGGCCCTGTTGGGTGGTTTCCTCTACGGCCGACGGACCCAACTCGGAAGACAAATCCTCGATGGGGCCAAAATCCACGCGCCGATTCTGGGCGCCATGTTTCGCAAGGTGATCATCAGCCGAAGCATCCGCACACTGGGGACGATGCTCGCCAGCGACGTGCCAATGCTCGACTCGATCAGGATGGCCGGTGAGGTGTCGGGCAACTACTATTACCAGAAGCTCTGGCAACACGTCTACGAAGAAGTCACCACCGGCAAACGAATCTGTGAAGCGCTGGCCGATGAGCCACTCTTTCCCAAAGTGCTGGTGCAGATGATTTCCTCCGGCGAGGAGACGGGCAAGCTCGACCGGGTACTCGAACGGGTAAGCACCTACTACGACCGGGAGGTCGACACGTCGGTGAAGGCCACCACCAGCCTGATCGAGCCCATCATGATCGCCGTGATGGGAGTCGTCGTCGGCACCATCGGCCTGGCCTTGCTGCTGCCGATCTTCAGCCTCAGCAGGCAACCATAAGGACTCGCAGAAGAGGCAAGTCGGGCATTTTCAAGGATCGAGGGGCGGCCGCGTGGGCGCATACCTTCCCCGCGAAGGGAGAATCGCAAAAAAGAAGGAAGCCCGGGCGGGGGTTCAGAGGCCCGCCAGCATGCGATTGCGGCGGCCACGGCGCTCGGCTCGCAGCCTGGCACGCCGTTTGATTTCACTGGGCTTCTCGTAATACTCCCGGCGACGCATCTCTTTCTTGATGCCGCTCCGCTCCACCAACTTGCGGAAGCGACGCACCGCCTCCTGAATCGACTCGCGTTCCCGCAACGTCAATTTGACCACTCACTCCTCCTTTTGCTCGGTTCACATCGAGACACAAATCAACAACGGCTCGAACAGCCCGAAAACTTCACCGAATTGGGTGCAGCCCTATAATTTACACTGACTCCCGGACGCTTGTCTAGTCTTCGTTGGGCTTGAACGCACGATTTTTTGGCTCAGCGCCAGGCCTCCCGCGCTACAACCAAGACCAAAGATAACATATTCCAGGGTCCCACTGGGCAGCCTGACCGACCGGAATTGCCCCGTCTACTTGACCGTAACATCTTCCCTGCCTTGCACTTAGGCCTCGCAAACCTGCCCAACTCGGCTGAAGCTTCGGCCGTCAAGGGACCGATCCCGTAAGAGACACTCGTTTCGACCGCTACAGAAGGACCTGGCTCGATGGACGACGGTTGCTCGCAGCTTAATCTGCTGCTGGACCTCGAGACCCGCCACGAAGACCTGCTCGAGCGGCTGGACGAACTCGACAAACGGGTTGCCCAGGTACTCAGACAGTGCCAACCGGCTCGCAAGGACGTGGGCCAGACCGCCGGCACGGAACCGGCCTCCGGGTAGACCACGGACTTCTTGTCGATCGGGTCCCGATCGACTATTTCCGCCGGTCGAGGTGCCCCGACTTGTTGATGGCTCTCCAGAGCCGCAAGCCCAGCGCGATGCTGACCACGCCCCCGGCCGCACCCAAGGCGGAGACATCCTGGATCAGCAACATTGGCACATTCAGCAGCGGCGCCACCTTCTGGCTGAGCATCAGGGCCGATCCCAGGAACAGGGCGCTGGCCAGCATTCCCAACACCAAGCGGTTGACCGACGGCTCCAGCCCGCGGTGATCGAGGTGGACGTCGAATTTGCCGGTTTGCACCTGTTCGAGGATATCCACGACCCCCCGCGGGAGCACCGAGATCAGGTGCTCCATTTCTGAGTAGAGCCGTCGTATTTTGCGGAGCCGGCGGCCGGGTGAAAATCGACGCCAAAGCACCTTCTTCTGGTAGGGCGCCATCACCTCAACCAGGCTGAATTTCGGGCTAACCATCCGCGACGTGCCCTCCAACGTGACCAGCACCTTGATGAGCATGGCGAGCCGGGCCGGGAGCATGATGTTGTAGCGGCGAATCATCTCGGTCATTTCGTTCAGCGCCCCGCTCAGATCGAAGCGGTCCATGGTGAGACTGCCGTAGTGCGCAACGAAATCCGTCACATCGAGGCTCAGCGCGGCCCGATCCAACCCCGGCGGCGCGGCCCCCACTCGGGTGATCAGCGCGGTGAGGTGCTCGGCGTCACGGTTGCCGACGGCGACGAGCATCTCGCTGATGTCTTCGTGCAATTGCTCGTCGATGCGACCGACCATCCCGAAATCGAGCAACCCGATCACGTTGCCGTCGATCAGCAGCACGTTGCCCGGGTGGGGATCGGCGTGGTAGAAGCCGTTGGAGAAGATCATCTCCAGGTAGAGATTGGCGCCGCGGCGTGCGATCTCCTCCAGGTCGAAACCATTGGCCGCCAACTTGTCGCGATCCGAGAGCTTGGTTCCCTCGATCAACTCCATGGTGAGCACGCGGCTGGTGCACATGGCAGGAAAGGTCCGGGGGATGTGGACCGTCGGATCCCGCTCGAAATCGCGCGTGAACTGCTGCATGTTGCGCTCTTCGCGGCCGAAATCGAGTTCTCGCTTCAGCGCACGGTGAAACTCGGCCACGATCGCCCCGGGGCGGTAGTTCTGGAACTCGGGAATCCGTTCGGCCAGTTGGGCCAATCCCGCCAAGATATCCAAATCGACGGCCACCTTGCGCTGGATGTCGGCATGCTGCACTTTGACGACCACGTCCTCGCCCGACACCAGACGGGCACGGTGGACCTGGCCGATCGACGCGGAAGCCAAGGCCTGCTGGTCGAATTCGGCAAAAAGCTCTTCCAGCGGACGTCCCAATTCGTGCTCGATGGTGCTGCGGACCGTCTCCGCCTTGTCGGCCGTGACATTCGTTTGCAGATGCTGCAACTCTTCGGCCAACTCCACGCCGACCAGATCGGGACGCGTGCTAAGGACCTGGCCCAGCTTGATAAACGTGGGCCCCAACTCGGCCAGCGCCAGCCGAATCCGTTCCTTCCAGCAACGCCGAGCGATGGCCGTGCCGCCCGGAGCCTTCAGCAGGTCCTTGGCAAAATCGGGGCCCAGCCGGCCAATCCAAGCAGCCAATTCGTATTTGCTCAGAACGGAGAGGATCTCTCTCCAGCGATTCACATGGCGATAGATTTGGGGAATGGACGTGATCTTCATGGCCGGGCCGTCTGGGGAGGGCGTGCCGGATCCCTATTCACTCTAGCGTCCACCGCGCAGCCGGGCCAGCCGGGCAAGCGTCGAAACCAGTGGCCCGGCCCGGCCTGCGGGCTGGTTCGATCGGGCGTAGCAGTGCGTAAGGTACAATGGTGAAATGTGTTACGTCTTGCGTGCTTCCTCCGCAATACGCTGCGGCCGCCGGGGCAATCCGGCGCACAGACCGGGCACCGGGCAGAGCCACAAGCAGGGCACCGGGCAGAGCCGCAGGCAGGGCAGTCGTGGAGAGACACTATCGATGGTCCGGTTCCCATCCCCAACTGGCCAGGGCGCCGGCTTGCGTGAGCGTTTCGTCCAGTTGCTGTTTCAAGTGAGGGATGTGTTCGGGGTGGAAGTCGAGCCGCTCGACGACCTCGTCCGGCGGCTCGGCCACGTTGCGGACCCCCAGCGAGCTGAGTCCCTGCAACGTGCAGAGGAAATTGGCCATGGCCACGACCCAAACCGTGTCGCGGTGGGAACCTTCGTACTGCTGCGGGACGTGATGGTAGCGGATGGCCGCGACAATCTCGTCGGGGAAACACCAACACCGCCCCATGTACGAACCCAGTTCGGCATGGTCGAAGCCCAAGGTCTTCACCTCCACCTCGCAGGTCGGCGTCTCAGGCGTCAATCGGTTGAGCACCTCGCAGAAGGGGCGACGAAGGTACTGATCGATGAGGATCAGGCCGAGATCGTGCAGCAGCCCGGCCAGATAGGCCTCGCCCGGGCCGACGCGGCCACCGTTGCGGGCGATGACCCGGGCCACGGATCCCACGCCGATACAGTGATCCCAAAGGCCCTTGCGGCTGTAGTCGCCGTAGGAGCCTCCGGAGCCGAAAAGACTCGATATCGAGGCGGTCAAGGCGAGATTGCGGACCTCGCTGAATCCCAATAACGTGATCGCCGTCTTCAGGTCGGCGATGCTCCGTCGCAGCGAGTAAAACGACGAATTCACGATCCGCAGGATGCGCGCGGCGATGGCCGGATCGCGCTGGACGGCCTTCAGCAGATCTGCGGCTTCGCTGTGCGGATCGTTGGTGACTTGAAGAATCTGCATGGCGGCCGTCGGCAGCGAGAAGACGGAGCCGACGTTCTGGAAGAACCGCTCGATCAGCTTCTGCGACTCAAGGTCTCGCCCCGGACGGGGGCGTTTCAGCTTGCGTTGGGCGACCGTGGGCATTTCCGATCCTCGTCTATCCTCGCCAGATCGCGTCGTCCCCCGCTCCTTGACACCGAAAGCACCGCCTGCTACCTGAAAGTATTCTAGGTTACGCTGGGACCTGTTTTCGCGAGAACCGTCTGATGTACCGCTTCATCGTTTTCTGGCTTCAACCGTTCCCGCTGCTGGGGCTGCTGTTGGTGTTGGGTTTGGTCAACCTTTGGCGCAAGCGAGAGCTGTCGCGACGCCGTCTACTGCTGGTGACGATTCCGCTGGTGGGATTGGTGGTGCTGTTTATGCCGGCCAGTGGATACCTGGCCCAAGGGACGCTGGAGTGGCTCTACCCGCCGCAAGACGCCCCTGCCGAGGGCTTCCAGGCGATCGTCGTCCTGGCCGGTTACGTGCGGCCGCCGGACGACGTGTTGCCCCAAGCCGAGCTGGGGCACAGCACGCTCGACCGTTGTCTCCACGCAGCGCGAGTGTATGCCCGGAGCGGACCGTGCCCAATTGTGGTGACCGGTGGGAAGGTCGATCCCCATACGCCGGGGCCGCCGGCAGCCCACACCATGCGCGATTTCCTCCTCACGCAGGGGGTGGCACCGTCGGATTTGCTGGTCGAGGACCGTTCGCGGACCACCTACGAGAACGCAACCGAGACGAAGAAGCTCCTGGCCGAACGGGGAATCGACCGCATTGTGTTGGTGACCACCGCCACGCACATGTTTCGGGCGGATCGCTGTTTCCGCGTCCAGGGTTTTGAGGTCACGCCGTCGGGTTGCACCTACGAATCCACACACTTCGACTGGTCGGTGTTCAGCTTCCTGCCGCATCCCAGCGCCGCCGATAAAGTGCAACAGGCAGTGCATGAATGGCTGGGAATCCTCTGGTATTGGCTGCACGGCCGGGTTTCTTGACGCCTGCACAGTCAATGCGAGAGGACGACCAACGGGAGCCCGATTTTTCCGGCCTCCTGTCGGTCGGCCTGGATCATTCACAATACAGACATCAATAGAGACTCGCAAAAGAACAAGTTCGGCATTCGTCTGCGTGGAAAGGCGGCCTGCAACCATCAACCCTGACGATCCGCCATCCGGACGTAGCGGGTCTCCGCCCGTCCCGTGTAGATCTGTCGGGGCCGGAGGATTCTGCGCTGCGGATCCTCGTGCAGTTCCTTCCATTGGGCGATCCAGCCGGGCAGACGGCCGATGGCGAAGCACACGGTGAACATGTTGGTGGGAATCCGCATGGCCCGCAGCAGGACCCCGCTGTAGAAATCGACGTTGGGATAGAGTTTTCGTTCGATGAAATAGGGGTCCTTCAGCGCCAACTCCTCCAGCCGCCGCGCGATGTCCAACAACGGATCGGAATACTCCAGCGTCGTCAGCACCCGGTCGCAAGCCTCCTTGAGGATTTTGGCGCGGGGATCGTAGTTCTTGTAGACCCGGTGGCCGAAGCCGAATAAGCGGAAGGGGTGGTTCTTGTCCTGCGCGGCCTGGACGCAGTCGGCCGCCGACATCCCCCCACCGTGGATCCGCTCGAGCATCTGGACGACCTCGACGTTGGCCCCACCGTGCAGCGGTCCCCAAAGGGCGCTCACGCCGGCCGCGCAGGAGGCGAACAGGTTGGCGCCGGCCGAGCCGACCGCCCGGACCGTCGTCGTGCTGCAGTTCTGCTCATGATCGGCATGGAGGATGAAGACGAGATTCAGCGCGTCCTCGACCTCGGGGCTGACGAGGTACTGCCGATGTGGAATCGAGAACATCATGTGCAGATAGTTGGCGCAATACCGCATGCCCGGATCGGGATAGATGAAAGGCAGCCCCTGCGACCGCCGGTACGAGAAGGCGGCAATCGTGCGGACCTTGCTGATCAGCCGGGCGGCCGCTCCCGCCAGCGATTCGGGATCTTGCCGGGCGAGCAACTGCTGGTGAAAGCAGGCCAGGTTGCTCAGTGTCGCCGAGAGGATCGCCATGGGCGGCGCGTCGACGGGGATGTGCTGGTACTGATGCCGCAGCCCCTCGTGCAGCAGCTCGTTGTCGGTCAGCAGCGCGCTAAACTCCGCCAGTTCCGATTTGTTCGGCAGGCGGCCGAAGATCAGCAGCCAGGCGACCTCGACGAAATTCGGCTTGTCGGTGAAGTCCTCGATGGGAATACCCCGGTAGCGGAGGATTCCCTTCTCGCCGTCGATGAAGGTGATCTCGCTCTTGCAGATGCCCGTATTGCCCAACGACGGATCGTAGGTAATCAGCCCGGTCTGCTGGCGGAGTCGGCTGATGTCTACGGCCACTTCACCCTCCGTGCCTTCGAGAATCGGCAGTTCCACTTTCTTGTCGCCGACGACAAGGACGGCGTTTTTCGACATGGTAGATCTCCGTGCGTGCTCTGCTTCGGTCGCCCGCGCCACAGGGTTCCGTCTGCGGGGGTTCACGTAACAATGATATCTCGTGCAAAGGCAGCCGTCATCCCCCGATCGCGAATCCCGGTCTTACCGCTGGAGTGCGACACGATGTGTCAGAAGGGTATTTTCCATGCCGCCCGGCCGTTGAGACCTCGGCCACGTGATCGACGCCGGCGACGACCGCGAGCACCGCAGGCCCCGGGCAGGACACCGCCGTGACCGGCCGAGCGACTGCCGCGCAGAGGGCTTGCCTGCTGTCTCTCTGCCGCTTATAAGTAGTAGGATTCGTGGTGTTTCTTCACACAGATTCGCACGTCTCCCCTGCGTCTGGCATTTCCACTGCCGAGGAAAAGATGACTTCTACACCATTGATTCCGAGCGAGGCCTTCTTCACCAAAGGCGTGGGCAAGCACCGCAACCGGCTGCAGAGCTTCGAGCTGGCTCTGCGGGCGGCCGGCATCCAGGCCTGCAACCTGGTGAAGGTCTCCAGCATCCTTCCCCCGCGCTGCAAGCTGATCTCGAAGAACCAGGGGCTCGACAAGCTCCGGCCCGGCGAAATCACCTACTGCGTTCTTGCGGAGGCCGGCACCAACGAACCCTCGCGACTGGTCGGGGCCGGGATTGGGCTCGCCGTTCCCGCCAAGGGGGACCGGTACGGATATATTGCCGAGCACCACGGATACGGGATGGCCGAGCCCAAGCTGGCGGACTTCGTCGAGGACATGGCCGCCACGATGCTGGCCACCACCCTCGGCATCGAATTCGACCCGGAAACCGCCTACGACGAGCGGAAGGAGATTTACCACATGTCCGGCAAGATCGTTCGTACGCGGGCGTGCGTTCAGACGGCCGAAGGCCATAAGAACGGTCTCTGGACCACCGTGATCGCCGCCGCCGTCTTCCTGCCTTGAGCTTTCCGGCCTCCTGCTCCTCGATCCGTCACAATCGTTACCGGCCCTCCCATCGGACGCCCCCCGGCGTCTTACCTGCCGATTGTATGCACCGCAGCGGTCCCGCACGTGGCGTCTGTCGGGCAAGCGGGAACGGCCCGGCGTCTGCAGCTCATTGGCAAATGTCGACGAGGTCGATACTTAGGTCAGATACGAAGGGCTGTTGATGCTGGAAGAACGTAGTCTCAAACTCGATCTGCTTGCGCTGGGTCTGCTGGCACTGACCGTCTTCCTGGCGGCTGCGCTGCTGAGCTACGATCCGGCCGATCCGCCGAGCAAGCTTGTCTTTCCCGAGCGGGCCGAAACGCTCAACATCTGTGGCCGGTCCGGGGCACTGGTCAGCCGCCTCGTGCTCACCGGGCTGGGACTGGGCGCCTACTATCTGTTGGTCTCGCTGGCGCTGCTCGACGCCGTGTTGCTGGCGCGGCGCTCGATCGACCAGCCGGCGTTGCGGGCCGCCGGTTGGCTGCTGTCGCTGGTCGGGATCACCACGTTGGCTGCCATGGCCGTGCCCCAATGGTCGCCCGGCCCGGTGATCGGCTCGGGCGGATACTTCGGAGCCGCCGGACGGGGCATGATGGAAATGCACTTCGCCAGCGTCGGCGCCTATATTCTCACGCTGAGCTTCATCTTCGGCGGGCTGTTGCTGTGTACCGACTACGTGCTGATCCGCATTCTGGCCTGGATCGTCGGCCGGCCCACCAAGGGGCTGGGGCGAGGAGTCATCTATGCCACCATGGCGTACTCCCGCAAGCTCGCTGGCCGAGACGGGGCCGACCGCTACGAGGAGGAAGAAGAGGAAGAGGAAGAGGAAGACGGAGAACAGGGCGAGGACGTCGCCATTCGCGTGATCGGGCCGGTCGCCGAAGACCACCCTGAAGAAGAGGCCGATGCGGACGACCCACCCCGCGAGGAGCAAGAGAAGGAGAAGAAGGCAGCCCGCACCGCCCGGAAACCGTTGGCGTCGATGCTGCGAATCACCCAGGGCAAGCAAGCCGAGCGAAACGAGGTTCTCGACGATCTCGCGGCCACGGGAACCGGCGGGGAGATGGCCAACTACGAGTTGCCCGGCGCGGATCTGTTGCTCGAGAGCGAAGCCTTGTGCTTCGAGGAGCACGAGAGAGAAGTCCGCCGCAAGGCCAAGGTGCTGGAGAAGACGTTCACCAATTTCGGCTTCAACGTCCGCGTCGTCGAAATCCAGACCGGGCCGGTGATCGCCCAGTTCGAGGTGGAGTTGCAGGCCGGCCTGCGCTTAAGCAGAATCACCGGGCTGGCCGACGATCTGGCCATCGCTTTGCGGGTCCCCAGCGTGCGGATCGTGGCGCCGATTCCGGGCAAGAACACCGTGGGCATCGAGGTGCCCAACACCGAGCGGCAACTGGTGAAGCTTCGAGAGGTGATGGCGGAAACGGACGGCAAGACCCAGAAGCTGCGGATCCCGATCTTTCTGGGCAAAGACGTTTCCGGCAATCCGATGGTAGTGGATCTGGCCAGCCTGCCACACTTGCTGATTGCCGGCCGCACGGGCACGGGCAAGAGCGTCTGCCTGAATTCGATCATCGTTTCGATCCTGATGACGCGTCGCCCCGACGAGGTCCGGCTGTTGCTGATCGACCCGAAAATGGTCGAGCTGAGTCCCTACAAGCGTTTGCCGCACCTGATGCACCCCGTCGTGACCGACATGCGCAAGGCAGAGGCGATTCTCGGTTGGGCCGTGGAAAAGATGGAGGAGCGGTACCAGCTTCTGGCCCGGGCCGGCGTGCGTCACATCAGCGTCTACAACCAGTTGGGCGAAGAGGAGCTGATGGAGCGGATGCAGCCGGAGGATGAGGAGGATCGCAAACGGATCCCCACCCACATCCCCTACGTGGTCATCGTGGCCGACGAGATGGCCGACCTGATGATGACCGCCGCCAAGGAGGTCGAAGGACACATCATTCGCCTGGCCCAGAAGAGTCGGGCCGTGGGCATCCACCTGGTGCTGGCCACGCAGAAGCCGACCGTCGACGTGATTACCGGCCTGATCAAATCGAACCTGCCGGCGCGGATTGCCTTCCAGGTCGCCAGCCGCACGGACAGCCGCGTCGTCCTCGACGAGATGGGGGCCGACAAGTTGCTGGGCAACGGCGACATGCTCTTCCTGTGGCCGGGCACCAGCACGCTGATCCGTGGCCAGGGAATCTTCCTCAGTGACGACGAGATCTCCGGCGTGATCTCCGCGGTGGCCACCAGCGAGCCGCACTACGTCAGGGAGTTGGTCCAGCTTAAGGCCAAGGAGCCGGAGCCGGGTGGTCCCCAACTAAGTGGCCGCGACGAACTCTACGACGCCGCGGTGGACGTGGTCGTCCGCGAGCGGCGCGGAAGCGTGTCGCTGTTGCAGCGGAACCTGGGCGTCGGCTACGGTCGGGCAGCCCGGCTGATCGACTACATGGCCGAGGACGGCATCGTCGGCCCGTACAACGGGTCCCAGGCCCGCGAGGTCCTCATCAGCCTGGAAGACTGGGAGGCCATGAACGGCCAGCCGCCCAACGAGGCGGCGCCCGCCGCGAAAGGGCGGCCGCACAGCAACACGATCTTGCCGGAACCGCAGAAGGCCCGGCTGGAGCTGCCGACGCCCTTGAAAGCCTCGAGAGTGCTTAACACCGATTTCGAGGACGCAGAGGACGAGGAAGAGGACGAATATGAATACGAGGAGGAAGAGTACGACGAAGACGAAGGGGAGGACGAAGAGGAGGAGCTAGAAGAGGAGGACGAGGAGCCAGAGTACGAGGATTCTGAGTACGAGGATGCTGAGTACGAGGATGCTGAGTACGAGGACGCTGAGGACGAGGAGTTGGAGGACCACCTGTCCAAGCAAGACGGGGCCGGTGACGACGAGGAGCACTGGACGGCCGAAAGCGCCTAGGCCACAGGGACGAATGCCTGCGCACAGGCCCGCCGTGTACCCAACCCTCAGCGTCGCCAGCCGCTGGACTTGTCGCGGCACAAGGAACCATGGCCAGCACCCCCGTAAAGCGCATAGCAGCCCACCCGGAAGGGCGTTTCGGTTGACATGGGCGACGACCGGCGGTAGATTTAATTAATTACGATTTTGTCCTCTGCAAGTTCGAGCCATCCGATGTCGCATCCGGCCAGCCATCCGATACGCAGCGTCGCCGTCGGCGTGGTGGCTATTATGATTCGGAAGGTGCGGCCTTAAGGGCTTCGAACCGGCAGGAGACCGACGAACACAAGCCCTGAGGCCGGCTGGCCTGAGGGCTTTTTCTGTTGGTGGGACCATGCATCGCATTGAAATCTACGACACGACCCTTCGCGATGGGGCGCAGGCCGAAGAGATCGACTTCTCGCTGCCGGACAAACTGTTGCTGACCGAGCGACTGGACAGTCTCGGCTTCGACTACATCGAGGGCGGGTATCCCGGATCCAATGAGAAAGACGCGGAGTACTTCCATCGCGTCGGCGAGCTGGATCTGAAACACGCCAAGGTCTGCGCGTTCGGCATGACCCGGCGGAAGGGAAAACGCCCGGAAGCCGACCGCGGCTTGAAGGCCCTGTTGGATTCCGGCGCCGCGGTGGTGACACTCGTCGGCAAGGCCTCGATCTTTCAGGTAACCGAGGTCTTGAGGACCAGTGTGGAAGAGAATCTGGCTATGATCGGTGAGAGTGTCGCCTTCCTGGTCGAGGCCGGGCGCGAGGTGATCTTCGACGCAGAGCATTTCTTCGACGGTTGGAAGCAAGATCATCATCATGCGCTGCAGGCCGTCCGCGCGGCCGCCCGGGCCGGCGCCCGATGGATTGTACTCTGCGACACCAACGGCGGCGGCATGCCGGATGAAATCGCCGAAGTCACCCGGACGATCGCCGGCGAGTTGTCGGTGCCGGTGGGCATCCATTGCCACAACGACTGCGATCTGGCGGTGGCCAACACGCTGGCCGCCATCGGTGCCGGGGCCGTCCAGGCCCAGGGGACGGTCAACGGATTCGGCGAGCGTTGCGGCAACGCCGATCTGATTTCGGTGATCGCCAACCTGGCCTTGAAGAAGGGGGGATATGACGTGCTCCGGCCCGGCAGCACGGGCCGTTTGACCGAGCTGTCGCGATTTGTCTACGAAATGGTCAACATGAACTTCCGCACGCACCAGCCGTTTGTGGGCAAGAGCGCGTTCGCCCACAAAGGGGGAATGCACGTCAGCGCGGTTGCCCGAAACACGGCCTCCTACGAGCACATCGATCCGCAGAAGGTCGGCAACGAGCGACGGGTGCTGTTAAGCGAGTTGTCGGGACGGGCGAACATCCAGGCGCTGACGCGCCGGCTGAACATCCCGCTCGATTCCGAGTTGATGGACAAGGTGCTGGCCGAGGTCGTCGCCCGGGAGAGTGAAGGATACCAGTTCGAGGCGGCCGACGGCACGTTCGATCTTCTGGTGCGGAGGTGCATGGGCACTTTTGCGCCGCATTTCGAGCGGTTGAAGTATCACGTGGACGTTGAGAAGGGACTCGACGGCCGGGTCCTGACCGAGGCCACCGTGAAGATACGCGTGGGTGACCGGATCCGTCACGAGGTGGCCGAGGGCGACGGCCCGGTCAACGCCCTGGACGCCGCCATGCGAAAGGCCCTCAACGGATCCTTTCCAAGCTTGGCCAGGCTCCACCTGGTCGACTACAAAGTGCGGGTGATCAACTCCGAAGCCGCCACGGCGGCGGGAGTGCGCGTGGTGATCGAAAGCCAGGACGAAGACGACGTCTGGGGCACCGTGGGCGTGAGCGAGAATATCATTGAAGCCAGTTGGATCGCCCTGGCCGACAGTTTCGAGTACAAACTCTGCAAAGACGAAGCCCGGCTGATGAACCTTGAACACGTAACAAGGAACAGTGAACCGGGAGCCGGGAAGTATTGACGTTTGCACAGTCAATGTGCGAGGGCGACCAACGGGAGCCCGATTTTTCCGGCCTCACGTTGGCCGGCCTTGATCATTCGCAATGCAGACATCCATAGGTAACACTTCAGTCCAATGGTGGCTGAAGTCGCAAGACTCAGTTTGGGACCTTTCAGCATCGCGGCCCTCTGAATTCTCGCGAATCCAGCTTCAGCAACTTTTATCCACGAACCCACACTTTCCAACCATTGCCATCACCACCATGTCCACGACCCCACCCTCGTCCGACCTGCCCAAACAATACGACCACGCGGCTGCCCAGCAGCGCTGGTATCACTTCTGGGAAGAGAACGGCTATTTCCATAGCGAGCCGAACCCGCAGCGGAAGCCCTATGCGATCGTGATCCCACCGCCGAACGTGACCGGAGCGCTGCACCTGGGCCACGCGCTGAACAACACGCTCCAGGATATTCTCATTCGGCAGAAGCGGATGCAGGGTTTCGAGACGCTCTGGATGCCCGGCACCGACCATGCCGGGATTGCCACCCAGGCCGTCGTCGAACGCCGCCTGTTCGAGGAGGAGAGCACGACCCGGCACGACCTGGGACGCGACGGGCTGGTGCGGCGGATTTGGGCATGGAAAGAGGCCTACGAGGCGCGCATCATCGGCCAGTTAAAGGACATGGGGTGCAGTTGCGACTGGCAGCGGACGCGGTTCACGTTGGACCCGATCTGCGCCCGGGCCGTGCGGCACACTTTCTTCAGCCTGTTCCAGGAGGAGCTGATCTATCGCGGCAAGCGGCTGGTCAACTGGGACACGGCGCTGCAGACGGCCGTCAGCGACGACGAGCTGTTCCACGAGACGGTTTCCGGGCATTTCTGGTACTTCAACTACCCGGTAATCGATCCCAAGCCAGGTGAGCCGCAGCACGTGACCATCGCCACCACCCGGCCGGAAACCATGCTCGGCGATACGGCCGTCGCGGTGCATCCCTTCCCGGCGTCGGCCCTGGAGGGAATCGAGACGGAGTTGACCCGGCGGCTGGCCGCGGCGCCGGCGAAGCTGCAAGCGGAGATCCAGGCCGAGTTGGCCGAGGTGCGACATCGCCGGCGGGAGCTCCTGCCGGAGTTGATCCGGCTGCGCGACATGGCCAGCGACGGCCGCAAGCTGTTGCTGCCGTTGGTCGACCGCGAGATCCCGCTGGTTGCCGACGAGTGGGCCAAGCCGGAGATGGGCACCGGCTGCGTGAAGATCACGCCGGCCCACGACCCGAACGACTACGAGGTCGGGCTGCGGCGCGATCTGCCGATGGTCAACATCCTCAACCTCGACGGCACGCTGAACGAAAACGCCGGCCCCTACCAGGGTCAGACCGTGCTGGAGGCCCGCGAGAACGTCGTCGACGATCTGAAGAAGTTGGGGCTGATGGTGGACATCGAGCAGCGCGAGATCGACCTGGCCCATTCCGACCGCTCGAAGACGCCGATCGAGCCGCTGTTGACCGATCAATGGTTCGTCAAGATGCGGGACCTTGCCCAAACGGCCATGGACGCGGTAAGCGACGGCCGGGTGAAGATCTTCCCGCCGCGTTACGCCAAGGGCTACCACGACTGGCTCGGCGAGAAGCGCGACTGGCCCATCAGCCGGCAGCTCTGGTGGGGACACCAGATTCCGATCTGGTACTGCAAGACGGCCACCGAAGAGGAGCTGCAACAGGCCTTCGCCGGCCGCGACGACGTGGTCTGGCATCGCGACGGGCAATACGGCCAATGGTTGATCTGTGCGCAGGAGGAAGACCTGCCGGAAGACGCCGTGGCGGGTCACGAACTGGTGCGCGAGCAGGACGTGCTGGACACCTGGTTCAGCTCGGCGCTCTGGCCCCATTCCACCCTGGGCTGGCCGCAGCAGACCGACGAGTTGGAGTACTACTACCCGACGAACACTCTGATTACCAGCCGCGACATCATCACGCTCTGGGTCGCCCGCATGGTCTTGGCCGGGCTGCACAACGTCGGCGAGATCCCCTTCCACGAGGTCTACATCCATCCGAAAATCCTCGACGGCTACGGCGAAGGCATGTCGAAGTCGAAGGGCAACGGCGTCGATCCGCTGGACGTCATGGAGAAGTTCGGGGCCGATTCGCTGCGGTTCGGTCTGGCCTATCTGACCACCGAGACGCAAGACATTCGCATGCCGGTCGATTTCGAGTGTCCGCATTGCGGCAAGCTGACCGAGCAGACCCGGGAGAACCGCATGCGGCCGCGAATCCGGTGCGGACAATGCGGGGGTGAGTTCTGCACGCAGTGGGCCGAGAAGCCCGACGACAAGGTTCTGCCGCGCGGCCCGGTCGTCAGCGATCGGTTCGAGGTGGCACGCAACTTCTGCAACAAGCTGTGGAACGCGTCGCGGTTTGCGCTGATGAACCTCGAGGGTTTTGCCCCCGGCACGGTCGCCGACGACGCGTTGCTGATCGAGGATCGCTGGGTCCTCAGCCGCCTTTCAACGGTCACCCGGCAAGTGACCGAGGCGTTGGACCAGTACAAGTACGCCGACGCCGCCCGGATGTTGTACGATTTCTCGTGGGACGAGTTCTGTAGTTTCTACGTGGAGATGGTCAAGGCCCGGCTGCAGGACCCGGCGTCGCGACCGGTGGCCCAACGAGTGCTGGCCCACACGCTCGATTCCATCCTGCGGCTGTTGCACCCGATGATCCCGTTCGTGACCGAAGAGGTTTGGCAGTTGCTGGGCAAGGTGGCCCCGCAGCGCGGCATCGATTCGGTGGGACCGGCGGCCGAGAGCATCATGATCGCCCCCTGGCCGCAGTGCGACGCGGCCCGGGAGGACCCGCAGATCGAGGCCCGGTTCGCCCGGTTCCAGGAAGTGCTCCGCGCGGTCCGCGAAATCCGCAGCCGGCAGAACGTTCCGCCGAAGAAGCCGATCGAGTTCTCGGTCCGCTGCCAGCCGGAGGTGGCCGCCCTGCTCGAGCCGATGCAGCCCTACTTCGTCACCATGGCCGGCGCCCAGCCGATTGCCTGGGGACCGAGTGCGGAGGCCCCCGCGCTGAGCGCCAGCGTCACCTCGCCCGGCATCGAGGTCTTCGTCGATCTGGCCGGGCTGATCGACGTCGAGGCCGAGATCGCCCGCAAGCGGCAAGAGTTGGAGAAGCTCGACAAGCTGATCACGGGCAAGAAGAAGAAGCTCGAAAACCGGAACTTCCTCGAGCGGGCCCCGGCGGCGGTAGTGCAGAAGGAGCAGGACGCCCTTACGGAGCTGGAGCAGCAGCGCCTCTCCACTTCGGAAGTGCTGGCAAACACCCTCGAACTTCGCCTTGACCGAACCGGTGACTCGTGACGTGGGGCGACAAAGCCGAAGCGGGACGAGCAGTCTCTTGGAGGAATCCGATCCGTTCTCCCCAACTCGCGCCATTTCACCCAATTGGCAGCTGAAGTCGCAAGACTCCAGACTCGGTGCCCCCTGCGTCTCGCAGCAAGCTGGGCCTTTGAGCCATATGCTAGACTTTCGATAAGTCATGCAACCACGTCTTTCTGGGGGGAGACACCCGTGCGGAAATTGTTGACCAGTGCAGTTATGTTTTGTCTCGTATTCGGTCTGTGGCTTGGCGAGGCATCGGCGCAGCGGGGCGGGCGAGCAGGCGGAATCGGAAAGATTGGCCGAGGTGCACCAAACGGCGCGAGGCAACATCCGCCGGCCCGCCACGCGAATCCGGCGTGGAACCTGCCGGACCACAAGCCGCCCATCAGTCACAACCAGACGCCCCGGCGAGACAATCCGCCAACGGTCAAGCCTGGGCAGTTGCAGTCCGGCACGATCCAACCCGGCAGACGCAATCGGCCGATCGTGCCGCAAAACGTGTGGGATCAGCTCGGCATTCAGCGACCGAATCCCCCGCAGATCCGTGCTGCCGGGTCGCAGTGGCTCAACACGGCCCAACAGCCCTTCACGGCGGCCTGGTACGCCGACCATCCCAACGCCTGGCATCTGACGCATCCGCATGCCGACGCCGCTGCCGTGGCGGCGGCTGCCAGCGTGGCTGCCTGGATCGCAGCCCCCTACGCAAATCCCTACGCGAACACGACCACGGCCACCTCCACCACAACGGCCGTCGCCGTGCCCGTCGACTCGGCCGCCGTGTATGGGACGGCCGACGAATCGGTCCCGGGCGGCGACGTGGCCATCGATCCCACCCAGTGGATGACCATCGGTGTCTTCGCGCTGAAGCCCACGGGCCAGACGGAGGCTACCCGCGTGGTCCATCTGGCGGTCGCCCGGAACGGCACCCTTGGCGGCACGCACTACGATCTGGTCAGCGACTCGGTTCAGGACGTCCGGGGATCGGTGGATAAGGCGAACCTCCGGATGGCCTGGACGGTCGGTGAGAAGGGCCCAGTGGTCTTCGAGACCCCGCTGGAAGAACTATCGAAGCCGGCCGCCAGGGTAACGGCTCACTTCCCCAATGGGAAAAACGGCCCATGGCAGATGGTTCCGGTCGGGCAATGAGACGCAGCCTGATCCGCCTCACGGAGGGCCTCCGTGGTGACGGCGGTCAGGCCGGCCCTCTAGCCGCGCGGTGGAGTCGGGGACTATAATAGAGTTCTTTGGGGGAGCGGCCGTTCGTGCTTCCCCCCCGTTCCACCTCTTGCGCGCAAGGATCCGGCCATGCCCGTCCCGATGGAGCTTTCGCGAATCATTATCAGCGAAATCAATGATCACCAGGTAATCTACCTGAAGGAAATCGGGGGCGAACGGACCTTTCCCATCCTGATCGGGTTGTTCGAGGCGACCAGCATCGATCGGAGAGTGAAGGGTTGGGAGGCGCCACGGCCGCTGACGCACGACCTGATCGTCAGCGTCGTCGAGCATCTCGGGGCGGAGTTTCAGGACGTGGTGATCAGCGAGCTGAAAGACCACACGTACTTCGCGCGGCTGCGCGTCCGGCAAGACGGCGAGTTGATCGAGGTCGACGCCCGGCCTTCCGACGCGATCGCCGTAGCCGTCACCTGCAATCCCACGCTACCGATCTACGTCAACGAAGACGTGCTGAACGACGTGCTGGGGGAATGAGTTTCCGGTCAGACCATCGCGTCGGCGAATGCGTGCTGCAGCGCCGCCAGGGCCTTTCTGCCTCGCCCTCCCTCGACCACGGCGTTGACGCGGACTTCGCTGGTGCTGATCACCTCGACGTTGACGCCCACCACGGCCAGCGACTGGAACATCCGCTGGGCCACGCTCGTGTGACTCCGCATCCCCACGCCGAAGACCGAAAGCTTCGCCATTTCCGGCGCGCTGCTCGGCACCGGGCAGCCGAGCTGCTCCGCCAGTCGCGTGACGACTTCCATGCACGGCGGCAACTCGTCGCGCGGGATCGTGAACGTGATGTTGGCGTGGCCTTCCCGGCCGATGCTCTGGACGATCATGTCGACCATGACGCCGGCAGCGGCAACTTCGCGGAAGACCTTCGAGGCCAGGCCCGGGCTGTCGGGCAATCCGACCACGGTCACCGCCGACTGCGACTCGTCGAGTGTGATATCCTCGATCAGCAGATCCTCCATACGTTCCATCCGGGCGACGATTTCGGCCTTGTCGCCGGCGGCGCTCGCCACGGCCGGGCTTGAGGCGGCGGGGGCTTCCGGCGGCTCGCGATCGAGCTGGAACACTTCGTGCACGGTCCGTAACGCCTCCTGGGCGTCCCGGCGCGAGACCAATACCGAGATTTTGATCTCGCTGGTGGAAATCATCTGGATGTTGATGCCCTTCTCGGCCAGGGCGCGGAACATCTGCTCGGCCACGCCCGTCTGAGTGGCCATGCCCAGACCGACGACGGAGATCTTCGACACGTCGTCGTCGTGGCTGTATCCCTCGGCCCCGAGCTCCCGGTCGGCTTCCTCGACCGCGGTGAGCGTGGCCGGCAGATCGTCCCGGAAAACCGTGAACGAGATGTCGGCCTTGCCGTCGGCCGCCACGCTCTGGACGATCATGTCCATGGCGATCTTCTTGGCGGCGATCTGCGAGAAGAGCGTCAGGGCGGCCCCCGGGCGGTCGGGGACCCCGAGGATCGTGATCCGGGCCTCGTTCTTGACCTTCGCCGCGCCGCACACGGGCAGACCGCGCGTCTCGGGTTCCGCAACGATCATCGTGCCCGGCACATCGCTGAAACTGCTGCGAACGTGCACCGGCACGGCGAACTTCTTGGCGAATTCGATGGCCCGATTGTGCATCACGCCGGCTCCGGCGCTGGCCAATTCGAGCATTTCATTGTAGCTGATCTGACGGACGCGCCGTGCTTCGGGGACGATGCGGGGATCGGTCGTATAGATGCCGTCGACGTCGGTGTAGATTTCACAGGCGTCGGCGTCGAGTACGGCCGCCAGGGCCACGGCCGTCGTGTCGCTTCCGCCGCGTCCCAAGGTGGTGATGTCAAATGCCTCGTCGACCCCTTGGAACCCGGCCGCGATGACGATCTTGCCTTCGTCCAAGGCCCGCCGCATGCGGTCGGTCGAGATCGATTGGATGCGGGCCTTGGTATGCGTGCTGTCGGTCACGATGCCGATCTGGGCTCCGGTCAGGCTGACGGCCTCGTGTCCCAGCGAGTGGATGGCCATCGCCATCAAGGCCACGCTCACCTGCTCGCCGGTCGACAGCAGCATGTCCATTTCTCGGGCGGGCGGCTGCTCGCTGATCTCGCGGGCAAGCTCGACCAGCATGTCGGTGTTCTTGCCCATGGCACTGACAACCATAACGACCTGGTTACCTTCGATTTGCGCGCGGATCGCCTTCCGCGCCGCGGCCAGAATCTTCTGGCTGTCGGCAACGCTCGTGCCGCCGAATTTCTGAACGATGATGGACATGGCAGTGGTCGATTGTGGAATCGGATTGTGGAGGTATGCGGGGCAGGACAAAGCGAGCTCGCCTTCGTGGCCCACTTCCCCTACCCGAGGAAAAAGGACATCAGCTTCCAGCCTTCCGCCAGCGCCAGGGCCGATTTCTCGGCCGTCAGGTCGTCGTAGGTGGTAGCGGCATCGGGCGACACGCCTGTCCCGGCAATCGCAAACGGGACGAACCCGTGGCTGTGCGTCTTGGTTCGCAGCGGCGTCGGATGGTCGGGACTCACCAGTATCCGGTACGCGCCCTGCGACTGCAAGGCCTGGTGCAGCGGGGCGACGATATGCCGGTCGATCTGTTCCAGCGCCTTGACCTTGGCCACGGCGTCTCCCTCGTGCGACGCCTCGTCGGTCGCCTCGACGTGAACGCAAACCAGATCGAAGTCGCCCAGTGCCTCGACCGCGTAGCGCCCCTTGGCGGCATAGTCCGTGTCGGTATAGCCGGTGGCCCCGGGCACCTCGATCCGCTGCCAGCCGATCAGCACGGCCAGCCCGCGCAGCAGATCGACCGCCGTGATCATGGCCCCCCGTTTGCCGTACAACTCGGCGAAGGATTGCAGCCGGGGCGTGCTTCCCAGTCCCCAAAGCCACACGTTGGTGGCGGGCAGCTTTCCCTGTCGCCGTCGCGCGACATTGACCGGATGGTCGGCAAACAACGCCACGCTGTCGCTCATCAACTGCGTCAGCCGATCGCTGCCCGGCCCGCGGGGATAGTCGTCCAACACGGGCTTATCCGTCAGATCATGGGGCGGCGTGGTGCGCGTGTGGCGGGAGAAGGGGGCCTCGGCGCCTTCCCCGCGATAGACCAGCAGATTGCGATAGCTGACGCCCGGATGGAATCGCCATCGCTCGTCGCCGAGGTGCTCCTGCGCGGTCTTCATCAAGTCGGCGGCCTCCTCAGTGGAGATATGGCCTGCGGTAAAATCGCGCATCACCTGGTCCTCGATCGTCACCAGGTTGCAGCGAACGGCCCAGTCGTCCGGTCCCAGCGCGATGCCTTGGGCGGCCGCTTCCAGCGGGGCCCGCCCCGTGAAGTGCTGGAGGGGATCGTAGCCCAACAGACTCAGGTTGGCCACGTCGGAACCCGGCGGGAGCGTCTCGGGAATGTTGCTTGCGCGGCCGACCACCCCGGCCGTGGCCACTGCGTCCATGGCCGGCACGTCGGCTGCCTGAAGCGGCGTCTTGCCGTGGAGCGATTCTTGGGGCTCGTCGGCGGAGCCGTCGGGAATGATGATCGCGTATTTCATGGGGATGTCCCGTTCAGGGCCTGTCGAAGAACAAGTGGGTATACTTACGGGTCGCAAGGCGGCGCGGGCCCCTTTCGATCCATCACGTTTGCCGAGTATCGTACGCCCATCCAACCGGCCTCAGTCCCGCACCCGCATCCGGATGCTGCCCGAATGTACGCAGGGAAGCCGGTCGATGACCGCCAACGCCTTGGTCATGGCTCCTTCCGAGGCCCAATGGGTCATGATGACCAGCGGCACGATCCCGCCGTTCTCCGGCTCCGTCTCATGCTGGATGACCGAGGCGATGGAGATCTGCTGCTGACCCAACAGCCCGGCGATCTCCGCCAGCACACCGGGCCGATCGTCGACCCGGAAGCGGAGATAGAAGCGGCCCGGAACCTTGGCCGGATCGCGCAGGGCCACCGGGGCCTCGCGCTGGTCGGACCAGAGGTCCAGCGTGCGGAAGGTGATCGCCATGCGACCGACCACGGTGTCGATCAGGTCCGCAACCACGGCCGACGCGGTGGGCATCTGGCCGGCCCCCAGCCCTTGAAAGAAGACACGTCCGACGGCGTCGCCCTTGACCCGGATGGCATTGTAGGCCCCGCGCACGTCGGCCAGGGGCGTGCCGTGGCAGACCAGCGTTGGCGAGACGTGCAACTCCAGGCCCTCCGGGACGAGATTCGCCACGGCCAGCAGCTTCACGCCGTAGCCGAATTCCCTGGCATACCGCATATCGGTCGGGTCGACCGTGTCGATCCCCACCCGGGGAATCTCGCGCCAATTGACCTGCGCGCCAAACGCCAGATGGGCCAGGATGGCCAGCTTCTGGGCGGCGTCGCTGCCGTCGACGTCCATGGTCGGGTCGGCCTCCGCATAGCCGCGCCGCTGTGCCTCGGCCACCGTGGCGGCGTAGTCGGAGCCCTGCTCTTCCATCTCGGTGAGGATGAAGTTGCTCGTTCCGTTGAGGATGGCGTAGATCGACTCGATCTGGTTTGCCGTCAGGCACTCGCTGATCGCGGCAATGATCGGGATGCCCCCGGCAACCGCGGCCTCGAAGGCGATCGACCGGCCCAATTGCCTGGCCCGGTCAAACAACTCCGGTCCGTGCTCCGCCAGCAACGCTTTGTTGGCCGTGACCACGTCCTTGCCGCTTTCGAGCAGCTTGAGCATGATCGTGCGAGCCGGCTCCAGGCCACCGATCACCTGTACGACCGCGGTAATTTCCGGGTCGTCGAGCACCTTGGACAGGTCGTCGGTCAGAAGCCCTTCGGCAACCACCACGTCCCGCGGCCGGGTCAGGTCGGTATCCACGATGCGGACCAACTCCAGAGGTCTTCCCGTGTGCCGGGCGATCCGGGTCCCGTTTTCCAGCAGCAGCCGGGCCACGCCCGTCCCGATCGTTCCAAATCCGACAATGGCAACCTTGGCACTTCTCATCGACGCACCACCCTCGTCACGATGCCCCATTTGCAGCAGATCACAACGGGCGAATCCCTTATGCTAGGGTAGCTTATCGCCTTCCGTCAAGCTGCGGCATCCCCGGCAAGAGGAGGCTTGCAGGAATTACCGGGTTCGCCATACTTAGGACCTGTGCCCGATTCTCCTCGAAACACAAGGATAGAACGTTGGAGACCATTGCTCTGGAATTCTTCAAGAGGATCCTGGAAACCCCCAGCCCTTCCGGGTATGAGAGTACCCTTCAGCAAGTGGTTCGCGACTATGTGGCGGATTTCGCCGACGACGTGCGAACCGATGTACACGGCAACGTGATCCTGGCAAGGAATCCCGATGCGCCGATCCGGCTGATGCTGGCCGGACACTGTGACCAAATCGGCCTGATCGTGCAGCACATCGACGACGATGGATACCTATACACCCAGCCCATAGGTGGATGGGACCCGCAGATGCTGGTGGGTGAGCGAATGACCGTCTGGAGCGAATCCGGCCCCGTATTTGGCGTCATCGGGAAGAAGCCGATCCATCTACTCTCGGAAGAAGACAAAAAGAAGGTGCCCAAGATCAAGGATCTCTGGCTCGATATCGGGGCCGCCGACAAGAAGGAGGCCGAGAAGCTCGTCCGCATTGGCGATCCGGTCACCGTGGAACTGGCCTTCCACCAGATGCCGAACAACCGAGCCGTCTCGCCCGCCATGGACGACAAAGCGGGGGCCTGGGTCGTGATCGAGGCGCTTCGCCGGGCCGACCCGAAGAAACTGAAATGCGGCCTGTACGCCGTCTCCACGGTTCAGGAAGAGATCGGGTTGCGCGGGGCCCGAACCAGCTCGTTCGGGATCGATCCGCACGTCGGCGTGGCCGTCGACGTGACCCACGCCACCGACTGCCCCACGATCGAGAAGAAGGAGGAGGGAGACGTCAGACTGGGCAAGGGTCCCGTGGTCTATCGTGGGCCCAACATGAACCCGAAAGTCGTCGGGCAACTCATCAAGACGGCCGACGACCACGAGATCCCCTATCAGCTCGCCGCCGAGGGCCGCGCCACCGGCACCGATGCCAACGCGATTCAGGTGAACCGATCAGGAGTGGCAGCCGGGCTGATCAGCATTCCCAACCGCTACATGCACAGCCCCGTGGAGATGATCTCGCTGGACGACGTCGACCGGGCTGCCGATCTGCTGTCGCGATTCGCCGAGCAACTCGATCCCGACACGAACTTCACGCCGTGAGGACGCGCATCGGCGGAGAGTCAGCCGTCCTTGCCCGGGAGCGGTTCCGTCGGCTCGCTCTTGCTGGAGATCCACTTCGAGTATCGCACATCGAGCAGTTCGCCGGGACGGGCGCGGAGGTCGTCGGGCAAGGGGATTCGCACCGGCAATCCCCACTCGGGTCTGGCGGGGTCGCGGCAGAGATGCGGCGGAATCTCCTGGATCTGCGGGCCCACCTGAGCGATTCGGGCCTGAACGCGAGGGTTGCCGGGGTAGCGTGACTGAAGGCCGACGACCATGCCTATCTCGGGCCGGATCCGCTGAGTTTCCGGAACGTAGGCGATGGCATACCGGGGCTCCTCTCCCGGCACCCCGGTCGCGGCGATCGTCACAATGGGGTCGCCGCGGCGAACGTATTGCTCCGGCCAGCAATGGATCTCGCAGATTTCGCCCTCGAAAGGCGCCACGATATCCAACGTGCGAATCTGGAGGTTCAACTCGTCGATTCGCAACATCTGCGTGCGGATCTCCGCGCGAATCGGGCCGATGAGCGTTTCAACTTCGGGGGGATCCGCCAGGTCCGAGTAGCTGGCCAGGCGGCGCTGGGCCCCGTCGCGAATTTTCTCGGCTTCCTTCAGCGCCTCCCGATTCCCGTCGATCCGCTTCTGCACCTCGTCGCGTTCCAGCTCGATCACCTGGTATTCGGCCGCCGCAATCACTTTGTTGCGGACCAGCGGCTCGTTGTATTGCAGTCGCGCGATGAGCCGTTTTAACAGGATCTCGTCCGCTTCGATCTGGGCCTTACGGTCCAGCACGTCGATTTCGGCCTCTTCGGCCTGGACGGTCAAGTTCAGGCGATGCCGTGCGGCATTGTCTTCCCGGCCCAGGGCGTCGACGCGAATCTTCTCTTTCGCGGCCGGCAGCTCGACTTTGAGCCTCTCCACGTCTTCCTGGAGAGTCACCACGGCGGCGCGGACGAGCGAATCGTCCAGCCGGGCGATGACCTGGCCCTCGTGCACCCTATCGAACAGCGCCCAGTAATTGTGATCATTGGAGCGTGCCAGCCCCCCGGCGATCGTCGAAACGGCCACGAGCTTCCCGTCGGCGCCGGCGGCCACGGGCACACACTTTCGCTCGACCTCAGCCAGGCCATTGGACATCTGCCCTTGATGGCGCCACAGCCCCAACATCAGCAGCACGCAAGCGATGAAGCACAAAATCGGCATCGCGTTGTACCGAAAGCGACGCCACTTGTGCTTCAACGGGATGGGAATGCGATTGCCACCGGTCATGACTCATACTTCCGATTCGTCTTCGCGAAGGAACAACGATATGTTGCCGAAGCCTTCGCAATTCTCCAAAGCGAGCTGCAATTCGTGGCTGCGTTCGGGGTCCCGCAGCAACACGCGATAGGAAACACTCGTACTGTCGGCGCCGGTCTTGCGCTGGTTGGCCAACAGCGTTCGGGCGCAGTGCTCGTAAAGGATCCTCTTCAATTGGCTCATGAGACTGCCCACGTTGCCACTGAGCTGTAAGCTCAACACGGCGTCGAAGCGATGTCGGCTGCCGAAGGACGTCATTCGCAGATAGGCCAGCACGGTCGCCACGCCCAGCGCGGCAATCAGCGAGGTCGAGAACCGCATCGTGCCCACGCCCAGCCCCTGCATGATCGACCAGAGAATGAACGTGGTGTCGCGCGTGTCTTTCAGCACGTTGCGGAACCGGACCACGGCGAAGACGGCCAGCAGTCCGAAAGCAAACGCGATGCTGCCCGACATCAGCATCATCATCATGGCCACCAGCACCGGGATCACGACCAGCGAGCCCACGAAGGTCTGGGAGTAGGACAAGCCCCTGTGCGTCCACATGTAGACCCAGCCGATGAACTGCCCGACTACGAACGCCAGCAGCAAGATGAACAGAGCCGTCAGCGGGCCGCCCGAGCCGGCGCCGACGTCACTGTCAAACAACATTTCCACGAAACCGTTCACTGCAACATCCCCAGTCTCATATTGAGCCCTTGCCCGGGCCCAATCCCCAGCGAGTTCACGCAATGGATGTACTTCGGCACCGACGTCCGCTGCAGGTTGAACGCCTGGACCACGTCATGCATCCAGCCGGGGAACCGATCGGTAAACTTCAACTCCAGGATCACGCCGCCGACGTTCGGCCGGGCTCCGTCCGTGGGATAGATCAAACCGGTTCCCTGCGGATAGGGGCTGCCCATCAACTGCCGATCGAAGGTCACCCGCACCTGGTTGCTGTTGGGAGACACATAGGCCTCGCGGACATACGAGACGTAGCAGCAGCCGATGGCCCCGATGGTGTCGCAAAGGTTGCAGAAATTCAGCAGGGCGCTGCCCGACTTGGCGTTGCCGTTGCCGCCCCAGAGGAACGTCTGGTTGGGGCCCTCCCCGTTGAGCATGCGGAACACGCCCTGTTTGCTCACCATGGCGCGTTCCTTGCAGATCACGTCGGTGACGCGGCGTTTGATCTCCATGAAGGCCGGTTGGTCCGGATCGTTGTCGTAGAAGCGAATGCGGAGCTTGAAGCGGTTCTTGATGCCCTGGATCGTCTGCCCGTAGAGCATCAGGTCCGGGGTATCCATATAGAGGCTAGTCAGCGGGTAGGCATTGCCGTCTTCAGGCCGGGCATGCTCGTCCGGTTCGAGATGGCCCATGACGAAGTCGCGAACGCCGGTGGCGACCTGCTCGTCAATGATATACTTCAACTCAAACCGGCTGGCTTGAAGTGCATGTTGAAAAGGCATTTTCCATCGCCTCGCTGTCCACTCACGTCCGTCGGGCTCCGCGTGCAAAAACGCAAACGGCGCGATCACCGGCTTTCCGGACGGCCGGCGCCCGCTACAGCACCGCCGTAGTGAGCATCCGCATTGACTCTGTTCCATCGAAGACCCGCCCGGCAAAAAGCCGACTCCGGGTCATGTCGCGCGTCCTCGTCGGTTTGCTCCACAACGAGGTGCTGACGAACGGCGCGTTTTCCACCGCGTATTCAAGCGGGAAAATCCAACTCTCGGCTCAGCAGCGTGACTGAACTCGATATCCCCAGTAACGACCCATAACCGTTCTCTAACACTCCTTGATAACCTCAACCGCCAAAAAATTCAACCCCCTGCCCCCTCCCTTTTGTCCGGGCTAACCTCGACACTCAATGGGGCAAAAGGACGTAACTCGATATCATAAAAGCACTTAGGCATTCCGGACTGCCTTGTTGCACAACCATGCAGGTGCGAAGAAGTTCCTCTTCCGTACGGCGGAAATTCTTGGAGGGCCTAGTGAAAAGGAGGGGAACGGTCTGAACAGTGCCGGCTCAGGCGCGATCGGCCCCATTTGGTCTTGACACATTCCTTGGGCCGACTAAAATCCTCCCACCCTCGTCTGATCCTCTTCTCCGCTGGCCAGTTGCCTGGCTGGTTCCACTGAATACGCACGTCGACCTTTAACACGTTTCGCGAACGGGACACCCTAGTATTCCCGACGGTCCTATTATGCTTAAAGACGACGCAGTCTGCCACTGTGCAGCCAGATTGCCAAATCTTAGTCTCAGGCTGGGCCTATGTCTGGCCCTGGTCGGCGCGTCCGCCCTGAGCGTCGGCTGTACGACGCCCTTGCGGCTGCAAGGGGATAGGCTGCAACTCGAGGAATCGGACGATACCGAAAACCTCGACCGGGACCCATGGTCGTCGGAATTCGACGACGAGCCTCGCTCCGACTCGACTGACAAAGCAGTACGTAGGACCTCGTATATCCAGCCGACGGGCTTGCAGGCCGAGAACGGCCTGCGAATCGACGAGGTCCTGCAAACCGCGCTGGACAACCATCCCCTGCTACGCGCCCGGCAACATGAAATCGATGTCGCCCGCGCCAAACTGGTCACGGCCGGTTTGCTGGCGAATCCACAGCTCGTTCTGGACACCGAGAGCCCCGTCCAGGAGAGCGATCCGACGGATTTGACCACTCGTCTGATGTTCACGATCCCCACCGGCGGCAAGCTGCGCCTCGGGCAAGAGGTTGCCTGCGCGGGGATTCGGCGTGCACGGCTGGCGCTTAGCCGCGAGGCCGAATCGGTGCTGGTCGAGGCCGCCGACGCGGCCATGGAAGTGCTCTATCTGCAGGAGCTCGTTTCGCTGCGAACCCAGTTGAGCGAGTTGGCGGCCAGGGAGGCCGAAATCCAACAGGCCCGGTTCGAGGCCATGGCCAGCACGTATGCCGATAAGGCCGATGCGGACTTCGATGCGGCGGGTATCGAACTGGCTCGCCTGGAGACGGCTGGCGATCTCGAGGTAGCCCGCCTCCGGCTCTCGCGTGCCATGGGGCAGTCCATGCCGGCGCTGCCACGCATGGCGGGCGCCCATGTGGTGGAGCCCATTCCCGACCTCCCGCTGGCAACGGTTCTGGCCGCCGCCCGCTTCAGCAGACCGGAGTTGGCCGAGGCGGAAGCCGCTGTCACTGTTAGCCGGCGCGAGCTGGACCTTGCCCGGGCAAACGCCAAGCCCGACTTGGAAATGGGCCCCCGCTATCAAGCCCTGCTTGGCAAGAGCGACGACAGCATCGGTGCGCGCATCAATTTCGATCTGCCCGTGTTCGACAGGAACCAGGGCGGAATTTCCGAGAGCACCGCCCAAATCCAGGCGGACCGGGCTCTGGCCGACCTGGCCGAACTGACGACGCTCAACGACGTCGCGTCGGCCTACGAGGAGCTGCGTTCCCTCTGGTCGAGCTTGCAGTACTACGACCAGCACGTGATGCCGCTGATCCGCAAGACGGAAAGCACCATTCTCCAGGACCAGCAAAGGCAGGGCATCGGGGCCAACCAGGTCTCGGATCTGTTGCAGGATTTTGTCAAGCTGCGTGTCGAGCACTTGAACCTGCGCTACCGGTACAACCGACTCCTGATCCGTCTGGAACTGTTTCTGGGGAGTCGGCTCGACGAACTCTCCGTGGCGTCTGAACCGCTTGCGATCGAGACGCCGCTCGCCGCCAACCGCTAACCCGCCTGCCGCCCGGGAAGGCGACGCCGAGGGGGATCGTGGCCTCGCAGCCGAATCACTCGCCCGGCCCAATCAAGGGCCGGATTCCGTCGACACGGAAGTGCACGAGAAACCTCTTCTGCGCGTCCTCTTCCTCACACTCGGGCGGCAGGTCGCGCTGTCGGATCGATTGGATCTTGTCCTGGTCCGTCTCTTCGCGTGTTTTCGTAAGGAAAAGACGTTTCCCGACGTAGCCGGGAGCCTCCTCGACAAACAGGTAGGCCGCCTGAGGGTTCGAGACAACGTTGTCGTGGCTGAGCCGGTCGTTCATGATGAACGCCACCTCGGCCTCGTCATCACCCAGAAAATGCGGCCTGGCGTAGACGGCCACGTTGACCTTGCCCTCCGCATCGGCCGTGGCCAGCACGCCGATTCCCTTCGCACCCTCAAAATACTCCTGAAGTCCCATGGCACACCTCGCATCGGTTTCGGTCTGTTGATCCGGTGACGTGGGATTATATGCCGCTGGGCACCATCGAGGCACCTGGCAGGGCCTGACGCGGGGCAATTGTGAAATGTCCAGGTGGCGAAGGCCGGTCTGGCGGCAGCTCGGCCGGATGCCTGCGGCAAGCAACTGCGTGACGTAAGCATCTGCGCGACAATATGTTACAAAAGCCGGGGCGTGCCGTTCGCGCGGCAGTTCGTCGATTGGCGGTCTGATTCTCGCGCAAATCGATCCGGCAAACGAGACTCGTCGCGAACAATGAACCAGCGGAACGTCACGCGACGAAAGAAGACGAGTGAATCACCTCCAATACTCGATGACTTCGGTTGGTGTCCAGGCGTTGGCAGGCTGCCTGATGGTCGCCGCTCTCTCGTCTTGTACACCAACACAAGAGGAGAGAATGATAGTGAACAACGAAGCGGCAAGAGATCAGCCGGCTCAGACCGAAGTGGCGACCTTCGGGGCCGGGTGTTTCTGGTGCGTCGAGGCCGTGTTCCTGGAGTTGGACGGCGTGCTCGCCGTCGAATCCGGGTATTCGGGTGGGACCGTGCCGGACACCACCTACGAGCAGGTCAGCACGGGCGCCACCGGACACGCCGAAGTCTGCCGCATCCGTTACGATCCGGCCAAGATTGGCTATGACGATCTGCTCGAAGTCTTCTGGAAGACCCACGATCCGACGACGCCCAACCGTCAGGGCAACGACATCGGCACACAGTACCGATCGGTCGTCTTCTACCACAACCAACAGCAGAAGGCACTGGCCGAAAAGTACCGGCGCCAATTGGACGCCTCGGGGGCGTTCCAGAGCCCGATCGTCACGGAAATCGTGCCGGCCGCCGAGTTCTTCAAGGCTGAACAATACCACCAGGACTATTACCGGAACAACCCGCAGCGCGGCTATTGCCGGGTGGTCATCGGGCCGAAGCTGGAGAAGCTCAGGAAGCTCTTCAAGGACAAGCTGAGACCGGGCGCATAGCCGGGCTTGCGTGATCCATGCGACTGATTGCGGCCCCGTCGCCGATCAACGGCCCGGATTGCACGTACCAAGCCTTTGGCGATGGTGAGCGTTATGGTACAGCAATGGTGTGGGTAACGAGGAGGCCCGTCGCGCGGAAAGCGCGTAGCTTATTGATGTCTGCATTGCGAATGATCCAGGCCGACCAACGGGAGGCCGGCAAAATCGGGCTCCCGTTGGTCGCCCTCGCGCATTGACTGTGCAAGCGTCAATGGAGCGACTTGCCGCGACAGGTGGATCCGAGAAGATAAAGGAATTGGCGAAAGATCAGAGGTCTGTCATGCAATGTGAACTGTCCAATCGCAAATGTGTCCCGTGTCGCGGAGGCGTCCCTCCGCTGAAAGGTGATGATCTGCGGGGAATGGCTGATCAACTCGGCGGTGGCTGGCGGGTCGTCGACGAACACCACCTCGAAAAGGAATACCGGTTCACCGACTTCCGCGAGGCCCTCGATTTCACGAACCGCTTGGGTGAAATCGCCGAAATGGAGGGCCATCACCCGGAGATTCTCCTGTCATGGGGAAAGGTCCGCGTGACGATTTTCACGCACAAGATCGATGGACTGACGGAGAGCGATTTCATCCTCGCCGCCAAGTACGATCAGTCCCGCCTCACGAGTTCTCGCCCCAAGACTCACGCCCCGGAAGAATCGGACACGTAGTATTCGGCCCTCAGCCCTTCAGGCAACGCCGATCGCGGTGCCCGGCGAGTTTGCCGGGTTTTTTCGGGACAAGCGGCCGTTTTCTTGGGAAAATGAATCTTGTCGTTGGGAAATCGGCCCCTCGGTGGCGTCTTGACTGTAGAAGGCCCGAATGAGACAGCCCGAATGAACTCCGTTGGCCCGGAACTTCTGACACGGCTCCTGGACGAGCACGGCGGTGCTCTGGTCCTCTACGCCCGGCAATGGTGCCGGACGCCCGAGGACGTGGTGCAGGAGGCCCTGCTGAGTCTGGTGAAGCAGCAGCCGGTTCCGGAAAACGTCGTCGGGTGGCTCTATCGGGTGGTGCGCAACGGTGCGATCAGCGTATCACGTAGTGCCTTGCGGCGGACGCGGCGGGAGGCGATGTGTGCCCAACGTGGCGAGCTGTGGTTCCAGGCGGCTCCGGAAGACCGGCTGGACGCCGACGCCGCGACCGCGGCGCTGGGCCGGTTGCCGATCGAACAGCGTGAAACGATCGTCGCCCGCCTCTGGGGCGGACTGACGTTCGAGGAAATCGCCGAGTTGACCGGCTCGTCGACCAGCTCGGTCCACCGCTGGTATCAGACGGGACTGTCGGCCCTGCGAGAAAGGTTAGGTGTGGCATGTCCGAATCGAAACGCAGCGAAGCAGGCCAAAGAAGTGTGAGACGCGGCCCAGAGGACACGCACGCGGCATCCGACGCCGCAGCGGGTCGTTTCGAGCTGCCGGCCGAATTGAAGGCCTTCGAGGCCCGATTGGCTTCGCTGACGCCTTGTGCCGGTCGGTTGGACAGGGAAGCGTTGATCTTTGAGGCCGGTCGGGCATCGGTTCTGCCCGGCGGCGGTCGGTCGGCGAGCGGCGTGCTTCGACGGCTTCGTTGGAGCTGGCCGACGGCTTTCGGCGCCATGACCACGGTTGCCGCGGCCCTATTGGCCATGGTGTTGATGCGCCCCGAACCATCCGTGGTGGTCCGATACGTGAGAGTCCCGCCCGACAAACGCGCGACGACCCAGGCGTCCGACGAGCGTCACGGATCCGAAGCCGGTCCTTCCCAACGGTCGCCCAACGGGACCGCTCCTCCCGTTCTGGTACGAGACGACCCCCGGGAGCCCGGCCAACCCGAAGGCGAGGGATCGGACCGCCCGAGGGTGCTGAGCCCAAGGCCGGCGACGATTCTCGCGACCGTCTGGTTTCCCGGGCACAAGTTGGAAATGACATCGCTGCGGCGTCGAGAACTGGAGGCCATGTTGGCCCAAGATATCGATATCCCCCTTTCCACGGCAAAGGCGTCGGTGGGGGACGGCGGCTCCGAGCGCGCGGCGGCGTCGCAGCCCTACTGGCAATTGCGAGATGAGTTGCTCCGCGATCCTGCATGGCGGAGAGCCACGAGCGACGAGTTGCCGAAGAGTCCGGCGGCAAAAGACCCTCTTAGAACGGGAACAAACTCATGAAAAGGAAGTATTGGCTATTCTGCGCGGCAGCGGCCATAGCGGCAGTCGTCCCGCTGCGAGCGTCCGCCCAAGCGGTGGCGGTCGTCAAGTCGGTCGATTCCCAGAAGGCCGAATCGGAAAAGGAAGAGGTGCCGGTGACGCGGCTGGTGCTCACCCCGTCTCTCGAACCGCGGGAAGCGCTGAAGTATCGCCTGTTGCCCAACGTGCTGGACATGAAGTCGGGCAACGCGGCCGTGCTCTACAACAAGTATGCGTTAGGCTTGAAGGACCAGCCGGACTGGAAAGAGGACGAGCAGAAGATCTCGGACTGGCGCGAGTTGCCGCTTGCCGAGTTGCCGCGGGAAGAAGTGGCCCGGATGCTGGCCAAATACGAATATATTGTCCAAGGCGTCTCCTTCGCCGCGGTTCGGCAACATTGCGACTGGCAGTTGCCGCTGGGCGAGATGGATTTCATTTCCATTCTGCTGCCCGAACTGCAGCCGATGCGCAGCATCGCCCGACTGCTGGCCCTGAAGGCGCGGCTGCAGATCGCCGACGGCGAGTTCGACGAGGCGATCCGAACGCTGCAGACCGGCTACGCCATGGGCCGTCACATGAAGGACGGGCAGACGTTGATTCACGGGCTGGTGGGAATCGCCATTTGCCGCATGATGTCGGAGGAGGTGCAACTTCTCATCCAGCAGCCCAAGGCCCCCAACATGTATTGGGCGCTGACCTCTCTGCCGCGGCCTCTGGTCGATCTGCGCAGAGCGGCCGAGACGGAGATGAATCTCCTTTATTACACGTTTCCCGAGTTGCGCCAGATCGACGACAAGCGACAGGGGCAGGCCTACTGGCAGAACTTCACCGATCAATTGGCCCGGCGCTTTGCCGAATGGTCCTCGCAAGGTGAGTTCGCCCGGGAGTGGCAAAGCCGCCTGATGATCACCGCCCTGGCCATACGCGGCTATCCCATGGCCAGGCAGGCACTGATCGAGCAGGGCCGTTCGCTGGAGGAAATCGAAGCCATGCCCGTCCCGCAGGTCGTGGCCGTCTACACTTTGCACACCTATAACGAGTATCGCGATGACGTCTTCAAGTGGTTCATGGTGCCGTACAGCCAGTCGCGGGCGGGTTCAGACCGGGCCCAAGACCGTTTGAGGAAAGAGGCGGGCCAGCGGGAGATTGTGCCACTGGCCTCTCTGTTGCTTCCGGCCGTCAACGCCGCCAACCTGGCCGTGGCCCGCAACGAACGTGACTTCGCCCTGCTGCGGACGATCGAGGCGATCCGCATCCATGGGGCGGCCCTCGACGGCCGGCTACCCGATCGGCTCGACGACATCCACGCGGTGCCCGTGCCGATCGATCCGGTCAGCGGCCGGCCGTTCGTGTACGTCAGAACCGGTGACAAGGCCATACTACAGACCCCGCCGCCGGAGACCGACCGGGAGCAGCGTTACCAGCAGCAGTACGAGATCCGGTTCCATGATTGACGCTTGCACACTCAATGCGCGAGGGTGACCAGCGGGCGCCCGACTTGTCCGGCCTCCCTTTGGTCGGCCTGGATCATTCACAGTGCAAACATCAACAGGATCCCCACACGGAGAACATACGATGCAACGTATTCGATATCAACTGATACTGGCCGCCGTGTTGGTCGCGACCATCGCGGGCATCGCCGCGGCCGACGAGCCGGCCTTTGATCCAGACGCCAGGGCGAAGGCCATTGCCCCGTTCCTCGACGAGCAAACCTTCCTGGTCGTTCGGCTCGACGTAGCGAAAATCGACCCGGTCAAGCTGATCGACCGGCTCGTGGCGACTGTCCCCGAGCTAAAGCCGCAGCGGACCATGATGTCGCTGACCGTGGGCACGGCCCACGCCGCGCTGCTTCAAACCGGCGCCAAGCAGTCCTACGCCGTTTTCAGCGTCGAGGAGTTCGACTTCCACCGGGAGCCGATGCCGTCGATCATCATCCCGATGCAAGGCGTCAATGAAGAAATGCTCTCGCTGCTGTTCTCTCAAACGCCGTTTGAAGTCAAACAGCGATTGGGCGACGTATTCTTCGCTGGATACCGTTCTGCCCTGGAACGGCTGAAGCAAATGACGCCCGACGAGCGGCCCGGATTGGCCGCGGCCTTCAAGGCGGCGGGCGACACGGCGGCCCAAGCGCTGTTTCTGCCGCCGAAGTACACCGCCCGGGTGATCGAGGAAATGATGCCCGAGCTGCCCTTAAACGGCGGTCCCAGCACGATCCTCACCCACGGCTGCCGCTGGGCGGCCCTCGGAGTGGGCGCCCCGCCCAAGCTGTCGGCGAGGCTCACCGTGCAATCGGAAGACCCCGAGGCGGCCGCGGCGCTGCGCCGCGTGTGGCACGGGGGCTTGCGGGAGTTGGGCGAAGAGAAGGAAGTGCGGCGCGTGCTGGGCGACTTCGAGCCGCTGGTCAAGCTCTTCACCCCGGCCATCGAAGGCGATCGGCTCGTGCTCGAGCTCAGCGACGAGAACGGCGGCGTGGAGCAGTTGATCGGCGCGCTAAAGACGCCCTTGCAGGAAGTCCGAGCCGAGGCCCAACGCTCCATGTCGATGAACAACCTGAAGCAGTTCGCCCTCTCGCTGCACCAGTATCACCAGAAGCACGCGCAGTTTCCCAGCCCGGCCAATTACGACCAGGACGGCAAGCCGCTGCTGAGCTGGCGGGTGCACCTCCTGCCGTTTCTCGGCGAGAATGCCCTCTACGAGCAGTTCCACCTGGATGAGCCGTGGAACAGCGAGCACAATCAGCGCTTGATCGGGAAGATGCCCAAGGTCTATCGCGGTCCCGCCTCGAAGCGGGCCGAGGACGGCCACACGCCCTACGTCGTGCTGACCGGCGAGGGCACGCTGTTTCCCGGCCAATCGAGCGTGCAGTTGCGGGACATCAAGGATGGGGCGTCCAACACGATCCTGGTCGTGGAAGTTGACGACGAGCGCTCGGTCCTCTGGACGAAGCCAGCGGATTTGGCGGTCGATCTTCAGAAGCCGGCCGACGGGCTGGTCGGGGCGTACGACGGCGGTATTGTGGCCGCATTCGCCGACGGCCACGTCCAGTTCCTCCGATTGCCCATGGACGACGCGCGGTTGCGTGCCCTGATCACCCCGACCGCCGGCGATAGCACATCGCCGTAGCGAAACAGCCGTCTACCGACCTCGTTTACCGGACAACACGCGAGCCGCGAGTTCAGTCCTCGCGGCTCGCTGCCTTGCGCGGGGCGACCTCAGTCGGTCCAAATGTCGGCCGTCCGAGCCTTCAGGTCCGGCATGGTCGGCAACGCGGCGCTGGGAACCGGCTCGTACCAGAACGTGGCACACGACCAGTCGTCCTGCGTCTCGGCCAGGCCGTTCTTCCAGGCGATCTGCTGGATCGTGATCCGGCACTCCTTTTGCCAGGCGATCGGGTCGGGCAAGTGCCAGCGATACATCGAAACGAAGTTCTTCTGGTTTAGGCTGCAGCCGTTGTACAGGAAGGGAGTCTGCTGGATGCCCCACGAGAGGCCCACGTAGTCTTCGCTGCCGGTGCCGCAGATGGTCGGAAACTCCTTGTCGCCGTCGAAGTAGACCTTGATTTCGCCCTCGCCCCACCATTGGCCCGGGTGGAGGTTCCGGATGCCGATGACCGAGCCGATGAATCGGCCCTTGTTCTTCCGTGGCGGCAACAGTTCCAGGTCTTGCTTCTCGGTGGTGGGGTTCTCGCGGCGGAAGAGGACGTGCAACCGGCCGACGTCGGCGGCGTGCTTGTCGCCCAGCGTGTAATCGATTTGATAGAACAGCGGGACGGCCTTGGCGTCCTGACCCGCTTCGTTGGTCACGGTGATCTTCGCCCGCTTCGTGAAGGCCATCGGTAGCCAGATGTTCATCCCGGCCTTCTCGCCGACCGAGTGGACCGCCGACTGGTAGGCCATCACCTTGCCGTGGGCCATGCCCATGAAGTCGCCCATCGGGCATTCGATGCTGGGATGTTCCTGGCCGTCCCACCAGGCACGAATCACCAGGCTCCGAAGGTTCTGCGGATTGCCGGGGGTGGTGATCCAGATGTGGCGGATCGTGCCGGATCCCTCGATGTCGCAGAGTTGTTGGACGTCGCCGGGCGGCATGGTCTTAGCCGGCGATCCCTTGCGGCCCACGCCCAGATTGCTGGCCGCTTTGCCGCCTTCGCCCGGGGCTCCGGTCGGATTCTCGAACGAGATCGACCGGGAAACCAGACCCGTGTCGAGCAAGTACGGCTGGGCCACGAGGTCGGCCGGCGACTGGGCCCAGGCGAGCTGCCCCGGCACAAGCTGGACCACCGCCACGGCGACACTCAGCGCGGCGAGCTTCAAGATCGAACGGGTGTTTCTCATGACAGTCTCCTACTCCTGATGCACGTGGGACAGAGAACGAGAGCAACAAGCGCAGGCCCACGATAACCGATGGGTCGGGGCCCTGCAAGTCCCCGGACTTCCGGGCTTCTGGGCTTGGCGTCCGGGTCAGGGCGGGGTCGGTCGCAGGATCGGCTTGCGGCGCAGTAAGGGCCGCTTGCGGCCGAACAGTCCCGTCCATTCCTCGTCGGGTTCCAGCCCGTATGCGGTCAACTCCAGCGTGCTGCACCGGATCAGCCGACCATTTTGATCGACTTCCTTGGAGCTGTAGCTGATGACCCCGCCCGGCACGTCCGTCGAGGTGACCAGCCAGGTCGTAACCGTTCCAGTCGGCAGTTTCCGAACGGCCCTGACGTACGCGGCACGCTTCGTCTCCGCCATCACACGGACCGGCATATCCAGGGCCAGAACCTCGACGGTCGTCTTGTCCAACGTGGCCTTGCCATCCAGGTCCGTGCTCACGCTCTCCCGCTTGAGGATGTACGGGTCCTGCGCATCGGAGTAGTAGATGTCGGTGACGTTCTTGCCGGTAGCCCCGGGGCATTCCATCCGGAGGATTTTGCAGGGGATCTTTCGCCCTTCCAGCACAAAGGTGCCCGGTTCCGAAGAGGTGATCTTCAGGTCCTTGCACGTCAACTCGCCGTGGAAGCCCTGTTGGATGGTCTTGGGCTCGCCGGCAAACCGCTTGCCGGCTACCTCGTGGAGGACCTCCAGCAGCAAGGTGACCCCGTCCTCTTCCACGGCCAGCAAGACGGTCTTCGTCTCGGTAATGCTCGTGTTCTGAACGAGTCCCTTGCCGTCGAGCATCTCGGTCAGCACACGGACCCGCTTCCAGGCCCCCGGTTCCAAGCTTCCCCATGGGTGATGCTCCCTCGCGACGGCGCGCTCCGGCGTGGGGACCGCCTCCTGAGCGAAGGCGGGGCCCGCGGGCAAGCCGATCACCGGGGAAGACGCCAACAGCAAGTAAATCAACGTTCGCACGTCGAGCACCTCTTGACTCAGGTTGCGTGGGCGAAACAGGGATGCTTGGCTGCAACAGGACAATGTAGCTCACGGTGAACCGGCCGAAGTCCTGGCAGGTTGGTCTGTCGGCGTCGTGCGGGAAATGCCGGCCCCCGGACAAACATTATAGCAGGCACCGCCGGCAGATTCACTCCAGGGTGTTCTTGGGAATGCCGCTTGCCGGAAGGCTTTAACCCCCGAAGGGGGTGGGCGATTCGATCGGGAGGCCGGCAATCCACGGCGATGCGACAGCCGGTCCGACGAATCGGGCGGCCCTGGGACTCGCAAAAGAACAAGTTGGGCATTCTTATGGTTGGAAAGGCGGCGCAAACGCCTTTCCAACCATAACGCTCGCTCCGTACGGAGCGGCGATTTGGGTGACTTCTGATCGGAAAAGAACCAGGAAATTCAAAGGCATCTTCAGTCAACGTGTGACGAAAGAGCAAGGCCGCTGCGCGTCCTTGCACTTTCATGTATGTCCAACTTGTTCTTTTACGAGTCCTTAGCCGCGCTCCACCGATTCGACGGCGGCGACCAACTGCGTATCCTGGCGAGGCAAGACGCTGCGCAAATCCAACAATAAACGATCCTGTTGTACGCGCCCGACGACCGAGGGACTGCCTGACCGCAGGGCGGCGGCGAGTCGGTCCACGCTCATCCCCACCGGCTTCACGGCCACGCACCAGGTCGCCAACCGTTGCGCCGGGATCGAGCCGCCGCCCAGGTAGGTCGTCTCTTGAACCGCTTCGGCGACGGCCACCGCCTTGGCGGCAGCGATCTGTGGCGCCAGCCGCTCGGCCCGATTCTGAAGATTCTCCAGCGACGTGGTCAGCAGATGCAACAGTGGGATCTCCCGCCGTGCCATTTCCGGCTTGCGATACAGCCGCAATGTGGCAGCCAACGCACTGAGCGTCAGCTTGCCGACGCGCAAGGCCCGGGCCATCGGATGCGTCTCCATCTGGCCGATCCATGCCTTGCGGCCGACCGCGATGCCGCACTGCGGCCCGCCCAGCAGCTTGTCGCCGCTGAACAGCACCAGATCGGCCCCGGCCTCGATGCTCTCCCGGGCCGTCGGCTCGCCCTCGAACCCGAACTGGCTGAAGTCGACCATTGCGCCGGAGCCGATGTCGTGGACGACGGGCAGCTTCTGCGAGCGCCCCAACTCAACCAGTTCCGCGAGCCTTACGCTGGCGGTGAAGCCAACGACCACGAAATTGCTGGGGTGGACCAGCATCAACGCCGCCGTCTGCTCGCCGATGGCGTGGCGATAATCTCCCAGCCGGGTCTTGTTCGTGGTGCCGACTTCGCGGAGCGTGGCCCCGCTGGCCGCCATCACTTCGGGCAGGCGATAGCTGCCGCCGATTTCGATCAGTTGGCCGCGGGAAACGATCACCTCGCGTCCGGCGGCCAGCGCCGCCAGCGCGAGCATGGTTGCCCCGGCGTTGTTGTTGACCACCATCGCCGCTTCGGCCCCGGTCAGCTCCCGCAGCAGGCCTTCCACGGCCACCTTGCGTTGCGATCGCTGGCCGCTGCCCAGATCCAATTCGACGCTGGCGTAGTCGCGAGCCACGGCGGCCATCTCTTCGATAGCCGCCTCGGCCAGCGGCGAGCGGCCCAGGCCGGTATGAAGCAGGATACCCGTGGCGTTGATTGCCGGCCGCAGCGCCGGCACCTCGCCCGCCACAATCCGCTGGGCGATCCGCTCGGCCAGGTCGGAGACGCTCGGCAGCGTCTTCTCGGAGGCCGCGGTCTGGACCTCGTTGCGCATCTCGTCGAGCACGGTGCGGACCGTCGAGACCACGACGTTGTGGCTGATCCGATCCACCAGCCCGCGAAGTGGTGGGCTTTCCAACAGTTCGTTGACCGAAGGGATGTTGCGAAGTGGATTGGGCGACATGGCAGGTTTCCTGTATTCGATAGTCCAGGGCTTGCGTTCGGTTATCGCAAACACGCACGCACGGCACCCCGCGGCTGCGGCGCGAGACTCTCATCCAACCTCGCTCAGCCTCGCAATACCCTCAGGTCGCCCTGCCGCCTGGTCAGTCCGCTGCGGTCGAGGTGTTCACACAAGGGTACTGCATATTTCCGCGTCGTCCCCAGGATTTCACGGATCTGGCTGACCGTCAAGCCGTCGCTCTCGGAAAGCCGCTCGGTCAGGCTGGTCCGCATCTGCTGCTCAAGCTGGGCGTCGAGGCAGTATTCCGCCGAGATTTCAACCAAACGGCCCTCGGAGACCGCCAACTTGACCAATTCCGGTACCGCAGCTTGATTGCCGGAAACCTGGTTCTTCACCTGGTCGATCGATGGCGGCTGGTAGCCCGACTGACGATAGATTTCGACGATCTGCTCGACCAGGTCCCGCTCCTTGGCCGAGAGCTTCGGACCGTGCCCGGCCAAGGCGACGCCGCGCTCCGTCAGCGTAATCCGCTCGTCGGCCGCCATGCGCTGAAGCAACGCCGCGAACAGGGCGTCGTTTCGGAGGTAGGCGAAGCGGCTTGTCAGCCGGGAGCGGTCCAATAGCATTTGCAGCGGATACTGCTGGTGCATCTTTTTCAAGGTCGCTTCCCCCCGTTGCGCCAGTTCGTCGAGCACCGCCTGATGAATCCGGATCGACCGGGTGGGCGACACGTCGATCTCCACCAGGTCTCCGCGATCGGCCAAGGCCTGGCGAACGGCCTCCGGCCGATCGACACCGGCCGTGCGCGCCAGGTCTTCCGGCTGCCAGGCCCGCCATCCGGCGAAGAACAGGGCGGCCGATGCCCTCTCGATCGCGTCGTCCGACCAGAGCCCGGCCACACGCTGCAGGGTGGACGACTCCTGGCGATGCAGCCTCGGGGCATCGGGATCGAGCACTTGGCCTCCGCCGATCGTCAACACGGGCGACTCGCTGCGAACCACGAACGGCTGGCCCCAGGTCGTCACGGCCGGCTTGCCCAAATAGACCTGGGCCGGGGCCCGATCGCCCGGTTCGAGTTGATCCCGATCCAGGAGCACGACCCGGGCGATCAGTTCGGCCGTGCCCACGTGCAGCCGCACGCGGCCGCGATTCTTCAACGGCCGGGGCGCGGTCGGCAGCAAGCTCACCCGCACCGACAGTCGCCGGCTGGGGACCAGGTGTCCCGGCGAGGCCAGTTCGTGGCCCCGGCCCAACTGTTCGTGGTGAACGCCGGCGAGATTGATCGCGGCCCGTTGCCCGCGATGGACCTCTTCGACGGCGCGGCCGTGGTTCTGCAGGCTGCGGATGCGGACCCGCACCGCATCGGGCTCGATCACCAGCTCGTCGCCCGCGGCGGCACGGCCACTGAGCACGCTGCCGGTGACGACCGTGCCGTGTCCGGCAATGGTAAACGCCCGATCGATGGCCATGCGGAACGGCCCGGCACTGCGGCGACGGTCCGACTCGGCGGCCTTCCTCGCGGCCGCGCCCAAAGCGATCCGCAGCGACTCCAGTCCCTGCCCGGTCGTGGCGCTGGTCCGCACCAGCGGGGCGTCGGCCAGAAACGTGCCGGCGACCAGTTCGCGGATCTCCTCTTCGACCAGGTCGATCCATTCCGGGTCGGGAAGATCGCACTTGGTCACGGCGATCACACCGGCGTCGAGCTTCAGCAGGCGGAGGATCTCGAGGTGTTCGCGGGTCTGCGGCTTGACGGAGTCGTCGGCCGCCACCACCAGCAGCGCCAGGTCGGTGCCGGTGGCCCCGGCCAGCATGTTCCTCACAAACCGCTCGTGGCCCGGCACGTCCACGATCCCCAGTCGGTACTCGTCCAGCACCAGCTCGGCGAACCCCAGCTCGATGGTAATTCCGCGTTGCTTCTCTTCGGGCAGCCGGTCGGTGTCGACGCCGGTAAGGGCCTTCACCAGCGCCGTTTTTCCGTGGTCGATGTGTCCGGCGGTGCCGAGTATCAGGTCGATGGCCATGCCCCCATTCTAGGAGAGCAAACGGGGCTTGACCAGCCACTCTTTTCCCCGTGCCCAGTGGCCGAAGGTCGCGTCGAGATCCGGCGCTATTTGGCGCTGCTCTGGGCCGTCTCGAAATCGTGGCCCTGGACCATGGACGCCGTGGGGAACGGGTCGTTTCTCACGCGCTCGTTGAACGCCTTGGCTTCCGCCTTCGAGCCGGGACTGGTGGAAATGATTCGTGCCGGTTGGAATGAGTCCGGCAACGCGTCCGGCGCCACGGCACACCCAAAACCGGCCAGGCAGACGGCCACCGCCAGCAGCCAAGGCCGCCAGCAGCCGGCCACAGATCGACACGGGTTGACTCTCATGTTCATCACTCCGGTGCCTGCCCGGCTACATTTCCGGACGCGGTAGTCCGACCCAGTCCTTCATCGATTCCACCCGCTTCGGCTCTTCACGCACAAACAGCGAGTCGAACCATGACTTTTTCTTCGGTGCCGCCGACCGCAGGTGACGCGGGTCTTTCGGGGGCTGAATCCAGGGCACGTACGGCCGAGAGGCAGTCTTCGGGGCCGGTTTCTTCCACGTCAAGGCGTCCTTGGTGTCGCGAAAGAACTTCTTGGTCCCTTCGGCCGCATCGGCAAAGAGCTTCTTCGTGCCCGCGTCCAGCTTCTCCAGCGCGGAAGGTTCCGTTTTCTTCCCATAGGAACTTGCTCGGGCATAGCTCCTCCCGGTTGTCCTCGGCTGTGGCTTTGCGGCAACCGGGTTGAGCTTCTCCAGCGACCATCCTTCTGCACGGGCCGCCTGTCCACCGGTCAACAGGGCCAGGACGATACCGACGACACCGACAACGCCTACCGAAAGGCAGCGGGTGGTATTCATGGCGAGACCCCTTCGCGATAGCGTCAGAGGAGAAGGTCCGGGGCCGTAGCCGACTCCAGGACGGAAACGACAATCGGGGCGGGAGTGTCGCAAAAACGGGGCAGCGCGTCCAGGGCGATTTTCTCGGAGGCGGACTTTCGCAACGCGGCATATCAGGCGTTGGGTTGAGGAGGCGTCCGGACCGTCTTGCTTGTCTTGCCTTGCCTGCTCTTTGTAGATTCGCCAAATTGCGCAGTGCATGCTTGGTCCGGCTCTTGGTCGGCTCAAACCGGGCCTGGCCCGCTCGTCCTGGGCCCAGATCGTGCGCTGACTTCGCCGACTTTCGCGACGGCACCAATATCCCCTCTCAGGGGAATCTGGTCGGCGCGAGCACCAGAAGCGCCCCCGCGGACTTCCCCGCCATGGCCGAACGGGTGGCGGCGTGCTAAAGTCAGGGGGCCACCGTATTGCGTTGCGACGTCCGGGGAGTTGCGCACCGCACTCTTCGCTACCAGTGAATCCACAGGAGGCTACCTTGAAAACCGACTCGCTCGAAAAGGGCTACAGCATCGCGAAGCAGCGCTACGCCGAATTTGGCGTCGACACCGACCGGGCCCTGCAACGGCTGCGGCAGGTGGCTATCTCGATCCACTGCTGGCAAGGCGACGACGTGGGAGGGTTCGAGACGGATGCGGGGCTTACCGGCGGGGGAATTCTGGCTACCGGCAACTACCCCGGCAAGGCCCGGACCCCCGACGAATTGCGCAGCGACGCCGAAATGGCCTTCCGCCTCATACCCGGCTCGCACCGCTTCAACCTCCACGCCAGCTATCTGGAGACCGGAGGCAAATCGGTCGAGCGGAACCAGCTCCAGCCGGCCCATTTTCAGGGATGGATCGATTGGGCGAAGCGGCTCGGCATCGGCATCGATTTCAACTCCACGTTCTTCTCCCACCCCAAGGCCGCCGACGGCTTCACCCTCTCCCACCGCGACGACGGAATCCGCCGATTCTGGATCGAGCACGCCGCCGCGTGTCGCAAGATCGGCGAGGCGATCGGCCGCGGGCTGGGTTCGGCCTGCGTGACCAACGTTTGGATTCCCGACGGGATGAAAGACGTGACGATCGACCGCAAGGGTCCGCGCGAGCTGCTGAAACGGTCGCTGGACGAGATCTTCGCCGAGCCCACCGACCCGGCGTGCAATCTCGACGCCGTCGAGTGCAAGCTCTTCGGGATCGGTTCGGAGACCTACGTGGTCGGCTCGCACGAGTTCTACCTGGGCTACGCGATCGAGAACCGGAAACTGCTCTGCCTCGACGCGGGCCATTTTCACCCCACGGAGACGATCGCCGACAAGATCTCTTCCGTGTTGCTCTATCTCGACGAGATCCTCCTGCACGTCAGCCGGGGAATCCGCTGGGACAGCGACCACGTGGTGATCATGACCGACGACTTGCGGGCGATCGCCGAGGAGATCGTTCGCGGCGATTTTCTTCAGCGGGTCCACATCGGGCTGGACTTCTTCGACGCCAGCATCCACCGCATCGCCGCCTGGACGATCGGCACGCGATCGATGCTCAAGGCCTTGCTGGCGGCGATGCTCGAACCGACCGAAACGCTCCGCGAGTTGGAGATTGCCGGCGACTACACGGCGCGGCTGGCCATGGTCGAAGCGCTGAAGGAGCTGCCGGCGGGGGCCGTTTGGGATTACTACTGCCTGCAACAAAACGTGCCGGTAGGCATGGCCTGGATGGAGGCCGTGAGGGACTACGAGGCCAGCGTCACCAGCAAACGGTAGGGGCCTGTCGAGAAGCACGCGCAATAGCAAAATACTAAGTAGGTTGAGTCCACAGGAGACACGATGAGCGAAGCACAAGCACAATCCGGCAACGAGTTCGAACGCGAGCCGGTGCCCCAGAAGGCGTTGTTGGGTTTCAAGAGTTTTGTGGGCATGTACGCCGGCGAACACTGCGCCGGCACGGAGTTGATGATCGGCCCGCTGTTCATCGCGGCGGGCGTCAGCGCTTTCGATCTGGTGGGCGGGCTGCTGCTGGGAAACCTGCTAGCCGTTCTGAGCTGGATATTCCTGTGTGCCCCGATCGCCACCCGGGCGCGGCTGACCCTCTACTACCAACTGGAGAAAATCTGCGGGAGGAACCTGGTCACCGTCTACAATCTGGCCAACGGCGTGATGTTCTGCTTCCTGGCCGGGGCGATGATCACCGTTTCGGCCACCGCCGTGGGTGTCTGGGTCGATTTTCCCATGCCCGAACTGAACGATCTCTATCCCAACAGCGTGGGCTGGGTCGTGGCCGTGTTGGGCGTGGGGGCCGTGATTGCGATCGTGGCGGCCTGCGGCTATCAGATGGTCGCCCGGGTGGCCAACGTCGCCGCGCCTTGGATGGTGCTGGTGTTTCTGGTGTTCGGCATCGTCTCGCTGGCGCAGTTTCTGAAGATCACCGGCCAGGAAATCACCTCGCCGGGCGATCTGTGGCAATTGGCCAAGGACGAGATCTGGAAGGGCGGCGAGCCGTTTCCCGGCCGCGCCAAGTTCACCTTCTGGCACGTCACCTTCTTCGCCTGGTTCTGCAACATGGCCATGCACGTGGGCATGTCCGATCTGTCGGTGTTCCGGTTCGCCAGGAAGTCGTGGTACGCGGTCGCCTCGGCCGCCGGCATGTACGTGGGCCACTTCATGGCCTGGATCTCGGCGTCGATGCTCTACGCGTACCAGTTGCGGGAAATGGATCTGACGTCGGAGAAGATTCGGGCGCTGATCGAAGCGGGCCAGATGACCGGTCCACCGCCCGTGCTGCCGGGCCCCTTGGCCTATCAGGCGGCCGGCACCGCCGGATTGCTCTGCGTGATCATCGCCGGCTGGACCACGGCCAACCCGACCATCTATCGGGCCGGGCTGGCCTTCCAGGCGATCATGCCCAAACGGTCGCGGTTCGTGGTGACGCTGGTCACCGGTCTGATCGCGACCATCGCCGGTATGTTTCCGGCAATCGCCATGCGCTTGCTCGACTTCGTGGCGATCTACGGCATGCTGCTGATGCCGATGGGGGCGGTGATCTTCGTCGATTTCTGGCTGATCCGCAAGCTCGGCCTGAAGAGCAACTATGCCGAGAGCAGCCGGCAGAAGTTCAATTGGGCGGCGGGCATCACCTGGCTGGCCACCCTGGTCTTCTGCGTCCTGTTGATCCACCAGGACCGTCCCGTGCTGGGTGTCCGCTGGGACCTGTTCCTGGTCAGTCTGCCCGGCTGGTTCGTGGCGGCCGTGCTGTACGTGGTCCTCAGCGCCATCTACCAGCGCCGAATCTACCAAACGGTGAGCTTCCGCACCGTCGCCCAGTTGCTCTCCTGGGCGGCCATTGCGGGCGTGGTCGTGCCGTCGATCCCGTACCTCGCCGGCCGCGTCGCCTTGGACGACGTCAAGCACCTGATGTGGATTTCCACCGCCGTCTGGTTCATCGCCACGCCGCTGTGGATGGGCCTGAAGAAGTCGGACTATTGACGCTTGCACAGTCAATGCGCGAGGGCGACTGTCGTGGTCCATGGAGAATCGATACCGCACGATTGAGCCCTATGCAGCAGCGTTGTAACGACGCATTCCGCACGGCGTAGGATGGCACTGGTGAGAAGGGCTGACCGATAGGGTGCCACCCAGCCGCTCCGGCTGCCGGGGACTCGAATTGTTTCGCATACTTTCGGCCCGGCGGGAAACAGGCCCGTTGACGCAAACCTCTTTGGCATATGTGGTTGCGTCGGTTTTTTACCACCTGGATTGCTCCCAAAACGGCCGAAAATGGGGCTAAAAACGCGTCGTAAGTCCTGTGGTGACAACCGGTTGGAATTGTTGATCCTCGTCGGCGGGCGGAAA
>JAFGRD010000020.1 GCA_016935315.1 Pirellulales bacterium
CTGAAGCAACGTCTTGTGTTCCCGCACCCGCCGCACGGGGCAACCTCGGCGCCCGCCAAGGATGCCCCGAAAGATTCACGCGAGGCCGCTCAGGCCGTCACGTCGATGCCGTTCTCTTCCAACAGCGCGATCAGGTTGTTCGTGTCCTCGCTCGACACGCCCAGTTGGGTCAGCAGGTTCAGAATGGTGTTGTAGCTGCTCTCGTCCTCGCTCTCGGCGCTGAGGGTCTCGAACAGGTTCTTGAGCTGCGTGATGCCGGTGCTCTCGGCGCTGTCGAGCACCAGGCCGGTCAGATCGTTGAGCCTCTGGGTGATGCGGGCCACGAGTTCTTCCTGGCTGACCACCCCGTCGCCGTTGGTGTCCGTGGCGGTGAACTCGTCCTGGTCGACGCCAAGCTCCGCGAGGGTCAAGGCGCCGTCGCCGTCCTTGTCGTTGCGACTGATGACGCGCTCGGCGACCTCCTCGGGATCGGTCTTCGCTATGTTGTTCATTGCCTTCATCATCGACAGGCTGATGCCACTGACGTCCATGGCCACTGCTCCTTTCCGTTTCGTTACCGTCTCGATCGTCCAGCAGGTCAGGCAGACCCCGCGGCGGACCCGCACTGTGCGGCCCCGAGAGTCGCCCACGGCCGGACAGAAGTGCAAATGCCGCGCCACAAGTGAGCCGGTGGCGGCCGGTTGCCGCAAAATCGGCCCTGGCGGCTATGGATTGGACGATTTGAAGTGGCGTCGAGACGTCGGCACATAGACGCGACAGGCATTTCTTGCCGCCCCTGAGGCAATTGTTGCCGATCGGCGCGCGGCGTCGGAACCGGGAGCCGCAAAAAAAACCGGCAGCAGGCCCTCACCCTCCGCGAGGTCCTGCCGCCGTTTGACAGGCGTTCCTTGGCCGAACGCCTCGTCTAGCCCTTCCCCCAGGCTTTTGCTCACTTGGCTGCCCGACCGTTATGTCAGAGGGGCGCCATTGCTCACCACTTGTTCACCAGCCGCTTACTCTGTGCCCCACACTACCACGGCCTTCGCCGCATAAACAATCCCAGCACGCCGAACCCCAACAGCGCCAGGGTGGCGGGCTCGGGGACGATGTTCGCCCCGTCGTTGGCGACCGTGCCAGCGAACGTCTCGCCGAGACGGTCGGTGAAGATCGGGTAGCCGCTGCCGCCGCCGTAGCTGCGCACCGACACCGTGAGGTCGGTCAGGGCGGGGCCGAGCGGGTCGAACGTGAAGCAGAAGCGGGCGACCACGGTCCCCGGCGCGACGGAACTGAGCATCACGTACTCCAGCGGGCTCGACGCCGCATGGCCGAACGACATGCTTGTCGGCAGGGGCGCGATGGCCGTCGTCGGGACGGTGAACAGGTCCCAGGCGTACACGGCCGGGGCGATCAGGGCGCTCACCTCAGAACCCTCCAGGTCGCGGACCTGATCGGGGGCCGAGGTGAACCTGGCCGCATCCGCGCCGCCCAGGACGGCCTGGGCCTCGAAGCCCGAGATGCGGTCGGTCATGCCCTGGTTGTCCGCCATCACGAGGTCGAAGTACATCAGGTTTCCATCGAACTGAGCCATGGTCAGCTCCAGGATCGGCTCAGCCATGACCGGCGACACGAGCATCAGAATCGCCACAATCCCCAGCACGGTTCTCATTGGTCTCCCTCCCTTTCATGGCTGCTGGTCGGACCGCCTCGGATCGTCTGGAACGCCTTTGCGGAGTCGACCCGAGACGAACTCGTCCGGCAACAGCTTCTCTGTGCTACCCCTCAATCCCCGTTCACTTCTTCCGGTCTCGGCAACGGCCGCCCGACGCGACACGCTGCGCCGGTTGCAGCCGAGCCCAGGCCGGCTCTACTTCCGTTTCCGCATCAATGCGACCAGGCCGAGCCCCAGCAAACCCATCGTGGCCGGCTCGGGAACGGCAAGGTACTCGAACGTGTTGACGGCCAGCGGCGCGTTGTCGGCAAGCCCTAGCGTGTTGTTACCGAAGAGGTTGATGTCTCCGAAAACGATGACGCGCCCGTTGCCGTGCGTAGCCGCTGCCGTTACAATCTCGTCCGAGGCCTCAGCCCAGGCGATGGCCGAGGCCATTCCGCTTACGTTCAGTGAAGCACCGCCGCCGAATACCATCTGGCTGATGCCGTTGAAGATCGGGTGGGGGCCGAAGTTGCCCGTGCTTGCGGCAACATCGGAAATGCCCAGAGTGACGCCAAAGACCGAGGCCACGGGCTGCAGGTTACTGTTCGGCACGCCAGTGTTATCCCCCAGGATCAGCAGGCCTCCCCCCCCGCCGACGTAGTCGGCAATGCGCGTCGCTTCTGCCGCCGTGTAGGGCGAATTGTACGCGCTGCCGAGGCAAAGAACCAGCACGTTGTAGCCGGCCGGATCGTCGACCAGGACGCCGTTGGCCGTCGTGTCGACCGTGAAGCCGTTGCCTCCGAGCAACGTCACCAGATCGCTGAAGTCGCCGCTGGGCTGGTAACTCCCGTACACACCATGGCTGATGTCCCAGAGAACCGTCGCCGCATGCACGGGCGAGGACGCCACAAGGGCCAGGATGGTTGCGGCCGTCACGAACACCACAAGGAATTTCGGCTTCATTGCTTGTTCCCCCGCTTTCCCAAAGAAGTCCTGGGCATGCCCAGGTTGCTTTCACGCCCGCGATAGCAGATTCGTCGTTACTTCCGTTTCCGCATCAATGCGACCAGGCCGAGCCCCAGCAAACCCATCGTGGCCGGCTCGGGAACGAGCCTCACGTTGTCCACGTACTGAAAGGGCGTGTCCCCCAGGAACGAACCGGTCCGCCAGTCGCGCGTCATGCGAATCCCGATCTCGTGCGACCCGGCGGCCAGGCCGACCAGGTCGGCCTCCAGCTTGTCCCGGAAAACGGTTCCCGCCTCGCCCGCCCCGAATACGACGGAATCCACCACCTTGCCGTCCACCAGCAGTTGAAACCAGCCGAATTCGTCATTTGCCTGCATCAGGCAGGAGGACGCGATGCTCGCGCTCAGTTGGTAATCGCCCGCCTCGAGCACGACGTTCTGGTAAATGCCGCCGCCCGCGAACACGTAGCTCTGATAGGTCACTTGCCCGACCTGGAACCGGGCAGCGTTGCTTTCGCCCAGGCCGGAGGTGTCGAAGAGCACGACGTCCGGTAATCCCCAATCCCCCCCGAGGTCGCCGTTGGCGGTCAGGAAGGTCGTCCAGCCGCTCAGATCGCCCGTCTCGAAACCGCCGTTGACGATGCCCATGGCCGAAGCCGTGCCCGACCCGCATAAGACAACCGCTGCAGTCACAATGATCCATGCTCTCATTGAAGTCTCCCCCCACTCTCACGGTGCTCATGATCCAGGCCGGTGCGCGTTCGGCGCCATGCCGGCCCCGCAATGGCTCCTCAACCCCGGCGGCGCCGACGCGCGGCCAGGCCCGCCAGGCCGAGCCCCAGCAGGCCGATCGTGGCCGGCTCGGGCGTCGGGTACTGCTTGAAGGTGAAGCTCAGCGGCTCGGCCGACGAGGCCAGGTCCGTGCGAATGACCAGGTCGCTGGCGTCGGTGCCGGGAAAGTAGCTGGTGCCGGGCATGACGATGCCCAGGAAGACGTTCAGGGCGTCGGCGCGGTTCGGCGCCACCGGCCGCACGACCCAGCTCTGCCGCTGGAAGTGCGGCCAGGGCTGCAGACCGAAGGTCGTCGAGGCCGCCACGTCGAACCAGGCGTTGCCGTGGTCGAGGACTTCCCAGTGGTAGTCGGTCCAGGGCACGCCGGTCTGGTTGGTGATCGACTCGTCGGCGATGCGGATGGTGTTGACGGTCTGGGCGTCGGACAGCCGCTGCGTGAAGTCGATCAGAATGGCCGGGAACTGTCCGGTCTGGGGATCGGGCGGCAGCAGGAAGTCCTTGGAGATTTCAATCAGCAGGTAGTCGCCGCGAAGGCTGACCTGGTCGACCGAGATGTCGACGATGTCGGCGTCGTAGGTGACGCTCCATCCGGAGTCGACGGCGACGATCTGGTGCAGCTGATAGTCGAGCCGGTAGTCGATGAGCGGCACGGTCACGATGGCGGCCTGCGTCGCGGAGACGGCCAGGGCGAGGCAGAGTGCCGTGCAGGTCAGGAAGAAACGAACGGCCGGGGCAAATCTCATGGTACACCTCCAGAGGATCCCAGAGCCCGGCATCCGTGCCGGCGTCGCGGTCTCGACATGAGCCGCGCGACGGTCGCCGAGCCGCACGGCCCGACGACGTGCTCAGTGGCAAGCCCGAGCGAGATGCCCCGCAAGAGCTTGCCTTGGGCACGATTCGCCCGCGCCCAAGGCGCCTCCCCCGAAAGTGTTTCGTACGTCGCGTCAACCCCCCGCCTGGTGGCGGGCGTCCCTGAGGGCCGCCGAATCGCGCTCCCCGCAAAGGCGCTCGTTCGGCGGCCCGTGACCCGTCTGCCATTGGCGGACCGGCGAACCTCAGGGACTGTCCATGAAGAACCGGTTGTGACCCAGGGTGCGATGATCCGGTCGCGGCATGTCCGGCCGTCACCCCCTGACGGCGGACAGCGCGCCTTACGGTGGTCGTTGCCACCGTCGGATCCGGGGCCCAGAGGTCTTCAATCCCGAGCGGGCCCGACTCCGCAACTTGGGCGGCGCTTCAGCCCCCGCGGCTGAAAGCAGCCACTGCTACTTCTCGCACGTCCCGGCATCCCCTCACAACTTCTGCTCACACCGGGACGAACGCGTACGGCATCACGTCGACGCGGCACTGCTCAGCGCCGCGGTTTGGCGCGTCGCACGAAGATGGCCATCAGCCCCATGCCCATCAGGGCGACCGTGGCCGGCTCGGGCGTCGGATACTGCTTGAACGTGAAGCTCAGCGGCGCCTCTTCGTCCAAGTTCGTCCGAATCACCAGGTCCGTGTCGATGACGGTCGTCCCCGGCAGGTAACCCGTGCCGTCGGGAACGAGACCGTTGAACACGTCCAGGGCGTCGGCTCGCGTCGGATCGACGATGCGCGGCCACCAGAACAGCGAATGGAACGACGGCCCCAGGCCGAAGCCCTGCGAGGCGTCAATGTCGAACCAGGCGTTGCCATGGTCCATGACTTCCCAGTGATAGTCGGTCCAATCGGCGCCCGTGTTGTTGACGATCCGCTCGCTCTCGATGCGAACCGTGCCGACGGTCGCGGCGTCGGGCAGCCACTGGGTGAAGTCCACGATGATCGTCTGGAACTGCCCCGTCTCGGGGTTGGGCGGCAAGGTGAACTTCTTGTCGACCTGAATCACCAGTTCGCCGGCGCCGAGGCTGACGCCGAGCACGTTGATGCCGACGACATCGTCGTTGAACGTGGCCCGCCAGCCGGACTGCAGGCCGCTCTCGGGGTCCGCCAGATCGATGGTCACAATGCTCGCGCGGACGGCCGCCGGCGACAGCAGCAGCATCGCCAGTGCCCCCCACAGAAACGTCGCACGCGCTTTACGATAGCTTGTCATGTCAATCCTTCCGCAAACCGATCCGTTGTCCGTCCGTGGACGCGGCGATTCATCCGTCCAACAAAAAGGGGGACGCACAGCGCCACGTGTGGCGCGTCGTCCCCCGGCGTCGGCTGTCTTGCGCAATAGGCCCGTGCCCCCCTTAGGCACAGACGCTGCGCGCGGCAGCAAACGGTTACCAGTTGTGTTGCATGGATCGGTGCTTCAATCCCAGATCCGCAACGTTCATCCCGACCTGCCCCGCGGGCGTTGTGCCCATGCAGATCGTGATGCAAAAGACCGAGGGTTGCGGCCTCGCAAACGCGCCTCACGGCACCGCTTGCCGGTCACAACCCCCGGGTGTTCTCAGCCGAACGTCAGGACCCCCGTCCTGTCGTACGCACTAATTCATACCACGCATTCGGCTCGCTGTCAACTCGATCAGCGAAAAAACCGCCATTTTGCGGCCGAACCCGCCCTGTGCCGAGCCTTCGGCCGTCGCCTTAACGATTGCGCAAACAGCCCTTACGCTTCCGCGGCGCGGACCTGGTCGTCGAGCCAGCGGCACCAGGCGTCGACGCCCGAATCCGTCGTGCACGAGGTCTGGAGGATCGGCAGGCCGGCCTTGGCCCGCCGCGCGCCGGCCTCGAAGGCCGCAACGTCGAACGGCAGGTAGGGCAACAGGTCCACCTTGTTCAGCACGCACAGGTCGGCCGTGTGGTAGGCCTCGGGATACTTGATCGGCTTGTCGTCGCCCTCGGTCGTCGAGGCCACGACGACACGCCGGGCCTCGCCCAGGTCGTAGTTGCTCGGGCAGACCAGGTTGCCGATGTTCTCGATCAGCAGCAGGTCGTAGGCCGACAGGTCCACCGTCGCGATCTGCTCGGCGATCATGGCGGCGCTGAGGTGACACGATCCGTGCGTCTGAATCTGGATGGCCTCCAGGCCGGCCTTCCGCAGCCGGTCGGCATCGCGCTCGGTCTCCACGTCGCCGTCGATGACAAGGATCCTCAGGCGATCCTTCATGTGCGCCGCCGTGCGTTCCAGGAGGCTGGTCTTGCCCGAACCCGGCGAGCTGAGCATGTTGACGACACAGAGGCCGGCCTCGCGGAACCGGCCGCGATTCTCGGCGGCGATCTCGTCGTTGCGGCTACGAACGCTCTTGCGAACAGGGATGTCGGCCATCTAGTCCACCTCCAGAGAGACGATGTCCAGCCCGGTGCTGCCTTGCAGGTCGAGGTCCGTCGAGCCGCACGAGCCGCACGCGACGGGGCCCGGGTCGGCGTCCATGGTCGCGCCGCAGCGGCGGCAGGTCACGACGCGCGGTTCGGCGTCGATCTCGATCGTGGCCTCGGCGGCACAGGTGTCCTCGCGGACGGCCTCGAAGGCCAGCTCGAGGGCCTGTGGGTCGATGCCGCTCAGGGCCCCGACCTTCAGGCGGATTTCGTGCACCCGCTCGAACCCGTGCTCGGCACGCTCGGCCTCGACGATCTCCATGATGTTCTGGGCCAGCGACAACTCGTGCATCGGTTTGTTTCCTCGGCGCCGCGTCAGGACGGGCCAGTATACCGCCGGGGCCGCAGGGATTCCAGTCTTCCGGGCGGCACGGCGGAAGGTTGCCTCGGAGGCCGCCTCGTGTTAAGCTGGCCGAGTTGCAGAAGACGGACGATGTTTCGCGCCACGGGAGCAGGTGAATCGATGGACAAGGTCAGACTGGGACGGACGGGCCTGATGGTCACGCGGACGTCGTTCGGGGCGCTGCCGATTCAGCGCGTCGAGGCGGCCGAGGCGGCGAGGATTCTGCGCAAGGCTTACGAGGCGGGGATCAATTTCTTCGACACGGCCCGAGTCTACAGCGACAGCGAGGAGAAGATCGGCCGCGGCCTGGCCGACGTGCGCGACAAGATCGTCATCGCTACCAAGACCCATGCCGGCGACCGCAAGGGCGTGCTGGAGCA
>JAFGRD010000021.1 GCA_016935315.1 Pirellulales bacterium
CATTGCGAATGATCCAGGCCGACCAACGGGAGGCCGGCAGAATCGGGCTCCCGTTGGTCGCCCTCGCGCATTGACTGTGCAGGCGTCGATAGAAACCGGGTTTAGGACTCCTTACACTGGAGCGGTCTTATGGCTGATCGGGGCCTCGGCCGGCTGGCCGCGCGCGGGACCATCGGCGATCAGATGGGTCAGCTTGACCGCTGCCAGTTGCTCTCGTGTCGCGCGAGTGACTCTGCACAGGACATCCCGCAGGCGCGCGGTGGATTCTCCGGAAAAGCCGACGTTCATGGGCAGCCCCGCCGAGAGGGGGCCGTCGACCGCTTCGATCACGTCCAACAGCGAGATCTCATCCGGGGCGCGTTCCAGCATAAAACCCCCTCCTCCGCCTCGGCTCGATTGCAGGATTCCTTGCTTGGCGAGGTCGCGGAGGATTTGCAGGAGAAACCGCTCCGGCATGTTTCCCAGTTGAGCAAGCCGGCCGCACGAGACGGGAACCGACGCGTTCTGTTCCGCCAATCGCAGCGCGGCCTGCACGGCATACGTCACGCTCTGAGAGAGTTTCATCTGTCGGTCCTATTTGGCTAGGGGACCAACAGGGCACAAAAAAACCTCACCCTGCGCGATCGCACCGATGAGGTCTTCTTATAAACACCCTGCCCTTCGAAAACGGAGACTATCCAACGTATTTTCGTATTTCGACCGTTTGCCTCGTGAGACTCCAGGAGATTTACGCAGGATTTGTGGGCGCGGTCCACACCTGACACAACCGTAACCTATGGTACAGACGGGTTGTTTCGCTGACGGGGTGGTATTGCCGCCCGGGTGTCCGGCACGCCATGCGTTTCACTGAAAGCGTGGGCTTCCGTGCGGCGCGGGATAAGGAAGTGCTCATGGGGATCTCCGTCAAGATGCTCCTGATCGGGGCCGTGGCGGCTGTCGGCATGGCGGCCGTCGCGGCGGTCACCTGGTGGTCGTACGACACCACGAAGCACACCTTGGCCCACAGCGAACAGCGCAACGTGCAGGCGGCGTTCTGCAGGAAGGTCAAAGACGTCCAAACGGCATTGCAGCTGGCCGCCAAAGATTCGATCATCGACCGGGCTGACGGGAAACCGACCGGCAAGCGGTTGGCGGCGATCAACGAGTCGGCCAGGTTCCTCGCCGACAACGTATCACGGTTTGCCCAATACGCCGACACGCAGCAAGAGAAGACCGCAGCGAGAACCCTGCAAGAGAACATGGGAAGGTTCACCCATGCCATCCGCGTCACCCTGCCGGGTCTTCTCGAAAGCAGCGGCAATCTTGAACTCCAAGCCAAGACCGATTTCGCCCGCCTGCACGAGGAGTTGGACCAGCTTGGTGACACCGTGGAGACCGTACTGGACAAGATCGAAGTGTCGGTCCGCCGACAATTGGCTGCCGGTGGCGATCGGGAGAAGCTCTTGACGGCAATGGATCTGATCGGCCGGTTGCACACGGGTCGCTCGGAACTGATGCTGGCCGCCAGGGATTCGATCTTTGACAGGGAGGCAGGAAGAATCTCCGGCCGGCGGATGGGCAGCATTCACAAAAACTGGGAGCTGCTGCAGTCGAATTCGGCCGACTTGACGGCGCTGGCCGCCACCACGGAAGAACAGGGCTTGGTGGAGGCCGTGAACCGCGCGTTGGAGAAGCTGGGCCAGGCGGCCCAAACGGATCTGGTGCAACTGATCGAGACCGGCGCGAAGAGATCACAGGCCATCGAGACGGCGTTCGTGAAAATCGACAACGATCTGGACGCACAGGCCGACGGCATGGTCAAGGCGTTGGACGGGATCGAAGTCTCCGTGCGCAAACGGCTGGCCAAGACCGGCGGCAATGAACGGTTGATCGCGGCCGTCGATCTAATCGGCCGCTTGCGCATCGCGCAATTGGACGTGATGCTGGCGGCCACCGGCGCGATCGTCGATCAGCACCAAGGAAAGATCGCCGAACAGCGCCAGGCGAGCATCGACGCTGATCTGGTGCTGCTGAAATCCGCAGTGGACGACCTGGCGGGCACGGCCGAGACGCCTGAGGAAAGGCAGTCCGCCGAGGCACTGAGGACGGCGGCTGCGCACCTCGAAAAGGCCATTCAGAAAGACCTCCGGCGGCTCGCTGAGAGCGGGGCCGAGAAGACCAGAGCCATCGAGGCCGCGTTCGAGAGGGTCGCCGAGAACCTCCACACGCATGGGGACGCCGTTGCCGCCTCGCTGGAAGCGTTGGAGACTGTGGTGCGCAAACGCGTGGAGGAACAGGGTCCCAGTGATCTTCCCGGCCAGACGTTGCAGCGGATGGCCCGATTGCGGGCGACCCATCTGAAGCTGATGCTGGCCGCCGTCGGTGCGCTGATCGATCGGGCGGAAGGGCAAATCGACGAGCGCCGGACTGCTGCCGTTCGTGCCGCCGTGGCTTCGCAAGAGAAGGATCGAGAGGAGTTGTACGCGCTGGTCGAAACCGAGGAGGAGCAGGAACTGCTTCGGCACCTGGCACGCGCTTTGGAGACACTGGGCGACCTCGTCCAGGTGGACCTCGTCCGAGTCATCGAGGAGAACGCTCGGGAAGCCAGGGCCCTGGATGAGGCGTTCGCGGCCTTCGGCAGCGTGCTGGACAAGCACGGCGGCGAGTTTCGGGATTCCTTGGCGGCGCTCGAAGCGCCGATCCGCACTCGCCTGGGCTCGGCCGATACGGCCGGAATGCTCGCGACGGTCGACCTGATCGGCAGGATGCGAGCCACTCATCTGAACCTGATGCTAGGCGCGAAGGACGCGATCATCGACAGAGAGCAGGGAGTCGTGGGAGAACAGCGCAGGGAGGGGATCCATGCCGCGGTGGCCTCGCAGAGGGCCGACCATCGGACGCTTCAGGCGACGGTCGCCACGGAGGACGAGAAGAAACTGGCTTTGGCCGTCGGGTTCTCGCTCGAGGCGTTGGCCGAGAGCATCCAAACCGATCTGATCGAATGGACCGTCCACAGCGCAAAGGAGGCCCAAGCCATCGATGCCGCGTTTGTCAAGATCGACGCGGTGCTCGATGAGCAGGGCGACAAGTGTCGCGATTCGCTGGTCGCGCTGGAGACTTCGTTCCAACAGCGGTTGCGGAAGACCGATACGGCCCGATCGACGCAAACGCTTGATCGGATCGCTCCGATGCGCAGCTCGCTGCAGGCTCTGATGCGCGGCGTGATGGAGGCCATTGTCGATCGGCATTCCGGCGAAATCGATCCAGAGCGAATGGACGACATCAACCGCTCGATTGCGACACTGAACACGAAGCAAGCCGAACTGGTCGGCCTGGTTGCGCCCGGCGCCGAGAAACAGACAGCCGGGTCGATACGGAGTGCGACGGAGAAGCTGGCCCAGGCCGTCCGGACGGATCTGGTCCAAATGATCCGAGAGACTGCCGTGAAGGCTCACGACGCCGAAGAGGCCTTTGCCGAAGTCCACAAGCAGATCGACCAGAGTGGGGAGACCATTGGCCAGGCGTTGGCGTCGATGGAGACGTCCCTTCGGAACGACCAAGCCGAGACGGCCGGAGCGATCGCCGGTCGACTCGATTTCTGGTTCATCATCACCCTGGCGGCAACCGGGGTCACCTTGCTGTTGGTCGTCGGCATCCTCGCCGTCGTCGCCCGCGGCACCGCCGGCCCGCTGAACCGGATGGTCGCCACGTTGGAGGCCGTGGCCGAAGGCGATTACTCGCAGCGGCTGGACGTCGGCGGCAAGGACGAAATCGGTCGGCTGGCCGTCGCGGTGAACGCGGCCACCGACGCTGTGGGCAGGGCGGTGCACGAGGTCAAGGACGCCGCCGAACGCGCGCGGCGGATTCAAGCCGAGAAGGCTGAAGAAGGACGACGCCTGGCCGAAGAGGAGCGACGCCGGGAAGTCGAGGAGGCCGAACAGCAACGGCTGCGGATGGACAAGGAACGCCGCCGCCTGGAGGCGGAAGCGGAAAACGAACGACGGCAGGCCGAGGCCGAACGGGCCGCTGCCGAAGCAACGCGCTGCAGGGTCGACCAATTGTTGGAGGTCGTCGTCGCCGCGGTCGAAGGCGATCTGACGAGGCAGGTCGCCGTTGAGGGTGACGAGCCAATCGACGAGTTGGCCGCCGGCATCCGCCGCATGCTGGCCGATTTCTCCGGAGTCATCGGGCAAGTCACCGATAGCGCGGCGCAGGTCCACGAAGGCTCGCGGTTGATCACCGGGAGTTCGCACAACCTGGCCCAAGGGGCCCAAGCACAAAACTCCAGCATTGAAGAGATGTCGGCTTCCATCGAACAGTTGACCCGCTCGATCGAAGCCGTCAAGCAGAGTGCCGGCGAGGCAGACCACGTGGCCAGACGGACCGATGTACTGGCCGAAGAGGGTGGGGTGGCCGTGCAGAAGTCGATCGAAGCGATGGGACTGATCAAGAGCAGCTCCGCACAGATCGGCGAGATCATCCAGGTCATCTCCGAAATCGCCGGACAGACGAATCTGCTGGCCCTGAACGCCGCCATCGAGGCAGCCCGGGCCGGCGAACACGGCATGGGATTCGCCGTTGTGGCCGACGAAGTCCGCAAGCTGGCCGAACGCTCCAACCAGGCTGCCGGAGAAATCTCTACTCTGATCCGCGAGTCGAGCCATCGAGTGGAGGAGGGCGCTCAACTGAGCGAGCAAACGGGCGAGTCGCTCAAGAAGATCCTTGCCGGCGTCGAGGCGACCGCGGGCAAGATTGGCGAAATCGCTGCGGTCACGGCCGAGCAGGCCACCAACGCCCGCGAGATGTCCGCCTCGATCCAGAGCGTGGCCGACATGACCGAGCAAACCGCAGCCGACAGCGAGGAGATGGCCTCCGGCAGCGAGGAACTCGGGGCCCAGGCCGCCGCGTTGCGGAAGTTGGTCGGCCGTTTCAAAACGGAATCCGGCGGCGCCGAGCCGGAACCCGTGAAGGAATCGTCTGCAGCCTTGTTGACGCTTACACACTCAATGCGCAAGGGCGACCAACGGGAGCCCGGCTTGTCCGGCCTTTCGTTGGTCGGCCTGGGTCATTCACAATGCAAACATCAATAAACGCCTGAGAAGGATCTCCCCAAGGGCAAAGAACGGAGGACCCCCAACCCCCGACACCATGGGAGACCGAGAATGTCTGCAACTTCACGTTCCAGTCAGGAAACCCCCTCGCAGCAGAGCAGCCTTTCCGAGGCGACCGGCACGACGCAACTGGTCAGCTTTCGATTGGGCAAGGAGGAATACGGAATCGAGATCACGAAGATCCGGGAGATCATCTTGATGGGGGAGATCACCCGGATTCCCCAAACGCCCGACTACGTGAAAGGGCTGATCAACCTCCGCAGCACCGTGATTCCCGTAATCGATCTGCGCATCCGCTTCGGGTTGCCCGAAACGGAGCTGACCGACGAGAGCCGGATCATGGTACTGCACGTCGGCACCAAGACGATCGGCATCATCGTCGATGCGGTCAGCGAAGTGTTGCGGGTCTCGCCCGAGATGATCGCTCCCCCACCGCCGACGGTTGCCGGGCTGGGACGCGAGTATCTCACCGGTCTGGTGAAGCAACAAGACCGGTTGCTGATCCTGCTGGACATCGACAAGATCTTCTCCACGGAGGAGGTCGCGGCCATGGAAACGATCACAGCCTCCGCGCAATGACGGAACCAGAATGACGGAACCAGGGCGAAGCGAGTTATCGAGCGACGTCGCGCGCTTGGGCAAGGGCGGCTTGCGCGCCCCGCTGATTGGCCTCGGTAGTGGGCCCCCCATACGCGAGAATTCCGCTTCAGCCGCCTCACGCATGCGCGGGCCTTCGGCGAGGGATTCTCGGAGGCATAACTCCTCTTTCCAATGGGACTTGCGACGGCGACGCTGCCTTTGGCAAGCGGGAACTGCCCGGAGAAACGGGGGCGGGCCCTGCGGGGGTGCCCCCCGATAAGGGATATCCCGGCCGGTGGTTTGCCAACAGCGCATCAGGCCCCTGGCCATCGCTGCGGTCGGGGGCCGTTTTGTTTGCGTTTTCCGTGCGCGCCTACTAGAATCACTGACTAATCGCTCCCTTTTTTTCGTACAGCCGGTTTGCCCTCGGGCTGGTAGTCTTGGAACCGGCTTCCGTGGCGCGGAATAGGTGTTGGTGCGGCATGACCACAAGCCGATTGTCGGAAGCGTTCGCCCATTTCGCTCAACGGGGACGCCGTTGGTGCGGCGGGTCGCTGAGGCGGTCGGCGCGCGACTTCAGCCGCGTGAACCGCAGGCGTTTCTGCCGGCTGGAAGCGCTCGAACAGCGAAGGCTGCTGAGCCTCGACGGAACGGACCTCCTCGCGCTTGCCCAACCGCGTCCGATCGAATCGCTCGATTTCGCTTTGGGCCCGTATGTCGAAGGGCAAGGCGTCTGGCTGGACTTCGACGTCAACGACGGCTTCAACCCGGGGACAGCGGCCGAGGTGAAGATCACCAGCGTCACCGAGCAAAGCGTCTTCGGTTGCGTGACCCTCGCCGGGGTCTGGCTTGAGCCGCTCGCGCTGGGCCAGATCGGATTCACGCAGTTGAGCATCCCCGGCAGTGGATACACTGATCTGGTTGGCGCACCGAAGCTTCCGGTCGTCCGCAGCCTGCTGTCCGTTCCGCAGGATGCCCCGATGTCGGTCGAGATCGCCGGGACACCGCAACGGCTGTCCATGACCGATCTGGGCTTCGACGCGCCGCTGGTTCCGCGACAGGCCCCGGTCGAGAAGCTGCCCGGCCGAATCGAGGCCGACACCTTGGATTTTTGCCAGGCGGTCTATCAAACGGACGGGTATCTGCCCGAGGCGGGGGGGCGGCTGGAGGAATCCGGATCGCTGGCCGGCCAACGTCTGGTAATGCTCGAGGTGGCCCCGATATCCTACAACCCGGTCCGCGCGGCGATCAGCGTTTACGATGCGCTGACGTTTACGATAAGCGTCGAGGGCAGCGGGACGACGGCAGCGTCGAGCACTCCCGACCAGACAGCCGGGCTGGAAGGGGTTGCTGCAGCCTCGGTGGCTTCTGGAGCCGAAGCGGCCAAGAACGGCAAGCGGTTGATGGTGATTGTCCACGATGATTTTGTGGCCGACATGGTCGCCTACGTCGCCCACAAGAGCAGCTTGGGCTGGACCGTGGATCTGGTCGACACGCAAACGGCCGGGACCACCAACACGGCGATTCGCAGCTACATTCAATCGCAATATGCCGACCTTGGCACGCGGCCGGACGCGGTGTTGTTGGTCGGCGACACCGACAGGATTCCGCACTTCGTCGGCTTGGGGGCCGATAGCCCCGCGACCGATCTCTATTACGGCTGTATGGACGCCGGCGACGATTGGTATCCGGAGATTCCCGTCGGGCGGTTCAGCGTCGCCGACACGACCCAATTGAACGACGTGATGGAAAAGACCATCTGGTACGAGACCTCGTCCGTCGGCTCCTGGACGAAGCACGCCACGTTCATGGCCGGCAACGACAACTACGCAATTACCGAAGGCACTCACAACTATGTGATCGATACGTACCTGGATCCGTCGGGCTACACCAGCGAACGGCTTTACGAGGCGACCTACGGCGCCACCACGCAGGACGTTCGCGATTCGTTCAACGCCGCAACGGCACTGGGGGTTTACTCCGGACACGGCGAGAGGGGCTCGTGGACCGACGGACCACGGTTCACTCAGACCGACGTGGGCAATCTCACCAATGCCCAGATGTATCCGCTGGTCTTCAGTTTCGCCTGCCTGACCGGCGACTACGCGGTGAGCGAGTGCTTCATGGAGAGTTGGCTGCGCCGGCCGGCCCGGGCGGCGGTCGCGGCAGTCGGGGCCAGCGTGACCAGCTTCTGGACCGAGGACGACTTCCTGGAGAAGTCGCTTTTCGAGGCCGTCTACCGCGAGGGCAACACGGCTGTCGGCAACGCCTGGCTGCGAGCCAAGGAGCTCTTCTTGTTGCATTTCGGCGCCGGTGACACGACACGCCGCTATTTCGAGATGTACAACGTTTTGGGCGATCCCACGCTGGGAGTCCTGGGGCTGGAGCTCAGCGTTACCTCGCCGGCGGAGTTGCCGACGGCCTACCGGGGACAACCCTACCAGGTCACACTCTCCGCCCGCAGCGGCACTCTGCCCTACACCTGGAGTCTGACCGACGGCGCCCTGCCGGACGGTTTGGAGCTTGATCCGACCACGGGCACGATCAGCGGCACGCCGACTGCCCCGCAGACGGCCACGTTCGTCGTCGAAGTGACCGACGCGGCCTCGGCCACCGCAAGCCGCCAATTCCAACTGCCGGTGGTTGTCGCCTTGGAGATCGCCACCCCGGCCCAACTTCCCGCGGCGTCGCTCAATCGGCCCTACGACACGACGCTTCGGGCCGAAGGTGGAACGGCCCCCTATGTTTGGATACCGATGGGTACGGGAGAGTACGTCGAAGGCGATGGCGACTCCGGCTATCTCGGCGGCGGCACGGCGATGGACTGGAAAGACGACGACGAAAGCTGGTCGTTGGCCTTGCCGTTTGCCTTTCGGTTCTATGGGATCGAGTACGAATCGATCTACGTTTGCAGCAACGGCTTCATCGACTTCGAGCGCGGTTCGGCCGACTTCTCCAATTCCCAGAACGAGCTGATCAACACCGCCCGCATCGCCGTGCTGTGGGACGATCTGACCACCACCGGCTCCGGTGACGATATCTACGTAACGCAGACGGCCGAATACGTGGCGGTCCGCTGGGACGCGCACGCCTTGATGACGGCAACGGAGGTCGACGCGGAAGCCGTGCTTCACCGCAACGGGCGGATCGAGTTCAATTACGGTCAGGCGCATTCCGGGCTGACGCCCACCATCGGCCTCTCGTCGGGCGACGGCACCCACTACACGCTCTCGCACCGCGACGGAACCGACGCCATTGGGGCCAACGAGTCCTCGCTGTTCGCCCGCCGGTTGCCGCTTCCCGCGGGGCTGGAGTTCGACCTGGCCACCGCCCGAATTCATGGCACGCCGACCGAGATGGGCCATTTTGCGATCGTCGTCGAGGTGACCGACTCCGGCGTCCCGCAACAGCTCCAAACGCGAGAGTTTGTCTTGGACGTGGGGCCCGAAGTCTACGGTTCGGTCGTCGGTCGTCACGTTTTCTACAACGATTGCCGTTTCGACGACTACGGCAAGGACGCCGGCGACGAGGACGACGAGGCCATCGCTCCGGACAAAGCGGCCTTGTTACCCGGCCAGACGGCCACCTTCGCCAACTACACCAGTTACAGCCGCGGCATCAACGGGATTATGGTGGACATCGACGGTTTTCCGGCGGATGCCACGCCGACCGTCGCCGACTTCCAGTTTCGTGTGGGCAACGACGACGAGCCGGGGGGCTGGGACGCGGCGCCTCCGCCCGAGACCGTTGCTCTGCGCCGGGGCGCCGGGATCAACGGCTCCGACCGGCTGACGATCACCTGGGAGAACCGCGCCATCGTCGGGCAGTGGGTACAGGTGACTGTGCTGGCCAACGCACAAAGCGGCCTGGCCCAGCCCGACGTATTCTACTTCGGCAACGCCAGCGGCGACGCCGGGAACTCGACCAGCGATGCCCAGGTCAACGCCGTGGACATGCTTCTGGCCCGCAACAATCCCCGCCACTTCCTGGACCCGGCGCCCCTCGACTTCGCCTACGACTACAACCGTGACGCCCGGGTCAACGCCACCGACATGCTCGTGGCGCGCAACAACCAGACACATTTTCTCGACGCATTGAAGCTGATCACCGTGCCGGGCACGCCAAGCAAGCTGAACACGCCGAGCAGGCTGAACACGCCGAGCAAGCTGGCCTGGTGGTTCGAGCTGCCGCAGCCGAAGTCGCGATGGCGGTCGGCCGAGCCGATCAGTCAGGCGGGCCCCGCCGTTGGCCCCTGGGACTGGCCTTCGCAGTAGCTCTCCCTTCCGAAGCCCCCTCTTCTCGGGGGCGTTCGCAGTGTGGTCAGCCTTGGCGGAGTCGAGAAGATGCTATCGTTATGAAGTGACGGAATTCCGAATCGCGCAAGCGTCAATATCTGATTCCTCAGTGGGAGAGACACTATGGATCGAGCTCGATGCGTGATGAGCAGCCAGGTGATCACGATTCACGACGATGCGACCCTCGGAGAGGCAATTGCCACGCTTCTCAAGCACAAGATTAGCGGGATGCCCGTGGTGGACGACCAGCAACGACTGATCGGCATCATCAGCGAATTCCAACTTCTCGAAGCCGTCTACACGCCCGCGATCAAGCGAGACTATGTCCGCGACGCCATGACCGAGGACGTGATGACCGTGGCGGAGGACGCGAGCCTCTCGGAGATCGCCACGCTTTTCGTGCTCCACCGGATTCGGCGGATTCCGGTGGTTCGCGGCGACAAGGTGGTCGGTATCGTGACGCGCCGCGACCTGCTCCGCAATGTCGCCGAGACGGAGCAGTTGGCCGCCAAGGCCTGACGGCTCACGAATCTTGCCCTCGGCGGCCGCCGTCGTGTCGCCCCCATGACACCGGGCCTCCCGACTGCTAAACTGGTGGCCGGGAGGTCAGCCGGATGAGTGTCTGGGCATATCGGACGCCTCGGGGCGTCGTGCTGCAAGTGGGCTCGCAGTATTTCGATCTGACGGGTGTCGATTGGGACGATCTGTTCTGCCGTCCCGATGAGGGCCAGAGGCTTGCCGAACGGGCCGCGTCCCGGCAGCCCCTGCCTTGCAAGCCGGCGGCCAGCGACCTGCTCCCGCCGATCGGCAGCCAAGAGGTCTGGGCGGCAGGGGTCACGTATTACCGGAGCCGATCGGCGCGGATGGAGGAATCGTCCGAGGCGGGCGGGGGCGACTTCTACGATCGCGTCTATTCGGCCCCGCGGCCGGAATTGTTTTTCAAGGCCAGCCCGCACCGTGTCGTCGGGCCCCGCGGCAAGGTCCGCATCCGCGGCGATGCCCGCTGGAACGTCCCCGAGCCGGAGTTGGCTGTCTGTGTTTCCCCGGCAGGCAAGGTCGTCGGATACACCGTCGGCAACGACATGAGCAGCCGCGATATCGAGGGCGAGAACCCGCTCTACCTGCCCCAGGCCAAGGTCTACGACGGCTGCTGTGCCTTGGGGCCCGGCATCCTGCTGACCGGAGAGCCGCTCGACGATTCGACGGAAATCGAGTTGGTGATTCGTCGCAACGGGAAGGAGGCTTTCTCCGGCAAGACGCAACTGGCGCAGATGAAACGCCGGCCGGCAGAGCTGATCGGCTACCTGCTGCGCGACAATAGCTTCCCGGCCGGCTGCTTCCTGCTGACCGGCACCGGCGTGGTGCCGCCCAACGATTTCACGCTTCAATCCGGCGACCAGATCCGCATTACGATCGAACCGATCGGCACGCTGGAGAACACGGTAGCGTAATCAGAGCACGGCAGCACGGAACACGGCAACGTAATCGACTCAAAGCGATTCATCCGACCAGGAGTCATGCGACCATGCCATTGCACGGCAAGAACATTATCGGCAACCGGCTTTCGGCCGAAGGCAAGCGAACGCGCCACGCGGTGAATCCGGCGACGGGCGAGAGGCTCGCAACCGCGTTTCACGATGCCACGACGGGCGAGGTAGACCGGGCGTTGACGCTGGCCGACCGGGCTTTCCGCCACCGGCGCCCGAGAAACCCGCAACAAGACGCCGACCTGCTGAAGCGGATTGCTGACGAGATGGAAGCCTTGGGCGACGAGCTGATCGACCGCACCGGGGCGGAGACGGGCTTGCCCGAAGGCCGGCTGAAGATGGAGCGCGGACGGACCTGCTATCAACTGCGGCTATTCGCCGAGGTCGTTGCCGAGGGCTCCTGGGTCGACGCCCGCATCGACCGCGCGATCGCCGAGCGCAAGCCCATCCCGAAGCCGGACGTGCGGCGCATGCTGATTCCGATCGGGCCGGTAGTCGTGTTTCCGGCGAGTAATTTCCCCCTGGCCTTCTCGGTTGCCGGAGGCGATACGGCGTCGGCCTTGGCGGCCGGCTGTCCGGTGATCGTCAAGGCGCGGCCGGCCCATCCGGGCGCGTCGGACCTGGTTGGCCAGGCAGTGCAAAAGGCCTGCCTCGAGACTGGCATGCCCGACGGGTGGTTCTCGATGCTCCACGGCACGGGTCGCGAGACGGGCATGGCCCTGGTCCGGCATCCGATCGTTCGGGCGGTCGGATTCACCGGTTCGCTCAGCGGCGGCCGCACGCTGTTCGACGCCGCCGCCGCGCGGCCCGACCCAATTCCGGTCTACGCCGAAATGGGCAGCATCAACCCGGTGTTCCTGCTGCCGGGGGCCTTGGCCGAACGGGCCGAACAGATCGCCGAGGGTCTGCACCAGTCGGTCACGCTGGGCGTGGGGCAATTCTGCACCAACCCGGGGCTGGTCGTCGCCGTGGCCGACGAGAGCTTGGATCGCTTCCTGGCGGCGACCGGCAGGCTGATCGAAGAGACGGCCCCGGGCACGATGCTGCTGGAGGGCATTCTGGCGGGATATAGGCAGGGCGTGGAGCGCCTCTCGAAGGTTTCCGGCGTGCGCGTCGCGGCCCAATGCCGGCGGGCGGCCGACCTCAAGAAGACCCAGGCTGCTGCCGCACTGTTCGTCGCCGAGGGTGATGCCTTTCTGGAGAACTCCGAGTTGGGCCACGAAGTGTTCGGCCCTGCGACTCTCGTCATCCGGTGCCGTGATCGGCAACAGATGCTTCAGGTGGCGCGCAACCTGGAAGGCCAATTGACGGCTACCATCCACGCCGCCGAAGACGAGTTGGCCGCCCAGGGCGAATTGATCGCGATTCTCGAATCGAAGGCGGGTCGGGTCGTGCTAAATGGTTTTCCGACCGGCGTGGAAGTCTGCCCATCGATGAACCACGGCGGTCCCTATCCGGCAACCACCGACGTCCGCACCACGTCGGTCGGCACGGCCGCCATCCTCCGCTTCGCCCGACCGGCGTGCTATCAGGGGTTTCGCGACGATCAACTGCCGCAGGAGTTGCAGGACCGGAACGTGCGAGGGATTTGGCGTCTGGTCGACGGTGTGCTCAGCAAGGACGACGTGCTATGAAGCTGACTCGGGCTGCATCAATGCGAAGTAGCCTTGCTCCATGTCCCAGCATTCGCCGCGCATGCCCAAGCTCACCAAGAGAAGCCTACTGCTGAAGTGGTTGCCGACCGTCGTTGTCCTCGGCGTGCTGGCGTGGCTCGGTTCGTCGGGCGTGGTGGCCTGGAATATGACCCGCCGTGCTCGGCCGCCGTTTGAGGAACCGGCGCCGGCGGTCGATTGGGGCACGCTCGAACCGCATCGGCTGCTGACCTCCGACGGGCAGCAGATCGGTGCCTGGCTGATTCGGGGAGAAGCGTCTCGCGGCTGCGTGCTGCTGTTGCACGGCAACGGCAAGTCGCGACGTTCGATGCTCCCACTGATGCAGTTGCTTGCGGGCCGCGAGTTGGGCGTAATGGCGATCAGCTTGCGGGCACACGGCGATTCGACCGGCTCGACCAACGACTTCGGCTATAGTGCCCGGCTCGACGTGCTGGCCGCCGTCGAATTCCTGGAGGCGGAGTGTCCGGGGCGGCCGATCTTCCTGGCCGGGCGATCCTTGGGGGCGGCTGCGGCGGTGTTCGCCGCCGAGACGTTGGGGCATCGTGTAGCCGGATACTTCCTCGAATCGCCCTACAAGGATCTCCAGAGCGCCACCCGAAACCGGTTGGCCATCTACCTGCCGCCAATGCTCGACGACGTGGCCTCCGCCGGACTTCGTCTCTGGTCCGGGGCCTTTCTGCCGGTGGCCGCCGCAGAGATTGCCCCGAGCAACCATGCGTCGTCCATTCCCCGGGATGTGCCGGTGGTGGTTCTCGCCGGAGAGAAAGACCGTCGGGCCACCCCGGCCGACGTTCGGGCCGTCTTCCGGCAAGTGCAGTCGCACGGGGCATACGTCGCGTTCCCGGGAGCGACGCACGGCGATTTATACCGCAGCGATCCGGAACGCTACCACCGGGCGTTGCTGGAGTTGGTCTCGCCCTGAATGTCACCACGGATATCAGCCCAGCTCACGGGGGAGTACTATCACCTCTGTGGTGTGTCGCCAGAGTTTTTTGTGTGACAAAACCGGCTGCAATCCGGCCGAATCTAATTATACTAAAGGCTATGGGCAGGCGCACGGGAACCACGTCTGGCCGGCGCGGTGGCCTTGGCAACCGCACTCTTCAATTCCCCTTCTTCTCGTGGACCCTCGGAGCCACCGACCTTTGAGAACCACAGTCATGCCATTGACCAACACCGACGGCGTACCCATTGGTGCGAACCCCCCCACCGACCGCGAGGTCCGTTACGAGCATTCCCTGAACCTGCCCGGTCTGTTGGAGCATCTGCGGGCGACACTGCTGGTGTCTACCTACCAGGCGGGCAAACTCGTCGTGGTGGGTGCGCGCCAGGGGGCACTGTCTTTGTCGTTTCACAACTTCGATCGGCCGATGGGTGTGGCGACGAAGCCGGGTGCGTTGGCGGTGGCGGCGCGAAACCAGGTTTGGCTTCTCGGCAACAAGCCGGACATCGCTCCCCGGTTGGCCACGCCGGGCACGTACGACGCCTGTTACCTGACCCGCTCGTCCCAGGTGACCGGCGAGATCCAGGCCCACGAGATGGGCTTCTCGGCCGACGACGAGCTCTGGGTCGTCAACACGCTGTTTTCGTGCCTGTGCACGTTGCATCCGGGTTACAGCTTCGTGCCGCGATGGCGACCGCCGTTCATTTCGGGCCTGGCGCCGGAAGACCGGTGCCACTTGAACGGCCTGGCCATGGAGGGCGGGCGGCCGAAATACGTGACCGCCATGTCGCAGACCGACACGGCCGCCGGGTGGCGCCCCAACAAAGTGAAGACCGGCTGTCTGATCGAGATCGACGGCAGCCAGACGGTGGCCCAGGGATTTGCCATGCCGCACTCGCCGCGGGTGTATCGGGGGCACGTGTGGGTTCTGGATTCGGGACGCGGCAGTCTCGTGAAGGTCGATCCGGCCAGCGGAACGGTCGAGACCGTGGTGCAATTACCCGGCTATACGCGCGGACTGTCGTTCTGCGAGCAGTTCGCCTTCGTGGGGCTCTCGAAGGTTCGCGAGACGTCGACGTTCGGAGGCGTGCCGATCGCCGAGGACCGCACCAAGCTGAAGTGCGGCGTGGCGGTGGTCGATCTGGACGCGGGCCGCACGGTGGCCACCCTGGCGTTTGAGTCGGGCGTGGACGAGATTTTCGACGTTGCCGTATTGCCGGGAATCCGTGCCGCGGCCATGCGGGGACCGTTCGCTTTGCAGGACGGACAACCCACGATTTGGGCGGTTCCCGAACCGGGACGCAAGGTACCGGACACGGACTGAGTGATGCAGATAGGGCCATTTGCGGGTCAGAGGGCGGATCGCCGGGGACAACAGCGAACCAAACGAGACATCGTCAGCACAGCAGCGTGAGTCGCTGAAAAGGAGCAAGAGATGAGGTTCTTTCTGTCTTTGGAGGGCTGGCTGAAATCGCGTAGCCGCCTGAGCATCAAGCGTACCGGGTGGCGTGGGGCCACGGGATACTCACCCCGTCTGGAGCCGCTCGAGCAGCGGCAGATGCTCTCCGTCGGTCCGGAGCTGCTGGCCGATCTCCGGGCCGGAACGCTCTCTTCGTTCCCCTCCGAATTCGTCGACGTGGGCGGGACGGCCTTCTTCATCGCCGACGACGGGACCCACGGCATGGAGCTGTGGCGAAGCGACGGCACCGCCGACGGCACCGTGCTGGTCAAGGACATCTACCCGGGCGTCAACAGCGAGGACCTCGCTTACTCTTCGACGCCGAAGAACCTGACCAACGTTGGCGGAACCCTGTTCTTCACCGCCGACGACGGCGCCAACGGCCGCGAGCTCTGGATCAGCGACGGCACCGAAGGCGGCACGGAGATGGTCAAGGACATCTATCCGGGCACTGGATACGCCGACGCCCCGTACTCCTCGTCTCCGACGGCGATGACCGAGATGAACGGGCTCCTGTTCTTCACGGCCGACGACGGCCAGAACGGCTGGGAACTCTGGAAGAGCGATGGGACGGACAGCGGTACGGTGATGGTCAAGGACCTGCGACCGGGCGAGGGTTTCCAGTATCCGTACGGCTACGGCAACGGTCCCCTTTCGTCGGCCCCGTCCGACATGATGGCTATCGGCGGGACCCTCTACTTCGTTGCCTACGACGACACCCACGGCGCCGAGCTATGGAAAAGCGACGGCACCGAGGGCGGCACCATGTTGGTCAAGGACGTTTTTCCGGGCAAGTTCACGTATGGTGGGTACGACTACCCCAACGGCTCGCGGCCGACGAACCTTACCGACGTGGGCGGGGCGTTGTTCTTCACGGCCGAAGACGCCGACAACGGGCGAGAGCTTTGGACGAGCGACGGCACCGAAGGCGGCACCGTGATGGTCAAGGACATCAACACGGACAGCGACTACTACGACAATCCTCTCGGCTCCGATCCCACTGCGCTGACCGAATTCGACGGCATGCTCTACTTCGCCGCCGACGACGGGATCAACGGCCAGGAGCTTTGGAAGAGCGACGGGACGGCCGCCGGCACCGTGATGGTCAAGGATCTGTACACCGGCAGCGGCTACCAGTACTACTACAACGGGCCGTACGACTACGGCTACGCCTACGGTCCCAATTCCTCGTCGCCGCAGGAGCTGACCGCCGCCGGCGGAGTGTTGTTCTTCACGGCCGAAGACAGCGTCCACGGCCGCGAGCTTTGGAAGAGCGACGGGACGGCCGCCGGCACCGTGCTGGTTGAAGACATCGACCCGGAGGTCTTCGGCAGCGTCCCGACCAGCTCCTTTCCCGAATCGCTGACGGTCGTCGACGGCACGCTCCATTTCACGGCCGACGACGGTAACAACGGCCGCGAACTCTGGATGAGCGACGGCACGGCGCTGGGCACGTTCATGGTGGGAGAAGTCTATTCCGGCCCGGCCGATTCGCAGCCGGCGTCGCTGACCGACATCGGCGGAATCCTCTTCTTCGCGGCCAACGACGGCAATACGGGCACCGAGCCGTGGACGCACCAGCCGATCACGTCGGCCGATTACGCCACGCTCAGCGGCGTGGTGTTCGAGGACCTTAACGGCAACGGCCTGCAAGAGGCCGGCGATCCGGGCATGGAAGGCTTGACGGTCTACATCGACTCCAACGACAACTGGCTGCTGGATGACGACGAGTCCTTCACCGTGACCGACGTCGACGGCTCGTACAGCTTCGTCGTCCCGCCGGGAACGTACGAGCTGCGGCAGCAGGTCCCTTCAGGGTTCGGGCAAACCGCTCCCTTGGACCCCGACACCGATCCGACCAGCTACGTCGTGGCCGTCGGTTTCTCCGGCGTGGAAAACGATCTCGATTTCGGCAACTACCAGTTGGTGGCGCCGTCGCAGATCGATCTTCTGGCGGCCAGCGATAGCGGTGTTGCCGATGACGACGACGTCACGAACCTCAATAACGTCTCGCCGGCGACGACCCTGCAGTTTCTCGTCAGCGGCATCGCCGAGGGCGCCTGGGTCTATATCAAGGCGGACGGCACGCAAATCGGCTTCGGCCTGGCCACTGCCGACACGATCACCATCACCACGTCCGGAACGGTTCCCTTGCCGGAAGGCTCTCGCACGATCACGGCCACGCAGACGGTCGGAGGCGTGGAAAGCGACCCGTCGGCGGCAATTCTGCTGACGATCGATACGGTGGCCCCGGCGGCCATTACGACGACCGCCCCGGTGCTGGCCGAGTACAACCAGGCGTACACGTACGACGCCGAGAGCGCCGACGAGGGCACGGCCGGTGTCGGCTACTCATTGGTCGGCGCGCCGGCCGGCGCCACGATCGACAACGACGGCATCCTGCAATGGACGCCGACCGAAAGCCAGATCGGCCTGCAATCCTTCGAGATCCGACTGACCGACCTGGCCGGGAACTTCACGGCCGAAGCGGTCGAGGTCGTCGTGCTGGGCGTGATCCCCGCCTATCCCGACGCGTACACGGTCGATGAAGACCATGTGCTTCAGATCGACTCTACGACCGGCGTGTTGGCCAACGACGGCGACCTGAATTCCGGATCGTTGACTGCCACGCTGGCAACGCCGCCGGACCACGGCACGCTGCAATTGCAGCCCGACGGCTCGTTCACGTACACGCCCGACGCCGACTTCTCCGGTACCGATCGCTTCACCTACCTGGCCGGCAACGGCACGGACGTGTCGAACGAAGCGCCCGTCACGCTGACCATCCAGTGGATCAATGATCCACCGGTCGCAGGGGACGACGCCTACGACGTGGCGGAAGACGACTCGCTCAGCGTCAGCGCGGCCACGGGCGTTTTGGCCAACGACACGGACGACGAAGGCGATACACTGACCGCCGTGGTGGCGACTCAGCCGGCGCACGGCACGCTGACCTTCCAGACCGACGGCTCGTTCCTCTACGTTCCCGATGACGACTTCTTCGGCACCGACGCATTCACCTACGTGGCCAGCGACGGGACGGAAGACTCCGACCCGGCCACCGTGACGATCACCGTCGATGCGGCCAACGATCTGCCCGTGACCGCGCCGGATACGTACGACGTCAATGAAGACACCACGCTGGTGGTCGATGCCGTGGAGGGGTTGCTCGCGAACGATAGCGACGTGGAGGGTGACTCGCTGAGCGTTGTGGTGGTCGATCAGCCCGCCAACGGAACACTGACGCACAACCTCGATGGCTCCTTCACCTACGTCCCGCGGGCCAACTTCTTCGGCACCGACACGTTCACCTACCGGGCCTCGGACGGCGTGGGCTTCTCGCCGACCACGACGGTGACCGTCGAGGTTGCGTCCCAGCCGGATCCGCCGGCCGCCGAAGACGATGGGTTCGAGGTGCAGCAGGACAGCGATCTGGCAACGCTCGACGTGCTCGAGAACGACGACACCGAGCCGGACGGCCAGCAGACGCTTCGCATCATCGCCGTCTCGGCCGGCTCCCAGAACGGCACGATCCAGATCGCCGAGGACGAGGCGAGCGTCGAATACACGCCCGCGGCCGGCTTTTTCGGCACCGAGACTTTCACCTACACGGTGGAGGACAGCGACGGGCTGGCCGACCAGGCCACGGTGACCGTTACCGTCACGGAGCACGTGCCCGCCAACAGCAGCATCTACGGTTTCGTCTATTGCGACGCGGACGGCGACGGCGTGCGGGATACGGGCGAAATCGGCATCCCCGGCGTCGAGGTGACGCTCACCGGCGTCGACGACCAGGGCGACGACGTGGAGATTGCCTTGCTGACCGCCGGCGACGGCTCCTATTACTTCGACGAGCTGCGCCCCGGCACGTACGAGATCACCGAGATCCAACCCGAGGCATTCCTGGACGGCGACGAGACGGCCGGGTCACTCGGTGGCGAGGTTGCCGACGACCTAATCTCCGACGTCGTGCTGGTCGACGACGACCACGGGTCGGGCTACCATTTCGGTGAACGGGGCCTGCGGCCGACGTTCATTTCCATCCGGCAGTTCCTCGCCTCCACACCGCCGATGGACGTCTACCTCCGCGAGGTGGTTGCTGCCGCCGAAGAGTTGGCCGGCAACGCCGACCTGGCCCAGGCCATTCGCGATGGGGCGGGGGAAGCCCCGGAGCGACCGCCGAACCAGGTGCCGATTGCCGTCGCCGATTCGTATGCCGTCGACGAAGACGACTCGCTAACGGTGACCGCCGACACAGGCGTGCTGGCCAACGACACCGATCCGGACGGCGACGCGATGACCGCAACGCTCGTGGCCGGTTCGTCGCACGGTACGGTAAACCTCGGCGCGGACGGCTCGTTTGTCTATGTCCCCGACGCCGATTTCCACGGCAGCGACGGCTTCACGTATCAGGCCGGCGACGGCACCGACGGTTCGGCCGAGACGAGCGTTTCGATCACGGTGGCATCGGTCGACGATGCGCCGGCGTTTGCGCAGATCGCCGACGTCACGTTGCTGGCCGGGGCCCCCTTGCACATTCCGCTGGACGGCTCCCACGGCGACGGCGATGAGCTGACCTACACGGCTGAGAGCGACAACACCGCGCTGGTCTCGACGCAGATACCCGAAGACAACCGGAGCATGCGGATCTCGGTGGAAGGCTACGGCGACATGGTGCTGGAACTGTTCGAGCAGCAGGTGCCGGACGTGACCCAGCCGATCATCGAGTACGCCCAGGACGGCCTCTACGACGGCGTGATCTTCCATCGCGTCATCGACGACTTCATGATCCAGGGCGGTGATCCGAGCTACACCGGCGGAGACACCTCGGGCCTGGACAACTTCGACGACCAGTTCCACGTCGATTTGCAGCACACGGGCAAGGGTGTGTTGTCGATGGCCAAGGCGGGCGACGATACGAACAGCACCCAGTTCTTCATTACCGAAGCCCCCACGCGGTACCTCGACTTCAACCACTCCGTCTTCGGACAGCTCGTCGAGGGCGAGGACGTCCGCGACGCCATCAGCAACGTCGCGACCGACACGACCGAAGGAACGGGCACGTCCAACCGGCCGGTGACCGACGTGGTGATGCAGTCCGTCGATGTCTTCTACGACGAGGAGAACGCCGTGCTGATGTTGAAGGCGCCGGAAGGAAGCAGCGGCGCAACCGACGTGACGGTCACGGTGACCGACGAGAACGGCGACGAGTACCAACAGACCTTCCACGTCACGGTCACGCCCGACACGTACAACGGCGGCCCGTTCCTCGCGCCGATCGCGGCGCAGCAGACCCTGCAGGACACGCCGCTGACGTTCCCGCTTACGGCGATCGACGTCGAAGGCGATCCGGTCCTCTTCAGCGCCAACGTGCCGACCACCGCGGATTACACGGTCGACGTCAATAGCCAGACGGGCGAGGTCACGTTCACTCCGCCGCTGGGCTACACCGGAGCCATCGAAATCGAGCTGCGCGTCCGGCCCGAAGGGTCGTCCAGCACCCAGGATCTCTACGACTCGCAACACGTCACGATCAACGTGGTGGCGCCGTCCGAATCGCTCAGCGATGCGGCCCTCACAGAGGAAGAGGACTGGACGTAGCCGAGGTCACTGCGCCGAGGTCACTGCGCCGAGGTCACTGCGCCGAGGTCACTGCGCCGAGGTCACTGCCCGCTACGATCGGTCGCCCCGAACCTGCCAGCCCTTAGAACCGGTACTCCAGGCCGAAATTCAGCCCCTGCGCCCAGAAATCGGTGGGCACCCACGAGAATTCCGGTCGCGGCGCCCCGCTGAGCGTGCCTCCCGAGAATTGCGAATCGTTCACGTCGAAGTCGATCTGATCGCCCGGCCTGGCGACTCGGCTCCAGTAGAAGAGCGTGTAGCCGAACGTCGCCCGCAAACGGCGCGTAAGGTCGTAGCCGACGGTAATCCCCAACTCGGGCATCACCGTGAAATGGTTGTCGTCGTACACGCCCATGTTCGTGGGCAAGGCCAGCAAGCCGCCCGAAGTGACCACCGGATCTGTATCGGGGGCGGTGGTCGTGGTCGAGCCGTCGATGAAGACACGAGAGTGCGTATTGCCCAAGGCCAGCTTCATCAACACTTCCCAGGTCCAACGGCGGGTCTTCCTCTCCCAAATGACTCCCAACTCCGCCCCGTGAAAACGGTTCTCCGTGTCAAACTGATCGAACAGATCGAAGGTTGTGCCCACGGTCAGCGGGTCGGTCGACACGGTGGACTCGCTGATCAGCAGGCCGTCGTCGAGCCGGCCGAAGCGATAGCCGAACACGAAGTCGGTGTGAGAGGCTTGCTGCCGGAAGAAGGACCGCCGCAGCAACACCTCCACGCCCTGCAGCTCCGTCGTGGCGTCCACGGCAACCGAGCCGGTCACCAGACCGTCGAACGTGATCAGGCGCGCGTCCTGTTCACCCTCGCCGATGTTGAAGAAGGGCCGGGCGAGGATCGGATCGCCCGTGCTGGCGGCCCGATACAGCGTGCTCGCGCTGCCGAGCCCAAAATAGCTGCCCTCGATTCCCGTTCGTCGCGCCGGTCCCATCCACCAGGTCATGGCGATCCGGCCGCCCGATCGCGATTCGCCCGTCAGGCCCGTGTCGCCGAACAGAATGCTCGTGTCCTGCCCGAGCACGCCGGCCTGGTCGCGCGTCGTGCCTTGCGGGCTGGTGGTCACCAAAGGCGGCACGGCGCTGCCCTGCGTCCACCAAAGGAGGTATTCCCACCGCGCCTGTAGACCGCTGATCGGGATCAACGGACGATAGCAGGCGTAGCCGGGATCGTAGACCGAATCGTCGCAATCTTCGCCGAAGTCGCCGCACGATCCGGCCAGATCGCCCTGAAGGCAACCGGCGCCCTGGTCGGGATACGCCACGTCGCCGAGGAACTCGGCCCCGGAGTCGTCCTCCGATTCGTAGATGATCTCTTCCTGCACGAGATCCTGTGCCCCGGCCGTAGCCACCAGCAGGGGCGCGGCCAACAGCAGCGCAACCGCTGCTGAAAAGTGGGCGGCCAGGATTCCTCTCGGCTTGCGCGCCGCGAAGCGGTCTGATATGACTTGTGGTGTCATGTTTCTAGCTCGACGATTCATGGGCCAGTCCGTAGCGTCCGCGTAGACGCGCGAATCGCTTGCCTTCGCAGTATCGGCAAATTCGGGATAATCCTTCAGCATTCCCTGAGCGGAATTGTTGCCTAATTCTACGCATTCATCCCATACTGCGCAGAACTGACTGGCAGCCAGCGTGGAGGTATGACGTGCTGCCTCAGGAGGATTTAAGCACGTCCAGCAGGTCGCGGGCCGCCGAAACCGGGTCGGCCGCAGAGGTAATCGCACCGCTGACGGCGATCCGGCCTATGCCCGTCGAGAGCACTTCGGAAACGTTCTCCTGAGCGACTCCACCGATCGCAAAGGCCGGAAGCCGAATTTCGGCGGCGACGGCCCGCAATAGCGCCACGCCCGGGAACTGCTCGAACCGTTTCGTGCCGGAGGGAAACGTCGGGCCCACGCCGATATAGCTGGCCCCATCGAGGACGGCCTGCCTGGCCTGTTCGATCGAATGGGTCGACACGCCGATCAGCGTTGTGGGACCGACGATCGTGCGGACGTCTTTCACCGAAAGCTCATTCTGTCCCACGTGGACGCCGTCGGCCCCCGCCAAGGCGGCCAGATCGGGACGATCGTTCACGACGAACAACGTCCGGCTGCCGGCAGTCCACTCGCGCACCATGCGCGCACGCTGAAGCAGGCGGCGGTCGTCGAGCTGTTTGTCGCGAAGCTGGACGACGTCGACTCCGACCTCCACCAGCGAACGGACCAGGTTGCCCAGTGCCTCCGGCGACGGGCATCCGTCGATCAGCACGTAGAGTCTTGCGTGCCCGAGGCGATCGAGACTCGTGCGCGTGATCTCCACCGCTCGCTGCAGCGTGTAGCTTCGATAACGCAACTGCTCCAACTCGGCGGCCATGTCGACATCGAGCAGTTTACCGAACTCTTCCAGGCTTCGTAGCCCCTCTTGCAGCCGCGCCAAATTGGCCGCCAGCACGGCGACAGGATCCCTGCGAAACTGCTCGGAGGGCGTGGCGACCGCGGTTCCCACGTCGGCCCGGGTTTCCCGGGCACTGAGACGATGCTCGGTCGGCACCCGTCGCAACGCGGCGGCCAGATCGTGACGCATCTGCTTGCACAAGCCGGTCAAGTGGCGATCGTCGAGGATGAAGCGGACATAGTCTTCGACGGCGCGCAACCCTTCGCGGGCACGATTGGCCGCGGCGTCGAGGATGCGCAGCGTGCCAATCCCTTCATCGTTTCTCGCGGGCGAAAGAGGCTGTGGCCACTTCGCAGCGGGGGGAGGCGACGGAACCGTGTTTTCAGACAGACGGGGCTCTTCATCCATTGGCAGCGATTCCACGGCCAGGGGCCCCGGCTGGTGTCCGTAGAGCCGATGAATCTCGGCTTCCAAGGTGTCCGGGTCGAAACCCCGCTGCCGCAGCCATGCCGACGCTTCACACCCAGCGGCCACCAACCCCAGTAGGAGGTGTTCCGTGGCCAACTCCAACGGCCGGGGGTAATCAGCCAACCGTTCGCAGGCAGCCGCCAGGCACAATTCTGTATCGAGGGAAAACGGCGGCAGAACCCCTCCGTCAGCGGGGCCTCTCGGGGACAATCCGGTCCACTGGCGCTGCACGGCCTGTGTGTCGATCTGACGGGCGGACAGCATGATCGCCGCGCGGCATTCCGGCTCGGCCAATAATCCCAAGAGCAGCGCGGGCGGCTCCAACTCGTCAGATTCCGCACGACTGTTCCACTGGGCAGCAGAAATCAACGCTCGGCGGGCACCGGGAGTGAACTCGTATTGCATGACACGCAAGTCTCGCAAATCGTCCAGGTGTCCGCAATGCATCACCCGGTGTTTGCCTTGATTCAACCCGTTTTGGGAGTTAGAATTCGGTGGCCCGGTAGTCGCTTTGCGGCAGAAGGCTTCGCGGGAAGGATCCAATGATGAAGCGCAAGATGCCTTGGGGTACGTACTTGTGGCCGGGGTTGCCCCAGGCTTGGGTAGACGGCAGTTGGTCCGCCCTGGCAGTTGCGGTTTCGGTGGCGGCCCTGCTGAACCTGGCGTTGTTGAGCAGCTTTGTGTGGACCGAACTGGTTGCCTGGCAGGTGCGTAACGGCCTATGGATCGCCTTGTGCGGGGTTTGGCTCGGGGCAGGAGTCATGTCGGCCGTTTGGACCCGCCGGCGGGCTTTCGGATCGGAGGAGGATCGGTCCGGCGTTGATTTCGCCGAGGCGGTTCAGTATTACCTGACGGGAGACTGGTTTCGGGCCGAGCGCGAACTTCAAAAGCTGCTCGAGAAAGACGCCCGAGATGCGGAGGCACGCTTGACGTTGGCCACGCTCTTGCGGCACACGGGCCGGCTCGACGAAGCGGAAGGACAGTTGCAGCGGCTTTCCCGGCTCGAGGGCGCCGGGAAGTGGGAATTGGAGATAGGACGCGAACGGGAGTTGTTGGCCGACGCGCGAACGAAAGTACCGACCGAGGATGAAGCAGCGGCCGGCCCCGGGGCCGCCGATCCGTCGGATGAGGTTCGACCGGCGGCCTGAAGCACTCGAACCAAAGCGGTCCAACCGCAGCAGACAAGACACAAACGGAACAGGACACGAACGTCCAAGAGAGATCTGCCATGTACGAGCGATTTACCGACCGGGCCAGGAAGGTCATGCAATTGGCCAACCAGGAAGCACAGCGCTTCAACCACGAATACATCGGAACCGAGCATATTCTGCTGGGGCTGATCAAGGAGGGCAGCGGAGTAGCGGCCAACGTGCTGAAGAACCTCGACGTCGATCTCCGCAAGATCCGGCTGGAAGTCGAAAAGCTCGTCCAGAGCGGACCCGACATGGTGACCATGGGGAAGTTGCCCCAAACGCCGCGGGCAAAGAAGGTCATCGAGTATTCCATGGAGGAAGCCCGAAACCTCAACCACAACTACGTCGGAACGGAACACATCCTGCTGGGGTTGTTGCGCGAACAGGAGGGCGTGGCCGCCCAAGTCCTCATGAACCTGGGCCTGAAGCTGGAAGAGGTCCGCGAGGAAGTGCTGAACCTGCTCGGCCACGGCGTGGAAGGGCCCGAGGCCACCGAGCGCGGCGGGGGAATCGGACCCGGCGCGGGCACGCAGCGCAGCGGCAAGTCCAAGACTCCGGCCCTGGACAGCTTCGGACGCGACCTGACCGAATTGGCCCGACAGGGCAAGCTCGATCCGGTCATTGGCCGCGAGACCGAAATCGAGCGGACCATGCAGATCCTCAGCCGGCGCACCAAGAACAATCCCGTCCTGCTCGGCGAGGCCGGCGTCGGCAAGACGGCCATCGTCGAAGGCTTTGCTCAGCAGGTTGTCGAAGGCAACGTTCCCGAGCTCCTGATGGAGCGCCGGATTGTCGTGCTCGACCTGGCGATGATGGTCGCCGGCACGAAGTACCGTGGCCAGTTCGAGGAGCGGATCAAGGCGGTGATGAACGAAGTCCGCCGGGCGAAGAACACGATCCTGTTTATCGACGAGTTGCACACGCTGGTCGGTGCCGGCGGCGCCGAAGGGGCCATCGACGCCAGCAACGTGCTGAAGCCGGCCCTCTCCCGCGGCGAAATCCAGTGCATCGGCGCCACCACACTCGACGAATACCGCAAGTACATCGAGAAAGACACCGCGTTGGACCGCCGCTTCCAACTGGTGATGGTCGAGCCGTCGACCAAGGGGGAAACGATCGAAATACTTCGCGGGTTGCGCGATCGCTACGAGCAACACCATCACGTGCAGATTACCGACGACGCGGTCGAGGCGGCCGTCGAGCTTTCCGGCCGCTACATCACCGGCCGCTGCCTGCCCGACAAGGCCATCGACGTGATCGACGAAGCCGGTGCCCGGATCCACCTGAAATCGATGACCCGGCCGCCCGACTTGAAGGAGATCGACGAGGAGGTCGAGACCCTCAATCGGGAAAAAGAGGAGGCCGTGGCCAATCAGGATTTTGAGAAGGCCGCGTCATTGCGCGATCAGGCCGACAAGCTGAAGAAGAAGAAACAGACCATCACTCACGAGTGGCGGGAGAAATCGCGCGAAACCGACGGCGTGGTGGATGAAGACGTGATTGCCGAGGTCGTCTCGAAAATCACCGGCATTCCGCTGACGCGGCTCTCGACCGAAGACTCGATGCGGCTGATGCAGATGGAAGACGATTTGCACAAGCGGGTGATCAGCCAGCACGAGGCGATCAAGTCGATCTCCAAGGCGGTCCGCCGCAGCCGCAGCGGGTTGAAGGACCCCAAGCGGCCCACCGGGTGCTTCGTGTTTGCCGGGCCGACGGGCGTCGGCAAGACGCTGTTGGCCAAGGCCCTGGCCGAATTCATGTTCGGCGACGACGATGCGCTGATCCAAATCGACATGAGCGAGTACATGGAAAAGCACAACGTCAGCCGGCTGATCGGTGCCCCGCCGGGATACGTCGGCTTCGAGGAAGGTGGCCAGTTGACCGAGAAGATCCGTCGCCGGCCGTACGCGGTCGTGCTGCTGGACGAGATCGAGAAAGCGCATCCTGATTGCTTCAACATGCTCCTGCAGGTGATGGAGGAGGGCCGCCTGACAGACAGTTTCGGTCGCAACGTGGACTTCCGCAACACGATCGTGATCATGACCACCAACGCCGGGGCCGAGGCGATCAAGAACGAAGCCTCGTTCGGCTTCCAGAAGCCCGACGACGATGCGTCCTACGAGAGCATGAAAGAGCGGGTCCAGGAACAAATCGAAAAGGTCTTCCGTCCCGAGTTCCTTAACCGCGTCGACGACGTGATCGTCTTCCGCCACCTGACCAACGACGACCTGAAAGACGTGATTGATCTGGAGTTGGGCAAGGTGCGCCAGCGGCTCGAAGAGCGAGGTCTGAGCCTCGTGCTTTCCGACGAGGCCAAGAAAGTACTGATCAAGAAAGGCTCCAACCTCGATTTCGGCGCCCGGCCGTTGCGCCGCGCGATCGAGAACTACGTCGAGGACCCGCTTTCCGAGGAACTGCTCAAAGGTGAGTTCCAGGGTATGGACACGATCACCGTGGAGGTCAAAGAGGTCGGCGGCAAGAAGCAGTTGTTCTTCGAAGGCTCGGTCGAAGAGCCGGCAAAAGCACCCCCGCCGGTCGGCGCCGCGGCTGAAGGAGGTTCCGGCAAGGATTCGCCCGCCGGAGCCGGCTAGGGTTGGCGGCACATCGACGCCGGGTTCCCCGCAACACTTCAGCCGAATCGTAGCTGAAGTCGCCTTGGTTGCCCCGCGCAATCTGCCCTCATTGAGACCCCGGTTCGCGCTGCGCAGGATACCTGTATCTCCCAGTATGCGCATTCCCTGCTGCCGGGGCAATCGGTAAAGTTCCCTCAAGCCGCAAGCTCGCAATGGCGATTTGAGAGGGAGAAGCCTTATTGGCGTTTGCACGATCAATGCGCGAAGGCGACCAACGGGAGCCCGATTTTTTTGGCCTCCCGTTGGTCGGCCTCGATCCTTGACGATGCAGACATCCATAGGCTTGTGACGCGCCGCCTGGGGGGGCGCGACGCCGAATACGCAAACGACTGCCTTCTCCTTCTGCGATTGTCACCAATCGCCAACAGGGCATTGGAACTCCTCCCATGGCCAGCGGCTCCAACATCTCGCTCTCCGACGACCGGGTCGGCTCCGGCGGTCCGGCACAGGCCGTGGCCGATTGGGTTGCCGACCTGGGCGGCGTGGTCATCGATTGGATGATCGGGCTGGGCAGCATCGCTGTGTTCGCGCTGCGGACGCTGAGCTGGCTGACCATGCGACTGCCTGCCCGGGAGACCATCCTGCCGAATTTCTACCAGATCGGCGTATTGAGTCTGCCGGTGGTGGCGTTGACGGGCACGTTCATCGGCATGGTGCTGGTCGTGCAGAGCTACACGCAGTTCCGCATGATGAATATCGAGACGCAGCTCGGGGCGGTGATCAGCATGTCGCTGGTTCGCGAGTTGGGGCCCGTGCTGGCCGCCACCATGTTGGCCGGCCGGGTGGGAAGCTCGATGGCGGCCGAGCTGGGGACCATGCGGGTGACCGAGCAGATCGACGCGCTGAGCAGCATGGGTGCCAACCCGATCCACTATCTGGTTGTCCCGCGCTTTCTCGGCTGTCTGGTACTGATTCCCACGCTGGTGATCATGGCCGACTTCATGGGCGTGGCCGGCGCCGCGTTCTTCGCCGTGTACCTCAAAGGAATCGACTGGCACCACTACGTGGCCAATGCCCGGCAATTCGTGGGCAACTTCGATCTGTTCGTCGGCGTTTTCAAGAGCCTGTTCTTCGGGGCGGCCATCGCCCTGATCGGTTGCCACCGCGGCTTCCATTGCGATCCCGGCGCCGAAGGCGTGGGCCGGGCGGCCACTTCGGCGTTTGTCCACTCGTTCGTCGTCATCTTGCTGCTGGACCTGGTGTTGGGGATCGTGCTGGACGCCATCTACTATGCCGTATGGCCCGAGGCCCCCAAGCTCTTCTGAGACGCGCCGAGTCGAGACAACCATGGTCAAAACCACATCCAACCCGAAATCGCTGGGGCCGCCGTTGGTCCGGCTCGAAGGGCTTAGCATCGACTTCGGGCCGCTTCAGGTGCTCCGCGGGATCGATTTGGAGCTCCGGCGGGGTCAGACGCTGGCCGTCATCGGCGAAAGCGGATGCGGCAAGACGGTGTTGTTGAAGACGATCATCGGGCTCTTGCAGCCGACCCGCGGCGCGGTTCACTTCGACGGGCTGAATCTGGCCGATCTCAACGAGAAGGAGTTGACGCGGCAACGGGCCCGCTTCGGCTTCCTTTTTCAGCAGGCAGCCCTGTTCGACAGCATGACGGTGGCCCAGAACGTGGCCTTTCCCTTGCGGCAGCATACCAGCAGAAGCACGGCCGATATCAACGACATCGTGCTGGCCCGGCTGGCCGAAGTCGGCTTGCCCGAAGACGTGATCGGCAAAAAGCCGGCCGAGCTTTCCGGCGGAATGCGCAAGCGAGTGGGTCTGGCGAGGGCCTTGGCCATCGAGCCGGAAATCATGCTTTACGACGAGCCGACCACCGGGCTGGACCCGATCATGAGCGACGTCATCAATGAGCTGATGATCCACACCCGCCGCCAACACCCGGTGACCAGTGTGATCGTCACCCACGACATGCGTACGGCGCGGAAGGTGGCAGACCGCGTGGTCATGCTCTTCCCATCCGCCCGACTTGCTCCGGACGAGCCGCAAATCCTCTACGACGGACCGCCGGAGGCAATCGACGCGGCGCCCGACGGGCGGGTTTCGCAATTCGTCCGGGGCGAAGCCCGAGAACGGCTGATGGAAATGCGTCAGGAGAACGGGAGATAGTCCATGAACGAACGGATGATGCAGTTTCGTGTCGGCGTCATGGTCCTGGCCACCTTGTTGATCACCGGTATCCTGGTGGCGTTGATCAACGAGCCCCGCGCCCTGATGCCCGGCGCGTCGTACACCGTCCACATCCGGTTCCGCCAGGCCCCCAACGTGACCCAACACACGCCGATCCGCAAGAGCGGTATCCTCATCGGCCGCGTCGGCAATGTGCGGCTCTTGGACGACGGCGGCGTCCTGGTGACCACCGAGCTCGACGGCGACAAGCGGCTGCGGCACAACGAGATCTTCCGGATCGTCAACGATCTGTTCGGCGATGCGGTCATCAACGTCGTTCCCAGCGACGACCTCAACGCCGCGGATACGTTCGTTCGCGATGGCGAGCAGCTCAACGGCGTGGTCGTTCCCAGTCCCGGACAGGTGATCCAGGACTTGGACGAACGGCTCGACGGCGTGATGGTCACGGTGACCGAAGCGGGCAACGCGCTGACCCGAGCCGGCGAAGATCTGAGCAAGGCCGCCTGCAACGTCAACTCGCTGTTGGACGCCAACGGCCAGCAGATCACCGATGCCATCGCCCAGGCCAAGGAAACGCTGGCGGCGGTCGAAAAGGTCGCCGACGGAACCAGTGAGGTGTTCGGGGATGAGCAGACCCGGCTGCGGCTGAGGCGATCCATCGACGGACTGCCCGACACGCTGGATTCCATGGGACGGACGATCGAAAAGGCGGAGTTCGTGCTGCGGCGGTTTGTCGATCCGTCCGAGCAGACGGGCGAAAGCCGTATCGACCAGATCTTTCGCACCATGGACAGTGTCGATAAGGCCATGGGCCACGTGGCCGTGTTCAGCGAAGAGATGGAGACCTTCAGCAGGAACCTCAATAGTGAGGACGGCTCGCTGGGCCGGTTCATCCATGACCCCGAGCTCTACACCCACTTGAACCGGGCGGCCAAACGCATCGACGACGTCAGTTGGCGACTGGAACCGATCGTTGACGACGTCCGTGTCTTCACGGACAAGATCGCGCGACACCCGGAAATGCTCGGCGTTCGTGGGGCCCTGGAGCGACGGGCGGGGGTCAAGTGAGGACTGGCAAGAGAGGCAACACTTTCGCCCAATGGCGGCTGAGGCGACCCGTGGCCGAATTCACAACAAGTCAGCTCGCTTGGATACCTATTGACGTTTGCACAGTCGATGCGCCTTCAGCTACCACTATCGCCCACCGCCTCCCGACGGCAACGGATAGACCGACTGCCCGCCAATACCTTGCGGCGTCGGAAGCGGCTCGGCCACGCCCGTCCGAGGAACGGGCGACAGCGGCACCGCCGACCCGGGATATAAGGGGGCCGTCGGCGCCAACGGGGCCAGTGAGGCGGGCGCTGGCACGCCGCGACGCAAACCCTCGGCGCGTCCGAGCAGCTCCTCGGTCGGTACGATCCTCTGTGGGGTCAACTGGTAGCAGAACTCGCGTTGATCCCGAATCTCGCTCGGGACCACGTTCTCGCTGACGAAGTCCAGCGGCGGAATCTCGTACCATGGCGCGGGGACAGACTGCATTACGGTGAGCGTCTCGTAGCCGTCCTTGACCAGGCGGATCTTCCGGGTTCCGTAGTAGAGGTAGCTCTGCGTTACGGGCGTCGTGCCGATTTCGTAGTCGTCGATGTACACCAGTGCGCCGGGGGGATTGGAGCGGATCGTCATCCGCCGCCGCACACAGCCGCTCTGGCACGCGCAGAGAGCCAGAACGGCCAGCAGACAGAGGGAGAATCGCTGGCCGCGAGTCCATGCACCGCCGATAGGATGGGAACTGGGGACAGAAAGAGGCATTTTCAGACGCTTCGCAGAGGTGCGGTCGGGGCGGGAGTATAGTGGCTGGGACGCCATTCTCCTAGGCCGCTTCGTCCGGAATCGACCACACCAGGCACTGGCTCGGGATTACGGGCACCGCTACAATGCAGATGTTGCGTTCCCGAGGGATGAACCCGCAGGTAGGCACATAGACCGCCCAGAAGAGTTACTGCCCGTCGAGACGATGGATCAAGCCGCCACCATTTGGGACCACTGCCTTCAGCACACTGCACTGAGCGACGTCGGCCTCAGACGCGCCAACAACCAGGACGCGATGGCTGTGGTCATCGCCGGCAGCCAGGAGCTATGGCAGCGGCGCGGGCACTTGTTCGTGGTGGCCGACGGCATGGGTGCCCACGCTGCCGGCGAATTGGCCAGTAAATTGGCCACCGACACGATTGCCCTGGCCTACAGCAAACGGCTTGATCTCCCGCCGGCCGAGGCGCTTTTTGAGGCCACGCGCCAGGCCAATCAGCACATCCACGATTGCGGGCAGGCCGATCCCGATTTTCGAGGGATGGGCACGACCAGCACCGCACTGCTGCTGTTGCCCGAAGGGGCCGTGCTGGCCCACGTGGGCGATAGCCGGGCGTATCGGCTACGCGACGGCTGCCTCGAACAGTTGACGTTCGACCACAGCTTGATCTGGGAAATGCGCTCGGCCGGACAGATTGCGGAAGACAAGATTCCCGACTACATCCCCAGGAACATCATCACCCGTTCGCTCGGGCCCAGCACGATCGTCGACATCGATCTGGAAGGACCGTTCCCGATCGAGCCCGGCGACACCTTTCTGCTCTGCAGCGACGGCCTCTCGGGGCCGGTCAAGGACGGAGAAATCGGAGCCATTCTCCATTGCATGCCACCGGACGAGTCCGCTCGGGCGCTGGTCAACCTGGCCAATCTGCGAGGTGGGCCCGACAACATCAGTGTGATCGTGGTCCGGGTTGTCGGGCCCCTGCTTGCCCGAACGCAGGGCGCCGGGCCCCGTTCTCCCGCGGTCGCCTCGACCGACGGCTCGGGGAACCCCCTGGTTTGGACAATCCCGGGCGTTTGCGGTCTGGGTGCGGTTGGGGCGGCCGTCACCCAGCGCTGGATCCTCGCGCTGATTTGTCTGATCGGGGCCGTGGCGGCGGGAATCGCCGGCTGGACCCGGCGTTCCGGCGAAAGTCCAACGATCACCTCGCCGCCCGGCAAACCGCTGGGCAAGGGGCCCTACGTCAGCATCACCTGTCCGGCTGACGGCAAGTTCGTGCAACAGTTGGCCGACATGGTCCAGGACTTGTGTGATGCGGCCATCCGCGAGGACTGGGTGGTCGACTGGCCACAGCTCAATGCGTTCCGCCAGAAGGCCGCCGCCGCCCGAGAAGCCGCGGCGGACAGCGGGGGCGTGCAAGAGTACTTCCGGGCCATCGATTTCGTGATGGGCCAGTTGAAGCGGCAACGCAGGAACGGCAATCCACCCGGCCGCACAGAAGGATAGACGCGCCCGCCTGAACAGGTGGATCGAGGTGTCCGATCCTCCCAGGTTTTCGCGTCTTTGCCTCTCCGGCCCCCGCTGTTTGCCCAAAATACCACCGGAGCTCCTCGCTCGTCTTGCCGCGGCACGCCGTCTGATGGTACACTCCGCTGCTGCAAGTTCAGGAGGAACAGTGTCTGGATGGACCCCTTGCGTCCGGGCACGCTTCTATCGCCAGTGCGACAAGGAGGTCGCCGTTGCTCGCGAAGTGGCCGATTCGGGTCAAGCTGTTGGTGGGGTTGTCCCTGCTGGTGCTGGTGGTCGTGATCCTCGCCGGCAGCGGGCTCTATGGAACCTACGCCTATCGCGCGCTGGTCAAGAGTCTCGGGTGGCGCGTCAGCGAGTTGCCGGTGGCGGTCGAGCTGAGCCGGAACGCCGGCGATCTGCGGATGACCATCAGCGAACTTCGCGGGCGGCGCGCCGGCTCGTTTCCGGCCGTCGACGGCGACGACGTGCCGTTGCGCATGCGGATGCTTCGCGATCAATTCCACGATCAGCTTGCCGAGGTGGAGGAAACGCTTTCCCGATACCGCCGACGGTTGGAGCAGAAGCTGCTCTCCGGCTCGCCCAAGGCCGACAACCAGCACGAGCGTGAGACCTTGCGCAAGATCGAAGCGGCCCTGGTCCGGGTGCGCGGAGCCAACCGCGACGAAGCATGGATGCTCGACGACGTGACGGTCGGAGAACTGGACACCGAGCTGGAGAACCTGCGTGTCTTGGCCGCCGCGCTGCCCAGCCATCTGCACCGCGAGCTGGGCGGGTTTCGCGACGAAGTTCGCGGCCAGTACCGGGTGCTGATCATCGGCACCTGGATCACCAGCATCTCGGCCGCGCTGTTGTTCGCGTTGTTTGTCCGGCTGGCCTGGCAGTGGGTGCTGCATCCGCTGCGTCTGTTGATTCGCGGCTCGCGCCGGGTGGCTGCCGGCGAGTTCGACTACCGCATCCACCTCGACACCGGGGACGAGATGGCCAAGCTGGCCGAGGCGCTCAACGACATGACGGCCCGGTTCCAGCACATCCGCGACGATCTGGATCGCCAGGTTCAAGAGCGGACCCGCCAGGTGGTCCGCAGCGAGCAACTGGCCAGCGTGGGCTTCCTGGCCGCCGGCGTTGCCCACGAGATCAACAACCCCTTGGCCTCGATCGCCATGTGCGCCGAGTCGCTGGAGGGACGGATGCTCGAGATCCTCGAAGCGTCGACCGGGGCCGACGCCGAGCAACACGCCGTCGTGGGCAGCTACCTGCGGATGATCCAGGACGAGGCGTTCCGCTGCAAACAGATCACCGAGAAACTGCTCGACTTCTCGCGAATCGGCGAGGTCCGGCGCCAAAACGCCGAATTGGGCGAGTTGGTCCGCGGCGTGGTCGACATGGTGGGCCATTTGGGAAAATACGAGCACCGCCACATCGAACTGCTGCCCCCCGAACCCGTGGTCGCGCCGGTCAACGCCCAGGAAATCAAGCAGGTCGTGCTCAATCTGTTGACCAACGCCCTGGACAGTCTGGAAGACGGCGGCACGGTGCGGATCGAGCTGCGGGCACGCGGCGCCTTCGCCGAGCTGATCTTCACCGACGACGGCTGCGGGATGGAACCGGACGTGCTCAAGCACGTCTTCGAGCCCTTCTTCACCCGGCGCCGCGGCGGGCGGGGAACCGGATTGGGGCTCTCGATTACCTATCGGATCGTCGCCGACCATGGCGGCGACATCCAGGCACACAGTGCCGGGGCAGGTTGCGGCGCCATCTTCCGGGTGCGATTGCCGCTGACGGAAACGCAGAAGGAGATTGAAAATCAGTACCAAGCCGCATAATCGACTGAAACTGTTGTTCGCCGACGACGAGCGCTCGCTGCAGGAGTTGATGCGTCTGGAGCTGCCGCGGATGGGCCACGAGGTGACCGTCTGCCCCGACGGCACCACCGCCGTGGCCGCGCTGCAGCGCAACACCTACGACTGCCTCCTGGTGGACCTCGACATGCCCGGCTTCAGCGGGATCGAGGTGATCGCCAAGGCCAAGGAGCTCGCGCCCGACACCGAGGCCGTCGTGCTGACCGGCAAGTCGTCGTTGGAGACCGCCGTCGCCGCCCTGCGCCACGGGACGTTCGATTACCTGACCAAGCCCTGCAAGCTGATCGATCTCGAAGCCGTGCTGACGCGCGTCGCCCAGCGGCGCGAGCTGACCAACAAGTATCGTGCGCTGAAGAAACGCCTGCAGCGGATCGAAGGCTCGTCCGAGCTGATCGGCCGGTCGGACGAGATGCAGCGCGTCCGCCGGCTGATTGCCAAGGTGGCCCCGACCAACTCCACCGTGTTGATCCTCGGCGACACCGGGACCGGCAAGGAGTTGGTCGCCCGGGCGCTGCACGAGCAGAGCCTGCGGGCCGAGATGCCCTTTGTGCCGATCAACTGCGGGGCCTTGCCGGAACACCTGATCGAGAGCGAGCTGTTCGGCCATCGCAAGGGGGCCTTCACGGGTGCCGACGAGCATCGCACCGGGCTGTTCGAGGTGGCCAACGGTGGCACCCTTTTCCTGGACGAGATCGGCGAGCTGCCCAAGGCCATGCAGGCGAAGCTGCTGCGGTTCCTGGAAAGCGGCGAGGTGCGCCGCGTGGGCGACAACGAGTCGTTCACCTGTGACGTACGAGTCGTTTGCGCCACAAATCGCCAGCTCGACGAGATGGTCGCCGCCGGCGAGTTCCGCGAGGACCTCTGGTTCCGTGTGAACACGTTCGAGATCGCCCTGCCGCCGCTGCGCGAGCGGATCGACGACGTGGAACAGTTGGCCCGCCACCTGGCCATGCGGTTCGGGGCCGCGGGCGCCGCGGACGATGTGCTGTTCACGCCCGAGGCCCTGGAGGCCCTCAAGGAACACACCTGGCCGGGCAACGTCCGCGAGCTGGCCAACGTGATCGAGCACGCGATGATCCTCTGCGAAGGCAAGCCGATTGCCCCGGAGCACCTTCCCCGGCGGTTCACCTCGCGGCAGGTCGTCACGGCCAGCTTCAAGCCGGCCGGTCCGTGCAGCCTTCGGGAGCTGGAAATGCAGGCGATCCACGACGCCCTGGACCGCCACGCCGGCAACAAGCCCAAGGCGGCCGAGGAGTTGGGCATCAGTCTGAAGACGCTCTACAACAAGCTCAACCAGGCGGCCTCGCTGAGCAAATCGGCCTGAGCCGGCCCGCACGCATGCCGCACGACTAATCGTGCCGGCCGCGGATGTGCATGACGGCCCGGTAGACCATCAGGAAGATGCCGCTTCCAAACAGACCCACCAGCAAGCCGAACAAGCCGCCCACCAGGGCGCCCGCCCAGCGCTGCTCGGCCACGGCCGCGCCGACGAGCGCTCCCAAGAAGAGGCAGACGAAGATGGCGATCGCCTGAAAGAGGTTGTCTTTGAGGCGGAGGTTCGCCCCGGTGACCGTATCGCTGGCGATGTTGTACGCTTGCCGCCCGGTGATGCCGGCGCCGGGCTTCTCGGTTTGATTTGTCGGCTCCCCGCGGTCGGACATTCCACAACTCCTCACTTCCCACGGGTCGTCAGGGCGCCTCTGGCGGCTTGCCCACAGTAGGTGCATTCTTGGTGTATCCAGCCCTCATTCTCTCAGCCGACGTACCGTCTTCAATCCTCGATGCAGCAACCGCGCGGGAACGACTGAGCAAGCCGGCCTTGCTACCCCGGCAGCCTCCCTCCGTGCGGGCCACGCGAGACTCAACCTATCCGGCCTCCACCCGGTTGTCAAGCGGCGATAGGCCAGAATTGCTACGTCGGCCGGGCGGCCCATTTTGGATCAACAGCGGCAAGGGCGACGGCACGTGAAAATCGAGGATCGTGCACGCCGGCCTAGGCGACTTTGCGCACCACGCCGACGACGATGCCCAACACCTTGGCGTTTTTCACGTAGATCGGCTTCATCTTCGAGTTGGCCGGCTCCAAACGGATGCGGCGTTTCTCGGGAAACCAGCGCTTCAGCGTGGCCTCGCCGTCGTCGGTCAACGCCACCACGATCTGACCCTTGCCGGCAGTCCGCTGCTTGCGGACCACCACGTAGTCGCCGTCGGCAATCTGGTCTTCGATCATCGAATCGCCGTCGACTTGCAGCACGAAGAGCTTCTTGTTGGTCGGGTCGAACATGGCGCCGAAATCGACCCGCTCATCCTGCTCGATCGCCTCGTGCAGCACACCCGCGGCGATGCATCCGGCCAGCGGCAGCCCCCGCAACTCGATTGGCTCGGCCGCCAGTTGGATCGCCCGCGACATGTGCGGCTCCCGAGTGATCAGCCCCTTGCGCTCCAGGGCCTTCAGATGGCACACCACGCCGTTGGGCGAGGCGATCTTGAAGCGGGTGCCGATTTCCCGGACGGTCGGCCCGTAGCCCCGGCCGCGGATCTTGTCGCGGATAAATTCGTAGACGGCCTGTTGTCGTTTGGTCAAACTCTCAAACAGTTCCATGTCACTCCCCTGTAGGGTGGGTTGATCCTAATCATTGTCTGCCGACCATTGAATCCTACAATATACGCTTGTACATAGTCAAGAGGGCCTGGCCGGATTCTCGCAGCACTGTGCCCCGGATCGAGCCGTTTGCGTCTCTTGCCCATTTGCCCCTCCCGGAACTTGTCCGCTCCTCTGCTCCCGCGACGTGGAGCAGAGGAGAGGGGGGCAATGGAATCTGCTGATCGGATTGGCCACGGCCGAAGACCGCGCCAGAGCGGATCACCCGTCCAGGACCCAGCCTGCACGGTACTTGCGGCTCAGCAGCTCATTGGCTTCGTCGCAGTTGGTCACTCGCCCGGCCTTGC
>JAFGRD010000022.1 GCA_016935315.1 Pirellulales bacterium
AAACCTGCCGCCGAAACAGTACGGCCAATGACTTGCCTCAAGGGGAATTCAGAGAAAATCATAGCGAGACGTGCGGAAAGAGAGGTCAACTGCTTCAGAGACAGGCCATATTGCCTCAGAGCAATCCGTGCTCGCGCGCAATCCATCCACAGCATTCCACGTCTGTTCGACGGCATTGTCCCAGTCGAACGATTTCCAGGCACAATTGCCCACCAGCGCTCCATCCGATGGCGGTGATTGTAGCGCACAGGTCGCGGGGATGCAACGGCTCGGACAGCCGCACGTGGCAGTCCCGCGGACCATTGCCGAAGTGGAGGCGTCCACCCTTTCAGAACGACACGCTGCCGGTGCCGTCGGCGCTTTTGAGATCGACGATCTTCTCCGTGTCGCCAACGGCGACGCGGTGCGTGCCGTAGAACGCGGGGACCTCGCACTGGCCGTTGGCATCGGCCTTGCCTTTCCAACTCGTCCACCACGTCTTGTAGACCAGGTCGCGATAGGCGTGGGCCGCCGGGGTCGGGGTCCAGTCGCGGCGGTAGAGCGACGAGACGGGTATCCAGTTGGCGCCTTCCCAGAATCCCCACATCAGGATGCCTTTGACCGCCGGATGTGCGAAACAGATTCGGTAGTAGTCGACAATCGCCTTGGCCTTGGCCTCCTCCTCTTCCGGCGTGAGCTGACTCCGTCGGTCCCGGTAATGCTGCGATCGCTGCCCGGGGAAGTTGAATTCGGTAACGCGGATCGGCAGCTTGAATCGAGCGAGCGTATCGAGCGCCCGCTTCAGTGCACCGGCGTCGAACGAGTCGCCGTGCAAATGGCCTTGCACGCCGATCCCGCCCAGCGACACGCCTTGCTCCAGCAGCGTCTCGATATGGGCGACATACTTTTGAAGCTGGTTCCCGGTCAGCACGTCGTAGTCGTTCAGGTAGAGGATCGCGTCCGGATCCCCTTCGTGGACCCAGATCGCCATCTGCTTCGTGATCGCCGGGCCAAGACGTTTCTCGTAGTAGTTGTCGTGTATCATCTCGTTGTTCAGGTCGTACTCGGCAAACCGGCCTCGGTATCGCTTGCCGATCGTCGTGGCACGCTTCTTGAGCACCTCTCGCAGCTCGTCATCGTCGAGCTGCTTTTGCCAGTCCTGCACACGACCGGTCACGCCCCAGAAGATATTGTGCCCGCGCAGCGGAATGTCGTGCTGCTCGGTCCAAGCCAGGATGGCGTCCACAACGCGGTAGTCCACATTGCCGCGTGTCTGCTCCATGGCATGCCACTTCAGGGCGTTTTCCGTCACTGCCGCGTTGAAGTTCTCGAGAAACACTTTCTTGTACCGGGCGGTGACTTCCGGATTGGCTCGGCCGCCAAACGGTCCGCTCGAGATCGCGGCGCCAAACCAGAATTCATGCCGGAGTTGCTCGACGGTCACTTCCGCGCCCGGCTTCGTGTGAACCGTCAACGTACCCATTCGATGCTTGGCAATGGCACGATCGATTTCCGAATCCTGAGCGTTCGCGGCGGAAGCGGCAAACAGGCAGAGGGTGGTCAGCGACACGACCAAACGCTTTGCGCTACACGGCATGGGAAATCTCCTGGTTGCTATGTGAGGAAACACGGGTGGGCCGGCGGGACGGCCCGCGGGGAACCGCCTCATTCTCGCTGCGCGAAAGCCGGGAACAGCTCCGGACAACGCCCGATCCTTGACAACGCCGCGGTCGCGCTGCCGGAGCAGTTGCCTATCTCACGCGTGTTGGCATGCGGGGTAAATGGCGGAAGTGCATGGGAATCGAACCCACCAGCGACACGCATCACGCGCCGCCCAACGGTTTTGAAGACCGCGCCCACCACCAGGTGTGGAAGCACTTCCGCAATGCGGCTCGCCAATCGGCCAGCAAGCCTGCGACGTGTAGTCTAAACCTTCCGGGCCCCGCTGGGAACTCCCCCCAAAAAGGCAGTTCAGGGGCACGGATCTTCTTGACTTCTGCATCGCGCCGTTGAGTTCTCGCGGGCGAAGACGCTCCGATTTCGGCGAACCCGATCGGTCGGCGAGGTGCCGCCCTTAGGTCGGGTTGCTGTACCCCCTGGATGCCATCGCCCTGCCATTCTTGCCAATCGGCACGGCAGCGGCCGGTTCGCTGCCGCTGGGCTGCCTGGCCGCCACTTGAATCGTCGGGTCGCGGACGGTCAAATTGCAGGTCGGGGCGTGACTACCCGACCATGATTGCCGCCGACGCGACCTACGGCGATTTACCGCTGTCGGCGACCTCCGCAAGAGACGCGGGCTTCTCCATCTGGTATCTTGTATCGTGCTTGTCCTAACCAGCGAAAGGGATCGAACCGTGCAGACCACTCGCTATCGAACCGCCTGGTGCGGCCTTTTGTCCGTGGCTCTCTGTTGGGCCGCCGGAGGCAGCGCCGCCGAATGGAGTTTCCGTCAAGAGCCGGGCAAGAGTCTGACGCTGAAGCGAGCGGAGACCACGGTCTGGCAGTTCCACTATGGCGCCGACGTCCCGAAGCCTTTCTTCGATCCGGTTGCCTTGCCGGACGGACGCAATCTGACCTGGAATCGCCCGCCGGATCATCCATGGCACCACGGGCTCTGGTTCGCCTGGAAGTTCCTCGACAAAGTGAACTACTGGGAGCCGGAGGGCAATGCGGACCAGCCGCCGGGCCGCACGGAATGGTCTGACGTGGACGTCTCGGCGCATGAGGACGGCTCGGCAAGGATCGCGATGAAGCTGACGTATCGCCCGGCGGGCGAACGGCCCGTGCTCACCGAGAATCGCGTCGTCGAGATTGCCGCACCGGATCGGACCGGGCAGTATCACTTCGACTGGACGAGCACCTTCACCGCCGGCGCGAAGGACGTCGAGCTCAGCCGGACGCCGCTGGAGGGCGAGCCGGGCGGCGTCGGCTGGGGAGGCTATGCGGGTTTGTCGCTGCGTCTGGCCCGGGCGCTGACCGATCGCGCGGCGGACACGACTGAAGGCCCGGTGGAATTTGACCAGCAGTCGCGATACCGCGGCAAAGCGCCCGCCATGGACTACCACGGCCTGATCGACGGCAAGCCGGTCGGTGTGGCCGTTTGCGATCACCCCGACAATCTCAATCACCCTAGCCCGTGGTACGCGATCCGTGACGAGCCGATGAGCTACTTCAGCCCGGCCGTGCTCTGTTACGGTCCCTATACGCTGAAGGCCGCAAAGAGTCTTACGCTGCGGTATCGGATCATCGTACACCCGGGCCGCTGGGACGCGAAGCGGCTGCGGCAACAGTACGACCGTTTCGTCGGCGCGGCCACCGAAGCGGTCGGCTCGCGACAGTGAACAACGGAGGGGGCAACGCGGTCCGATCACGTCACGCTGGCGGCCACTTGTTCGGCGCCGGGCATGGGGGCATAATGACGGCATGCGATACTACGGCACGGTGGTCCGGCCTCCCAGCGAGGCCGACAGCTATATCCTGCAAGTCACGCTGGGCTGCTCGCACAATCGCTGCACTTTCTGCGGCACGTACCGGGGCAAGCCCTTTCGGCCCCGCGCCATCCGCGAGGTGCTGGAAGACGTGGCGATGGCCGCGGAGCGGTTTCCCGAGACCCAACGCGTTTTTCTGGCCGACGGCAACGCCCTGGTGATGAGCACCGAGCGGCTTGCCGAGATTCTCGACGCCCTGCACGCCGCGTTTCCCCGGCTGCGGCGGGTGGGCGTCTATGCAAACGCCCGCGATCTCCTGCAGAAGCACGAGGCCGATCTGGCGATGCTTAGCCGGAAGAAGCTGCAAATCGTTTATCTGGGTCTGGAGAGCGGCAGCGACGAGGTGCTCCGCCGCGTCGGCAAGGGGGCCACGGCGGCCGACATGGTGGAGGGAGTGCTCAAGGCAAAACGCGCCGGCCTGCGGGTCTCCGTCATTGCGCTGCTGGGCCTCGGAGGAGCCGATCTCTCCAGCCAACACGCCGAGGAGACGGGCCGTGTCGTCAGCGCGATGGACCCGCACTATCTCTCGATGCTCACGCTAATGCTCGTTCCCGGCACGGAATTGCATCGGCAATGGCAGTCGGGTGCATTCACGATACCCAAGCCCGAGGAACTGCTCGGTGAGTTGCGCCAGGTGATCGCCCACCTGAACGGTCTCTCGCGATGTGTCTTCCGAACCAATCATGCATCCAATTACCTTCCGCTGGCCGGCACGCTCGCCAGAGACAAGCCCAGGCTGCTGGCCGCACTGGACCAGGCCCGCACACTGGGCCCCTCGGCACTGCGGCCGGAGGCCTGGCGGGCGCTGTAGCCCGGCCGCTTGACTTCCCGTCGGCGACAGACTCCCGACAATCCCCCATGAAAGGCGCCAGTCTCATGAAACCTTGCCATTTGCTGACAGGTTGTATTCTCACGGTGACGGCCGCATTGCTTGCAGCAAGCCCGGTGGGCGCCGCGGCGGCGGAACCACCGTCGGTCTGGCCGGAGGTTTCCAACGCGGCGCGGCCTTGGGCTTATTGGTGGTGGCAGGGAAGCGCCGTGGATCGGGAGAACCTGAGCCGCGAACTGAGCCGCTATCGCGACGCCGGCATGGGCGGCGTGCACATCGTGCCGATCTACGGCGCCAAGGGCTACGAGGAGCACTATCTCCCGTACCTCGGCCCCGAATGGCTGGAAATGCTCGATTTCACGGTCAACGAGGCCAAACGGCTCGGCCTGGGTATCGACATGACGATGGGCACCGGGTGGTGCTTCGGCGGACCACACATCGAGGGCCGAGACGCCAACGCCGTGATCGTCTGCGACCGGTCGCAACTGCAACGCGGACAGAAGGCCCGCACGAATATCCCCCGCGATCGGATCCAGGCCGCCGTGGCCTTCGATCCCCAGGGCCGGCCGGTCGATCTGTTGGACAAGATTCGTGAGGACGGCACCATCGATTGGTCGGCGGCGGAAGACGGCTGGACGTTGTACGTCGTCACGCAGAAGCCTTCGGGCAGGAAGGTGAAGCGGGCCGCGCCGGGGGGCGGCGGGTGGATGCTCAACCCGTGGTCGGGCCGCGCGATGCGCGCCCACGCCGCCTGGTTCGACAAGGCCCTGGCCGATTACCGCGGGGCCCTGCCGCGGGCCTTCTATCACGATTCGTACGAGTACCAGTGCAACTGGGCCGACGACCTGTTCGACCAGTTCCAGCGCCGCCGCGGCTACCGGCTGCAGGACGAACTGCCGGCCCTGTTCGGACACGGCGACGCCGACCGCATTGCGCGGGTGAAGGCCGACTACCGGCGAACGGCCTCGGACATGATGACCGAGGATTTCATCCGGGTTTACGTTCAGTGGGCACACTCGCGGGGCTGCCTGACGCGGAACCAGGCGCACGGGTCGCCCGGCAACCTCTTGGATCTCTACGGCGAGAACGACGTCCCGGAGACCGAGTTCTTCCGTTTCGACCGCAACCCGCTGGTGGCCAAATTCGCTTCGTCGGCCGCCCATACGATGGGCCGCGACTACACGTCCTCGGAGACGGCCACCTGGCTGGCCGAGCATTTTCACGTGACGCTTGGGCACTTGAAGCCGTTCATCGACGGGCTGTTCGCCTCGGGGATCAACCACGTCTTCTATCACGGGACGTGCTATTCGCCGGACGACGCTCCCTGGCCCGGCTGGCTCTTCTACGCCTCGACGCAGATGAACCCCCGCAACGCGATCTGGCGCGACGTGCCTGCGCTGAACACCTATATCGCCCGATGCCAGTCGGTGTTGCAGGCCGGAACCGCCGACAACGATCTGCTGGTCTACTGGCCGGTCGACGACCTGTGGCACGACACGGACGGACTGGCCAAGGGGATGACCGTCCATCACACGGCCTGGCTGGTCGGTCAGCCGGTGGGACGAACCGCCCGGTGGCTCTGGGATCGCGGATACGCGTTCGACTACGTCTCCGATCGCCAGCTTCAACTGGCCAAGGTCCAGGAGGGCCGGGTCGTGATGCCCGGCGGGCCCTATCAGGCAGTGCTGGTGCCGCCCAGCACGCACATGCCGCTGGAGACGTTGGGGAAGCTGCTCGATTTGGCGCACGGCGGCGCGACCGTTCTGTTTCAAGGCGATCTGCCTCGGGACGTTCCGGGCCTGGCCGATCTGGCCGGGCGGCGTGCCATGCTGCAGCGCCTGCTCCAAGAGCGGCGGCAACCACACTGGACGACGGAAGAGACGGTCGAGCCGCCCAAGCTGACGATCCTCTCTGCCCGCTACGGGGCGGGCGAGGTGTGGGAGGACGTCACGGACGTGATCCGAGGGCACGTCGACGGCAGCGCCCTTTCGATCACGGTCGACGAGCGATACCTCGACGATCCCTTGCGTGGCGTGAAGAAGACCTTGCGCGTCGAGTATCAGCTCGGCGCCCGGAGAATGAAGGTCGCGGCCCAGGACCGCACGCCGTTGCAGCTCGGCTGGGACGGGCCGGCCAAGGTCCGCCGGGCCGCAACGGGTAACGGAAAACTCATCGTCGGGCCGCTGGAGATGATCGCCGACGGTCTGCCCCGCGAGCCGATCGCCGACCTTGGCGCAACGCTGGTCATTCGTCGGCGGATGGACGACGGGCGGTTCTATTTCCTTGCCAACCAGGACGAACAGTTCACGCACGATCCGCAGACCGAGCCAATCGACGGCTGGGTGGGGCTGGGTACCGCCGCCCAGGGCGCGCTGCTGCTGGATTCGCTGACCGGGGAAGTTGGCCGGGCGGCCCTCCGGCAGCACGAAGGCCGAGCCGAGGTCTATCTGCAATTGGCCCCCGGCCAGTCGACCATCTTGCGGACCTTTGCCGAGACAGACGCCGTTGCCGAGAATTGGCCGTACCATCGACCGTCCGGCGATCCGGTGGCGGTGGCCGGCACCTGGTCGGTGGAGTTCGTCGCCGGCGGGCCCAAGCTGCCGGCGCCCCGGGTGACCAACACGCTTCGCTCATGGACCGAAGGGGGCGACGAGGAGGCGCAGCGTTTTGCGGGCACGGCCCGCTACACGATCCGCTTCGACGCTCCGGCTGCCGGTCCCAGCGGCTGGCTGCTGGGCTTGGGACGTGTCTGTCAGAGCGCCTGTGTCCGCGTAAACGATCAGGATTTGGGGACGGTGTTCACGCGACCATTTTACGTGCACGTTCCGGGCACGGCATTGCGGCCGTCGGGCAATGAGCTTGTCATCGAGGTGACGAATCTCTCGGCCAATCGGATTCGCGATTTGGACCGTCGCGGCGTGGACTGGAAGCGATTCGGCGATATCAACATCGTCAACGTGGACTATCGCCCGCTGGACGCCTCGACCTGGCCGCTGCAAGAGTCCGGGCTTTTGGGGCCGGTTTCCTTGCAGCCGGTCGAGAGATTCTGGCCGACGGAAGCGGAAGGGCGGTAGCCCGGCCAATGGGGCCACGATCCCCTACGGCTGTTCCACTTCCCATTGGGCCCCATCGCGTCGTACGCGGTGGTAGAGCGTATCGCGTTCGACGGGCTGTCGGCCCGTTTCGCGGATCATGGCTTGGAGCTCTTCGATGCTCAGCGATTGGGGCGCCTGGGCGCCGGCGCCGTGGTGGATTAGTTCGTGCCCGACCGTGCCGTCGAGATCGTCGGCGCCGTAGCCCAGGGCGGTTTGGGCCGTGCCCGGGCCCAAGGAGATCCAGTAGGCCTTCACGTGGTCGAAGTTGTCGAGCATCAGGCGACTGACGGCCATGGTGCGCAGGTCCAGCTCGGCCGAGGGCTTCGACAGCCACGACAGCCGCGTGTTGTGGGGATGGAACGAGAGCGGAATGAAGGTCTGGAAGCCGCCGGTAATGTCTTGGAGCAGCCGCAGTTGAATCAGGTGATCGATGCGATGGTCGGCGTTTTCCAGGTGGCCGTAGAGCATCGTGGCGTTGGATCGCAGCCCCATTTGGTGGGCCACTCGATGCACGCCAAGCCAGTTCCGCGCGTCGGCCTTGCGGGGACAGATCTCGTTGCGGATTTGGGGGTCGAAGATCTCGGCCCCGCCGCCGGGCAGGCTTCCCAGGCCGGCCCGCACCAAATCTTGGAGAATCACGCGAACCGACCGCTTCGCCGTCTGGGCGAACCAGGCGATCTCCGTGGCCGTCCACGCCTTCAGGTGCAGCCGGGGAAACGCCTCGTGCAATTGCCGAACGATGTCCAGGTACCAGTCGAACGGTTTCTCCGGATGGATGCCACCGACGACGTGCAACTCCGTGCATCCACCCTCGGCCGCTTGCCGGCCCTGGGCGAGGATCTCCTCGTCACCAAGCACGAAGGCTCGGGGATCGTCGGCATCGCGGCTGTAGGCGCACAAGGCGCAGTGGTATATGCAGATGTTGGTCGGATTCAGGTGGGCGTTGACGTTGTAGTAGACGACATCGCCGTTCTTCCGCCGGCGGACCAGATCGGCCAGCTCGCCGACCGCGTGCAGATCGACGTCGTCGCGGAAGAGGAATTCCCCATCGGCAGCCGAAATCCGCTCACCGGCCTTGACCTTCTTGCGGATCTCATTGAATTTCGGGTTCATAGCAGCAAATCGACCACACCCACGGCCAGCAAGCCAATGCTGACCACGGCGTTGACGTGAAAAAAGGCTCGATTGACGCGCGTGAGGTCGTCGGGCCGCACCAGCCAGTGTTCGTAGGCCAACAGCGCGGCGATGACGCCGACGCCCGATAGGTAGACTCCACCAAAACGGTTATAAACCAACGGCAGCAAAAGCAACAGGCCAATCATGCCCAGGTGGCAGACGGCCGCCGCCCGCAAGGCCCCGGTCACGCCAAATCGGGCGGGAACGCTACCTAGCCGCATGTGGCGGTCGAAACCGACGTCCTGGCAGGCGTAGATCATGTCGAAGCCGGCCACCCAGAGCATTACGGCCACGCCCAGCACGACCGGCGGCCAGGCAAAGATCTCCCCCCGAACGACCACCCAGGCGGCCAGCGGGGCCAGCATCAACGCCGCCCCCAGCCAGAAATGGGCCAGCCACGTGAATCGCTTGGCGAAGCTGTAGGCGAACAAGAACAGCAGCACCGGCACCGAAGCGAACAGGGGAATCGCGTTGCGGGGCAGAAACAGCAGTGTGGCGCCGACGAACCCCAAAGAGCAGGCCACCGTGAACAGCACCACGCTGCCGATGCCCAGGCTGCCGCTCGGCAGATGGCGGCCCTGCGTGCGCGGATTCAGGGCGTCGAGTCGCCGGTCGGCCAGCCGGTTCAACGCCATGGCGGCGCTGCGGGCCAGCGCCATGCAGGCCAGGATGCCCAGCAGATCCAGCCAACGAAACGCGACCGGCGGCTCGGCGGCCCACGCCATCACGGCCGCCAGCAACGCAAACGGCAGCGCAAACAACGTGTGGCTGAAGCGGATCATCTCCAACAGTCGGCGGAACATCACTGCCCCCACCTCGCCATCAACGCATTGGGAATTCCCAACTGATCGGAAATCCGCGCCACCACGAAATCGACCAGGTCGCGGATCGACTTCACGCCGTGGTAGAAGCCGGGCGTAGCCGGCAACACGACGGCGCCGGCTTCCGCGGCCCGTTTCATGTTGTCCAACTGCACCAGCGACAGCGGCGTCTCGCGAGGTACCAGGATCAGCTTGCGGCGCTCCTTCAGATGGACCTCGGCCGCCCGATGGATCAGGTTGGCACTGCTGCCGTGAACGATCGCCCCCAGCGAGCCGCCCGAGCAGGGGCAGACCACCATGCCATCGGTCGGAAACGAACCGCTGGCCACCGGGGCGGTGTCGTCGCGGAAGTGATGATACTTCAGCTCTCCCTGCTCCTCCGATCCGACCGAGAGCACGCTGCTCGATTCGGTCGAGATGCCGGCCAGGGTGCGGATCTGCTGCAGCTTGAGGTCCTTGGGCCCCGGCCCGTCGTCGAGCATCAACATCGCCGGGCTGAACTGGTCCAGGTCGACGGTCAGATCAAGCTCCTGTTTCAGCACCAACGCGGCGGCTTCGCTGATCGTCAGATGCACGTGGCACCCAGCGGCCAGGAGGACTTCCAACAGCCGCACCGCGTACGCCATCCCGCTGGCTCCGGTCATGCCCACGACGACGGTTCGCTTCATCATTCACCTGCACAAATGGAGGTTATTGACGTCTGCCCAGTCAATGCGCCAGGGCGACCAACGGGAGCCCGATTCGTCTGGTCTCCTGTTGGTCGGCCTTGATCATTCGCAATGCAAACATCAGCAAGCTCGCTTCTCGCCCACGTAGAGCGTGGCGACCCCGAACGTGAACCGGTACGACCGCAGGTTGGCGAGGCCTGCCGCCTGCATCCGCTGCTGGAGGGCCTCTGCCTGCGGAAACTGGCCGACGCTGGCCGGCAGATAATTGTAAGCCCCTTGTCGATTCCGAGCCAGGGCCTGACCCACGCGCGGCAGCACGTGTCGGAAATACCAGCGGTAGAGCGCGGAAAGCGGCCATGCGGTGGGCATGGAGAACTCCAGAATAGCCACCCTCCCGCCGGGTCGGCAGACGCGCACCATCTCGCGCAAACCCTGGTCTGTGTCGCTGACGTTGCGCAGTCCGAAGGCGACGCAGACGATCTGAAACACGTCGGCGGGAAAGGGCAGCCGTCGGGCGTCGGCTTCCAGCAGCGTGATTTGTCCGGCGGCGCCGGCCCGGCGGCACTTGTCGCGGCCGATCGTCAACATCGGATGACAGAAGTCGGCCCCGACGATCGACACGCGCCCTCGGCCGGCTCGCCAATAGGCCAGCGCCAGGTCGCCCGTGCCGGTGCAGACGTCGAGCACGGGGCCCTCGCCGGCCGGGGACACCCGCTTGACGGTCCGCCGCCGCCAGGAGCGGTCGATGCCCAGCGACAGCAGGTGGTTCAAGAGGTCGTACCGCCGGGCGATCTCGCCGAACATGCGGCGGACCCGATCGGAGGATTTGTCGACGGTCATGACCCGCTACGGCTTGGCCGGTTCGTCCGGGACGGGATTGACGGGGGCTTCCGGGGCCGGCTTCTCAATCGCTTTTTTGACGGGCGTGATCACGTTCTGATAGATCTTGATGCCCGAGCCGACGGTGGCTACCCCCAGTGCCACCACCAACAGTACGTTGAACACGATGCGGCCGAGGCCGCGCCCGACGGCGTCGCCGATGTAACTTCGTTTGTTGTTAAGGATCAGGAACATCACGTAGGCGATCGGCAGCATCGTGAAGCAGACGGCCGAGGCGGCGATGGGGAACCAGATGGGCGTCGTGGTGACCACGCCCAGGATACCGATGGCCGGAACCAGCGTGAACATGCGGTACCGCGTGGTCGTGTATTGCAGGCCGAACATCTCGCAGAGCGTGAACCCGCAAACGACCATGTGCGTGCTGATGGCCCCGCACGTCATGCCGATGAACCCGAGGTCGAAGATGATCCGTCCCACCTTCTCGCCCATCACGCCGGTCAGGGCTTCGGCGGCTCCCAGCGGCTTCATGCCCGTGCGGACGATTTCGTTGGCCGGGTCGTAGACACCGGTGGCCGCCATGGCGATGATCACCAACGAAGTGACCAGCGTGAAGGGCAGAAACATCGACATGACCAGGTCCCAGCGCGAGAGCGTCTTATGGTGTTTACCCCACCCCTTGGCCAGCAGCGAATAGGGATAGAGAAACGTCATGTTGATTCCCACCGCGGCCCCAAGCATCCCCAGCGCCAGGGTCACCGAGCCTGGGGTTTCTGGAATCCCGTACCACCCGATGAAGCCCTTGCCGAGCTCGGCCCACTGAATCTTGTGCAGACTGCAAACCACGACGATGCCGAAGGACAGGATAACGAGGGCGATCACGCCTCGAAGGAACCATTCGTAGATCTTGATCCCGCGGGAGTGGCCACCGTAGTTCCAGGTGGTTACGATGCTGACGCCGAGGATGAGGATCCCCAGCAGGAAGCTCACCGCGTATCCGCTGGGCGTGAACTGCATGACTTGCTCGCCGCCGACGGTGACCGTTTCCTGCACGGTCGCTCCGGCCATGGTGGCCAGGTCGCGCGCGGCGCCCGCGGCCAGGCCGTACTGGGGGAAATGCCAGATGACCGAGGCCATCACCGTGCCCAGTGCCCAGAGGAACGCAATCGAGACGTGCAACTCGCGGGCGAAGGCTTTGTAAGGACGCTCGCCGGTGGTGAGCACGACGTTGCCCAAGGCGGCCAACATAAACACACCCAGCAGCATGGCGACCGGCTGGATCCAGAGCAGCTTGTATCCGAAGGAGGCCCCGGCCATTACCGAGGCGGCGGCGCTGCCGGCCCCCAGCGTCATGGCGCTCTGAAGCAAGCCCGGCCCGGTCCGCTTGATGTAGCCGCCGGCCCTTGCCGGAAACGGCTTCTGCTTCAGCGCATCCAGCGCGGCGATCTCCTGCTGGAGTTTCTCGGGGTCCCACCTGCCGGCCATCGGCAGGCCTTTTTCTTGCTCCGCCATTGTATGCTCCTTGAAACGTCGGGACAGTTGGACCTTTGGCTGCGGCCAACGGCTGCGTTGCGGCACCAAAATAACACAATCCGTCGCGGAAAGGAACCGGGGAGGGGACCCGCCCGCCGGCGTGGACAGGCTGGGGGCATTTCGCCACCATGGCACGCCTGCTTTCCCCGTTCCCCGCAACCGGCATGGTCGACGCCCGCCTCGCAAACGTCCTACCCCGGGTCGGAAATCGCAAGAAACGGCTCAGCCGACCAGCTTGCCCTCGATCTTCTTCATGTACTCGAAGCTCTCGCGGGCGAGCCGCTCCGGGCCGGGCGTGTAATCGAAGACCTCGACGGAGACCCAGCCGCTGAACTTCACGTCCTGAAGCGCCTTGAAGATGGGAAGGAAATCGAGATCGCCCATGCCGGGCCCGCGGAGGTTCGGGTCGTTGGCGTGGAAGTGCACCATCCAGGCGGCGTGCTTGCGGATCAGCTCGGGAATGGGCGTCGGCTCCTGGACCATGGCCTTGCAGTCGAGCATCATCTTGCAGTGGGGCGAATCAACCAGCTTGGCCAGTGCCACGGCGTCGGCCGAGTTGACGATGAAGTTGGTTTCCTTGGGCCCCAGCGGCTCGAGCCCCAGGACCACGCCGGTCTTCTCCAGCACGGGCATGGCGCCCCGAAGCACCTCGACGGCGTGCTGCGTTCCCTGCTCGTAGCTGACGCCCGGCAGCAGGTTCCGCTGTTTCGGCGAGCCGAAGATCATCTTCGTCCCGCCCAACTCGGCACAGAATCTGGCCAACTCGCCGAGGTATTCGGTCGTCCTCTTGCGGACATCCGCGTCGGGGCTGGTCAGGTGCAGGCCTTCGGTTTTCGAGAGCAGCCAGTGCAGCCCGCAGATCTCGATGCCCGCCTGTTCGGCCTGCTTGCGGAGCCGCGTGCGTTGTCGGGCGGGGATTTCGGTCACGTCGGTGTTGATCGTGAAGGGGGCGATCTCCACGGCCTGGTAGCCGCACTCGGCCAGGAAGCGGAAGATTCTGCCCTGCGGCCAGTCCTCGAAAGTCTCGTTGCACATGGAGTATTTCCACGGCACCGACTTGTCGGCTGCCACTGCTTTATCGAGGGCGGGCAAGGCCGTGGCGGCCAGCGCCGCTCCCACGCCGGTGGCCGAGTGTTTCAGAAAATCACGACGTGACTGGCGGGGCATGGGTTGCTCCTTTCGCTATGGTCGCAAGGGATGTGATTTCGGCATTGGATCTGGAGTTCGCGTAACACCTCAGCCGAGCGGCGGCCTCGGCGACTGGTAGCTGACATGTTACGGCCTTCGTTACAGCCCCTTGGCCGCCAGCCAGCGTTCGGCGTCCAGTGCGGCCATGCAGCCGGATCCGGCAGCGGTGACCGCCTGGCGGTAGTAGTCGTCGGCCACGTCGCCGGCGGCAAAAACGCCTTCCACGCTGGTGTAGGTGCGGCCGGGCGTGGTCCACTGGATGTACTTCTTCTCGGTCATTTCCAGCTTGCCGTCGAGGAAAGCCGTGTTCGGCGTGTGGCCGATGGCCAGAAAGACCCCGGTGGCCTCCAACTCCAGATCGGGCTCGCCGGCCGTACTCTTCAGACGGACGCCCGTCACGCCGTCGGCGTCGTTGCCCAAGACTTCTCCCAGCGTGCGGTTCCACTGGATGTCGATCTTGGCGTGGTCGATCGCCCGCTGGGCCATGATCTTCGACGCCCGCAACTGGTCGCGGCGATGGACCATATACACCGTGCTGGCGAACTTGGTCAGGTAGTCGGCCTCCTCGACGGCTGAGTCGCCGCCGCCGATCACGACCAGCGGCTTGTTGCGAAACCGAGGCAGGGCCCCGTCGCAAACGGCACAGGCACTGACGCCTCGGTTCTTGTATGTCTCTTCCGACGGCAGACCCAGGTAGTTTGCCTTGGCGCCGGTCGCTACGATCACGGCCAGGGCCTCGTGGACCTTGCCCTCGAAAGTGGTCAGCTTGAACGGGTGACCGTCGAAATCGACCTCGACGACGTCGTCGGTGATCACCCGGGTGCCGAAGTTGACGGCCTGCTGCCGCATCAGCTCCATCAGCTCGGGCCCGCTGACGCCCTGTTTGGCGTGCGGGGGCATGATCTGGCGTTTGCTCTTTTCCATGGCGTTGTCGAGATAGCTCTCGAGATCACCGGCGGGAAAGCCCGGATAGTTTTCCACTTCGGTCGTCAGGGCCAACTGTCCCAACGGCAGGGTGCCAGCCAGACGATTCTCTTCGGTGATGGCCCCCTCGAACACGAGTGGTTCGAGTGACGCCCGGGCAGCGTAGATCGCCGACGTCCAAGCGGCGGGTCCGCTGCCGATGATGATCACTTTCTCAGGCACGGGAGTGTTTCCTTCCAATCCGGAGGCAGGTTCGACAGTAGACTCGTGTGCCAATTATAGGGCGTGTGCCGGCGTCGTCCAGCGTGGGCAGTTGTCGGAAACGGGGGGGTAGGGTATGGTGACGAGAGAGACGGATCGACCGGCGACAGCCGTTTTGGGGGCCAAGAACCCCCGCATTGCGATGCCCGGCCGGCCGCTTTGGCGCTTGGCTGCCTGTACCCTTCTGACACCCTGGGGAGGAGACTCGGCATGTTGGACAATGCAGCGGTGATTGCAATCTTGGCGCTGGTGGCCTTGGTGGTGGCCTATTACACGTACGGGCGTTTCCTGACTCGGCGGCTGTACCGGCTCGACGCGCATCGACCCACACCGGCCTACACGCTGCAAGACGGCGTGGACTACGTGCCCACCCGCGTGCCCGTGCTCTTCGGACACCATTTCGCCTCGATCGCCGGCTTGGGTCCGATCCTCGGCCCGGCCATCGCCGTGATCTGGGGCTGGCTGCCGGCCGTGCTTTGGGTCGTTCTGGGCAGCATCTTCATCGGTGCCAGCCATGACCTCGGGGCTCTGGTCGTCAGCCTGCGATTCCAGGGGCGGACCATCGGCGACGTGTGCCAGGATCTGATCGGTCCCCGGGCGCGGCTGCTGGCACTGCTGATCATTTTCTTTTTGCTGGCGCTGGCCATGGGGGCCTTCGTCAATGCGATCTCCGGTCTATTCGTCAACTTCAACCCCGATGCGATCATCCCGTCGTTTGGCCTGATGCTGGTGGCCGTGGGCATCGGCGTGTCGGTCTACAAGCTGAAGGTCGGCCTGGGAGCGGCGACGGTCGTGGGCCTGCTGCTGTTCGGGGGACTGATCGTCTGGGGCGTCGAACAGCCGTTGCCGTCGCACGGCTGGTTGATGACGCCCGAGATGCACGCAGTCCTCGACGCGCCTGCGGCGACCGACGCCCAAGGCAACGTCATCGTACCCGCGTTTCAGGCCGAGCCACCGTATGGGGCGGCCAAAGTGACCACGTACCTCCAAGAGGTCGAAGCTGCGCAACAGGACGCGGCCGGCAAGGAAGCCGCCGGCAAGATGGTCGATCAGTTCGAGGCCGCCGTGCTGAAGACGCAGAAGTGCTGGATCGGTCTGCTGCTGGCCTACGCGTTTATCGCCTCGATCTTGCCGGTTTGGCTGCTGCTGCAGCCGCGCGACTACATCAACAGCTTCCAACTCTACTTCGCCCTGGCCACGTTGTTTGCGGGGCTGATCGTGGCCGCGGCGACCGGGGCGCCGGAGAACCACATGGACACCGCCATGTTTCGGCCGGATGTGCCGCTGATGCCGTTGGAGCCGGGCCAAACGCTGGCCGAAGTGCCGAAGGCCCCGAGTTGGCTGCCGCTGTTGTTTGTCACCATTGCCTGTGGCGCCGTCAGCGGCTTCCATTCGCTGGTCTCCAGCGGCACGACGGTGCGACAGTTGAACTGCGAGACCGACGCGCTGCCGATCGGCTACGGCGCGATGCTCACCGAGGGCGTGTTGGCCATCCTGGTGATCGTGGCTTGCACGGCCGGGCTGGGGGCGGACGCATGGGAAAGCGGCCCGTATGCCTCCTGGAGCGGCATCAAGGGCGGCGGTCTGCCCGCACAGCTTAGCGCCGTGGTTCACGGCGGGGCCAACTATCTGGCCATGCTGGGCGTGCCGACGAGATACGGCAGTGCCTTGTTGGCCGTGACCATCGTGGCCTTTGCCATGACCACCCTGGATACGGCCACCCGGCTGTTGCGATTCAACGCCGAAGCCATCTGCCGCGCCGTGCGGCTGAAACCGTTGGCCAATCGCTACTTTGGCTCGCTGGTCGCGGTGGTGGCGATCGCCTTCTTCGGCCTGATGCCGGCCGGTAAAACGCTCTGGATACTGTTCGGCACCACGAACCAGTTGCTCGCCGGGCTGACGCTGCTGGCCGTCAGCGTGTTTCTCTTCAAGCTCGGCCGCCCGATCGTCTACACGATCGTGCCCATGGTGGCCATGCTCGTCGTGTCGGTGTGGGCCATGATCATCAGCCTGTTCGGGTTCTGGGAGGATCCGAAGCTGGACCCGATCCACAAGTGGTCGCTGACCGTGGTCACGCTGCTGGTCTTGGTGCTGTCGTTGTGGCTGCTGGTCGAGGGGCTGTTGTCCTTCGCCCGCGGCCGGGGCGGATTGACGTGCGACGACGAAGCGCGTCAGGCCTCGTAGAGTCTTCCGGAGTCGGCGAGTCTTACGCCATCGCCTTGGCCACCACGGCCTTGGTCTTTTCCAGCCCGGTGCGGGCGACGGTCCGCGCGTCTTGCTGCCAGTACCGGCGGTTGAACAGCTCCAGCGACAGCACGCCGCGGAAACCGCCGTCGTACATGTCGCGAAGAATGGCCGGCAGCGGGCAGATGCCGTCGCCGGGGTAGACCCGATGGGAATCGTTGATCTCTTCCCGGGGCGGATCGGCCGGATAATCGTTGATGTGGAAGACGTGCATGGCGGACCAGTTGATCATCTTCAACCCCGTGAAGCTGGAGCCGCTCTTGTAGATGTGATAGGCGTCCAGCAGCAGACAGGCGTCTTCGTGGCCGGCCTCGACGGCGACGTAGACCGCCTCGCCCACGCGGCCGAGGGTCTTCGACGAGCCCCAGATTTCCAACTGCGGCACCACGCCCATCGTGCGGCCCAACTCCAACACGACCCGGTATCGTTCGGCAACCTTCAACAGGTTCATGTCCGGGGTGGCGTGGGCGCCGGCCGGCGGCGCGGCGATCCGGCGACCGCCGATCTGCCGCACCAGGTCCATGTCGCGCTTCATGTCCTCCAGGCCCTGGGCCCGTTGGGCGTCGTCGTCGTCGATCCAGCGGGGAAACCCGATGGCGCTCTCCACGGCCAGCCCCAGATCGGCGATGCGTTTGCTCAAGTCTTTCAGCGAGCCGCCCTGCTCGGCATGTTTCGCGATGTTGCTGACCCACGGCTCGATGCCGTCGTAGCCGGCTGCGGCAGCCACCTCGACCTCTTCGGCCATCGAGAGATTGTGCCCGCGGATGGTCGCCGCGTTCAGGCAGTAGCGGAATGACCTCTCCCGGGCGTCGGCCGAAGCCTTGGCCGGCGATTCCTTGGCAGACGCGGGCAAAGAGGCCATGGTCGTGGCGGCGCCCGCGGTCAGACAGGCACCGCAGCGGGTGATCATTTGGCGTCGGGAAAGTCGGGGTTTCATGTCGGGACCTTTGGCAGCAAATGGGCACACGATGGGTTCAGTCATACGGTCTCAGATGGAGACCATTCTGGCCGATCGGAGGATCGCCTGCAACTGCCCCGCTCCAATTGCCGACGCCTTCGTACGCCCCGCGTCGAAGGGAAGGTTCGCTTGGATGTAAGCCATGATTCCAAGCCGTCGACGGCCTAACCTGCCTCTTCCGGGCGGGCTGCCAGGTGGCGATTGATCCGCTTGATGATCCAGTCCTTCTCTTTGCGAGAGAGAAAAGTGCCGAATTTGGCCTGCTTCGCCGTGGTGCTAACCGCGACGGCAAAGACCGGGCGGTTGTTGGAGCGATACGACTCGACCAGCCTGGCTCGGCTATCGGGGGCCAGGCCGTATTCGCGGTACTTCTCGCGACCGAAGAGTTCGAACTTCGTGACCAGCCGATCGCTTTCGACCAGTACGTACGTTTTGCCGAAGCGGCCGCGGTACCAGAAGTAGAGCATCAGCAGGCCCACGAGCCAGAAGACACCGAAAAAGGGTACGACGACCAGCATCGACCCCGCGTCCAGATTGCCTGAGACCACCGCGGCCCCGCTAACAACACCGGTCAGCCCCAGCCAGGCCACCGCAAAACAACCCATGCTCCGATTCTCCTTGTTGCTGCCGGGCGGAATCAACAGCACCAGTTGAGAGCCGACCGTGCGACATTGAAGCCGATCGCCCGGCGGCCGCTCTTCCCCCGCCGCTTGGAGTTGGGGAGATGCGACACTCGGCGGCGCCCCGCCCGTTGCGGGCGATACACAGATTCTCTCGTCACACTCCGGACAATCGAACTCCGGCCCGAATTTGTGCAGAAGGTCGGCCGAAAGGACCGCACCACAACGGGGACAGTATTCTACGGACATCGCAGTCACTCGTTTTCGGATTAGGTTACAGGTTCGCCCGGAATACAGGATCGGTCGCTTCGGCGGCAGAAGTCATGCACGGTTCGACCATGATAGCAGCACTGCCCCAGAGTCCAACGGGCTGTTTTGCGGAACAACTCTCCGCGGCCCACCCTGACGCCGAGCCACCCCTGAGGACTCGTCGAAGAATAAGTTGGGTATTCTTATGGTGGGAAAGGCGGCGCAGACGTCTGCGCACCGGGCCGTGGGGCTCCAGATGGCACGGCAGAGTGGTCCGGGGCACCCGCGCTTGTCACGAACGATCGCTTCGTGTAGAAAGCGTGTTTCCCTATTCGGCCCTCTCGTCCACCGGCGCTGTGTCGACAGGTTATCGATGACGGACCGCCCCCGGCAAATCTCGCTGCCCGGTTTCGAACCGGAGGAGGAGCCCCCCGCACCGCCGGATCACGGCGAGCCGTCGCCCCTGGTGCTGCCGGAATCGGCCACACCGCCGCCGGAGAACCTGGAAGGCCGCACGGTCTGGGTGATCGACTCCCATTCGTTAATCCACCAGGTCTTCCATGCGCTGCCGGAGATGACCAGCCCCCGCGGCGAGCCGGTTGGGGCCGTATTCGGGTTCACCCGCGACGTGCTCTATCTGCTTGGGCAGAAGCGTCCGGACTACCTGTTTTGCGCTTTCGATCTGCCAGGCAAAACGTTCCGCCACGAGATGTACGACCGGTACAAGATTCAACGGGCGGAAATGCCCGACGATCTGGTCCCGCAGATCAGCTCGATCCGGCGGGTGATTCACACGCTGGGCGTGCCGGCCTTGGGGTGCGAATCGTTCGAGGCCGACGACGTTCTGGCAACCGTCGCCCGAATCGCCGACGAGCGGGGCGGGCAATGCTTCCTGGTAACGGCCGACAAGGACTGCCGACAACTGATCGGCGATCGGGTAAGGCTCTACAACATCCGCAAGGATCAAGTGTTCGATCGCGAGGCCCTGCAAAAGGATTGGGGAATTGCGCCGTCGCAAGTCGTCGATTTCCAGGCCTTGGTGGGCGATTCGGTTGACAACGTGCCGGGCGTGCCGCTGATCGGGCCCAAGCTCGCCCGAGAATTGCTGCAGAAGTACCACACGCTGGACGCTGTGCTTGATCATGCCCACGAGGTTTCAGGCAAGAAGCGGAAGGAGAACCTGGTCAACTACCGCCGACAGGCCGAGTTGAGCCGCGATCTCGTCCGGCTCGACGTCCATGTGCCGGTCCCCATCGACTGGAGCGGCGGACGCGTCGGCGGTGTGGATCGGGACGCGGCCCAGGAGTTGTTCTTCGAGTTCGGTTTCCGCACCATGGGCCGGCAACTGGAGACCCTCGGCTTCGAGCCCCGAAGGCCGAAGCCGCCGTCGACCGTCAAGGCCGACTATCGACTCGTCGATTCGCCGGCAGCGTTGCAGACCCTCGTGGCCGAATTGCAGCAGCAGAAGTGCATCTCGCTGGATACCGAAACGACCAGCGTCCGGCCGCGTTTCGCGGAAATCGTCGGTTACTCCTTCGCCTGGAGAGACGACCAGGCGTGGTATTTGCCCGTTCGCGCCCCGGTAGGTGAGTCCTGCCTTGAGCCCAAGGCAACACTCGAGGCGCTGCGACCGGTTCTGGAGGATCCGACGATCGAGAAGGTCGGACAGAATCTGAAGTACGACATGATGGTGTTGCGCTCGGCGGGCATCGAGTTGGCCGGCGTTGCATTCGACACGATGGTGGCCGACTATCTGCTGGAAGCGGGGCGGCGCAGCCACGGCCTCGACGAGTTGTCCCTGCGATACCTCGATCACGAAACGATCAAGATCTCCGAGTTGATCGGCACGGGCAAGAAGCAGAAGCGGATGGACGAGGTGCCGGTGTCCCAGGTGACCGATTACGCGGCCGAGGACGCTCTGCTGCCGTTACGGTTGCGTCCGATCCTGGCCCGGCAACTGGTCGAGGCCGAAGCTGACAAGCTGTTTGCCGAGTTGGAACTGCCGTTGATCGAGGTGCTGGTGGAATTGGAGTACAACGGCATTCGCGTCGACGTGGATCGACTGGCGGACCTTAGCCGGCGGTACGGTCGGCGAATCGAGCAGCTTCAAGAAGAGATCTACGAGTTGGCCGGCCATCCACTGAACATCGCCTCGCCCCGACAGTTGCAGGAGGTGCTGTTTACGGAGCTGGGATTACCGGTAGTCAAGAAGACCGCCAAGACCGGCCCCAGCACCGACGCCGACGTCCTGGAGGAGCTTGCCCGAGTGCATCCCTTGCCCGCCAAGATCCTCGAATTCCGGCAATACGCGAAGCTCAAGAGCACCTACGTCGACGCGCTGCCTGAGATGGTCCATCCGGAGACAGGCCGCCTTCATGCCTCGTTTAACCAGGTGGTAACGGCGACCGGTCGTCTCAGCAGCAGCGACCCGAACCTGCAAAACATTCCGGTCCGGACCGAGACCGGCCGGGAAATCCGCTCAGCGTTTGTGCCCGACCCGGAGGGTTGGACACTGCTGGCTGCCGATTATTCGCAAATTGAACTACGTGTATTGGCTCATTTCTCAGGCGACCGGCAGTTGTGCGAGGCGTTCGCCCGGGACGAGGACATCCACGCGCGGGTGGCTGGCCAGGTCAACGATGTCCCTCTGGAGGAGGTGACGCCCGCGATGCGGCGGGTGGCCAAGGCCGTGAACTTCGGGGTGATCTACGGACAGAGCCCGTTCGGGCTCTCTCGGACACTGGGCATCGACCAGGACGAGGCCGCCCGATTCATCGACAGCTATTTCGCGGGATACCCTGGAATCGAAGAATTCCTGGCCGGGGTACTGGCACAATGCCGGCAGACTGGTTATGTTAGTACTATCTTGGGGCGGCGTCGGGCGATCCGCGGCATCCGCGAGCACGCCGGCCGTCAACGGAATCTCGCCGAACGGACCGCAGTCAATACGGTCATCCAGGGATCGGCGGCGGATCTAATCAAGTTGGCCATGGTTGCGATCCACCGTCGGCTCAAGCGGGAAAGACTACCGGCAAGGATGCTGCTGCAAATCCACGACGAGTTGATCTTCGAAGTCCCCTCCGATCAGCTCCACAATCTGGCCACACTTGTCATAGAGGAGATGGTCGGCGTCGCGAAGCTCAGAGTCCCCTTGAAAGTAGACATCAAAGCCGGCCCGAACTGGGCCGATGCCAAACCATTCGGGGATTGAGGATTGGAGACCGCAGACCGGAAATGAAGGGTCTCTTCCGGTCGTCGAAGTGTCCGTCCTTCGGTCCCAATGGCCATGCACGTGATCGGCATAACAGGCGGAGTGGCAAGCGGTAAGAGTCTGGTTGCCCAGCAGCTAGTCGGCCTGGGCGCCGGGCTACTGGACGCGGATCGAGCGGGCCACGAGGTCCTGCAACAACCGCACATCGAAGCCACCGCGCGGCAACGCTGGGGCGACGCGATATTCGGCCCCGACGGCCGAATCGATCGTGCCCGATTGGCGCGTATCGTATTTGCCGATCCGCCCGACGGACCGAAAGAACGAGAATACTTGGAGCAGCTGACCCATCCGGAAATCGCCCGCCGACTCGGGCAACAAGCCGAGGCGTTGGCCGCCTCGGGGGTTACGGTTGCGGTGCTCGATGCGCCGTTGCTTCTGGAGGCGGGCTGGGATAAGCTTTGTAGGGAGCTACTGTTTGTTGACGCACCGCGGCAGGTGCGGTTATCGCGGGCGCTGGCGCGCGGTTGGAGCAAGGAGGTATTTGCGGCTCGTGAGGGTGTCCAGAAATCGCTGGACTTCAAGCGGAAGCGTGCCGATGTGGTAGTAGATAACGCCGGGTCCTCGGCGGAGACTCTGGCTCAGATCCGGCGTTATTGGCAGTCGCTCGTCGGCTGACCTCCCGCCTTTTGCCCTCGCGGCCAACCCGTCCCTTGAACCCGTATCCGCCTTTGGTGCCCCCGGCGGTGCTCGCGTGCGCCGGCGAGCGTACGCGGCCGGTCGACTCTTGACCTTTTCCCAAACCCTTTCGCGTCCACGGAAACACGATAATCATCCCACCGCCGACGCCTTCCGCGCGCCGGTTCTTTGAACCTATTCCAGGAGCACTCTGACCATGGCACAGGCGAAGAACACCAAACCGCCGGCCGACGATCCCGATGATCCGGCGGCTGCTGATGCCAGGCGAACGGCCGAGATCGAGGACTACGACCAGAGCGAGCCGCTTTCCCTGGCGGAAGAAATCGCCAGCGAGGGCGGCCAGTACAAGGACGAGATCCACGCCCGTTACGAACAGATCAAGCAGTCGGGCGATACGCATATCGCCGAGCTGCAGCGGATGTCGATGGCGGAGCTGATCGAGGAAGCCCGCAAGGAGAATCTCACCGACTATTCCGGGGCCAAGAAGCACGATCTGGTGTTTCGGATCCTCAAGGAGCGCGTGAAGCTCAACGGGCTAATGTACGGCGAGGGAACGTTGGAGGTCTTGCCGGACGGGTTCGGCTTCCTCCGCAGTCCCGACTACCACTACCTCTCCTGCCCCGACGACATCTACGTCTCGCCCAGCCAGATTCGCCGCTTCGGCCTGAAGACCGGATCGACCGTCTCGGGGCAGATCCGCCCGCCTAAAGAGAACGAGCGATACTTCGCACTGTTGCGCGTCGAGGCCATCAACTACGAAGACCCCAATCTGCTTTCGGAGAAGGTCTTCTTCGACGACCTGACGCCTCTGCACCCCGACGAGCGGATCGTGATGGAGACGGCCGGCAACGAGGTCAGCATGCGCGTAGTCGACCTGATCGTGCCGATCGGCTTCGGGCAGCGCGGTTTGATCGTCAGCCCGCCGCGGGCCGGCAAGACCATCCTGATGCAGAAAATGGCCAAGGCGGCCTTGAAGAATTACCCCGACCTATACGTCTTCATGCTGCTGATCGACGAGCGGCCGGAAGAAGTGACCGACATGGAGCGGCAGGTCCGCGGTTCCAACTGCGAAGTGATCAGCTCCACGTTCGACGAGCCGGCCGCCCGGCACATCCAGGTCTCCGAAATGGTCCTGGAAAAGGCCAAGCGCATGGTCGAGTACGGCAAGGACGTGTTGATCTTCCTCGATTCGATCACCCGGCTGGCCCGGGCCTGGAACGCCGAGTGTCCCAACTCGGGCAAGATCCTCTCCGGCGGCGTGGATGCCAACGCCTTGCAGCGTCCCAAGCGATTCTTCGGCTCGGCGCGCAAGGTGGAAGAAGGCGGATCGCTGACGATTATCGCCACGGCCCTGATCGACACCGGCAGCCGAATGGATGAAGTGATCTTCGAGGAGTTCAAGGGTACGGGCAACCAGGAGATCCTCCTGGATCGCAAGCTGGTCGATCGGCGGATTTGGCCGGCGATCGACATCAACCGCAGCGGCACCCGGCGTGAAGAGATGCTGCTGGACCCCGAGGAATACCGCCGCGTGTGCATCCTCCGCCGAGTGCTCGACGACATGAATCCCCCGGATGCCATGGAGCTGCTGGTCAGCCGTCTGCAGAAGACGCAGAACAACGCCGAATTCCTAATGAGCATGAATCTGAAGTAGACCAACGTGACCAACATTTACCAGGGAAACGTCACGGCCCCCGCAGGCCGCTTTGCCATTGTCGTCTCGCGATTCAACGAGTCGATTACGTCGCGATTGCTCGACGGCGCCGTGCAGACCCTGATTTCGCACGGGGTCGCCGAGGGCGCGATCGACGTGGTCTGGGTTCCGGGCGCTTTTGAGATTCCCACGGTGGCCAGCCGCCTGGCCGCCGACGGCCGGTACGTGGCCGTGATTTGCCTGGGGGCCGTGATCCGCGGCGAAACGACACACGATCAACACATCAACCAGGCGGTGAGCCGTGCCTTGGCGGAAATCGGCGTCCGCTACCGGCTGCCCGTGCTTTTCGGCGTGCTCACCTGCAACACGCTGGAGCAGGCGATTGCCCGATCGGGCGGCCAGGTCGCCACGACCGGGAAGGACGCACCCGATAAGAAAATCGGCAACAAGGGGATCGATTGTGCCGAGGCCGCGCTGGAGATGGTCGACCTGATGTCCAAGTTGCCGTCCTCCCAGTCCTGATCGCTCGGCGGTTCCGCCGCTTCGGACGAGATCGCCGAGCGCGGCCCCACGCCACTGACCTCAACCGTCTCCGAACCCATGTCCCGTCGCAGTCGAGCCCGAGAAGCTGCCTTTCAGGTCCTTTACGAGGACGATCTGAATCCACGCAGCAATCCGGCGTTGGGCGACGAGTTGTTGCGGCGGCGGCTGAAGTCCGAGGACCTGGTCGAGTTCGCGCGGCAGTTGGTGGCCGGAGTGCGCCGACACCGGGCGGAGATAGACCAGGCATTTGAGCGGATCGCCGAGCACTGGAGCGTCGACCGGATGGCGGCCACCGACCGCAACGTGCTGCGGCTGGGCGCCTATGAAATCCTCCACACCGACACGCCTGCCCGGGTGGCAATCAACGAGGCCATCGAGCTGGCCAAACGCTACGGCACCGCCCAATCGGGGCAGTTCGTCAACGGCATTCTCGACCGGCTGATGCAGCAATCGGAAACCTAGCGCAAGACTCCAGCGGGATCTTTACCATGGGCCTGTTCGACAAGTTCAAGCAAGGTCTCACGAAGACCAAGCAACTGCTGAACACCGACATTCGCGATCTGTTCAAGGCCGAAGGCCGGTTGGTCGACGAGGCGTTTCTCGACGAGCTGTTCGAGGCGCTGATCAAGACCGACATGGGTGTGCAAGCGGCCCAGGAGACGGTCGAAGAAATCCGCACGGCCTTCCGCGCCCGCGTAGTCCAGATGCAGGAAGTGGTCGAACGCATCAAGGAGAAGCTCAAGACGCTGATGCAGCAGCCGGCGGCGCCAATCGACTTCGCCGCCAGCGGGCCCACGGTGATCATGGTCGCCGGCGTCAACGGCTGCGGAAAGACGACCTCGATCGCCAAGCTGGGGCGGATGTTCCTGGCCGACGGCAAACGGGTCGTTCTGGGGGCGGCCGATACGTTCCGGGCAGCCGCCGTGGAACAATTGACCATCTGGGCCGGCCGGCTCGGCGCGGAAATCGTGACCGGCCCGCGCGGCAGCGATCCGGCCAGTGTTGCCCATCGCACCGTCGCCAAGGCGCTGGAGATCGGGGCCGATGTCTGCATCGTCGACACGGCTGGACGGCTCCAGACCCAGCAGGGATTGATGCAGCAGTTGACCAAGATCCATCGGGTACTGGGCAAGCAGATTCCCGAAGCCCCGCATGAGGTCCTGCTGGTGCTCGACGCAACGACCGGGCAAAACGGGATCAGCCAGGCGAAGCACTTCACCGACGCCGTACGGTGCACGGGAATCGTGTTGGCCAAGCTGGACGGCACGGCCAAAGGGGGCGTGGTGGTGGCCATACGCCAGCAGGTTGGGTTGCCGGTGAAGTACATCGGCGTGGGCGAGAAGGCCGAAGACCTGGCCCTGTTCGAGCCCGTGCCCTTCGTCGATGCCCTGTTTGACGACGTGGCCCTTGCCTGAAAACCCGCTTGCGACCGTCTCGCTTTGCGGGATGCACCTTCTGCGATCTTCCGTTGCAGCACCGCGCAGGCGCATGGTTTTCGTAGCCGGCACATCTTCTCGGCGCGGCCGCCCAAAACTCCCAATTATCCGCGTCCCTTGGTCTTTTCGCGTTATTCGTGTCGTCGAACCGGCCGATACCAAAGACTGCCAAGAACGGCAATCGACCGCAAGGATGCTCCCATCGGGTGCCTTGCGGTCTGTTGCGCCCACCTAGGTTCCCCTACCCCCACCTTGTGCGGAGGCAAATTGCTCCGTGCGCCCTCTGTAGAATGAGAGAGGATCATGCGTACTGTAAAGTGGATGATGATCGGTAGTCTGTTGGGAGTCGTGTTGACGGGCGTGGCCACTGCTAACGAAGGCTGGGCAAGCGGCGTGCGCCAACCATCGTCCGTTCAGCAAACGGCGTTCGATTACGACCCTCACCTCTATTTCTCCGCCCAGGACCAGGCCAGCGAGTCGCCGAGCGACGTGACCGAGGTGGCGCCGGCTGATACGGGCTGCGTGGCCGATAGCGGCGATGTATGTGCTCCTTCGTGTGCCCCTTCGTGCCGTCGATGTCGGAGCGGCTGCTGCGGATGCGACCTGGGTGACCCGTGGACCTTGCCGCAGCCTTGCTTCCTGCAGAGCCGGGGCATCGAAGTGGGTGGCTGGGTCTCCGCCGGCCTGTTCACCAACTCGCTCGGCGCCACCGACAATGGTCCGTTGGGATTCAACAACGTCGGCGACGGGTTCACCATGAACCAACTCTGGGTGTACGTCGAGAAGGCCACCGATACCCGCGGCTACGGCGCCGACATCGGGTTCCGCTTCGACTACGTGTTCGGCGTGGACGGCCCCGACACCCAGTCTTTCGGCGACGAAGGGTGGGACTTCAACTGGAACCCCAACTCACGCGACTACGGTTCCGCCATTCCTCAACTCTACGTGGAACTCGCCGTCAACGATCTGACCGTCAAGCTAGGGCACTTCTACACGCTCATTGGCTGGGAAGTGGTGACCGCTCCGGACAACTTCTTCTACACGCATTCGTATACCATGTACTATGCCGAGCCGTTTACCCACACCGGGGGCCTGGCCTCGTGGGCGGTCAACGACAATGTGACCGTTCACGGTGGTTGGACCATGGGTTGGGACAGCGGCTGGGAGAACCTCAACGACGCCTCGACCTTCCTGGGCGGTGTCTCCTTCGCGCTGAGCGACCGGACGTCGCTGACCTGGGCTTTGACTTCCGGCGACTTCGGCGCGGGCAAGAATGGGCTTTCCGAAGGCGACATCTATATGAACAGCATCGTCTTGGAGCACCAGTTGACCCAGAGGTTGAGCTACATCCTCCAGCACGATCTGGGCGTCAATTCGAATCTTCCCGGAGGCGATAACGAGTGGTACGGAGTCAATCAGTACCTGGTCTACCAACTCAACGACCGCTGGGCCGGCGGGCTGCGGTTTGAATGGTTCCGCGACGATAACGGCGCCCGTGTGATCCAGGGCAACGCCGGCGACTACTACGAGCTGACCGCGGGCCTCAACTACAAGCCGCACGCCAACGTCATGCTGCGGCCGGAGATTCGCTTCGATTGGTACGACGGCGGCGTCGGCGGCGGACGGCCCTTCGGCAACGGGACCCGCAACGAACAGTTTTCCGGTGGCTTTGACTGCATCGTGACGTTCTAGTCCTTCGGGAACGTCACGGTCAGAATCCGCTTCTCGGGCATCGTCGCGATCCAACGCGCGATGCCTTCGAGGAAGTGGAGGTCCGCATGATCCTCGTCACGGCCGTGAGCACTCGCGGCCGTGGCTGTCTTGGGGCGGGTCTTCACCGAAGCCAACAACTTGATCAGTTCGTCGGTCGGCCGGACCTCGACCACCTGTCCCGAGCCGGTGTTCCTCACGCGCACAACGACCTTCTCGGCTTGGAGCCAGTTGAGATTGCGTTTGCCCAACGTGGCTCCGGTCGAGACTTGCAGGCCGTCCAGAAAACACGAATGCGGCGGCTTGACCAGCGGCCCTTCCACGGTGACATCCACGTCGAAGTAGCCGTCGGCCTTCACCGCGCACCGCGCGGCCATGCCGGCCCGAAGCCCCGCCGCCGCCCAAGGCCCCAAGTGCCCATGGAACTGGGCCGCATAGGCCAGCCACTCCGGGTCCGAGGCGTCGCGATGGTAGTGCGGTTTCGGCAGGCTGCACATGGTCTCCTCGGCAGAATAGCAGGACGAAGCAACAGATAACAGAATCGTGAAGACGGGTAGTACTCTCATTGGTTCTCCTTGAAATCGGCTTTCTTGTTGGTTCACGTTGCGCGAGCGCGGCACGAAGGAGCCCCGGCCAGGCTAGGGCGGCAGCTCGGCCGACTCGCCGCCGGCGATGGTCCCCAGGTCGGCGAACAGTTCCTCATCGATCGTCTGTTTGAGAAACCGGACCGACGCGTCGCAGACCAGGAAATTCAAGCCGCCGTGGTGATTGCTCCCCCACCCGCGCCGGCAAGGCGAAACGAGGCCTTCGCCCGGCTCCTGGCGACACCGTTGGTAGTCGCCGCAGAGCGTTCGCGCCTGCGGTGTGGTGGAAGAGAGACTGTAGAATGCGTAGGAATAGGCCCACAGGGTATGGTGGGGTGGGCTTGTCCGTGTCGTCGACTCACCGACCATCAACGTGTTCGAGACGCCGTCCTTGACGTCGGCCGTGCGTTCCTCGAAGAAGCCCGACACACCGACGACGTGCAACGGGCCGCGCCACGCGCGAGGATAGTCTTGGGCCTGAAGCCCCCAATCGAGGAACCAGTTTCCGTCGCTGCGGCCCGAGACCCCGCGATACGAACCCGGCATGTACCCCACGCCAAACGCCCACGCGGCCCCCGGGCCCAAGGCGGGAACGATCGGTTGCCCGGCGGCCGTGTCGGAAGGGCAGACGTAGGTGTCCACAAACGTCTCGCGGACTTGCTCGTTTTCGGGGGCCTCGTTGCACTTCTCAAAATCGTAAGCGTTGTGCACGGCTTGCTGCTCGAGATACGGGAGGATCAGGATCATCCAGTTCGCCCGATCCTCCGACGGCGCATCGACGCCCGGAATCCGGCTCCCCGGACAGACACCGGCCGTCTGGGCGTAGTTCCCCATCGGGAACGTCCCGTGCGCCGCATGGTAGGCCTGTAGTGCGATGCCGATCTGCTTGAGGTTATTTGCGCAATGTGCCCGGCGTGCCGACTCGCGGGCCGCTTGAACGGCCGGCAACAGCAGCCCCAGCAGAATGCCGATGATCGCGATGACCACCAACATCTCGACCAGCGTAAAACCATTTCTGCGAACCATCAGGGTCTCCCCTCAAGCGTTCCGCCGCGCTGGTCGCCGGCGGACCCAAAACGCCAGCATCGCCGCGCCGGCGACCAGGAGGGTGAGCGTGGTCGGCTCGGGTATCGGCGAAACATGGCCGGCGTGCATGACCAGCAGCCGATAGCCGTCCGTGCCGCCGTCGGATTCCTGGTTGAGGATGCCCGTCACGTTGAACCAGCCGGCAGGGGCCGGACAGCTCTGGAAACTCTCGTCCCGACCCAAATGAACCTCCAGTGTTCGACCGGTATCGTCCGTCACGGTCAGGTCAGCGTCGGCGCTCCAACCGCTGTCGTCCGTCAGCCTGACGTTCTGGATCTCCACCAACGTCGCCTGGTACCGTTCCCCGCCGGTGGCCCGAGTGGGATCGAACAGCGCCACGTCGGCAGCGTCCTTGAGGGCGCTGAGGGCAATCTCTTCGGGCGTGGGCAGCCCGTAGCCCTGCTGCAGTATCTCAATCTCGAAATCCCAACCGGAATTCCTGTTGTGCTGCTCGTTCACATTCATCTTGCCCCCGTAGTACAACCCGGCCCAAGCACGGATCTCCACCAAATCGCCGGCGCGAACCAACGGCACTACGGCGCTTTCTTCCCGCCAAAGGTGTAGCCGGTCCAGTTCGGCGTACCATTCCGCGTCGGTGTAGCTATAGATCGCATCCTGGTGAATCACGTGGTTGCCGTAGTTCTGGCCCATCCAGCAGGCGGTGCCGCCGAAGTCGCCGTCGTCCCAGGTGTCGCCGGGCAGATCGACGGCCTGGACGAAGATCTCCGCCTGCCCTCCCAACTGCCACAGGTGAACCTCCGGGCCCGGGTCGTAGTCGGCCGTGGGGTCCAGCCAGTCCTCGTTGTCGTTGAGCACGACGCCTCGCAGTCGCAGCGGGAATCCGGCCGTGTAGGCGCTGCGTACGACCGCTTCCTCGACTCTGACGGCCTGGAAGTCGCTGTGCGGGAGGAAGTCCACCTCGTTCCAGTTCTGGGCATGGGCCGACAGCGCGACCGTGGCACAGAAGACAACCGCCGCGCTGCCCCGAAGAAGCAGACACCAAGACAGCCTGGCAAACTCTGGTGAAGCACTCATGTCGGAGACCTTTCTGGCCGGTGGAACATGGGGTGAAGGATTCATGTGCGGTCCGTTGCGCAACGATGTTGCGAGGGCGTGGCAATGGGCGCCCGACGCAATATTACGTATTACGAATACGTAATACGGATGATTCTACAGGATGCGTCCGCAATTGCAAGCGTTTCTGGACGGGAATCTCGGCGTCTGAGCGGTCGCTGTCCGAGAGGGCGTGTCAGGAGAGGGCATGTCAGACCGTGCGGCAAATCGCCTGCCCGGGTGAATGATCAGCTCGCCTGGAGTATTCGTCGAAGCGACCGACGTGCAGCATGATGGGGGCACTGGAGATGTGTCAATACCCGCCGTTGGAATGGATGTGCTTCTGGCGGAGGGTCGTTTGTCGAGGATACGCACCGGCCATCGCGGCAAAAATGCCTAGTGGCGCGTCATGGAATGCGTGCGCACTAGGCACGATGAGTCGTTTTCGAGTCATTTGTCCCGAATTGTTTTCTCCGCTTCAATCGCTAACCCGTTTGTCGACAGCCACCTGCGAGCGCAGCCCGTGCTGAGGCTCCACACGTTGGCATGGCAATTGCTTTCCCATCCCGAGGTCCTGTTGTTTAGAAGTCCCTGCAAAAACCTCTAGGAGAAGGTGTGTACTCATGAGTCTGCCCCTACGCATCGGTTGGTTTTCCTGCATGCTAGGATGCCTTGGTTTCTATGTGCTGCTGGACACGCCAACAGTCGCACTGGCAAGCGACGCCCCGTCGAAGATTTGGGGGGCAATGTCAGACGCCGAGAAGATCGAGGTCCTCAGAGAGTCGGCCCTGGAACTCGGCGACGACGGAACGGTCGCCAACGGCGCTCTGTTCAGCGACACAAACACGTTGTGGACTTGCCTGGCGGCCTTTCTGGTCTTCTTCATGCAAGCCGGGTTTGCCATGGTCGAGACGGGATTCACTCGGGCGAAGAACGCCTGCAATATCATCATGAAGAACCTGATGGACTTTTCCATAGGCAGTCTGTCATTCTGGGTGGTCGGTTTCGGTTTGATGTTCGGCGCCACCAGCACCGGCTGGTTTGGAACTACGAATTTCCTCTTCGACGCCGGAGACGACAATTTCAATTGGGCGTTCCTGATTTTCCAAACGGTCTTCTGCGCCACCGCGGCCACAATCGTAAGCGGTGCCATGGCCGAACGGACCAAGTTCTCCAGCTACCTCATCTACACGGTCGCCATTACCGTAATCGTGTATCCGATCTTCGGGAGCTGGGCGTGGGGCAGCCTGTTCGACGGAGAAGGATGGCTCGAAGGCGCCGGGTTTCTCGATTTCGCCGGCTCGACCGTGGTCCACTCGATCGGCGGCTGGGCGGCCTTGGCCGGGGCGATCGTGCTCGGGGCACGCATCGGCAAGTACAAGGACAAGCGAGTCACCCCGATTCCCGGGCACAACATTCCCTTGGCCGCCTTGGGGGTCTTCATCCTCTGGCTGGGATGGTTCGGATTCAATCCCGGCAGCACCACCGCCGTCGGCGGCGGTAGCTTCGCTTTCATTGCGGTAACGACCAATCTGTCGGCGGCGGCCGGGGCCCTCGGGGCGATGATCGCTTCGTGGGTCTTGTTCAAGAAGCCCGACCCTTCCTTTACGCTCAACGGTGCCTTGGCTGGTCTAGTGGCCATCACGGCCGGGTGCGACGTGATTCCGGTCCACTTTGCGGCGCTCACCGGACTGCTGGCCGGTCTGATCGTCGTGGTCGCCTGTGTGCTGTTCGACAGAATCCGCATCGATGATCCCGTGGGCGCCATCTCCGTCCACGGCGTCTGCGGTGCCTGGGGCACCCTGGCCGTGGGACTGTTCGCCAAGGAGGTGGGCCTGCTCAACGGCGGAGGCGCCACTCAATTGGGCATCCAAGCGATGGGAGTTGCCGCTGCCTTCCTGTGGGCCTTCCCGGTCAGTTTCGCGATCTTCTACACGATCCAGGCGACCGTGGGTCTGCGGGTCAGCGCCGAGGAAGAGATGGACGGACTCGATGTGGTCGAGCACGGGATCTACGCCTATCCGCCCTCCTTCGTCACCGGCGTCGCCTGGTCCCCGGATGAGGTCGGCGGCGAGATCGCCGCGTTGAAGCCCGCCGCAGAACACGCCTGACGCGGCCGGTGGTTTTTGAACTGGATGCGGGCAGGGCTTAGGCACGGAGGCCGAGCAACCGGCCCGGGCAAAGGCACATCACAGCTTTTGCCCGGGTCGGCTCCCCCAAGCCAAAGACCGGCACTGCCCTTGAGCCGCGAGGCTTCGACGGATACATTGACACAAGGATTTCGCTTGAAGCGGGACGCGAGCCACACCGCTTCGGAAAGGCAAGCCAATGATGAAACTGATTGTCGCGATCATCCAACCGAACCGCCTGGAGGCCGTCAAGGCCGCCTTGGCCGACGTCGAGGTGTTCCGTCTGACCGTAATGGACGTCCAGGGGTTTGGACGCCAACGGGGGCACACCGAGGTCTACCGCGGGCACGAGCTTACGGTGAACCTGCTGCGTAAGGTCCAGTTAATGATTGCCGTGAATGAAGATTTTCTCGAACCGGCGATCAGTGCCATCATCGGCGGCGGACGCACGGGAGAAAGCGGCGAAATCGGCGACGGGAAGATCTTCGTGCTCCCGCTGGAAGATTGCATTCGAATCCGTACGGGCGAACGTGGCGGCGAGGCGATCTGAGCGGACGACGCGCCGTCAGCTCTCCAACTCATCGAACGGGCTATCGTTGCGGGGCATGTATTTGCACAGCAGGATGCCGCCGAAGTAGAGCACGGTCAGCGGGGCCGCCATCAGGATCATGCTCGTCGGATCGGCCGGCGTGAGGAACATCGACAGAACGGCGATCACCAGAATCGCGATCCGCCATTTCGATACATAGGCCTCGACGTCGAAGATGCCGATCCGCTCCAGGAATAGCATCACCAGCGGCAGTTGGAAGCTGACGCCGAACCCCAACGGCAGCATCAGCACAAACCCCAGCCACTCGCTAATGCGGATATCCTGATCGATTCCCAGCGCCGCGTTGAAATGGAAGAGGAACTGCAACACCGGCCCGAAGACAAAGAAAAACGCCAAAGCGGCTCCCAGGAAAAACAGCGCCAGGCTAAACGGGAGGAAGACGTGGATGTATTTCCTCTCGTGCGGATAGAGCCCGGCGGCCACAAACGACCAGATCTGGTAGAAAATGTAGGGGCTGGCCAGAATCGCCCCGACCAACAGCGACCCCTTGATGTAGATCAAAAACGGCTCGTGGGCGCTGAGGCTCGTTACTCGCACTTCCTTCTCGATCGGCCGCCAAAGGAAGACCGAAACCAGGTCTCTCTTGCCGAACGACTCCTTTGCCCCCTCGTCAGGCAGGGCGACGTTCTGGAATTGCCCGGGCACCGCCTGCTTCAGTTGCCGCAGTAACTCGGTCGGATTAATGTAGACCCGCTCGAATTTCAACTGGCTTAGTTTCGTGCCGTCCTCCAGCTCCGCTTTCGCGAGGAACGCCTCCAACGTGTCCGGATCCTCGGGGAGAGCATATCCCAGGTTGCGAAGCAGTTCCCGGTTCTTCCGGACCTCTTCTAGCGATCGCTCCTGGTAGTAGACGCTCAGGGCCCCTTTCAGCGGCGTCTGGATGAAATCGACCACGTCGCCGCCGTAGTACAAGCCGATGGAAAAACCGATTGCCAGCCCGATAATCGACTTGAACAAGCATGTTCGCAACTCCTCGAGGTGCTCCCCGAAGGTCATCGTCGTGTCTTTGAACAGGTCTTTGTCGTACTGTCTACGCATCAGCCAGTCGGGGGCACGGACTTTCAGCCAGTCGCTCGTCCAGGATCTCTTGCAGGACCCCGGATCTCTTGCAGGACCCAGGATCTCTTGCAGGACTCGGAGGCGAATATCCTATAATAGCATCGGCGGAAATGGCCGACAATGAACGCGGACGAGGCCGCCAGAACCCGGCGACGCGCTACGCCGTGCCAGCGATCCCGCGCTTCAGGTCCCGAAAGATGAAACGACTGTATCCATTGCGTTTTCGACCGATATTGCGGAGGTACATCTGGGGGGGCAGACGGCTGGAGACGCTGCTCCATAAGTCCCTTGGCCCAGGCAATGACTACGCAGAAAGCTGGGAAATCTGCGATCACGGTCAGCACCAGAGCATCGTTGAATCGGGCCCACTGGCCGGAACCACTTTGGGCCAACTCGTCTCTGAGCGTGGTGAGGCGCTGTTGGGACAACACCACTCCCGCGATCGTTTCCCGCTCTTGCTGAAGTTTCTGGACGCCAACCGCACGCTTTCCGTGCAAGTCCATCCCGACGACGCCCGAGCGGCGAGACTTACCCCCCCCGATCTGGGCAAGACGGAGGCCTGGGTCGTGCTGGCAGCGGAGTCGGGCGGAACAATCTACGCCGGATTGCGCAGCGGTGTTGACCGAGACGTGTTGGCCAGGGCGATCCGCGAGGGAAATTGCGAGCAGTGTCTGCACCAATTCCACCCGCTGGCCGGCGACTGCGTGCTGCTGCCCGCCGGAACGGTCCACGCCTTGGGCGAGGGCTTGCTGGTGGCCGAGATCCAGCAGGCCAGCGACGTCACCTATCGGCTGTTCGACTGGAACCGCCTCGACGACGACGGGAATCCCCGGCCGCTGCACGTCGAGCAAGGGCTGGAAGCCATCGACTACGACCGGGGGCCGGTTGCAGTACAGCGGCCGCGCGCCACGGATCGTGCGAGTACCAGCCGGCTGGTTGAATGTGACAAGTTTGTCCTTGACCGGTTGCGGCTCGATGTCCCGGAAGCGGTCGGCGGCGACCTCCGGTGCCATATCATCACCGTCCTGGAGGGCTCGCTTCGGATCGAAGGTGATCCGGCCAACCGAGCCCTTTCGCTGGGCCAAACGGCGTTGCTTCCCGCCAGTATCGGCTCGGTCCGCTTGACCCCCCAGGGCCAAGCCGTTCTGCTGGATGCGTACCTTCCGCACGCCCGGTGATGCGGTTTCCGGTGTGACACGCCCCGTCGAGAATCCATACGGCCGGACGCAACTCGAAGTCCCGGGGCAACACTCCAGCCAAGCCACCCAGGCTCCGCGTATTGCGCATACACCCGGCACGGGCCAGCGGTGTCGAATGAGCGGCAAAGGACTCGCCTTCTTGCGGCGCGGGCAAGTCCGTATAATCTGCCGCCCTGTCCAGTTGCCGGAGCACAGGGCATTGCGCGGGGCGCACGGAGTATGGCGTGGCGAATGGGGCGTTTCCGGTAGCGCCGGCTGTAGTGTGGCAAGGAGTCCTCGGATGATCACGGCTTGGAATCGATTACGCCTGGTGTTGCTTGCCGGTGGTTTGGGGGGGCTTGTCGGAGGTCTGGCGGGGTGCCGAAGCCTGACGCCACCGAGCTTTGGGAACCCTGGACCGGCTGCCTACCAGCAGAGTCGGGCCCAGCGGTTTGACCCGTATCCGGAGAACGAGCCCGGTCCGCCGGTCGTCGGAGCTCGTCCGATGGAGTACGAGAAACCCGCGGCCGAGGTACTGCGCTCCCGATGGTGGCTCTCGAGCCATTGGCGGCTTCCCTGAGCCTGTCGAACCGCGGACGTTTTCGGTATCATTCGTGTCTGGGCCCCTTCCGAAGCGTGCCTGCCCATCTCGTAGCGAAAATGCCCCCCAAAAAAGACCGAAAAAGGCGGCCTCCCGCGCGACCCTCGAAAACCGCCTCACCGTCCAACTCGGGCGAACGGTTACAGAAGGTCCTGGCAGCGGCCGGGATCGGCAGTCGCCGGGAGTGCGAGGAGTTGATCACCGCGGGCCGGGTGGAGGTTGACCGCCAGATGGTCACGGTGTTGGGCACGCGAGTGGACCCGACCCGACAGGAGATCCGGCTCGACGGCGTGCCACTGCCGAAATCGAAGCAGTTGTACTACGCGTTGAACAAGCCTACCGGGGTCGTCTCGACCAATCGCGACCCGGCGGGGCGGCCTCGGGTAATTGATCTGGTGCCCTCCGGCGGCGCGCGGCTGTTTCCGGTTGGGCGGCTCGATCTGACCAGCGAGGGGCTGATCCTGGTCACCAACGACGGCGATTTGGCCGATCGGCTCACACATCCCCGCTACGGTGTTACCAAGACGTATCGAGTGCAGGTCGCCGGCAGGCCTGAGCACGCGACACTGGCCCAGCTTCGCCGCGGCGTTCGCCTGGCGGAAGGCACCGCCCGGGTCGAAGAGATCCATGTGAAGTCTCATCGCAAGGAAAGCACCGTGTTGGAGATGGTGCTCCGAGAGGGGCAGAACCGGGAAATCCGCCGCGTGTTGGCCAAGGTTGGGCATAAGGTGCAGCGATTGGTGCGGATAGCCGTGGGGCCCGTGCGGCTGGGCAAGCTGCCCCCGGGCGAATTCCGCCAGTTGACGCGGAAAGAGGTCGAGGCCCTGCGGCATGCGGCTCGTGCTACGGGTCGGCCGGAGGTGTCGCCCCGGAAAAAGCGGAGGAAGAAATGACCGAAGACCCCCGCTGCACCTGCTACGCCGATCATGCCTGGCAGGGAACGGTAGCAATCGAGCAGAACGTGCGGATCGCCCGCGACACCTTTCGGCTCCGCTTCGCCTGTCCGGAAATTGCACGGCGAATCGTTCCCGGCCAGTTTCTCATGCTGCGGCTGGCCGGGACGAACGACCCGCTGTTGGGCCGGCCCCTGGCGCTATACGACGTGATCTGCGACTCGGACGGCCAACCCGCGTTGCTGGATGTCGTGTATCTGGTCGTCGGTAAGATGACCCGGCGGCTGGCCGCGTTGCCGCCACCGACACCGCTGGACGTCTGGGGGCCGTTGGGCAACGGGTTCCCCCCTACCGAGACGTCGCACTTGGTGATGGTCGCCGGCGGCATCGGCCAGACACCGTTTCTGACGTTGGCGCAAGAATACCTCGGCTTGAAGACCTTTGGCGATCCACCGCGTCGTGTGCCCCGGGCAGAGGCGGTGACTCTGTGCTACGGGGGCCGCAACCGGGGGTATCTTGCAGGCGTGGAGGACTTCCGAACGTGCGGTGTCCAGGTCCGTCTGAGCACGGACGACGGTTCGCAAGGGCACCACGGGCTGGTCACCGATCTGATCGGTCCGGTCGTCGAGGAGTCTCCGGCCGCGTGCCGGATCGTTTGCTGCGGTCCCGAGGCGATGATGGAAACGACGGCCAAGATCGCCCACCGGCTGGGGCTGCCGTGCCAGGTGTCGCTGGAGACGCCGATGGCTTGCGGCATCGGGATCTGCTTCAGTTGCGTGGCGAAGATCCGCGACGCATCGGGCCAGTGGGATTACCGGCGGACTTGCGTCGAAGGGCCGGTTTTCGCGGCTGACGACGTGGAGTTCTGAAACGGGCCGTCAGGAAGACAAGTTGGGCTGCTCAGCCCTGCTTCAGGGCCCGGATCTTTGCCGACAAGCGCGACTTGGTGCGGGCGGTGGCGTTTCGGTGGATGATGTTTCGGACCCCGGCCCGATCGAGCTTCTTGGTAGCCAGCCGGAACTCGGTTTCCGCCAGTTCGACGTCACCGGCCTTGACGGCCTCGCGGACCTTGCGGCACTGGGTGCGAACGGCCCGCTTGACCGAACGGTTTCGCAGCCGATTGGCTACATTCTGTCGGAGTCGCTTCTTGGCACTTCTGGTACTGGGCATAGTATTCGGTGGCTATGGGCCTATCTTGTCCGCTCTGGAAGTCGGGCCGCACAAGGCGGCCCGGCCTGCCAACATTGCAAGCTACGCATTATCGCGCAGTGTGGCGATCTTGTCCAGTAGCTCTGAGACGTCTCGGTAGCCAAAATCCATCTCGGCCAGCCTAGTCAGGTGCTTCTCGGCCGCATCGAGGTCCTTCAGGGCGATCGCCAGCCTTCCTGCGCGGTACAAGGCGTCTTTTCTGTTGATCGTGTCCCGGTCCGGAATCTCGGCGATGGACGCGTCGTAGTGGGTGGTGGCCAGCTTGAATTGCTTGATCTTCTCGAAACACTTCCCCAGGGAGAGCATACACAACCCCTTGCGGCGGGGGTCGTTGCGGGCAACCTGGAATTGCTTGATGGCCTCGTTGTATTGCCCGCTAAGCTGGTACCGCAACCCCAGATCGTACTTGAAGGCCAGGTTGTTGGGATACCGCTCGCAACAGTTCTGGTAGAACACGAGTTCCTTCTGGATGAGTTCGGAGCGGAGCTTCTTTCTTGTTTCGTCGTCGGTGGCCAGAGCGATCTGCTGTCTCATCCGGCGTAGTTGGGCGTCCTCCCAACGTTCGCGAATATCGGGGTCCTCGTCGGACGCCCGATACGCCCGCTCATAGAGCTCTTCAGCCGCCTTGTAGTCCTCGTTTTGGAAGTGGAGTTGGGCCAGCTCGTGATAGGCGTCCATGTCCTTCGGGTTCTGGGCAATTCGCTGTTCGAGCTTCTCCTCGGGCGTCAGCTCGCGTCGAACCGGTTGCTGCGGCTGATCCTTGCGGCCGCTCTTGAGCTTCCTCTGCTCGTCGTCGTCATCGTAGCCGCCGCGAAAGATCGTCTTTTCCACCGCCAGGGAAGCGATGGCGCGTTGAGCCTCGACGTCGCCCGGGCGGGCCTGCTCCACCCGGTGCCAGCAGGCAATCGCCTGGTCATACTCCCGACGGGCGGCCAGCGCCTTCGCACACTGGCGGTTAACGTCGGGGTCCTTGGAATTGGCCTCCAACGCACACTTCAAGTAGAACAGCTCGCACTCTTCGTCGCCCGACTCTTCGGCAGCGGTGGCCATGGAGGTCAGTGCGGGAACGTCCCAGGGATTGACCGTCAAGACCTTCAACCCGTGCTTGATCACGTCGTCCCACTGGCCCTGGCCCGACGCCTTTTTCAACGCGCCGCGAGCCCCGCGTTCCTTGAACTGGGCGAGCTTGCTGCCCGTGCGGTTGTTGTTGTACTTCCTTCGGAGGTTGCCGACATAGCTCTGGGCGTAGATTAGATTGGCGGGGTCGCCGATCACGCATTGCGAGAACAACTCGGTGGCGTAGTCGTAGTTCTCCTGAGCCATCTGCTTGCTGGCATGCGAGAAGATCTGCTGCAAGCGTTTGCGCTTCGCCGGTGTAATGGGCTCCCGGTTGGAGGCCTGAGTTGGCTCGGAGGTTCCGTTGACGTCAGATTCCATGCTTGACCAGATCGAACTCGGCGAGAAATTCGGTAATCGGCTTCCCGGGGATGGCCCGATCTACCCCCTCTGTTGCCCACACAACCACTATATTATTCTAGCAGGTTGACTTTCCGACACAACGCCTGCTAAGAATGCCGTGTGGAGATCGCGCCGGGCGATCCCCGGGATCACGCAGCCGCATTCAGGGAACGCTCACGGAGCGAGGCGCCGAACCTGTCTATTGACGCTTGCACACTCAATGCGCGAGGGCGACCAACGAAAGCCCGACTTGTGCGGCCTCCCGTTGGTCGGCCTGGATCATTCACAATACAAACAACAATAGTATAGCAGCAACCGACCCACCACACCAACGATCGTGACATCGATGAGTCATCGTCCAAGCGGCCGAATTGGAAAGGTCTACCTGGTCGGGGCCGGGCCCGGAGACCCCGAACTGATGACGCTACGGGCAGCGGAATGCCTTGGGCGGGCCGATCTGGTAGTCTACGACGGCCTAGTGAATCCGGCCATTGTGGAAAGCCGGCCCCCGTCTGCCCGGGCAACCTGCCTGGCCCACCGCAACAGTGACGGGACTCTTGAGCGGGCGCCGACGGAGCAAGGCAGCGCCTTGGTGATCGAAGCGGCCCGAAATGGGCAGACCGTTGTGTACCTCAAGGGGGGAGACCCGGAGGTCTTCGGCCATACGGCTGAAGAAACGGAAGCCCTGGCGGCGGCCGGTATCCCGTTCGAGATTGTGCCGGGAGTCACCGCCGCGACGGCCGCCTCCGCGTATGCGGAAATCCCCATCACCCACGGCCAACACGCGTCGTCCGTTGCCCTGGTGACCGGCCGCGAGCAACGCGACAAGTTGGGGGCGCCGCTCGACTACCGGGCCCTGGCGGGGTTTCCCGGCACACTGGTCTTCTACATGGGCGAATCCTCGGCCGAGGTATGGAGCCAGGCGTTGATCGAAGGGGGAAAGCCGCCGCAGACACCCGTGGCCATCGTCCGGCGGTGTACGTGGCCCGACCAGGAGACAATCCGCTGTACGCTGGCGACCGTGGCCGATGTTGTGGCCCAACGGGGGGCGCGTCCTCCCATGGTGATTGTGGTGGGCGAGGTTGTCGGGCTGGCGCGCGACGTATCGTGGTTCACCGGCCGGCCGCTTTCTGGGAAAACGATTCTGCTGACGCGACCCCGGGAACAAGTGGCCGGAATGCAGCGGCGGCTGGAGGAATTGGGCGCCGAAGTGTTGGTGCAGCCGGCAATCCGAATTGGCGAGCCGGCCGATTGGGCGCCGGTCGACGCCGCACTGGGACGCCTCAACCACTACGATTGGCTGGTCTTCTCCAGCGTCAACGGCGTCCGCTATCTGCTGAATCGCCTGCTCTGCCTCGGCGGCGACCTGCGGCAGTTGGCCGCATCGAAACTCGCGGTGATTGGCCCGGCCACCGCCGACGAGCTTCGTCGGTATCACCTCCGAGCGGATCTTGTCCCCCGGCAATACTGCGCCGAGGCCCTGGCCGAAGCGCTGGCCGGTGATGCGCGCACCAGGAGATTCCTGTTGGTGCGGGCCAGCCGAGGCCGCGAATTGCTTGCGGAGCAGTTGGCGGCAGCCGGCGGCGAGGTGGACCAGATCGTCGCCTATCGAAGTGTGGATGAGCAGAAGCCCCGGCCGGAAGTGTCTGCTGCCATGGCGGCGGGGCAATTGGACTGGACGACCGTGACCAGTTCGGCGATCGCCCGATCGCTGGTCGCCCTGTTCGGCGAGGGCTTGCAGAAAACGAGGTTGGCCAGCATCAGCCCGATCACGTCCGCTGCGCTGAAGGAGTTGGGCCTTGAGCCGGCGATCGAAGCGACGGAGTACACAACCGACGGGCTTGTCGACGCGATGATGGCGCGGGGCTGACAGCGGCTTGCACTGCAACTCACGTCACAGCGCCGAAATCGCCCAGCCGAAGAGCGAACCCCGTGGCGATCGAGCAAATCAGGCCTGTTCCCGATACGTCGCCCAACTGAGGTATCCAAGAATAGCCGAGCAGACTACCATCCCAATGTCCATCGTGGCATTGGCGCCGTTGAACGGAAAACCCATTGCCAGATCAAGCCCATAGACGAGCAACAGCAGGACTGCGATGACAGCGCCAATAATACAGAGGGCTTTGGGCATCGAGGCATCCTAGTGCGGCAGTCCGAGAGTCAACTGTCTTTTCCCAATCTTCCTATTATAGTTCACCTGGAACCCATTCACCACCGTCGCCCGAGCGATCGGGTTCTTGGCCGCATGGCAGGGCGAAAACCGTTGGACGGCAGCCACGGACCGAATCAGCACAGGGTCCGGAGCCTTCGGCCGTGGATTGGGAGCGATTCCGCCGAGAAATGCCGGTCGCTCGGCGCTGGGCCTATTTCGACCATGCGACAGTCGCCCCCATCACCGGGCCTGCCAGGAATGCCCCGGTGCATCGGGCCGAAGATGCCGCTTGCCATGGAGATACTCATTATACGGCCTGGAATGATCGCGTCGAGCGGCTCCGAGAGTTGGCCTCCGCAGGGCGGCCGGTTGCTGGCGAGGCGAGAAGCGAGTACAGTGGGATCGTATTTGGAGCCCATCCGACAAGCCCTCACTCCCGGCCCTTCTTCCCACAAGCGGGGCCAAGGGGAAATGTCTCGGGAAGGGTGCTTGTCTGGCCGCCGTGTCGAACCTCGCAAGAGAGATCCTCGCCGATGGATACGACCTCTCCACGAATCGCCGTTTACCCGGGCTCGTTTGACCCGATCACGCTCGGACATCTCAACGTCATGGAGCGGGTCAGCCGGTTGTTCGATCACTTGATTGTGGGCATTGGGATCAACATCGAGAAGCAAACGATGTTCGAGCCGGAAGAGCGGGCCGAATTCGTTCGCACGGCAACGGCCCATTTGGAGAACATCGAAATCCGCACGTTCCACGGTTTGGCGGTCCAGTTCGTCAAGGAATGCGGTGCACGGATCATGGTTCGCGGTGTGCGACCGATCACCGACATCCCGGCGGAGCTGACCATGATGATGGCCAACCGCCGTTTGGCCCCAGAGGTCGAGACCCTGTTCATGATCGCCGACGGCGAACTGGCTCACGTCTCCAGTTCCCTCATCAAGCAAATCGCCCCGGTGGCCGGCGAAGAGGAGCTCTGCCGCTTTCTGCCGCGAAACGTCGCCGACGCGGTCCGGGCAAAGATGACGATTCGGGAGCAGGCCTATTGATGTCTGCATTGCGGATGATCAAGGCCGAGCGACGGAAGGCCGGGAGAATCGGGCTCCCGTTGGCCGTCCTCGCGCATGGACGGTGCGAACGTCCATAGGACTATCCGTCCATGCGGTCGATCGCTCTCGTGAGGATTCGGGAGAAGCCCTCCGCCTGTCGCAACTGCACCACCACGCGTGGGTGGGCAAAGATCCGCACCCGCTTGACGTAGTCGTCGAACTGCTCTTTGGCCAGCGTCCAGACTACCGGCGAAACCTCGCCCAGACTGCGGTAGTGGCCTTCCTTGGCATAGAAGACTTCCACCTCGAACTCGACTTCGCGGGTCACCGGCGGGGCGTCGAACAGGATCTCGTGTGGGGCGACGACCTGACCCAGCGATTCGCTGGCCACGGCGGCAAACTGCTCCGCGCAGGCCGCCAGCCAGGGGTACGGCCGCCGGGCAAGCCGCTGGTAGAGATCGCGTTGTTCGAGAAAACTGTATTGGGCCAGGCGCTTGTAGAGCTGCCGGGTCGGCCCGAACAGCCCCTGGAGCAACTCGCCGGCCGGTCCGTCGCCGGCGGCCTGCTGCAGTTCGGCAGCCATGGCCTGCTCGTTCATGCGGAAAAGCTGGTCCAGGTCGAGCGCGTTGTGCAACAAGAAGAAGGCCCGCTGCAGCATCGCCGTGGCTGCCCGGACACCGTGATGCCAGTAGACTTCGCTGAACATCACGTAGCGAGCAAAGACCATCAGCTCGGCCGCGGTCTTTCCCTTATCGGTGATGGCCAGTCCGTCGCCCGCCCGGTTCAGGCAGAGGCTTCCCAGCAGCCGTTGCTGATCGAAATGCCGCCCGTAGGGGACCCCCGCGTGAAGGCTGTCGCGAAACAGGTAGTCCATCTTGTCGATGTCGATCGGCCCGGAGAGCATACTGGTCAGCAGCCGCGAGGCCGCCGTGCGGGGCTTCTCGCTGAGCATCGCCACGACCTCGCGCGGCTGGATCCCCCAATCGTGCCGCAGCACGTCGGCCAACTCGCCTTCGAGCAAGAAGCTGTTGGCGAACAGCTCGTGGCTGGGCACACTCGGCAGATGGATGTCTTCGATCGGGTGACAGAAAGGCCAATGGCCCAAGTCGTGCAACAACGCGGCCACGATGAACACTTCGGCGTCTCGGGCGTGGACCGTCTCGGCAAAACGCGCGTCGCCGGCCAGTTGCCTCAGGTACAGCAGGGCCAGGCGGTAGACGCCCAGGCAGTGCTCGAACCGGGTGTGGTTCGCCGCCGGATAAACCAGCGACACCAGCCCCAACTGGCTGATCCGGGCCAACCGGCGGAATTCGGCCGTGTCGATCACCTGACGCACCCGATCCGTCAGCGGCACATCGGTCTCGGGCGGAATCCGCACGAGCCCTCGCCGGGCGTCCAAGGCGGCTAATTCCGGAATGTCGCGGATGGCGTTCATCGCCTGACACTGCCGCCAATGGTTGGGCAGCCTCCTACACTCCAACCGTCCCCTGCATCGGCGCCGCAGGCAACCGTCTACGCGGATCGCTGCGATCAGGGCGCCGCGCCGGTCGCCTCCCAGATCCAACCCATGCCGGCGATCCACCGAAGCAGCACCGTCGCCAACAGGTAGAACCCGTAGTGGAAGAAGCCGCTGCCGAAATCGAGGTCCAAACAGGCCAGCGCAATTAGAGCGCCCGCAACCAGAAACGGGGGTACGACGAACAGCCATTCCCAAAGCTCGCCCGTAATCACCGTGCCGGCCAGATAGCCGTAGACGGCCCACAACGCTACATAGGCCGCCGAGCAAATGGCTGCTCGCACGCACAAGGATCTGCCGCGGTACGGCTCCAAGTCCTCGTCGCGGAGAAACGTGTAGGCGGCCAGCACCAGGGGCAGCGAGACCAGCAGCAGCCCCACGGCGCGGACGGCGAGGTTGCTCTGCAGCACTCCGCCGGCCGCCCAAGCGACCAGCAGCACGGTCAACACCCCGCCGGCTACGGCCACGGTCGCGACCGGATGGAGCCTGATCTGCCGCCGTGCGATCGGCTTGGTGAGCAGTTCTCCGGACCTACCACGCCCCCCCTCGGCAAACGCCGTCGGGGCATGGACCTTCACCTCCTCCTCCTTGGTCGGCACCCTGATCGTGCCTTTACAACTCGGACAGGTCCCCGACTTGCCGGCAAACTTCTCGCTCACCTTGAAACGCTTGTGGCAACCGGGACAAACGACCAGAATCGACATGCGGTAGCTCGCACCAGACGAGAGGCAAGATCCCTTTCCCCATTCCGTTGTTAGTTTCGCACACGGAGCCTTGATGTCAAGGATTCCGTGTCCGCGATTCTCCTCCTACTGAAGGGCTCCCCGGGGATTGGATCTCCGTGTCCGCCGAGGATGTTGGATTCGTTTCCAGGCAAGCCACGTGTTCGGGCACGCCGCGTGTTCGGGCAAGCCGCGCGTCCAGACAGTCCCGTCCGGCAGGGGGGCGCTAGCTCAGGCGATAGTGGGCCTGTTGTTTCACGTTGCGGACAGCTTAAGCGGCGGCCTTTACAGGGCCGGCCATTCCGAACCGAGCGGGAGCGACTCGGGGACTTCGCATCCAGAAGCAACCGATCTGGGACGGAAATGCCCGCCGGCGACACTACTCCTCCTGTTGGAGGTCCCCCTCGCTAACCATGCTGAAGCCCTTGTCCGCCAGCGTTTCCAGTCCCATTTCGATGTTGTCGACCATCAGAGCCACGGCCGCGCGCCCGCGGGGACGAACCAGCAACGGATAGGCCTGCACGATATTCACCTCGGCTTGCAGCAGGGCCGTACAGATTTCCAGCAAGGGCTGAGGCCCGTCGGGCAATTCCACCCCAATCAGGTCAGTCTCGATGATCGCCAGGCCGGCTCGCTCCAGAATCTCCCGGCCTTCTTCCGGATGGCTCAGCAGGAATCGCACGAACGCGCACTCCGCCGAATCCACGATAGATAGGGCCACAATGTGTATCTTGCTGCCCTCGAACCGCCGGACTACCTCCAGCAACTGGCCGACCCGGTTCTCCAGGAAGACGGTAAACTGTCGGATCGCCGGGTAGTTCCGCCCCCGCATCGTGGCAAACCCGGCGCCTGCACCTTCGTCGATACTCATTCACCCGGCTCGTGTCTGGGGAATTGGCGGTCACAACTCTGAACAGACTCGCACAATTCAGGGCACTGGGCAATTCCCGGAATCACGCGACCCCGATTACAAGAACACCGAAGACTGTAAGCCATTCGGCGGATTTGGTCAACCGGGGGCCCACCCCGCCCAGCGGCGCTTCCGGGGTGCGGGCGTTACCGCTGTTGGGCGGTTCTCCCGGTCTGCCGAAGCCGCTGGCTCCCGGTCTCGTTGAACGCGTTCCACCAGGCTATACTGGGCTCTTTGATCCCCGGCACTGCCATGCCATGGCGCCAAGCATGTCTGCACCCGACCATTGGCGATCCTTGTATCCCTTCCAGTCGCATGAAATCGCCGTCGGCGGCCTGCGCTACCACTACCTCGATGAAGGTGAAGGAGAGGTGTTGTTGCTGGTCCACGGCAACCCGACCTGGTCGTTCTACTGGCGCGAATTGGTGCTGGCACTGCGGGGCCGATTCCGTTTGGTGGTGCCCGATCACATCGGCTGCGGGCTCTCGGAAAAGCCAACCGCGGGCCGATATGTGTACCGCCTGGAGCAACGAATTGCCGATCTGGGGCAACTGATCCGGCAACTCGACCTGAGGCAGATCACGTTGCTGGCCCACGATTGGGGTGGTGCGATTGGCATGGGGGCGGCAGCCAGCGCACCCGATCGGTTTGCCCGATTTCTGTTGCTCAACACGGCCGCATTCCGATCGCAACACTGCCCGTGGCGGATTCGTGTTTGTCGCACGCCGTTATTGGGGCGTCTGGCCGTACAAGGGTTGAACCTGTTCGCCCGAGGCGCGCTGCGCATGGCGGTCTGCCGGCACGAGCGGATGACGCCGGCGGTTCGCGCCGGGCTGTTGGCTCCGTACGATTGTTGGCGTCACCGAATGGCCGTTCACCAGTTCGTCCTTGACATCCCGCTCTCGGCGAGCCACCCCAGTTTTCAAACGCTCGACGACGTCGAAGCGGGGCTGAGCCGCTTCCGCCTGCATCCGATTTGCCTCATTTGGGGAATGAAGGACTGGTGCTTCACGCCGGCGTTTCTCGATCGCTTTCTGCAGTTCTTTCCTCAAGCCGAGGTTCACCGCCTGGCGCAGGCCGGCCACTACGTGGTCGAAGACGCCCATGAGCAGATTGTGCCGCTGGTCGAGCGGTTCTTGAAGAAACACCCGCTGCCCCCCGCTGGTGATCCAGACGCCGGGCCCCCGGCCTCAGACTGCCCGGCCGCCCATCCCAAGTCCCAAACCCCGGATCCCTGACGTGCAACGCTTTCACGTTCGAATTGCCAAGGATGATCTGGCGTTCAGCGCCGCCCACTTTATCACGTTTCAGGGCGGTGTGTGTGAGCGATTACACGGACACAACTACCGCGTGGCGGCGGAGGTGTACGGCCCGTTGAACGAGAGCCGGTACGTGGTCGATTTTGTCGCACTTCACGACGCGCTCCGCGCGATCGTCGAGGAATGGGACCACCGGGTGCTCTTGCCCGCCGAACATCCCACCATGCGACTGCGCGACGACGGCCAAGAAATCGAGGTCGTCTTCGGCGGGCGCCGCTGGGTGTTTCCTCGCGAGGACTGTCTCCTATTGCCGATTGCCAATACGACGGCCGAACTCCTGGCGCGGCTGACCGGCCAACGATTGCTCGACGTGCTTTCGTCTCGCTGTGGCACACGATCGGCGGAGGTCCAGATCGAGATCGAGGAAAGCCGGGGGGTTTCCGCAGTGTGCCGATTGCACGCCGAGTAGGCGACCGCGCGCAGATCGGAACGTTCCCAACCGTGCCCCGGTCGGGCTTGGGCATCCGCGATGAGGACGGGATGAAGAGACTCCCCGAAATGTCCGGGACGATGATGCCAAAACCCCTCAAGGCTGCAGCCGTCCCGGCTCGCGGACGTTCTTGCCCGGGCGTTTGGTGGCCGAATCGCCCAGGTCGGCGCGGGCCTTTTCGGCCAAGGCGACCAGTCGCTTAACAACGTCGGGATGTTGCCCGGCCACGTTCGTCTTCTCGCCGACGTCGCTGGCCAAGTCGAAGAGTTCCATGCCGATCGTCTTCTGCACGTAGGGACCGGGGCGTCCGCCGGTGCCGGGCTGGTCGACCAGGCTGCGATAGGCGTGCGGAAAGTGCAGCTTCCACCGGCCGCTGCGGACCGCCTGCAGGGCCTCGCCCCAGTAGAAGTATTGGGCCGCGCGCGGGCTCTTGGCACCCGGCCTGGCTTCCATCAGCGGCAGGATGCTGCGGCCGTCGATCACCCGGTCCTCCGGCAACTCGACGTCGAGAATCTCGGCGATCGTTGGCAGCACGTCGATCGTCCCGGCCACTTCGCGGCAGACGCTGCCGGCGGGAATCCGCGCGGGCCAGCGCATGATGCACGCCTCGCGACAGCCACCGTCGAACATCGTCGCCTTACCCTCGCGCAGCGGCAGCGCACAGCCGGCGTGGTCGCCGTAGGAAAGCCATGGCCCGTTGTCCGAGGTGAAGATCACCAGCGTGTTCTCATCCAGTCCGAGCCGCCGAAGCGTGCCGAGAATCTGCCCCATCGACCAGTCGATCTCCATGATCACGTCGCCGTAGATGCCCCGTTTCGACTTGCCTTGAAATTCCTCGGAGACAAACAGCGGCACGTGAGGCATGTTGTGGGGCACGTAGAGCAGAAACGGCCGCCGTTGGTTCTGTTCGATGAACCGCACCGCCCGCTCCGTGTACCAGGTGGTCAGGTGCGTCTGATCTTCGGCGGTAACGTTCGCGTTGATGATCTTCTCGCCCTCGATCAACGGCAGCGGCGGGAAGCTGCGAGATGTGGGGTGAAACGGCCACATGTCGTTGGAGTAGGGCAGCCCGAAATAGTCGTCGAACCCGTGGCGGGTGGGCAGAAACTGCGGGTGGTGGCCCAGATGCCACTTGCCGTAGATGGCAGTGGCGTAGCCGCGCTGCTTCGCCAGTTCGCCAATCGTCAGCTCATTCTGGTGGATGCCGTGTCTGGCGGCGGGACCCAAGGCGCCGAGGATGCCCACGCGATTTGAGTAGCACCCGGTGATCAGCGCCGCCCGCGATGCCGAACACACCGCCTGGGCCGCATAGAAGTCGCTGAATCGCATCCCCTCGTCGGCCATGCGGTCGAGGTTGGGTGTTTCGATATCCGGCGAGCCGAAGCAACCCACGTCCTGGTAGCCCTGGTCGTCGGTGAACATGATGACGAAGTTGGGCAGCTTCTCGTTCTCGGCCGCCATGGCTCGGCTACCGGTTGCCATGGGCAACAGGGGCGCGATGAGCAACACGGCAGACTGCAATGTGAGTCGATCCATGGGTTTTCTCTCCCTGCTTGGACAACCGCCTGCAAGTTCGTCACGCGGATCACGGCCTTGCCGCCGGCAAGGTGCACGTTCCGCACAGTAACCCGCCATGATACCGAAATCCCCAGCACACCGCAAACCGCGGCGCCGGAATCGCCTCACGGACCGCCGCCCTCGCGGGAAGTGGTTCCCGGCTTCTCCTGCCGGTGTCGCATCTGGTATACTGGGAGTCGGTGCACTGGGAACCGGTGCGGGGTTACAGCGGCAGCTTCGCGGCCGGGAGGTGTTCCACGATTCGTGCCATCAGATGCGTTTCGCGGGAGAACTTGAATGCGGATTCGTCCTATCATGCTGCGCTGGGCATCTCTGGCCGTGTATTGCCTTTCCATGCAAGCGGTCGGCGCCGAGCCGGGGCGTTCCTTCGTCCCTCTCACGCCCGCCCAGATCGAGGCCGACTGGCTGCACCAGGACGAACTCCGCAACGCGAAGCGGCCGGCGGGGCCGCAAGGCCAAGCGGCAGCCACGCCGGAAGAGGACGCGGCCGGCGGCGTCGACGGCGTGAAGAACGGCGCTTGGGGGTTCCATACGGAGAACGAGAACGATCCCTGGTGGCAGGTCGATCTGGGCGAGCCGGCCGCGCTCGAGCGCGTGCTGCTGTTCAACCGCTGCGATGGCGGCATGGCCGAGCGGGCCGCCAGAGTGCAGGTGCTGCTTTCCGACGACGGCACGAGTTTCCGGCTGGCCTATCAGCACGACGGGACGACCTTCTACGGCCAAACCGACAAGATGCCGCTGTGCGTGGATCTCGGCGGCGCTAAGGCGCGGTTCGTGCGACTGCTTCAGCCGGGCAAAAACTGGTTTCACCTCGACGAGGTCGAGATCTATGCCGCCGGAAGCCAGCAGAATATCGCCTTGCGCAAGCCGGCCGCCCAAAGCAGCTCGAGCCAGTGGTCGGTGCGGCACGAGCAGGACACTGCCGCAGGGCCGCAGCGACCAAGCGAAAAAGAGTACGCCACAGGCCAGGTGCTCGGGCGGGGAATGAAGCTGGGCGAATCGCTACGGCGGCTGGGGACAGTCGTGGACGAAGAGATGGAAATCCTGCGGCAGATTGCAGCGGCGAATCCCACAGCCGCTTCCGCCGGGCAGTCGTACTTCCAGGCACGTTGGGCCGTGCGGCGAATGGCGCTGAAGAACCCGCTGCTGGATTTCGAGACGATCCTGTTCGTGAAACGGGCGCCGCCCATGTTCCCGCACATGTCCGACCAGTTCTACGGCTGGTGGTCGCGGCCCGGCGGGAGCATCTGCCTGCTGGAGGGTTTTCGGGGCGACTCGCCGAAGGTCCGCAGCCTTACCGAAGGCTGGCCCGACGGCACGTTCCTGCGTCCCGACCTTTCCTACGACGGAAAAAAAGTGCTGTTCGCCTACTGCAGATTCCATCCCCACGTGGCCCACGTGGCGAACAAGGTGAAGAAAGAAGATCTTCCCGAGGACGCGTTCTACCACCTCTTCGAGATGAACCTCGACGGCACGGACGTGCGGCAGTTGACCCGCGGCTACTACGACGACTTCGACGGCCGATATCTGCCCAGCGGCCAGATCGTGTTTCTTTCCACGCGCAAGGGCACCGCGCTGCAAGCGGGCAAGGCCAGCGCGGCGGCGACCTGTCGGACGACGCAGCCGGACAGCTACGTCCGTTGCGGCGGCGACAATTCGCGGCCGGTGGCCGTCTTCACGCTGCACCGAATGGACGGCGACGGCGGCAACCTGCACGCGATCTCGGCGTTCGAGAACTTTGAATGGACGCCGTCGGTCGCGGCCGACGGCCGCATCCTCTATGCCCGCTGGGACTACATCGACCGCTTCAATGGCCCGTTCATCAGCCTTTGGTCGACCAATCCCGACGGCACCAACCCGCAGTTGGTCTACGGCAATTACACCAAGGCTCCGCAGTGTGTTTTCGAGGCCCGGTCGATCCCCAATTCGCAGAAGCTGGTCTTCACGGCCAGTGCCCACCACTCGAATACGGGCGGATCGCTGGCGCTGTTGGACCGCACTCGCGGCACGGAGTTCGAGCGGCCGCTGACGCGGCTGACGCCCGAGGTGCCCTTCCCGGAAACCGAGGCCTGGGCCGATATCTACTACGCCAATCCCTGGCCGCTTTCCGAGGAGTACTTTCTGGTGGCGTTCAGCGACCGGCGGCTGCCGGGCCACAGCCGGTTCGCAATCGACGATCCGCGGAACCCGCCCAACTCGATGGGCATCTACCTGTACGACGCCTTCGGCAACCTCGAGCCGCTCTATCGCGACGCGAACATTTCGGCGATGAATCCGATTCCCGTGCGCCCCCGGCGCCGGCCGCCCGTGTTGCCCGAGGTGGCCGAGTGGGACGGTCCGCAGGAGGGTCGCTTCCTGCTGCAAGACGTCTACGAGGGCCTGGGCGACGTGGCGCGGGGAGCGATTGCCCGGCTGCGGATCATCGGCGTGCCGCCGAAGGTGCAGCCGCAGATGAATTCGCCGGTGCTGGGTGTTTCCGCCGAAGACCCGGGCAAATTCGTTTTGGGCACGGTGCCGGTCGAGCAGGACGGGTCGGCCTATTTCCGCGCGCCCAGCGGCGTGTCGGTCTTCTTCCAGGCGATCGACCGCGACGGCCTGGCCGTGCAGACGATGCGTTCGCTGACGTACGTGCAGCCGAATCAGACGCTCGGCTGTGTCGGCTGCCACGAGCACCGCGACGGGGCGCCGCTGCCGAGCCGCCTGCCGCAGGCGGCCGCTCGCGAGCCTTCGCGGCTGACCCCAGGCCCGACGGGTTCGTGGCCGTTGCGGTTCGACGAGTTGGTGCAGCCCGTGCTGGATCACCACTGCACGCGGTGCCACAGCCCGACCAGCCGCGACGAGCGCGCCCATCCGCTGGACCTTACGGCGGCCAGGTCGTACGAGAGTCTTCTGTCGTTCGGCAACAACGACCTGCACGACTTGGCCTTCGAACGCGACCGCTCGATCGTCGGCCGGATGCCGGCCCGGCAGAGCAAGCTACTGGGGCTGCTGACCGAAGGGCAAGGTCATGAAGGCGTTCGGCTGAGCACCGACGATTTCGACCGACTGGCGACCTGGATGGACACCTACGCCCATCGGCTGGGCCATTTCAGCGACGAACAGGAACGGCAGTTGGGAGCGTTCCGTCAGACGGTGACCGCGGTGCAAGACTCTCAGCCGCCTCGGACAGGACGTTGACGGGTGGCCGCGGAAGCGTCAGGCACGCGGCGAAGCTGGAACAGCCACGGAGCGTAGCTTCTGCGAAGTCCGTGGCTCGCCCAGGCAAGCCATCTGCACGATCTTTTCTCGGCGGTGGTTTCAAACGAATCTCCCCCAGTTTTCCGGGGGCGCGGGGGCAGCTCTGCAATGGTGGGCCGGATTCGATCTTTTCTGGCTTTTCAGGCAATCGGGTGCCGATATGTGGTTGACAAGGCCCGATCCTGTTCGACGCATGCAACAACGGAAGCGACGAATCCTGAACTGCAAAATGCGATTCTCTCTGCCCACACTTCTTGTCTGTTGCTCGGTGCTTGCCGGCTGCGGAACCACGAAATGGACAGACACCCGGCGGACCGCGACCGAGCAATTGCTGATCTCCGATGCGATGGATCGCGCGGTCAGCCGGCTCGACTTCCGAGCGGTCGCAGGGAAGACCGTCTACCTCGATTCCTCACCGTTATCGGGAGTCACCGATTCAACGTACTTGATCAGCGTGCTCAGACAGCACATGCTGGCCTCCGGTTGCATCCTGAAAGACGCGCGCACCGAGGCGGATTACGTGGTCGAGGTCCGTGCCGGGGCAGTCGGCACCGACCGCCGTGACGTGCTATTCGGAATGCCGCAGACCCAGATCACCGGGATGCTGCCCATCAGCGGCGTGCCCGCCAGCATTCCGGAGATGCCCCTGGCCACCAAGACGGAACAGCGGGCCGTGGCCAAGATTGCCCTGTTTGCCTATAACCGCAAGACGGGTCGTCCGGTGTGGCAATCGGGAGGTGCGTCGGTGGAAAGCAGGGCGAAGAACGTATTTGTTCTCGGGGCAGGGCCGTTCGAGAGCGGCACGATCTACGACGGCATGAAATTCGTCGGTAAGAAGATCGAGATTCCCCTGATTTCGCCTGGCGAAAAGCGTAACAGACTCGGGCTGGTATCGGTTGCCGACGAAGCGTATTTCACGGAACCGGAAAAGCAGCTTCTCGAACAGGGACTGATTGCCAAGAAGAAAGAGGCACCCTCTGCGGAAGGTCGAAGTTCGGCCTCGGCGTCCGAATCGGCGTCATCAAGCGGTGTGATACCGGCCAGCCACACAGCCCCTGCTGGCCCCGCTACGCCTTCAAACCTCCCACAGAACAGTCCGGAATCACCGAAAGCAGCGCCGGCGCCGGCATCCGCCGAGCCATAACGGCTGCTCTGTCGAAGAGCCATCGGTCGCGGACGGCTGTTGCAGGGAATAGCGGACTCTCGTTACGCACGAATATTGTCCTGCGGGATACTCCGCACATCGCCACCTGTATGCTATATTTGTCTAATGCCGCCCAACTTCCCGCCCGCGAGGGGGGGTGCGGGGCGCCGTGTACCGTGCATCGGGAGAGAACTCAATCATGGTCCCCCACCAACAGATTCGTGACTTCCTGGCAGAGAACTTCTTGCTCAGCGACGACGGCTTCCACCTGGACGACAACGCCTCGCTGCTGGAAGAGGGCGTCGTCGATTCGACCGGCGTGCTGGAGTTGATCCAGTTCGTTGAGGAAACGTTCGGACTCGAGGTGGCCGACGAGGAAATCGTGCCGGACAACTTCGATTCGGTCAATCGGATCGCGTCTTTTGTGGGAAGCAAGACGGGATGCCCGGCAACCTGAAGTGACCGCCATCTCACGGCGCCGGAGTCTCCACGATGCGACTGGTTCACGATTCCTTACAGCAAAGCGCCCAGCGCACGCCGGACAAGATCGCGCTGGTCTGCGATGGTCGACGCCTGACCTACGCCCAGATCGACACGATGGCCAACCAGTTGGCCAATGCGCTGCGAGACCACGGCGTAGCGCGAGGCGATCGGGTGGCGTTGTATTTGCCCAACACCATCGAGTTGGTGGTGGCCATCTTTGCCACGCTCAAGGCGGACGGCGTGTTTGTCGTCGTCAACAGCACGACGAAGGCGGATAAGCTGGCCCACGTGATCGGCAACTGCCGGGCCACGGCGATGGTAACCGGCGCTCGACAGGCAGATCTCGCCCTGGAGATGATCCGAGACCTCCCTTCGCTGGAGTTCGCCGTGCTCAGCGGCCGCACGTCGACCGAGGCGGCAGGAGACCATGCCGAGTTGGTTGCCTTCGACGCAATCCTGGAGGAATACTCGACATCTCGACCGGACCGGCGATGCATCGACCAGGACCTGGCCTGCCTGATCTACACGTCGGGTAGCAGCGGCGACCCCAAAGGCGTGATGTCGGCACACTGCAACGTCGTGTTCGCGGCGTCATCGATCATCAGCTATCTCAAGAACCAACCGGACGACATCGTCATTTGTGCGTTGCCGCTTTCGTTCGACTACGGTTTGTATCAACTGCTGATGACGTTCCAGTTCGGCGGCACGTTGGTGCTGGAGCGGTCGTTCGCCTATCCGGCCCAGTTCCTCCAGCAGATGGAAACGGAGCGGGTGACCGGCTTTCCGGGTGTGCCCACGATCTTTGCCATCCTGCTGCAAATGGATCTCAGCAGCTACGACCTGAGTCGATTGCGGTATATTACCAACACGGCGGCCGCGTTGCCGCCCAGCCATATTCAGCAACTCCGAGGTCTGTTTCCCTCGGCCACCGTCTACTCGATGTACGGCCTGACGGAAACGAAACGGACGCTTTACCTGCCGCCCGATCAGTTGGATGCGCGCCCGGGCTCCGTGGGCATCGCCATTCCCGGCACCGAGGTCTGGCTGGTCGACGAAAACGACAATCGTCTGGGACCGAACGAGGTGGGCGAGCTGGTCATCCGTGGCGGACACGTCATGCGCGGCTATTGGGAAAACCCCGAGGCAACCGCCGAGCGCTATCGGCCCGGGCCAATCCCCGGTGAGCGGGTGTGCTACAGCGGCGATCTTCTCCGCATGGACGAAGCAGGCTACTTCTACTTCGTCGGACGCAAAGACGACATCATCAAGAGCCGTGGCGAAAAGGTCGCGCCGAAGGAAGTGGAAAACGTGCTTTACGCCTTGCCGGGCGTCGTTGAAGCCGCCGTGATCGGGGTGCCCGACGCGATCCTCGGCCAGGCCATCAAGGCTCTGATCGTCACCGGTAACGGCGAGCTGACGGAGAAACACGTGTGGCGCCACTGCCGCGAGAATCTGGAAGATTTCATGGTCCCGAAATACGTCGAGTTCGTCGTGTCGCTCCCGAAGACCACCAGCGGAAAGATCCGCAAGACGGCGCTCGCGTAACGGGCGTTCGGCCGCTTCTGCAGCCCCTCGGTGGGTCTGACTTGACTTCTGGGAGAGGGCTGCCAGGCCGGATCAGACCGGAAGGACGGCAAGAGGATGTGTGGTATCGTTGGAGCGTTGAATCGCCGGGAGGACGCGTCGATCGACGAGACGCTCGTCCGGCGGATGCTGGCCGCCGTCCGGCATCGGGGTCCGGACGAGTTCGGCGTCTATACGTACCGCGGCGACGGCTGCACGCTTGGCCTGGGCAACGCGCGGCTGAGCATCATCGACCTTGGCGGCGGGCAACAGCCGATCGGCAACGAGGACGGGACCCGCTGGATCGTCTTCAACGGAGAAATCTACAACTATCTGGAACTCCGCGAGGAGTTGCAGGCCCAGGGGCATCGCTTCGCGACCAACTCGGATACGGAAGTTCTGTTGCACCTCTACGAGCAATACGGCCCCGATTGCCTGAACCGGCTGAACGGCCAGTTTGCCTTCGCCGTCTGGGACCAGCGGACCGAAGATCTGTTCCTTGCCCGCGATCGCGTGGGAATCCGCCCGCTGTATTACACACAGCGAGCCGGCACCCTTGTCTTCGCTTCGGAGATCAAAGCGATTCTCGCCCATCCGCAGGTTTCGGTCGAGTTCGACCCGGTCGCCCTGGACCAGATCTTCACGCATTGGAGCCCCCTCTCGCCGCGCACGGCGTTTCGCGGAGTCCAGACACTGCCGCCGGGACATTGGCTGCTGGCCAAGCCGTCTGGCGACGTCCACGTGAAGCGCTACTGGCAGCTCACGTTTCCCGATGCCGGCAGCGAACCCGTTCGCAACGTCGAGGAGGCCGCCGGCCAATTCCGCGAGTTGCTGGTCGACGCGACGCGATTCCGACTGCGAGCCGACGTTCCCGTCGGTGCCTATCTCAGCGGCGGCTTAGACTCCTCGACGATCACGGCGTTGATCCACCACTACACGGGCAATCGCCTGGAGACCTTCTCGATCGCCTTCACCGACGCGGCCTTCGACGAGAGCGACTTCCAGCGGCAGATGGCCCGACACCTGGGAACTCGGCACCATCTGATCACTTGCTCCCATGCCGACATCGGTCGTGTCTTCCCCGAGATGATCTGGCACACGGAGACGCCGATCATGCGGGCATCGCCGGCGCCACTCTATTTGCTCTCGGAGCTCGTGCGGAAGCACCGCTTCAAGGTGGTGCTGACCGGCGAGGGGGCCGATGAGTTTCTGGCCGGATATAACATCTTCAAGGAAGGCAAGGTCCGGCGATTCTGGGCCCGCCAGCCCCAGTCGACCGGCCGACCGGCACTCTTGCAGAAGCTCTATCCCTACGTGGGCGATCTGCCCGGCGGCAACAGCGCCTATTGGCAGAAGTTCTTCGGCCAGCGCCTCAGCGACACGTCCAGCCCGACCTACTCGCACGACGTTCGTTGGCGCAACGCCCGCCGAACCCAGCGTCTGTTTTCGGAATCGCTGCGCCGGGCCGTGGAAACCGCCCGGCGCGAAGCTGCCTGTTGCGACGGGCCGGCGACCGAAGAACAGATCGAACTGGCACTGCCCGAGGGTTTCAGTCGCTGGAGCCCCTTGGCCCGAGCCCAGTACCTGGAAGCCACGATCTTCCTTTCGGAGTACCTGCTCTCGTCGCAGGGAGATCGCGTGGGGATGGCGCATTCGGTGGAAGGGCGATTTCCGTTTCTGGACCACCGGGTGATCGAGTTTTGCAGCTTGATGGCGCCGCGGCTGAAGCTCTGTGGGTTGAATGAGAAGCACCTCCTGAAAAAGGCCGTGCAGGACCTGTTGCCCGAGGTCGTCTGGCGCCGCCCGAAGCGACCGTACCGTGCCCCGATCCACGCCAGTTTCTTCTGCGACGGCCGACCGCTTCCGTGGGTCGCCGAAGTCCTGCGGCCGGACGCCCTGGAAGCCGCCGGGTGCTTCAACCCCCGGGCAGTGGCGATGTTGACCAAGAAGATCCAGCGTTTCGGAACGCTCAGCGAGACGGACGACATGGCCCTGGCAGGCGTTCTGTCCACGCAAATCGTCCACCAGCGTTTTGTGGCCGACTATCGTGCCGCCGCGCCTTTGAACGACTGCGACAACGTGAAAACCGTGGCCAGGAATCAGAGTGGGCCCGGAGCGTCCGTTGGCGCGCAGTCCCTGGAGTCGGGCAGTCGCACGTGATTGTCCGTCGTTGCTTTCCATCCACGCGTGAGGAACCACAAATGACCCCATTTCACCGCACCGTCCTGAAACTCGATCTGGAGGCCGAAACCAGTCGCATCGTCGAGCAGCTTCATCACGACGTCCTCAAAGTGCTCAAACGAGACGGCGGCGTGCTGGGCGTCAGCGGGGGCATCGATTCGGCCGTCGTGCTGGCCTTGGCCGTGCGGGCCCTGGGGCCGGATCGCCTCACGGTGCTGTTGTTGCCCGAGATGGAGTCCAGTCCGGAAAGCGCCCTGCTGGGGCGACAGGTTTGCCGGCAGTTCGGCGTGACGCCGAGTGTCGAAGACGTGACCGGGCCGCTGCTCGGTTTCGGCTGCTACCGGCGTCGCGACGAAGCCGTGCGGTCGGTCTTTCCAGAGTACGACAGCACCTACAAGCTCAAAATCACCCTGCCGCCGGACTTGCTGGAAAGCGGAACGCTGAACTTTTTCAGCGTGACGATCGTCAGTCCCGAAGGCGAGGAGAAGAAGAAGCGGCTTCGCCCGGCCCAGTTTCGCCAAATCGTGGCTGCGTCGAACTTCAAGCAGCGATGCCGGGCGGCCATGCTCTACTACCATGCCGAAGTGCACAACTACGCGGTGATCGGAACGCCACCCAAGAACGAGCAGGATCTGGGGTTCTTTGTCAAGTACGGCGACAGCGCGATGGACGTCAAGCCGATTGCCCATCTCTACAAGACCCAGGTCTACCAGTTGGCCGAGCACCTCGAGATTCCCGAGGCGATCCGCACGCGGCCGCCGACCTCCGACACCTACAGCGCCGGCAGCACGCAGGAGGAGTTCTTCTTCCGACTGCCGTTCGAAGTCCTGGACCTGCTTTGGTACGCCTGGGAGCACAAGGTGGATCCCGCCCAGGCCGCCCGCGTGTTGGAACTGGACGAGGACCAGGTGCAGCGGGCCTTCGACGACTTCGCCCGAAAGAGACAGACTACCGAGTTTCTACGCACTCCGCCGTTGGGGCAAAGGGACTTGCAGACCGTCGGCGAGCACTTGCCGTGACCTGAGGTGCCGGCGTGCATGCGTCGCGTGGAGACTCACTGCGGCTCCAGCAGGGCGAATCCGCTGGCAGGGTCGGGAAGCCGCCTGGCCTGGGCTCCGACAATCTCGTAGAGGATCACCTCGCCGACCAACCAGGTGCGCACCCCCGGCCGCAGGCAACCGGTTAAGGTGTTGCCGGAGCGTCCCAAGGCGGCGTGCATGTGCAGGACCGGCTGGCCGGAGGCGTCGGGAGCCAACACGCCCACGCCGACAACTTCGTGCGCTCCGTCGACGGGCAGCAGCATCGGCTCGGGCGGCATCTGGTCCGAGCGTCGCGGTCCCACTACGACCTGGCCGTCGCCAATGCCGCCGACCATGATCGCGTGGGCCACGGCGATTTCCCGTTCCGCGGCGAATCGTTCGACACACTCCGGCATCACGTCTCCATCTTCGAGCCGGATGACGAAGACGCGGCCTATCCGTCCTTCGGACGCTCTCATGGCCAGCTCCGCATTACTGATCCAACCCTGCGAGAATCTCTTGCGTGATTTCTTCGAGCGGCAATGCTGCGTAGTGGACGATTCGCCGCCGCTCGATCTTCAACTTGGCGATGTCGGCGTCGCTCAAAGCCTGGCCGATCTTCTGATCGAAATCGTTGACCACGGCTCGTGTTTGGGCCTGCCCTTGTTGATACCACGTTTCCGCTTCGGGGCCGTGCGCTGCCACGGCGTCATCCAATTTGGTCAACGATTCCACCGGGGGACGCCATGACTCGGGCACGGCGCTGACCACGAACTCGCGCAACTGGCCGATCCAATAGAAGAGCTGTTGGTGGTGTTTCGGGTAACCAGCGGTTGCCGTTTCGGGCTTGGGAACCTTGGAGACAAGCTCCAGCAGCTCGTTGACCGCGGCGGCGTAGGTCCGTTTCTCGAATCGTGCCCATGCCAGGCCCTGAATCGGTATCAACAACTCGGGGCGCTCGGCTTTGACGGCCTCGAACTGGGAAATGGCCTGTTCACGTTCCCGGGCCTTCAGCATCAGCAGCCCGTAGAGCAGCTTGGGCTCCAGCTCTTTCCCGGCGAGCCTCTCGGCGGTGTTGGTTTCTTCGACAACGGCCTCCACATCGATACGATCTCGCCGCAGGTGGGAAGCCAGTTTGCGAATGGCCTTCCTGGCATCCTCGCTGAGGCGCGGAGGGCGGTCGTCGGGCAGGAACAGCTCGGGGGCCTGGCTGCCGTTGAGCTTGCCGGCTGTCGCCGCGATTGTCTCGTTGAGATACGCGAACAATTCGGTTGGTTCGAGGCGGTTGTCGCGATTCTTGTCGGCCCCGCCCGAGTAGCTCTCGGCCAACGACCAGGCAAACAGACCGTGCCCCTTCTCGTCGAAGCCGAGTCCCCGTTGGCCTTCCCGGCAGCTTGCCAGGGCGGTGATCGTTCGCAGCGGGGCCCGACCCGGCGGGACCTTCAGCGTGCGGATCATCTCAGCCGTCGAGGGCTGCCGGGCCAGGTCGGCGCCGTCTTCGGCGTGGCTGCAGTCCAGCAACAGGAGCTTCTCCCCGGCAACACATCCCTCGAACTGGTCGACCAACCACTGCAACGGCAGACCGGAGCTGTCGATCCGCTTCAAGTCGAAATTCGTCGGCGCCAGGTACACGGCCCCGTCGTCGCCGCGGTACGCGTGGCCGGCGAAGTAGAGGATGACCTTGGCCTCGGGGCCAATCCGCCCGAGCCGATCGGGAATGCCTTGCTCCAATCGCACGAGGCTCTCGTTGGTCAGCAACAGCGCCTGGTTCGCCGGCACGCCATACCGCTTGATCAGCACGTCGCGGAGCAGCCGGGCGTCGGCTACCGGATACGAAAGCTTGCTGAGCGAGCGGTCTTCGTAGTCTTGAATGCCGATGAGGATCGCCCAGCGAGCGGGATCGGGCGGACGCCGGGCCGCGACCGTGATGGCTGCCGGAGTGCGAGCGCCGGGCGAGTCGTGAGTCACGTCGACCTTGTCGCCGTCGCGCAGCTCGTCCAACGTGACCGGCTCGCCGCCAAGCGTGATCTCGCACTCGGGCGGGACCAGGTAGGTGATGGTCTTGCCGCCGTCGTCCAGGATGACCTCGATCGCATCGGCGGCGTACTGCACCCTGCGAATCACCCCGGCCTCGCCAAGGACCCGATAGGCGTTCACGCGAACGACGTGCGTGTCGTGACCCAACGTTACCTGATCGCCCGGCCGCAAATCGCTCGGCTTGAGAATCCGCTCGTCGAGGAAACGCCGGTCGTTGATCGTCACTTCGCACTCGGGTCCCACCGGAAACACGCGTGTTTGCGATTCGTCGCCGTCGACGGCCACGGTCAACCGCCGGGCGGACGCGTCGAGATCGCGCAGGATGCCCTCGGTGTCTACCACGCGTCGGGCGCTGAGCTTCGTGGCCTTGCGTCCCATCTCCGTTGCCACGTGAGCCACGTCCACGTGGTCGTCCATCTGCAAGTCGGCGAGCCGGACGGGGTGCCCGTCGATTTCCTCGCTTCCGTTGAAGGCGATCTTCAAATCGCCGGGCACCGAAACGAGCAAGTCCTTGCCCTTCTGGTCGCCTTCCTCGATCGTCAGCACGAACTGCCCTTCGTCAGCCTCGACCATCTTGACCCGCCCGGCGTCGAGATCGGGGCGGGTCGCGTAGATATGGGTGACGCGCTGGCCGGCTTCGTCCAGGACGATCTTCACTTCGTCGCCGGGTTCGAGATGTCTGGCGGATTGCTCGACGTCGTTGACGAACACCTCGGCTCCCGTCAACGAGACCTCTTTCACGTGATCGTCCTCGCCGGTTCGGAACTCCAGGGTCCGCCGGCCGGTGTCGACATGGGTAATCACGCCGCGGATCGGTTCGCGGGGTCCCGCCGGCCCTCGTTCACCCCCGGAAGGCAACAGGATGGCAATGCACAGCATCAGGGAAAACGCCATGGTGAGAATGGCCACGAACCGCAGCCGTTGTTTGCGTTTGGCGGCGGCCTCTCTGGCTGCCAGCAGCTCGGGGTCTTCCTCCGGCGGCTGATCGATCGCCAGGGAGTCGGTCTTCAGGTCCCGCAGCACCTCCGGGGCCGACTGGTACCGGCGGGCCTGGTCCTTGACGATCAACTTCTGAACCACGCGGGCCAGCTCTTCCGGGACGCCTTCGAGGACACGTTCGATTTCGGGCAGCTTGCGGTCGGGCGCCGCGTGCCACATCATCCAAGCGATTTGCCGGTCGCGCCCGAACGTGCTGAGGCCGGGAAACAGCGACTCGAACTGTGCCCCGCACATCAACTCGTAGGCCGAGAAGCCCAGCGAATAGAGGTCGCTGGCCGGGCCGACCGCGCCGAACTGGTTGGAAACCAGCTCGGGGGCCATGTACTTCGTCGTGCCCTTCAGCAAGCTCCCTTCCTCGCTGCTGGCACGGCGGGCCAGCCCGAAATCTCCCAACACCACCCGATTGCGTGCGTCGACCAGAATATTGGCCGGCTTCACGTCGCCGTGAATCACGCCGTTGACGTGCAGGAACTGCAGCCCGTTGAGGCATCCGGCCAACACCCTGCGCAGCAAATCGAGATCGATCGGCTCGCCCCGAGTCATGTCCTGCAGATTGCCCCGCATCAGTTCCAGAACCAGCCAGCCGCGGGAGCGGACGATATCGTAGATCGTGACGATGTTGGGGTGTTGCAGCGATGCCAGCAGTTGGGCTTCTTGCCAATAGCGTGCCAATCGCTGTTCGTCGCTGAGAAACTGTTGGTGGATCTGCTTAATGGCCACTTCCCGTCCCAGTTCGCGGTCGCGGGCGCGATAGACGGTGGCGAAGTCGCCGGTGGCTATGGTATTCACGATTTCGTAACGCGACGCGCTGGCCATCATGGCTCCTTGTGGGGCGGTGATTGGCTATCGACTGCCCAGTAGAATGGAGATCTGCTCCTCGAGAACCTTATCTCGCGAGCGACTACCGGTCAGCCCCCTGCCGGAGCTCGGCCGTTCCGCCCGCAACAGATCGAGCACCTTCCGGTACAATTCCTGTTCACTCGTATGATCACCGCGCAGGTACGCCCGCTGGGCCTCGCGAAGGTACCGTTGATACGGCTGCAGCGGCTCGTCCGAATCGAGGTTGGCGAAATACTCTCTCGCAATCGATGCACGGACCTCCTCCTGCGCGGTCGTGCTGAGCCTACCCTTGGGTTCGACGTCGTACAAGACCAGCAACACCGAAAGGACGATACTGACGGAAATCGCACCGAAGAGCACCAGGGGGTTGACCGTCGTGCTCTCGGCCTGTGGTTTCTTCTTCTGCTCACCCTCCTGCAACTGCAACCCGGGAAGCTGCCCGCCCTCGGCAATCGTGAGCGGCGACTGGGCAACGTCGGTGGAAATGAAGCGAGCCACCTTGCGGCCCGAACCGGAGGCCGGCGGCGCCGGGCCCAGCGATGTTGGCGGTGACGGCGCTGGTGGCGGCGCCGGGCGCGACGAGGTTGTTGGTGACGGCGCTGTTGGTGACGGCGCTGTTGATGACGGCGCTGGCGGCGGTGAGGCGGAGGAGGACGAGGAGGTGGCTCCCGATGTAGGCGCCGCCGGGATATCTCCTGACGAATCGCCCGACGCACTCTCGGGTACCCGAAACCGGCCTTGGCACTGCGGACAATTCACGTAGCTGCCGGACTTCTTGCTGGGCACCGACAGCGGCTGTTTACATCGGGGGCAGTCGAGCTTGAAGGCCATGATACGTGTACCGCAATCCTACATCGACAGACCGAATTTCAAGTAGTTGAGCATGAACGGACCGATAATGATCAACACGGTGGCCGCCATAACCAGGACTCCGGGCAGGAGCATGTGGACGCCGGCCTCGCCGGCGATGGTTTCGGCCCGCTGCGTCCGCTTGATCCGCAGCACGTCGGCTTGGGTGCGGAAGATTTGGGCCAGCGGCGTTCCCAGTTTCTCGCCTTGGAGGATTGAGCCGATGATACTGGTGATTTCGTCGTCGGCCAGCCGGTCGCGCATCGCCTGAAACGCCTCGACCCGCGTCTTGCCCATATGGATATCGGCCGACACCCGCCCGAATTCTTCCGCAACCGGGTGTCCCTCGAATTCTTCGACGGCCTGGTGCATTGCCCCGAGGAACGTCGAGCCGGCCTCCATCAGGAGGGTCAGTAGATCCAGCAGGAAGGGCATTCGGCGCTTGATCAAGCGGAGCCGATACGCGGCCCGGGCAGCCAGGCGGTGGCGCAGAATCCAGGCCGAAAACGCCACGGTCAGGGCGGCCAACAGGAGCCCCACCGAGCCGAACCAGCCGAAAAACAGATAGACGTAAAGCGGCATCAGGCACAAGGCGATCAGCTCGGCCCGCGCAAGGTACTCCTCGGGAAGCCAGAACCGCGGCAGCCCGGCAGCCTGGATCTCGCGCTGGATTTCGGGCAGACTCTCGCGAAAGATGGTCCGGTTGAAGCGGGCGAACAACTGGATCACGGGCTGAAATACGCGGTACAACACGTCCAGCCGACGCAACTCGTTGATCCGGCTGACGTCGTAGCGCCACTCCGCCCCCTGCTGCAAATCGTCGGTCTGCAACACCCGGATCACCCAGTAAACCAGAACCGCAACCGCCACTCCCAGCACGGCGCAGGCGGCCATCTGGAGACCGAATCCTTCGGAGGCCGCGGCAAAAAGTGCAAACGTCATGGTGCTAGATATCCGGATTCAGAATGAAGTGGGCCCAGAAGTACGCGATCACGTTCAGCACCAGTGCAACGGCCAGCAGCAAGTGTCCCGCCGGTTCAGTGAACAACAGCCGCGTGTTGATCGGATCGACGAAGTAGTAGACGATCAGGATGAACGCCGGCGCCAAGGCCATGTAGATGGCCGACCTCCGCGCCTGGGCGGTCTCCGAGAGGACTTTGCGCTCCAGCCGCTGCAACTCCAGCACCGATTGGGCGATCCGCTCGACGGTTTCGTTCAGCCGCCCGCCGCTTTCGTGGCTGGCCAGCACGGCGGCGGCAAACAGCGCGAAGTTCTCACTCTTCAGCCGCTCCTTGGCCTCCAGAAGCGTCTGCTCCAGCGGCTTGCCCATCTTGTACTCGGCAACGATCTGGTGGAACTCCGCGTTGATCGGTTTGGGACACTGGGAGGCGAGGATCTCCATTGACTGGGCCAGCGAGAGGCCCGCCCGCACCGCGTTGGCCAGCGTCACCATCGCGTCGGCCAATTGGTCCTCGATCCTCTGCCGGTGCTTCTCTGCCATGCGGCGCAACAGGTACCAAGGCGCCGAGAGCAGGAACAGGCAAACCAGCACGCCGAAGACCAGGTTGTCCAGCCCGATCCAGAACCCCACAAAGGTGCCGCCGATGACGATCAGCCACGCCGTCAGGTACTTGCGCAGGTTGGCCGTGGACGCCCGTATGCGGCGGAGCTTCTCGGCCAGGTCGCGTTCGACGGCGTCGAGGGCCTGCGCGTAGTATTCGCGCCCGGAGTAGCTTGCCACGGCCACGCCCAACCCGACGCACAGACTGCTCAGCCACGTCATCTCCGTCATGGCTTCTGCTTACCCTCCTCCGACGCTTCCCGGCCGTAAAGAAACTCCAGGTCCAACAACTCCTTCTCGACCAGCGAGTCGATGAACGACGGCAGGTAGCCCGTCGGCCGCAGCGCGCGTCCGTCGCGGTAGTTGAAGACGTCCTGGACGACCACCTGCTTCTCGTCGGGATTGTAGCGAACGACTTCCGAGACCTGGGTGACCACCCTCGCGCCGCCCGGCATGCGGCTGATGTGCACGATCAGATCGATGGCCGAGGCGAGCTGGCGATGGATCGAGCTGACCGGCAGTTCGGCCGCCATCAGCACGAGCACCTCCAGCCGCTCGATCACTTCCCGCGCGCTGTTGGCATGGACCGTGGTCATCGAGCCGTCGTGGCCGGTATTCATCGCCTGGATCATGTCCAGCGCCTCGGCGCCGCGGCACTCGCCCACCAGGATCCGGTCGGGCCGCATTCGCAAAGCGTTCTTGACCAGATCGCGAATCGCATACTCCCCGGCGCCCTCGACGTTCGGCGGCTTGGTCTCCAGCGTGACCACGTGCTCCTGATGCAGCCGCAACTCGGTCGTGTCTTCGATCGTGACGATGCGTTCCTTGAAGGGGATGAAGCCGCTTAAGACGTTCAACAACGTTGTTTTTCCGGTGCCCGTGCCGCCGCTGACCAATACGTTGCGGCGATCGATGACCGAGGCCCGCAGGAACGTGGCGGCCGCCGTGCTGATGCTTCCCATCTCCACCAGATCGTCCATGGTCAGCCGCTGAGCGGGAAACTTCCGGACGGTCAGGCTGGGGCCCTTGACCGCCAGCGGCGGAATGATGGCGTTGACGCGCGAGCCGTCGGGCAGCCGGGCATCGACCAGGGGCTGGCTCTTGTCGATGCGGCGCCCCACCTGGGCGACGATCCGCTCGATGATCGATTCGGTCACCTCGTCGGAGATGAACCGTCGCCCGCTCCGCTCGATCACGCCTCCCTGCTCCACATAGATCTGGTCGCTGCCGACGACCATGATTTCGGTCACCGTCGGCGCCCGCAGCAGGTCCTGCAACGGACCGAAGCCGAAAATCGTATCCTTCAGGTCCTTCTTGAGTGTCCGCAGAATCAGGTACTTCCGCAACTCGTGGTGCAGGTGCGGGCGCACCAGATGAAAGACCTCGTTGAAACGCTCTTCCACCCGCGCGACCTGCTGGCTGATATCGCGGCATTCGGCCAAGTTCAGCCGTTCACGGCAGAATTGCAGCAGCCCGTGCAACTCGGCTTCCCGCTCGGGCACCAGCGTGGCCGGCACGTCGAATTCGTTCGAGGTCAGCGCGGCCAAGTCGAAGTACTCCTCCGTGCCCGTTTCCATGATGAGCTGATTGATCAAGTGGTCGCGGAGCGTCAGCCCGGTGACCTCTTCCAGCAGGGCCTCGTTCTCCGGACCGAACACACCCAACTCCCGGCAGACGTCTTCGATGTTGTTCTCCAGCAGCAGGACGCTTTCCGTGTCGCCGGCACGCCTGTTCTCAAACTCGTAAAGGTCGAGACGCTCCAGCAGCTTGCGGTGAATCCGCAACTCCAGCTCGGCCACGATGGCTCGCAAGTGGCCTTCCAACTCGTTGCGGGTGACGCTGACGGCCTTTTCGGCCTCGAAGGTCAACGTGAACGGCCAGATGCGGACCTTGGTGCCCGGATCGAACACGGCCGTTTGGCCGCCCAGAACCTCCTCTTCCCCGACGACGCAACTGTTCAGCCCCACGTTCTCCAACTCGAGCTTGCCGTTGTCGACGCGTACCACGGCGTGCTGCCGCGAAACCAACGGGCTCTGCAGCACCACGTGGTTCGAGGGGTCGCGGCCGATGCTAACTTCCGCGCTGCTCACCTCGACCATCGAGCGCCGGCTTTCGCTGATTTTGTTGAACCAGATTTTCATGTGTCGTCCTGCGGTCCGGCTGCCTTAAGAAGAGCGCGGGTGCAACAGAATGCTCAGCGGGCGACCGCCGGATGCGTCGAGCAAGTCGCGCAGCTTCTGGGACTTCGGATCGAGGCTCCCGTCGGCCTGCACTGTCACCCGGATCAGCATCACGTTCTCTTGGACTTGTCGCAGTCCCGCGGTCCGCATCACCTCGGCCGATCCCAACCGGTTTCCCAACGCGAGAACCTTGAACGGCCCGATGATGTCGGCCGGGGCGGGCGACCGGGTCGAATCGGCCTGGCCACCCGGCTCGGGGGCCAGGGCATCGTCGCCCGAAAAAGGCTCGACGGTGGCCGGAGTCGGGGAGCCGCTTGGAACCGCCGACGCCAGGAACGACACGAGGTCGCCAGGCACAATCAACGACGGCACAAACTGCCGGCTGTCGACCGGAATGCCCCAAGCCCGCTCGTCCGCAGCGAGTTCCAGTTCCGGTGGCGGTGTCTTCAGGTCCTCATTCAGCAGCAGCGTCCCGCCCTCGATCGCCCGCCAGACCGGCTCTCCCACAACGGTGTTGCGGGCGGAAAAGGGGACCGCGAAGTCGCGCAACTTGCCGACCCACCGTTCGGGAATGCCGACCGGCACCAGGTCTTTCTGCGTCAGACGCTCGCCGGGGCGGATCGTGGTGCCGGCCGCGATGCCGATAAACTCGACCTTCGCAACGTCCTTGGCCTTGTTGTTCAAATAGGCCAGATTCAACAGTGCACCGGCAATGCCCAGAGCGATAGCCAGCCCCAGGCCGTGAATGCCTTTCATGATTCGCTACTTCCTGCTGGATTTCGTTGTGCCCAGTTCCATCCTATCGAGGCCTCTGTCCTATCGAGGTCTCTGTCGCTTGCCTGCCCGGCGGGCTTCGACAGCACTTTTTGTCTGTGCGTCTGAGAACCGGGAAGGCTCCTACCCCGGTCTTCTGCCCGCAGACGAGGGAGTAATCATCAGCAGCCCGCAGTATTCACCATCGTCGTGCCCCCGACGGTGGGTGCTGACATGGACATCAACCACGGTCGCCCGATCTTGCCCGGAGCCACAGTATCGGGCTTGCCACGCCGAGCCCTGGCGCCGCCATGGTCCAACTCCCTCCCAATTATGCGTTCTGAACCACTGATCGTAGAAGCGGGTGAGCGTTTTTGCGTCTTGGGGCCCTTCAAAGCCGATGAAAGCTCCCCCACCCGCTACTTGGAGGGAGACCGTCCTTCTGGCCTCATCGGGGACAGGCAAGCTCGCCAGCAGAGATGGCTGCTCGGCAGCCGAGATTGCCGGTTGAAACGTATATACGGTCCACATCGCGTCCGAAGCGGGGGTTGTCATGCCCCATGCCACGACACGCTGGTCGTCTTCGCTTTGCCCCTGGATGGTCGAAGCACTGGCTTCGCCAGCGATCGAGCGAGTGCCGACAACCACGGGAATCACGCTGTCCAGCTCGTAGAGCCTCCACCGGTCGGGTTCCTGTTCGCACGGTTCGCGCCGTGCCATGTGGGCCAGCAGCAAGATCTCGGCCTCTGCGGGCTGTTCGCTCGGTGAATCGACCCGCTGGACGACCTGACGGCAGTTTCTCCGCAGCACGGCAGCGGCGGTCTGCTTGTCGCCGGCGACCGACTGTCGCGTGAGCGACCAGGCCTGATCGCCGAATTGCAGAATATGTTGCCGCAAAGGGTCTCCCAGCCCGTCGGCAGGCTGGATCGGCCCGGCGGCGCCGACTTCGTCGGCGGCCTCGACTTGCCACCAGGTGAGCACTTGCCGCCCGAATCCCAAACCGGCTACCAGCACGATCGCACTGAGCAGACAGTTGGTCGTCACGGTCGTGATCCGCCTGGCAAGCCGCGCGTAGCCCGAGCGCACGGCCGACACATTCTGTGCGCCACCTTCGAGTGCGTCATCCGCCGTTCGGTTGTGTTGCGGGGCCATGGTCTGTTTGTAGCCTGGTGGCGAATTCGTTCAGGGTCTCGATTCGGGCCTTCAATTCGGCAATCTGGGTTTGCAGGGGCGCAACTTCACTCGCAGGCAGCGGCGGCACCGTTTGGATCTGTCTTTCGTATTCCTGGACCACGCGGTTGTACAGACCTGCGAACGCACCGGCCATGCGCTGGGCAACACTGGGAATTCGCCGGACGATGCGGCCGTCGGGACCGCGAATCACCTCGCCTTCAATGTGGTCGATCAGCCTGTCCACGGCACGCTGGGCACTCGATCGATCGAGGCTGCACGAGAATCCTCGCAACGCCGGGTGAAAATCGGGCGCCCTGTTGCCCCAGCCGAACATCTGTCCGTAGTAGAGGAATTCTTCGTCACGATCCAACGGGGCCAGATCGGACCGGAACGAAGCGTTGAGGATAGCCGACACCGTCCCCTTGTAGGCGCTTACGTAGCTTCTCGCTGCTTTCTCCAGCACGTAGATCACCGGAATGCGTCGCTGCCGGTTGCTCGACATGCCCATTCGCTGGTACTGCCATTTGTCATCCAGGATATGAGTCCGGGCCCTCAATTCATAGGGGCCCATCTTGCCGAGCATGGCCGGCCTGCGCGTGATCTCGGCCGTACCTCGCCGAAGCCCTCGGGTGGGATCGAGAAGCTCGCTCCGAACCGTGGTGCCGTACGGCAAAGGACCCCGGGCCACCGGGTGGTTCACTCGGGGATCATCCAGTTCGGGTACGTTGCCCGCGCCCACAGCGGTCGCGTTGGCCCCCGCCGGCCAATAGTCGGGGCGGGGATCGTTGAACCCGGTGCGCGGCCAACGGGTTCCCCACGCGGCCTGTCGCCCTACCGACAGTGCCCGCACCTTCCAGCAGGTCAGTGTGCCGAAATTGACCATCAACGCCATCACGAACAGCAGAATCGGCAGCGCCAGGACCATCTCCAGCGTGGCCAGCCCCAGGGGCCGCTGCTGTCGGGTTCGAGTTGACCGCGAGACGATCATGTCGGTGGATTCCTGCGGCGGATTGGCTAATGGGGACTGATCCGCCGGATGTCTTCAGGGCCCAAGTCCCCAAGGTTCGGCACGATGATGCCGTCCGATCCTTCACCGGCCAACCCCGGCAACGGCGGAGGCGTTTGCAGGATCTCGGGCAGGGTCGATTGCGTGGCCGGGACCAGTTGGCACGTCCAGTGCTGGTTCAGCAAGTCCCAATGTGTCGGCACCTGCTGCCGCCCGACGACCCAGAATCCGTCGCCGCCGGGCTCCTCCTCTTCCGGCGGAGTCAAGGCCTGGAAGTCGCCGGGCACACCGCCGACATACACCGAGGACGAACACCCCGGGCATCGCCACTGCCACACCAGTCGTGGCCGCGGCACGAACATCCGCACTTCGGCGAAGGCCACCGTATCGCTGTCCAGCGGGTTCTCGAAGACGCCGGGCATCATCTCCGGCAGCTTTCCCCAATAGACGACGCCGAGGAACGTGAAGTTGCGCTCGAGATACCCGTTCGGGTCGCACGTGGGGCAGCCTCGCGAGCGAATCTGGTACGGCAGGTTCGTATGGGGATACTCCGTTTCGAGGAGGTGATCCAATTGGCCGCATGTAAAGGCCCTCCAGAGCCGGCCGAATTGGGACATCTTGCCCTCGTGGTCGAAGAAATTCATCGCCTGGTTGTTCCAACGCGTGAGATAGACTTGCGCCAACGTCCGGCGCTGGCGGCGAGCTCGGGCGACGTATCGGCTCTGATCGGGCATGGTGTCCCACTGGGGGTCAACGACCGGCAACGTGGGATCGGTCAACTCGTAGTCGCCGCCGACCGGCTGGCCCGACGCTCGCCAAAGCACGCCCAGCATGTCGCCCCGACCGTGGTCCGGCCGTCCGTTGCGCAGCGCGATCTCCATGGTCGCGGCTTGGGCAATGTCGGGCGTGGTCAACACCACGGCCCGCTGGTACTTGGGAATCAACTCTTCCGCAAGTATCTCTTCCAGCAGCGGCAGAACCCGGTCGCTGGCAGCGTTAGCCCAATCGCTGTAGCTGTTGACCAACGCCCGTTCCATGGGCACTTTGGCGGAAATGGCGGTTCCCAACGCCCGAAACTTCGGGAAACCCGAGCCGGCGAACATCCCGGCCACGTTGTTCCAGGCGGCCAGGACGTCGGGTGTGAACGATTGGGCATTGCGATCGCGGGCTTCGCGCATGAAGGCCGTCAGCGCGAACACGTCGCTGAGCAGGTGGTTGGTGAACGCCAGCGTGTTCATGCCCCGTGCCAGGACGACCGTGCCGGAGTACGCCGCCGCGTCGGCCGAGTTTTGCATGCGGATCTTGCCGTCGACCTGGCGGCCCACGTTCATCACCATTCCCAGCAGCATGGTCAGCAGCATCACGGCGAACACCGAGACGATACTCATCGTGCCGCTCTGGTCCCGGTGGAAGCGCAGGGGCAAACGCCCCGACGCTACGGCAATCCCTCCGGCGATCCTAATACAACTCGTAGGCATACGGCCTCACCGATTTCTGGCCCTCGTTGCCCAGCGTGGCCGAGGCCTCCAAGGGATAGGCGTAGACATTGCCCAGATTCTCGACCTTCTCGCTGACCACGTCCCGCGTGCTGCCCGGTCGGGGCGTCACGCGGGCCAACAGGCGTCCCGGACCCGGCAACAGCGCCAACTTGTGCCGGACGGTCACCGTGATCAGGTCCTGCCACCCGAGCTCGTTGAACCGGAACTCGCTCGGATCGTGCGGGATGTAGTACGTCGTCAGCGGAGGCTCCCGATTCTTGTGGAAGAAGCGAACCTCCACGTCCGTATGGCGCATGGCATAGGCCAGCTTGTTCTCCAGCCGCGCCGAAATCCGCGTGTTCGAGCCCGATTCGGCGTCCAGCGCGGCGTACGCCCTCTTGACGCTCTCGGCCGTCAGGGGCCCGGAACCGGCAAGCGGCTGCCCCAGGTCGCGGGAAGGGGCGATCGGCATGCAGGCCAGCACGGCCGCCGAGGCAATCTTCTGGTGTTTCGGGCTGCCGGGGGTGACCAGGTATGTCAGCCCGCCGTCGGCCGGGCCGTATTCGTCGCTGGTCGGGTCCAGGATCGGCATGACCTGGTCCTCGGCGTTGGGGTCGAGGACATAATCGCTGATGCAGTTGGCACCTTCCAGTTGGCTGTCCACGCCCGCCGGAATCCAGACGATCGCACTCCGCGCCGCCGCGAACGCCGCGTAGTGGACCACGATCGTGGCGATCATCAACTGGCTGACCTGCACGATAAACAGCATGATCATGACGAACAGCGGCAGCGTGAGCACGAAACTCAAGCTCTGGACGCTGCCGAGTTGATCGCGATGGAGCCGCCGCAGGCGCTCAAGCTGCAAGCGGCAACGATTCCACCGCGCCAGCAACACCAGAACCAGCAGCGACGCCACCAACACCGCCAGCCACGGTAAACAGGCCTGCAAGACCACGGGACCCATCACGCGTCTCTCTCTACATCAGAGCGTCCAACAGTCGAAACCGGACGATCACCACGGCGGCAACGGCGCAAGGCGCCAGAAACAACGGCGGCTGCAGTTGGCTGCGTTCCTCGTCCGTCAAGGGGCTCCACCGCCCCAGTCGCAGCGTGTAAACCAATTGGCGAAACGCCCTGGCCGTCACCCTGACGGCCCCGACTCGCCAAATCAACACGATCAGGCCCATGCATCCGCCGAGCACAAACGTCCAAAGCATCGTTTCGATGCCGTCCTCCGGCCCGAGAAACGCACCCAGCATGGCAATCAGCTTCACGTCGCCGCCGCCGACCTTGAAAAGGACGAAGCAGACCAGCATCAACAACCCGCAGGCCAGCAGCCCGAGCGCACTCTGCCAGAACCCGATGTAGCCCAATGTCGTCCGCAGCCGTGTGCTATCCATGTCGGTCGTCACCAGCAGGACTTCACCCACCGCATTCAACCCCAGGGCAACCAGAATGCCGGGATACGTGGTCCAGTTGTAGATCTTGTGCCGGCGCAGATCAGTGCCCGCGGCAACCAAAACCAATCCCAACAACACAACCGTAGCCAACATCGGCATACTGCGGGTTATTGCACGGCCCGGTTGGCGCCGTCTTCCAAGTCGTCGAGACCTCGGTTGAAGTACTCCTTGATCCGGGGCCAGCCGACCCTGATGAGGAAGATCAAGATGGGCAAGGCGATCGCGCCGATAATCAGGATCGTCTCCAGACTGACGGCCCCATCTTCATCTGCGTCGACCTTCCGCAAAAGGCTTAGCAGCGACGGCTTCGGCATAACTCTGCTCCTGTTACGCTGGATCCTGCTTCTTCTACGTTTGCCTGATGTCGGGCAGCTACATGAACGGCCAGGAAACCAGCAGACAAACCATTTCATACGCCAAACCAATGATGCGAGGACCGATTCTCATGATGAACACGACCAGCGGCAAGACCACACCGAGAACCAGGACGTAGTCCAGCGACGACACGCCTCTGCGGGCGTTTGGGCCACACCGCAACCCTACCTCCCTCGATCTTCGCATATCTCCACGCTCTCTGCAATGAAGCGGCCGATCTCTCGTTTTGCGTCGCCGAGCGTGAGCGCGATCGCTTGCCATGGCAGAACACGAACCTATCGTCGAATTGACCAGAGAGACTCCGACAACCGGATTCGGTCGCCGATTCCCTGCTCGTGGGGCTCGGCCGCGAACGACGGTTGCTCCCCGGTCGGTTCCAGCTTGGCAATCAACCGACCTTCTCGCGTCTTCCCGCGAAGTCGAGAAACGTAAAGATCACACGTCAGGTACTGATTATTCTCGTCCAATCCTCGGGCCTCCGTGATTCGGGTGATCTTGCGCGATCCGTCTTCGGTAAACCGGGCAATTTGCACAACAAGGTCTATGGCCGATGCCACCTGCGTCCGGGCCACATAGACCGGAATCTCCACGTCGGACATCAGCGACAACGTCTCCAACCGAATCAAGGCGTCCCGCGCCGTGTTGGCGTGAATCGTCGACAGCGAACCGGCATGGCCGCTGATCATCGACTGGATCAGATCCAAAGCCTCTCCGGATCGCACTTCGCCCACGATGATCCGGTCGGGCCGCATTCGCAGCGAGTTGACAAACAACTGCCGGACGTTCAGCCCTCCCCGGCCAAGCCGGTCGGCGTGCCGAGCTTCCAGGTAGAGGCAGTGCTTCTGAATCAGCCTCAACTCCGAAGTGTCCTCGATCACGACAATACGCTCTTCCTCGGGAATGGCCCGAGACAGGGCACCCAACAGAACGGTCTTGCCCGTTCCCGTCCCGCCCGAGATCAAAATGTTCTTCCGCAAGAGAACGCAAAGCTCGAGAAACTCCCGCGTCTCTTCCGAGAGGCTTCCGAACTGGATCAGGTCGTCTAGCGTCAAGGTCTCGCGGCTGAATTTGCGAATGGTCAGGTAGATGCCGGTCCGCGCACTCGGAGGGATCAGGGCATGAACGCGAAAACCGTTGGGCAATCGGGCGTCCAGCACCGGATGCTCCTCGTTGATCTCGCGGCCGACCCACTGAGCCACGTTGAGGATCGCCGAAAACAGGGCATCCTCGCTCGGAAATCGAGCGTCGGTGTGCTCCAGCCGGCCGTAGCGTTCGACATACACGTTGTCGAAACCATTGACCATCACCTCGGTCACCGAATCGTCGTCCAGCAGGGGAGCGATCGGTTCCAGGAAGTAACTGACGCTGGCCTCGAAGATCGCTTCACGCGACATGCGAGCTTGCCTTCGATGCGGGAGAGAGAAGAATCACGCAAACGGTTCCCGCGCAAGGGGTTCCATTACTTTATCATCGCCGAATCCGGCACAAAAGTCAAGGATTGCATGTCGGCCCCCTCATAAGCAGTGGCACCGCGAGCGCCCCAATGTCGTGCGAGCAGGTTTGGAGACCGCCTCCGGGCAATACCCCGACGGACTCCATGCGACCCTGATTGCATTATCTGGCAAGGATTTACGTCCTGGAAGGAGCGTCGCCCCGAAGTCAACCCTCTCCGCAGAACTTGCATCTCGAAGACCGCCGTCTGCCCCACGCTACTTGATTTGGGCGCCGGCGCCAAGTTGCCCCTTTCTCGCCTCCCAATCCTCTGCTATCATCGCAACCGTCAAGGTGCGAAGCATCTCCGTGCGAAAGTCGCCCATGCCCGTGGACGTCAGATTCATCTTGTCCCTTGTGTGCCTGGGATTGCTCGCTGCCCTGACGATCCTGGCGGCCGTCGGGGCGCTGGTGAGCCGCAGCAACAGGGACACGGAAGCCGCATGTCCTCACTGCGGCCGCCGCGTCGCCCGCTTCACGGAACAGTGTCCGGGGTGCGGGCGGTCACTGATGGAAGACGAGTGATGACCGGCCCTTGAGTTCTCTGGCACAGGGGAAGTCGTGGGCGGGACAGCAAGAGCAGTCGCCCCGGCCGCCCGACTCGGGGCGGAGCACGTGGAGCCGACGGACCTCAACGGTGGTTTCCGTGCCCGGCGGATCGTACGTAACGGTTCGAGACACCGACTCGTTCTCGACGGCCGCGACCACGTACCAAGTGGCCCCCGGCTGGTCCATGCACTGCCGGTTCAGACCGTGGACGGCGGCAGCCGCCTGTTGGTACGTCAGCCGCCGCCCGCTCTGCGGACCGTGCGCGCAAGAGATGCAGTTGGGCAGGTCCAGCGGAGAGTCGGGCTCCCAGCCGTCCGGCCACCAGATGCCCATCACGTGATAAGCAATGGGAGTGCACAGCCGGGCCGTCGGCCAGGTTTTCCCGGGGCTGTCTGCTTCGACCACGACTGCCCAGCGATCGCCGCTCTCGGCGCGGCTGCGCCGGTTGTGCTCGACCGCTTGCTGCACGGCGGCAAACAGATCGTCGGCCTCCGGCAGCAACTCCAGGATTTCACCCGGCTGCGGCGACACGTCGTCAAGCGATTCGGGCTCCCAGTCTTCGGGCCACCCGATCATGGCTACCTGGTAGCCGGCCATAGGACGCTCCTTGTAAGGACCTGTACGGTCTCCTGATGCATCGGACCGGCGTCGCACGTCGATTCATGCAACTCCTGATCGGGAAAAACCAGGAAACTCAACCGCATCATCAGCCAACGTGTTCTTCTGCGAGTCCCTAGCGGGCGGACATGCCTCCCCAGTCGTCAAGCGGCTTCAACGCCGGCGCGTCGTCGTCGGCGTGGCTGCCGGGAGTCAGCAGCACGGCCACGCGGACGAGGCCTTCGCCGCCGGGAAGCTTGACAAAAAGCTTGGAGGCGTCCGGTTGCTGCCGCTGCGGGGGCGGCGGGCTGGCCGGCTCGGCGGCAAAGGCGGCACCGTCCGGGGAGAGGATTCTCGCAATTAGTGTTTCGCCGTTTCGCCGCAGCACGGCCCGATCGCCCTCCAACTGAGTCTTCGCCTTCGTATGAACCTGCCAGGCAATCTCCGCGCCCGCAGTACCTTCGAGCTCATCCTGGACGAGCACTTCCCGCCGGTCGATCAACGCGATGCCGCGGCGGACGCTCTTGGCCTGGTTGGCGTAGGCCGCCGACAGGTCGGCCACGGCGCCGGCCCATGAAGGCGTGGAACGAAACGCGGCGATCGGGGCCACCGCTTTGGGGTCCTGGTTCTTGCCGTCGATCAACAGCGTGTTCTGGCCCGCCGTTGCCAGCCAGTTGTAGGTCCAGCGCTTCGAGCCAAAATAGCCTGGCAGATTGTAGTCGTCGCTGCCGACGTCGTAGACCCACCGTTGGCCGTCGGCGTCCAGGACGAACGTGCCCAATTCCAGGTGGCTGTGGTTGACCTTGTTGTCGCCGCCTTTGAACCCGACGAAGACTGCCCGGGGGTCGTTCCAGCGGCTCCGCAGACAGACCACGTCCACGTGCGGAAACCGGCGATCGAGCGAGAAGTCGGTCGGCGGTTCGCCCCGTGGGTCGAACCACCAGAGGTGCAAGGCCGAACTGCCGCCGATTCGCTCGCGCTCGTGCCAGGCATACAGCGGATTGTCGAACTTGCGGGCGAGGTAAAACACTTGAGCGGCCTGGCCGGCGCGGTCGCCGCCGTCGGCGAAATTGAACAGGCGGTTGGTCGGCCCGGTGGTGTGGATGCGGAAATCGCCCGTGACCGAGAAGCCGGGAAAGCGGCTGAGGCCGAAGTCCGTCCCCAAGGCGGTTTCCAGACCGGCCAGCATATAGGCATTGTACCGGGTGGCGTAGTTCCAGTAGCCCGGCCCCTCGGCCCAGGCCCCGGCCGGCGCGAAATCGTCCATGGCGAGTTGAACGGAATGGGCCGCCTGGTAGACGATGTAGGCGGCCAACTGCGGCTCGTCTTCCGCAACGGCCAGCGCGCCCAACGTGATCCCGCCGTTACAGACCTGGTTCCAGTTGTGCCGTGAACGGGTCCACCACCGCTGCTCGCGGTAAAACGGCTCGGCCGCCCGCAAACCCTTCTCGACGATCGCCCGGCGAAGCATCTGCTTCTGTTCGGGCGAAAGAACATCGTGAAGCCAATCGTAGCCAATGGCGAAGGCGTGGGTCATTTCAGCCGTATCGAGAAAGTGGCTCGGATTCCAGTCCTTGAAGGCCGCCGCCGCGGTAAGCTCCTTCAGGGCGCGCTCGGCGTAACGGCGGTCGCCGTCGATCCGATAGAGCGTCGCCAGCGTATAGACTCGATCCACGCATTTGCGGCTCTGGCTCAACAACCTCGGGCCGACGATCTTGTACTCGACGGTGTCTCGGGCATCGAGCAGCTTGTCGGCCCGGCTCTTGAGGTCGCGGTAGATTTCGGCCGCCCGGGGCTCTGCGGCGATCAGCTTCTTCAGGCGGGCCAGATCGTCGGAGGTGGCGATCAGTCGGGGGTGTTCCGGCCGAAGCGTGTGGAGGATTTCTGCTTCGGCAGGGACGCGGGCCGGGCTGGGGTCGGCGGCGACGGCGGTCAGCAGCAGCAGCGTGAACGTGAACATGGGGCTCTCTCCTCGGTACCCGCTCGTAGGCTATCGTTCGGTCAGGTATTCGGCAATATTCTCGGCTTCCTCGGCCTGCCAGCGGCGGCGCTTCTCGAGGAAACGGTTGTATCGGTCGATTTTGTCGTCGGCCATGGCTTCCGTGTAGCTGCCGGCGTAGGGCACCAGCACGTCGATCCAGACAACGAAGCGGTCCATTTCGGCCTGGGAAAGCTCCACGCCATGATGGCCCGCCTCCAGCATCTCGATCAGCTTGCTCTGCGACGCGCCGGCGTGATACGGCGGGAGCATGGGCGGGGCCGACTGGACGTTGATCCAGTTGGCCACCCGGCGATCGGCCAGCGCCCGGTACGAGTCGCTCCACTTACGCAGCGAGCCCGACTCCAGTGTTTGGATCCCTCGCAGACTGAACGCCGGTTCCACTTCGACAGGCGCGGGAGGTTTCTCCACCGGTTTCTCCGTCGACGTGGCAACGTCTCCGGAATTCCTTCGCTGTGCGACCTTCGGCGCATCAGCCCTGCCGTACGACGGGGATTCGTCCAGGTGATGGCACCGCACGCAATGCTTGTCGAGGATCGGCTGGATTTCCTGGACGAAGCTGAATCCCCGCGGCGGGCCGTGGAACGGCTCGAGCCGCTGCGGGCCGGCCGCCATGGCCTCCGAGGAACGGACATTGCGCGGGGCGGAGTTCTTGTGTTCGTGGCACCCCACGCACGAGACGGCTTCACCCGGTTGAACCGACATCCAACTCCGCATCGACTGGACCATGTGGCCCTTCCGGTCGATGGCCTGGAAGTAGATCGGCGTTCGGGCCGGCACGACGAAGCAGGCCGAGCCGTCGTCGTGGACCTTGGCCGTGCCAAGTACCTTTTTGACGTCCCAGGTGCCTTGGATAGAAATTGGCGTGCTGATCAGGGCGCCGCCCGCCGGTCCGCCGTTGCTGTTGCTGCCGACGCCTGCCGCCCGAAACTCCAACGCCACCACCCGGAGACCCTTGATCGCCCCACGCGCCACGCCCGCCAGACCCGGCCCGGCGTAGACGTCCTGAAGGTAGACCGTCCCCGTATTCTGGCGATAGTCGACCAGGTTGGGCCGCTGCGGCGGGACGGGCCGGGCACCAAGCGGCACGGGCTGGTTGCAGGAAACGTTCGGGTCCGAGGCCAACAGCTCGCGCTCACCGTCGATCGTCATGAAATAGACGCCGAACCGCGGAGCCTTCTCCTGGCGAAAGGTCACCACGAATTCGGTTTCGCTCAGCGGATAGGGATACTGGAACTGATCGCCCTGCTGGCCGTAGGCGTCGACGTGCACGGCCGGCGTCTCGCGCACCGGCGCGATCAACTGCGCCCCGTGGTTCTCTTGACGTCCCTTGCGCGGGTCAAGAAGGCCCAACTGGCCCTTCTGACGCGAATGGTGCCCGCTGAAGACGCAGACGATCTTGCCGGTGCCGGGGATGGATCGGGCATGGAGGATCGTGGTCGGAAACCACGAGTTGTTGCCGTAAAGCTCGGTTTGCCCCGTGCCGTCCTGGTTCATCTGGAACAATCCTTGCGGATAGATCTGTCCACGGTCGTTATAGTCCCAGCGGGTATAGATTACGCGGCCGTCGTGCGTCACCGTGGGGTAGTTGTCGTGGACCTGGTCGAAGCTCACCTGGCGCAGGTGCCGCCCGTCGGCCTCGCACACGTACAGGTTGCTCACTTCGGTCCACCAGCAATCGACGATCTGCACGCAGCGGGTCGAGTTGAAGAGGATCTCGCCGCTGGGCAGATAGACGCCCTCGTAATCGGCGAACCCCAAGCCCCACGTGATCTGCCGCACGTTGCCGTCGGCGACGTTCAGCTCGTACAGGTGGTAGTCGTCTGCGTCGAGCGATTTCTTCCAGGCGAACAACACGCGGCGGCCGTCGTACGAGACGTCGGGGTCGCGGATCACGCCTTGCGGATCCTCGACCAGCGTGCGAACCGTGCCGTAGACGCCGTCCATCTCCAGAACGCACAGCGCCGCGCCGGGCTGGAAATGGCGCTCGGCCTGGGCGTCCGATTGGCCCTCGGTGTAGGCATAGTGCGAACCACCTAGATCGTAGTGCTTGGTGAAGACGATTCTGCCGAGCCTCTCGCGATGCGGCGCCAGTCGGCCGGCGCGACGGGCCTCGCATGCGGCCAGGTAGAGCTCGGCCCAGCGGGGATCGGCGGCCGGAACGTCCGATCGGCGAAGCGACTCGTATTCCGCCCGCAGCGTGCCGGCGTCCTGCCCCAGATGATCCACGACCCGGCCGATCGCCTCCGTTTCCAGCGTCTCGCCAAGCCCGTCTTGCGCGAGCCAGTCGGCAACGATTTCCAGTTGCAGCCGATCCTCGGGAAAATCCTTTAGCGTGCGTGTCACGGCCCGTGCCGGCCCGGAGGCGAGATTGGCGGTCAGCGTCTCGCGGCATGTTTCCTTCTTGACAGACTGCTGTGCAACGGCGATCTCCGCAGCCGGCGGCAAGATCGCCAGCAATCCAAGACAACCTGTCCAAAGCCGCTTGTTCATCGCGTTGCTCCTGGAAAACTCACAGGCGGGAAAAATGGGCGCGGGGACATCGCGGAGGGAACGTCACTGGGCTCGAGGGCGTGAGGCGCATTCTACCCCAACATCGCCGCCCAAGTCAAACCCGTCACCACGATCCAGCAGGAGAGCACGTTGGGCATCGGCGGAAGAGCAAGGAAGCGCCGCCTGCTGCTACACCAACGGCGGCACGTCCACCCAGCACCGCTGCTGCCACGACTTCAGCCCCAGTTCGGCAAGCTGCACGCCCTTGGCCCCCTCCAGCAAAGTCCAAGGAAACGGCGTGTCCTGAACCAGGTGCCTGAGGAACAGCTCCCATTGGGCCTTGAAAGCGTTGTCGTACTCCACGTTGCTCGGCACCTCCTGCCAGTCCGCAAAGTAGTCGATGGTGGGCTCAATGTCAGGATTCCAGACCGGCTTGGGTGTGCCGGCCTCGGGCTGAATCAAGCACTTGCGCAATCCGGCCACCGCCGTGCCCTTCATGCCGTCCACTTGGATCGTCAACAAATCGTCGCGGCGAACCCGCGTGCACCAGGACGAGTTGAACTGCACCGCGACCCCCTCGGCCGTCTCGAAGATGGCGTAGGCAGCGTCGTCGGCGGTGGCGTTGTAGGGCCGTCCCTGCTCATCGGCCCGCTGGGGAAGGTGGATCGCACCCAGGGCAACCAACCGTTTCACCTCGCCGAACAGGTTGTCGATCACGTAGCGCCAGTGGCTGAACATGTCGAAGAAGATGCCGCCACCATCTTCCTTGCGGTAGTTCCAGCTCGGCCGTTGGGCGGGCTGGCTGAGGCCGTCGAAGACGAAATAGCCGAACTCGCCGCGAACCGACAATAGCCGGCCGAAGAAGCCCGTATCGAAGAGAAACTTCAGCTTCCGCAGCCCCGGCAGCCACAGCTTGTCCTGGACCACGCCGTGTTTCACGCCCGCCATGGTCGCCGCCCTATATAGCGACATGGCGTCGTCGGTGTTCATGGCCGTCGGTTTCTCCACGTACACGTGTTTGCCGGCGGCGACGGCCTTCAACACGTTGGGAACCCGAAGATTGGTCGACAGGGCGTCGAAGTAGACGGGATACGCGTTGTCGGCCAGGACCGAATCCAAGTCGGTCGTGTATGCCTCGACGTCATACCTCTCGGAGAGCTTTCTGAGCTTGTTGTCGTTCCGGCCCACCAGAATCGGCTCGGGCATGATCGTCTCGTCGGTGCCGATTCGCACGCCGCCCTGCTGGCGAATTGCCAGAATCGAACGGACCAGGTGCTGATTGGTTCCCATGCGTCCGGTGACGCCGTTCATGATGATGCCGACCGTGTGGACCTTCATGGTTTCTCCTTGGTGACCCTCAGGCGTGTTTCAGATACGCTTCCTTGATCTTCTCCAGGAACTCTCCCTGATCCATGGCCCAGCAGCGGTTCGAGAAGATCTCGACCTCGACGAATCCATCGAACCCCTGGTCCTCGACCCAGCCGCGGATCTGCGGCACGTCGATGCACCCTTCGCCCATCAGGCCGCGATCGTTGAGCAAATCCTCGGTGGGCGACCGCCAATCGCACACGTGAAACGAGAAGATCCGGCCGGCCCGGCCGCAGCGCTCGATCTGGCTTCGCAAATGCGGGTCCCACCAGAGGTGATAGACGTCGACCGTGACACCCAACAGCGGCGAATCGATCGCGTCGCACAGGTCGTTCGCCTGGGCCATCGTGTTGATGGCCGACCGCGTGTCGGCGTACATCGGGTGCAACGGCTCGACGGCCAACCGGATATTGGCCTGGCCGGCCCGCTCGAGCGTGGCTGCGATGCCGTCGGCAATCTGCCGGCGCGATTCCTCCAAGGGCTGGCGAGGATCGGCCCCGCAAACCAGCACAATCAACGGGGCGCCCAAAGCCGCGGCTTCGTCGACGGCCCGCAGGTTGTCGTCAACGGCCTTTTGCCGCTCGGCGGCGTCGATCGACGGGAAGAAACCCCCGCGGCAGAGGGAAACGACTTCGATCCCCGCCGCCCGTAGATTGGCGCCCACCTTGGCGATCTCCCGGCCATCAAGCCACTGTCGCCAAACGGTGACTCCTCTGACACCAGCCGCCGCATAGCGATCGGTCGCTTCCTCGATCGACCAGGGCTTGGTCGTGATGGTATGGATACAGAGCCGGGAGAAATCTGTCAGCGGTGTGGAGGCCATCACCGGTTCTCCTTGTCTGGGCAGTTTACCTATTTGCACCTCGTTGACGCCTGCACAGTCAATGCGCGAGGGCGACCAACGGGAGCCCGATTCTGCCGGCCTCCCGTTGGTCGGCCTGGATCATTCGCAATG
>JAFGRD010000023.1 GCA_016935315.1 Pirellulales bacterium
ACGACTTCCTCGCGCCCCGTAATCAAACCCCGCTAGCCGTGACCATCTTGCAGCGCACGCCAGGGTGCGGAAAATGGGACTAGTGCTTTGTCAAACCTTGAAATTGGGGTGGCTTCGGGCATCGTAACCCGAAGCGTGAGCGAGGAAGAACTGGGAAGTGGACGCCAATTGAGCAGAGGGACGGCAAGCAAGACATGTCCACGGCAAGCGTGGGTACGCCGGCCGGGCCCTGCGGGATTCCAATATGACGATCCCAACGTCGCTCTCTTCCGATTACCGGATCGCAACGTCGCGAGAAATCCGATCATGGTCGTTCGGGGTGCTCACGGCCACGCGACACCCCTCGGCCACGTCTTACGACAACGTTCGCGGCACGCTGCACGATCAACGGATATTCGGCCCAGTTGACGACTTCAAATGCGCGTGCGGCAAGTACCGAGGCGACCGCTACCGGGGCATGGTGTACGATCATTGTGGCGTCAAGATTGCCCCCAACACAACCCGCGGATCGCGCTTCGGCCATATTGAATTCCCCGATCCGATCGGCCACCCGTTCGCACCGACCTCGGAGTTGCAGTGCTTTCCAGTGCTCCCCATTCTCTTCATCCAATCGCCCGGGGGTCGTCTCTTGCCAACGCTGTACGATCAACTCATCGAGGCGTCCAACAATCATGCGACGTCCAAGATCCAAGAGACGATCACGTCGATTGTCGCTCATCTGACTTCGGTGGTTGTCACCGCGCACCGATGGCGACTGGCCGCTTCCAGAACTCTCGCGCGCGGCCTGGCGTTAGAGTGCAGGCATTCGCACTGCTGAGGAGTGCGCAGGCCATTATGGCCTTCCCCGGGGCTTGTGAATTGCAGCGCGGCGGGCCGGAGGCCGGACGAGCACGGCCCCGCTTAGGCAACGTGCCGCCCCTGCTCCTCGTCTTCACCCTCGTCCTCGCCGTCGGGCCGGGCGAGGCCGGGGGTCTTGGGCAGGCTGCCCGAGGCCCAACCGAAGACACTCGGGTCGGCGTGGACGGACCGGACGTGGACGTCCTGTTGCGGGAACGCGATTTCGATGCCCGCCCGGCGGAAGTCGCGGTCGATACTCATGTGCAGTTCGTGGATGATCTGTAGCCGGTTCTCCATATTGGGCAGGTAGCATCGCAACACGAAGTTCAAGGAGCTGGCACCGAACTCCTCGAAGGTCACCACGGGCGTGGGATCGTCGAGCACCAGCGGATGCTCCCGGGCCACCGTCACGAGCGTTTCCGCGGCGAGGCTCGTGTCGGAGCCGTAGGCGATGCCCACGTTCACGACCACCCGGTTGACGTGGTCGCTGAGCGTCCAGTTCAGCAGCCGCCCGGTGATGAACTCCTTGTTGGGGACGATGAACTCCTTGCGATCCCAGTTGGTGATCGTCGTGGCGCGCATCCGGATGCGGGAGACCACGCCGGTGATGTCGTCGACCGTGACCACGTCGCCCACCCGCACCGGCCGCTCGAAGAGAATGATCAGTCCGGAGACGAAGTTGGCGAAGATCTCTTGCAGGCCGAACCCCAGGCCGACGCTGACCGCGGCGATCAGCCATTGGACCTTGCCCCAGCTCAACCCGATCGTGTGGCAGGCGACCAGAATCCCGATGACCAGGGCGATGTAGCGGGCGACGGCCACGACCGTATAGCGAAACCCGGCGTCCAGCGGCAAGCGGCGCAAGACAGCCATTTCCAGCAGGCCGGCCAGGTTCTTTGCGGCGATCAGCGTGGTCATCATGATCAAGATGGCCAGGCCCAGGTCCGCCAGGCTGGTCGGCTCGGCCTGGTCGAGACTCTGCCAGAGCGGAATCCGGTCGAGAATGCGCAGGGCAGGCAGCACGTCTACCCAGACCAGCCAGATCCCGACGAAGCCGGTCAAGGCCAACGAGTACTCGACGAACTGTCGCGTCTGCACGTTGATGGCCGCCAGATCGAGGTTCGGCTCGTTGGGCGCCGGGACGAACGAAGCCACGGCCGATTCACCGGCCGGCTTCGCGTCGGCTTGGCCGGCCGCCCGGAGTCGCCGTGCCTGTTCGATGGCCAGCCCACGCCGTTTGACCAGGACCCAGCGGAGCAGCAGACTCCTCAGCAGCATCAACCCCAGCAGAATGAAGGTGCAGGCAAGCATCCGCTGGGCCAGCTGCAGGGCGGTGTAGTAGTAGCCGACCGCCGCGAGCGCGGCCAGGGCCGAGGGCATCAAGACCACCACCGGATACCAGAGAAGCCGGAGCCGGTCCGTCCAGTTCGAGAGCCGCGCCGCAAGCAATGCCTGGTAGATGCCTCCGCTTTTCCGCAGGGCGCGTTGGACGAGGACGGAGCAGACCAGCATCGCGGCCATGAAGCTCAGCCGCCCGAGCGAATCGCTCCAGCGTTCGCTGCCCTGGGAATCGAGTGTCGTGGCGACGAACACCAGAGGTGGGATCAGCAGCTTGGCGGCTTGAACATAATGCCGCACCGGTTTCAGCGAAGACGTCGGCCAGCCGAAATGGGCGTCCGAGAGTCCGTCGGCGCGGCACATCTGCTGCAGGAAGCCGAGGATCAGGTAGATGCCGGCCGCATAGGCCAACCCCGTGGCGACCGCCTTGGAAAACTCGGACGCGTCGCCGGCGGCGTTAAGCCTCCACGACAAATACCAAAACACGGCCGGCACCAGCGAAGCGATCAGCGCCGAGAGCAACACGGCCTCCAGCGTCGGCAGCAGGCTGCAACAGTTGGCGCGCTGGGCCGTTTCGCCGATCTCCCCGATCTTCTTCCGCAGCCGTCGTTGGCTGAAAACCCAGGGCGCGAAGACCAACACCGCCAGCACCACCGGGAGCGGATCGCTGCGGGCGCCCAGCGCCAGGCCGCTGAGCAGCCCGAGCCAGGAGTCGGGCGCCAACAGCCAAACGGCCGCCTTGGCAACGTTGTCGACGGCCGACAGACCGAAAACCGAGGTGCTGCGGATCCAGAGGACCCGCTCATCGATGTATCGGTCGTACTGCTCGGTCTGCTCGGTGAGCTGTTGTTCCGCGCTATCGAGGTCGACCAGCTTGTCGAAGTAGGTGTTCAGATCGGCGATCAAGGCGTCCAGGCCCTCTTTTTCCGTTTCCAGGGCACTGCGGATGAGCCCTTCCAACTCGTCTCGATCGGCCTGGTGCCCCGCAGCGCCGGCAGCCAGCCATTCTCGCTGGATTTGTGCCTCTAGGTTCGCTAGCTCGCAACGGCGGTCCTCCAGTTGCAGCAGCTCCAAGTGGCTCTCGCGAATCTCGGGCTGTCGCCGCTTGATGTTCCGGCGTTGGCTGCGGATGTCGGGCATGGCCTCGCGCTGCTTGCGCAGCAGCAGGCCGATGGCATTGGTCAGCCCGACCGCATCGACCTTGTCCTGGGTCCGCGTAAACTGATCCTTCAAGGCAGCGAGCTTCTGACTGGCGTTGTCGAGCTGGCCGGTGGCCTGGACGATGAGCTGGGCCAATCGCTTGCGGCGCTCGGCCATTTCGGCGTTTCTTCGGGTCACGTCGACAATCGCCGGATGGGCCTGCTCCACTTCCTGTTGGGCGCGCCGCAACTGGGTCTCTGCATCGTGTTGCCGCCGCCGGTTGAGCGTCTCGCGCCATTTCATCAGCTCGCGCTCGGCCAGACCGATCTGCCCGGCCGCCAGGTCGCGCCGCAACGGCAACAACTCGGCCCGGACCTCGTAGGCCCGCAACTCCTTCTCATAAGAGAGGAGTTCCTGCTCCGTCGCCTGGCGTCGGGCCGTCATCACCAGCCGCTTCGCCACGGCGATCTCGGCCGGCTCCGGCGTCGCCATGGCCGCCTGAAGCTGCTTGTCGGTCTCCGCCAGACGTTCCCGAGCGACGGACACCAGCTTGGGGATATCGACACGGCGGGCGGCGCGGCGCTTCGGCTCTGCTTCGAGTTCGGTCAGGGCGGCCTTCCTGGCAGCCAGTTCGCCTTCCCGTTCCGAGACGAGCTGGACCAGTTGCGCCAGACTGGCTTCCGGCAGGGCAATCGGACTGGGCGATTTGCGAGGCAACGCCTCCAGATCGGTCTTCGTCCTGGCCAACTCGTCGGGGGCCGTCGTGACCATCTGTTCGAAGCGTTCGGCCGCGGCGGCCCATGTCTTGGCCAGATCGAGTTCCTGCTGCGCCTGCTGGAGCAATTCACGGGTCTTGTCTTTCGTCGCCTCGTCGATCCCCTGCATGCCGTCGAGTTGCCTGAGTCGGTCCTGGACGATCTCGACGGTCACTTCTTCGGCGGGCGACTTTTCCACCAGTGGCTGGTCCGCGGCAGAGGCCGAGAAAGCGCCCGGCGCCGAGAACGGCCCCAGGCACGCGGCGGTCACGATTCGCAGGAGGAGATTGCTTCGTATCATCTTTGCAGCAATGAACTTATGAAGACGGGACGGGATCGGCGGCGAAATGAGAGGGTTGGTTTATACCCAGTGCCGCATTCCGGAGCAAGAGCAAGCGCAAGGCGGCCGGGCGGGCGGTCCACGCTTGCCGTGGACATGCTCATGGGCGTCTGCACGGTCGGTGCGCGAAGTCCGGTACGAGGCCCACTACCCGACGTTCTGGTGGCTGACGGGATTGCCTCGCCAGAGCTGCCGGACTACGGCAACGGGCCCCAGATTTTGACCAGAAGGTCGTGCAGCACGGGATCGTGTTCCTGCAACTCCGCCCGGACAAAGGGATAGAAATCGTTGCGGTAGAAATAGGCCTCGGTTCCCTCGGCGAAGTACTCCTTGTGATCGGTCATGGCGTAGTGACGCACCTTTTGACCGGTGTACAGCAACACGTGTTCGTAGTTGCCTTTCGCCTTTGCTTTTTTGTAGGCCTCGATGAGGTCGGGCCGGTCGAAGCCCAGGCATTGATCATGATAGGCGTGGGCCAGTTCGTGGAGGACGACCATGGGGTGTTTCACCAGTTGGCCCCGAGACAGCAGACAAGCTGCCCGCGGAATGTGCACCTTTTTCGCCAGACGCGGATCGTGGCCGTGGGACTTCAACCACTCGATGCTCGGATGGTACTGCATGGCCGCCAGCGTTGGATGGTGGTGCTCGATCCAGATCTCCAGATTCTGCATCTCGCGCAGCCGGTCTTCCGGGAGCAGGAGCCTGATTCGCTGCAGGTGATTGGCCAGCATCGGCAGGGCCTGGGCGCCTTCCGCTGGATGCTGCCCATCGATCAGGTCCGGGTCCACGTAGACCGTCCAGCCCTCGATCTTCTGCACGACGGGATCGAAGCGGGATTCCTCAGTCCGCTTCGGCGCTCGGCGGGGATTCGATTTCGCCTCGTCCGCCACCGCAAGCCAACACGGCACCGCGGGAAAGAGGTGTGCAAAAAAACAGATCGCAAAGATGCCGCGAAACGCTCTGTGCACGACGGTGTTCCTTTCCGAGGGGGCAATCGGTGGTTGTCTGACGCTCGCGGAAGCGTATTCGAGCCCGTGGCTCACCACAGGGAGCGCCGACGGACCGCAGGCGAAGCAGCATCCGTTGCCGACAAGCGCGATGCCTATCAGTGTCTTCGGGGGATCCGTCCGCGTCAAGCGTGCTGAGGCGGAGAAGGGGGCAGGTCGGGCTGGCCGAAACGGCCCGGAGAATGCCGCACCCAGATCGAGATCGTCCCTTTTCGCGTCCGGGATTCCGTTAGCCCCATAGAAGAACAGGTTGGTGGCAAATGTCCCGGCCAGAGGGTATCATGCCGACAGGCCCTCGCGGATGCGAATTATCCACCCACCCACACAAGGAGACGAATGATGAGAGGCAAATGGTATCTGACTGCGGCGGCCTTGGCGATTGCCGTAGGTGTTCTCACCCAGGTACAGGCGTCCGCCGCCAACCAGCCCGGGCGGGAGAACGTCCCACCGGAGAAGATCGAGAAGATCGCCGCGGCCCTGCCCGATACGCCTTACGCGGAGCCGGCCAAGCCGCGGAAGATGCTGGTGTTCACGCTGACCAAGGGGTTCCGGCACGCGTCGATTCCACTGGCAGCCAAGGCATTCGAACTGATGGGCGAGAAGACCGGCGCGTACACGACAGTCGTCTCCGACGACATCCAAATGCTCCGACCCGAGCGCCTGGCCGAGTTCGACGTCTTCTGCTCGGACCAGAACACGGGGAACCTGACCACCGACGAACAGCTCAAGCAGAGTCTGCTGGACTTCGTCAAGAGCGGCAAGGGGTGGGTCGGCATCCATGCGGCCACCGACGTCGGCGGCTGGAAGTTCCCCGAGTACCATGAGATGATCGGCGGTGTTTTTGCGGGTCATCCGTTCCGCCGCATCTCGGTCAAGCTGGACGATCCGGCCAGCCCGCTCTGCACCATGTTCGACGGCAAGGGCTTCGAGATCAGCGACGAAATCTACACCTTCAGGAGCCCCTATTCCCGTGAGAAGCTGCACATTCTCATGAGTATCGACTGGGAGCAGGCAAATATCCGCCAGGGCGGCAACCGCGCCGACAACGATTACGCACTGAGCTGGATTCGCGAGTATGGCAAGGGCCGCGTGTTTTACTGTGCCTTTGGACACGACGACCAGATCTGGTGGAATCCGGTGATCCTTCGACACTACCTGGCCGGCATTCAGTACGCGGCGGGCGATCTCAAGGCAGCCGCCACTCCCAGTGCGAAGCTCACGGTCGCTCCGGCGCACGGCCCCGAGCTGCGTTAGACGCCGTGGAAACGACGAGGCTGCGACTTGTGTATACTGGTCGGATGGACGTACGAGCCTCCTTTTCCACAGGACTTGCCGGATGAGTTGCCTTCGCTACGGCGCCGCAGCGTGCCAAATCGATTTGCCCAATCCCAATCAACGCTCGGAAATCGCCCGGCGGACGTCGCACATGCTCGGGATGATCCGCCGGGCCGTCGAGGGTTACGCGCCGTTCTTGCCGGTCAGACTGGTAGTGTTTCCCGAGTTCGCCCACGCCGCGCCCGTCTATCTGACGGTCGAAGAGCTCCGACGGCACTTGACCGTTCCGATTCCCAACGAGCACACCGACCGCTATACGGAGATCGCTCGGGAGCTCGACGTTTACATCCAGACGGGCACGTTCCTCGAAGAAGACCCCGCGTGGCCGGGACTGGTATTCAACACGACCTGCCTGGTTGGACCGGAGGGGCTGTTGACCAAGTACCGCAAAGTCAACCCGTGGCTCCCCTGGGAGGTCCATGCCAGCCCGCACGACCTCGAAGGATACCAGGACGAAATGTTCCCGGTGGCCCGCACGCCGATCGGCAACCTGGGCGTGGCCATCTGCTACGACTGGCTGTTTCCGGAATCCTTGCGGCAACTGACGGCCAACGGTGCGGAGGTGTTGATCCGGGTATCGGCCTACATGGACCCCTGGGGAGCCACGCCGCCGATGGATTGGTGGACGGTGGTGAACCGGTGCCGCGCTCTGGAGAACATTGCCTACGTGGTGGCCGCCAACCAGGGGGCCAGCCTCTCCCACTATCCGCCGTTTTCCTGGCCGGGCGGCAGCATGATCGTCGACTACGACGGCCGCATCGTCGCCCAGGCCGACCCCGGGCCGGGGGAGAAGATCGTCGTGGGACCTGTCGACGTTGCGGCGCTGCGACACGAACGGGAAGTGCGGCAAGGCCATCGCATGCTCGACCATCTCCGCACGGAAGCCTACCCCGTCTATCGCCAGCCGCGGTTCCGCTTGCGGCAACCGTAGCCGAACGCACTAGTCCCATTTTCCGCACCCTGAGATTCTTGCGAAACCCCTATTGCGCCATGCCCCTATATTGCGCATCTTATGGGTATGGCG
>JAFGRD010000024.1 GCA_016935315.1 Pirellulales bacterium
GTCTCTGCCGGTGTCGTCTCTGCCGGTGTCGTCTCTGCCGGTGTCGTCTCTGCCGGTGTCGTCTCTGCCGGTGTCGTCTCTGCCGGTTTCACTTCAGCCGGTGTCGTATCCGCTGGCGGTGTCTCTGCCGGCTTTACCTCGGCGGGCGCCACTTCGGCGGCCATGGCCGGCTTGCGGACTGCCACGAAGTCCGATCGCCAACAGAAACCGCACGCCAACAGCGCAAGCAGGACCGAGACGCGAAATACAGATCGAGTACCGGTGAGAGTCATGGTACGTACTCCGAAGGCGGGCAGGTAGGAGGCGGGATGTCCTTTTAGCCTACCGGAACAGACGGCATGGGTAAAGCATTCCCCCGATGATCCCGAATTGCCCCAATTGCCCACACTTGTCACATTCTCCGTATTCCTGCCCGGAAGTGCGTTGCACATCCCCCCAGTAGTGCCCTCTCGCGAAAGATGGTCCCCGAGGACCGTTTCTGGCGGACCGGGGTGGTCGATGGCGTTAGAATGGAAGGAGTTCGGGCGCAGGCCCGGTGCGTTGGCGGGGTATAGACGTTTGACATCCATGGCCCCGGCGGGTATAGTACCAGATGACACCCTCGTGAGGAGTGGGTAACCGCATGTTGGAGGGGACCGTTCCGGCACCGCCGATCACTCGCCGAAACGCCGCCGCCTTCACGCTGGTGGAATTGCTGGTGGTGATCGCGATCATCGGGATCCTCGTCGCCCTGTTGTTGCCGGCGATCCAAAACGCTCGGGAGGCGGCCCGACGGGCACAGTGCGCCAGCCAACTGAAGCAAGTTGGCTTGGCGGCCCTGGATTATCAGGCCGCCTTCAAGCGGTTTCCGCCGGGTTATCTGGGTCCGGATCGCTTCGGGAAGATGTCCAGTCCCCCTGCCCAAGGCGACGGCCAGGGCGTCGGCCTGCTCGTGTTTCTGCTTCCTTACCTCGAGCAGAACGCGCTGTACAGCCAACTCGACCAGCACATCGACTACAATCTCGACGCCGAGTTCTGGTGGGACCACGCGGATCTCTGGGATCGCGCCCAGACGCGGATCGGCACGTTTCTCTGTCCTTCCGACGACCCCTACGAGTCGGAAGTCGGCACAATCCTCTTCCTGCACACGCACAACAGCAGCACCGGGGCCAAGCTGCAGGCCGCCGTGTCGCCCAACAGCGCCGGCGGCGATCAGCTCGGGCGGACCAACTACGTGGGAGTCGCCGGCCAAATGGGCGAGATCGGCCCGGATTCGCACAACAACGCCTCGGCCTACAACCGCTGGAAGGGTATTTACCTCAATCGTTCCCAGACGCAACCCAGGCAGAATGCCGGCGACGGCGCCAGCCACACGCTGATGATCGGCGAGGCCCTCGGCGGCCTGCACCCCCTCAACCCGGCCAAACCCCAAGGGGCGAAGCGGCGAAAGTACTCCTTCTCCTGGATGGGCTGCGGCGCCCTGCCCACCGGCTGGGGATTGGGAGGCGGCGAGTACTACCGCTTCAGCAGCCGCCACCCGGGCGTCGTGCAGTTCGCCTTCGCCGACGGATCGGTCCATGCCATTTCGGTCAAGATACCTTTTCCCGTCTATCGGGATCTCTCCGGCATGGCCGACGGCAACCCGGAACTCCGCGAGTCCCGTTGGGCCGAGGATTTCTGACCGGGCCCTCGCGCATTGAGTGTGCAAGCCTCGATAGGCGAAAGCGACTGCTTCACTTCTTCTTCTCGGCCGCTTGTCGGGCCTGGATCAGCCCGTAGGTCGCCGCCACGCGGAAATGCTTCGGCAACTCGGCCTTGGTTACGCTCTCGTACAGGGCCGCTGCCTCGCCCGGCTTGTCCGCCGCCAACAGGGCCTCGGCGCAAGCCAGCGTTGCGTCGGCCACGGCCGGGCGAACCTTCGGGGGCACGCTGCCGAGCTTCTCCCGCAGCGCGCCGGCGGCCTCCGCGTTGGCGATCTTTCCCAACGCCCCGGCCGCCGCCCGGGCGGTCTCGGGGTCGGGGTCGTCGAGCATCTTCATCAGCGCGGGCACGGCCTTGGCGTCATGGCGGACGCCGATGCTGCCGAGCACGCCCACCAGCAACCGCCCTTTCAGTTTGCCCATGGCGTCGCGCAGCGTCTGGTCGACGCTCGCGCCGGGGATCGGCTCCAAGGCATAGCGGGCCATGTGGGAGAGCTTCTCGTCTTCCAGCAGCGGCGCCAGCACGGGCACCGCCTTCGGGGTGCCGATGACCGCAAGCTGCCGACAGGCGTCCATCTTCGCCTTCAGTGGGGTGTCCGACAGCAGCACGGCGATCAGCTTGCCCTCTTCTTCCGGCGTGGCGGGCGGGACCGTTTGGCCCCGCAACGGCAACGCCCCGGCCAGCAGCACAACGGCCAGCAGCACGACGGCCAGGCAAAAACTCGTCTTTCGATTGCACATAGTGTTTCTTCCTTCCAGGTGGTGTTGCCGTTTACATGATCCACGGCGCGCGCTGCGCGCGGGAGCGGAGCCGGTTTGCTTCCGGGTCGTCCAGGAACTCTTCCTTAACCGGGTCGTACTTCATGTCGCGTTTCAGCCACATGCAGATGTTGGCGGCGTGGACGGTGGTCATCGAGCGGTGCATCATCTCGGGATGGGCCACCGCGGGACGCCGCGACTTCACCGAATTGAAGAAATCGCGCACATGGCTCATCACGTGGCCGGTCCGTTCCACGTAGTCGCGTACGACCTGCTCGGAATCCTCCAGCAACGCCGGGTCGGAGACGTCGGGCTTGGGATAGCCGTCGGCCACGGCCACCCAGCCTTCGGTGCCCTCGTAGCGCACCCCGCACGAGCCCCGCCAATACTTGTCGCCGCGGTGCAGCACCATCTCCATGCCGTCGGCGAAGCGCGTCACCATGCCGTCGCCGGTCGGGTTGTCGACGTAGCCGTATTCGACCGGCGAGGTATCGACCGCGCCGATGGCCACCTGGCACTGGGCGAAGGTATGGGCGCCCCACTCGCCGATGCAGCTGGTGTGGAAGTCGTAGAAGCCGCGCCAGCCGCCGCGCACATAGCTCTCGTTGTAGGGCCGCCAGGGACACGGTCCCAGCCACTGGTCCCAGTCGACCTGGTTGTCCGGCGGCAGCGGTTGGGCCGGAAGCCAATCGTGCCGCATTTCGGCCGCGTCCCAGGGCGCGATGTGCGCCCGCACGGTGTGCACTTTGCCCAGCCGCCCGGTGCGCAACAGCTCGTTGGCCACGGTGAACTTGGCCTCGCTGAGCCGCTGCGTGCCGGTCTGGTAGATGCGGCGGAATCGCTTGGCGGTTTCCACGACCGTCTGGCCCTCGGCCACGGTCATGCACGAAGGCTTCTCCGAGTAGACGTCTTTGCCCGCCCGCATCGCCATGATCGAAGCCAGGGCGTGCCAGCGGTCGCCGGTGGTGACCAGCAAGGCGTCGATGTCGTCGCGCGCCGCGAGAAACTCCCGCATGTCGCGGTAGGTTACGCAGTCGGTGTTGCCGTAATGGGCGTCGACCATCTGCTTGACCCGCGCGCTGCGCGAGGTCTGCGCATCGCAGGTCGCCACGAACTGCACGTCTTTTTCGGGCAGCATCCAGCGGAGCACGCCGGAGCCGCGGTTGCCCACGCCGAGACCGCCGAGCACGATCCGCTCGTTGGGCGGCACCTCGCCGTTGAGACCCAACGCGGAAGCCGGCACCAGATAGGGCACCGTGACCAGCCCGCCGGCCGTCGCCGCGCGCCCGAGGAACTGCCGCCGCGTAACCGGCGGGCAGCCGGCGGCCTGCGTCGGCCGGAAGGAGGAACTCGCGGAGCAGCCGGCTCCGCGGCAAAGTCTGGACGGGGACATAGATCATCCTCTCTGCCAAGGGTTGATGTAAATCTGCCAGGGGCTCGTGCCGGGCCGCGACCGAGGCTCTGTCGCACGCAAGCCGCGGCCGAGGGATATTCCACCGCGCGACACGAGGTGCCGCTATTGTAGCCTCCCGCCGGGCCACAATAAACATCCCGGCGTTGGTTTTTCCGCCGACACGAGCACCGCCGCCTGCCAATCGACCTTGGTTGACGGTACGAGCGTCATCCCCGTTTGACGGGCGCCCGGCGAGTGGTAAACTTGGGCGGTTGAGGATGTCGACCGGGTCCGTAGGTGGCTGGTGTCTCGGTGCCGCGAAGCCCGGGCCGGAAATCTGAAATCTTGCGACTTCAACCACCATCTGACGGAAATGTCGGGTGAAGCGAATCCAACCATAGGAGAATGACGATGTCAATGATCCCATGCAGACTGGCTGTCGGGCTGGCGATGGTGCTCTGCCTGGCCATGCCGGCGGGCGCGCCGGCCGCCGAGGTCCGCGACGCCGAGGCGGCCACGCACGGCGACCAGGCCGCCTCGTACCAGGTCGTCGACACGTACGAATTCCCCGGCTTCCGGATCATCCAGTTCGACCTGGCCGTGCTGTCGCACTACTCTTACATGCTCGTAAGCGGCGGCGAGTGCCTGGTGGTCGATCCGGGTCGCGACATCGGCACCTATCTGACGACGGCCGATCAGCAAGGCGTGAAAATCGTCGGCGTCTGGCTGACCCACTCCCACGCCGACTTCGTGGCCGGCCACGTCGAGTTTGCCCGGCAGCTTGACGTGCCGCTGCACATCAGCCAGAAGGCCAACGCCGGCTACCCGCACGTCGCCCTGAAAGAAAACGACACCCTGGAATTGGGCGAGGTGGTGGTGAAGTTTCTCGAGACGCCGGGCCACACGCCGGACAGCATGTGCGGGCTGGTGTCCAGCAAGCAGGCGCCCGACAAGCCGTTGGTGCTGCTGACCGGCGACACGCTGTTTATCGGCAGCGTGGGCCGGCCCGATCTGCTGGGCGAGAACATGTCGGCCTCGACGCTGGCCTCGATGATGTTCGACACCTGGACCAACAAGCTCTCGAAGCTGCCCGACGAAGTGAAGATCCTGCCTGCCCACGGGGCCGGCTCGCTGTGCGGCGCCCATTTAAGCGACAAGCCGGTCTCGACCATCGGCGAGCAGCGGGTCTCCAACACGATTCTCCAGCACAAGAGTCGCGGCGAGTTCATCGCGGCGATTTTGGAAGGGCTGCCCGAGGCGCCGCAGTATTTCGCCCACAACGCGGCCATGAACCGCCAGGGGCCCGAGCTGGTCGACTGGAACCCCGAGACGCTGCCGAGCGTGGCCCCCACGGCCGAGCTGACCGACCCGGCGAAGTACTTCGTGGTGGACGTGCGCGGCGCGGCGGAGTACGCCGAGGGGCACATTCCCAACTCGGTCAACATCGCCCTGCGCGGCCGCTTCGAGACCTGGACCGGGATCGTGGTGCCCTGGGAGGCCAAGGCCGTGGTTACCGGCAGCGACGAGGAGATTCGCGAGGCCCTCTACCGGCTCCACCGGGTGGGCTACCAGCCGCAGTGCGTCGAGTTCGACGCCTGGAAGCAGGCCGGTCTGCCGCTGGCGAAAAACGAGATGATCACGCCCCAAGACCTTTACGCCCGGATGCAGACGCCCGACTCGCCGGTGGTGGTCGACGTGCGGCTGCCGGCCGAGTGGATGGCCCTGCGGATCGGCACGGTGGTGAACCTGCCGCTGAGCGAGTTGTCCAAGAAGGCCGGCAAGCTGGACAAGACGCAGCGGATCGTGGCCGTCTGCAACAGCGCCTACCGCAGCAGCCTGGCCGTGGGCGTCTTCGAGCGGCTGGGCTTCCAGCACGTGGGCAGCATGGCCGGCGGGGGCGAGGCCTGGGTGGCGGCCGGGCTGCCGGTCTTCGAGGCCACCGCGGCCGGCGCCGGCCGCGCGGCCGCGAAGCGCGACATCCGGCTGGCGGAGCGGATTTCCGCGGCGGAGCTGAAACGCCTGATGATGGACCTGCCCGGCACGTTCCAACTGGTCGACATCCGCCCGGCCGAGCATTTTGCCGACTACAGCCTGCCGGGCTCGGAAAACGTGGACGTGGCGGAGTTGCTGGGCAACCCGGCGTACCTGACCGGCGCCGGGCCGCTGATCATCGTATCGCGCGACGGCTCGCTGGCGATGATGCTGGGCGGGATCCTCTCGCAAAAGACGCAAAGGGACATCAAGGTGCTCTATGGCGGCCTGGAGGCCTATTGGAGCGAGGCGGGCCCCGGGGCGGGTGCCCCGCCGGCCGCGGGCGTCGCGGCTCCGGCGATCGCCCCGGGCAGGCCGTCACGAGTGCCCGCCGGGGCGCCGGCGGGCGCGCCTGGCGCTGCACCGGTCGGCACACCCAAGAAGAAGAGTGCCGGCTGCTGAGAACTCCTCCCCTCGACCATGGAGACAAGATCGATGAACGAGAACGTGACGTCGAACTCGACCGGCGGCGCCAGCGGGCCGAAGCCCTACTGGAATCCGTACCTCGCCGGTCTGCTGCTGGGCGGGGCCTTGCTGGCCTCGTTCCTGGTCTTGGGGGCGGGGCTGGGCGCTTCGGCCGTGCCGATTCGCTGCGGCGCGTGGCTGGAGCGCCTCGTCGTCCCCGAACACGCCCAGGCCGGTGAATTCTTCGGCCGGAAATACCTGGCCGGCGGCGCCCATCCGCTGCGCTACTACCTGGTCTTCATGTTCGTCGGGACCTTCTTGGGCGGCCTGTTCTCGGCCGCGGTGGCCCGACGGATGACCCTCACCGTCGAGCGCGGCAAGGCCTTCGGCGCGACGCCGCGGCTCGTGCTGGCCCTGGTCGGTGGGGTGCTGGTCGGCTACGCCAGCGCGCTGGCCAGCGGCTGTACCTCGGGACAGGCGCTGACCGGCGGAGCCCTGCTGGCAAACGGCAGCATCGTCTTCATGCTCTGCGTCTTCGCCGGCGGCTACGCGGTGGCCTTTTTCGTGAGGAGGCAGTGGCATGATTAACACCTTCTACGGAACCGATCAACTCGTGGCGGCCCCCTCGGCCGCGACCTTTCTGGCCGCGATGCTCATCGGGCTGGTCTTCGGCTTCGCCCTGGAGCAAGCAGGCTTCGGCAGCTCGCGCAAGCTGGCCGCGATCTTCTATTTCCGCGATATGACCGTGCTGAAGGTGATGTTCTCGGCCCTGATCACCGCCATGCTCGGGCTCTCGCTGGTGGTGGCCCTGGGCGGGGTCGATCTCGGAAGCCAGGTCTACGTGCTGCCGACCCTCTACGGCGCCCAGATCGTCGGGGGACTGGTCTTCGGCGTGGGTTTTGTGCTCAGCGGCTGGTGCCCGGGCACGGGGGCCGTGGGCCTGGCCAGCGGCAAGCTCGACGCCCTGGTGTTCCTGGTCGGCGTCGTCCTCGGCGCGATCGTCTACAACGAGACCTACGGTTGGACCGCCGGGTTGCTCGGCGAGGAAGGCGTGCTGATGGCCTTCGGGCTGCCGCGGGGTCTGTTCGCGCTGCTGTTTACGCTGGCGGCCGTGGGAGCCTTCTACTTCGCCGAGTGGGTGGAACGCAAGGCCGGGGGCTGCGGGAAGTATCTGAACACGCCGTTTCTGCGCGCGTTTTGCATCCTGCTGGTCATCGCCGCGGTGGCCGTGTTGATCCTCCCCAGCGAGCCCGGCGGCGGCCCCATGGCGTCGGCCGGGGCGTGGTCGGAGCAGGCCCTGCTCGAAGCGGTCGAGACGGCCGAAGACCACGTCGAGCCGGAAGAGCTCGCCGATGCGCTGATGCAGAACGAGCAAGGGCTGGTGGTCGTGGACGTCCGCACGCCGGGTGAGTACCGGGCGTTCCACATCGCCGGCGCGGTCAACGTGCCGCTGCCCGAGTTGATCGACTACCTGGCCCCACTGAAGAACCAGGGCCGGATCGTCCTCTATTCCAACGGCATGACCCACCCCGCCCAGGCCCGCGATGCCCTGGCACGCCTGGGCTACACCGAGGTCTTCATGCTCACCGACGGGCTGCAGGGCTTCCTCGATCGCTGCCTGATGCCGGTCTCGCTGCGGCGCGAGCCGCTGGCCGAACCGCAGGCCGCGCGGGTCCGCGCCTGGCGGGCGTTCTTCTTGGCGGCGGAAGGATCGGACGCCACGCCGGCGGGCGACGCGGCAGGGGCCGTGGTCGAGCCGACGGGCAAGGCGTCGCCGCTGTTGAAGACCGCCTGGCTGGCCGAGAATTTCGACCGGCCCGATGTGAAGATCATCGACGTCCGCGATCAGGCGCTGTACAACACCAGCCACGTGCCGGGCTCGCTTGCTCTGCATCCGGAGAGTCTGCGAGGGGTCGTCGGTGGCGTGCCGTCGGTACTGCTGCCGGCCGAGATGCTCGCCGCGCAGCTCGGCCTGATGGGCCTGACACCAGCCGACATGGTCGTGATCGTGCCCGGCGACAAGCTCCGCGACGCCACGCTCGTTGGCATGGCCCTGGACCGAGTCGGTCAGAAACAGTGGGGGATACTCGAAGGCGGGTTCGACCAGTGGGCGGCCGAGAAGCGGCCGGTTGACAACACGTTGCCGGCCGTGGCGGCCACGGACTACCAGGCGCGCAGCGGAGCCGACGATTTCACCGTCGATCATCAGGCCGTTCTTGCCACCTTGGGCGACAAGCGGACGGTCATCATCGACGCCCGGCCGGCACCGTATTTCACCGGCGAGAAGTCCGACGAAGCCCGCGCCGGGCACATCCCCGGCGCCGTCAACCGGCCCTTTTCCGAGGACCTCCGCGACGACGGCCAACCGAAGTCGCTGCCCGAGCTGACGGGTGCCTACGAGGCGATCGTCCCCTCGAAAGACACGCCCGTGATTGTGCACTGCCGCACGGGCCATCAGGCCAGCCAAACGTACTTCGTGCTGCGGCACGTGCTGGGCTACCGGAACGTGAAATGGTACGACGGCGGTTGGACCGATTGGGCCCCGCGGCCGGAGTTGCCCGTGGAAAAATGACCCGTGCTCGGGTTGCCGCCTTGCTGCCCGTAGGAATACGCAACTTGTGCTTCGGCGAGTCCTATGCCGGTTCGAGCTCCGACGTGCACTGCGGGCAGCGCACGGCCTTGATCGGAATCGCGGAGAAGCACTTGGGGCAATCCTTGGTAGTCGATTCCTTGGGCGGCGCTTCCCTCTCTTGCTTTAGCCGGTTCAGTTGCTTGATGACGATAAAGATCGCAAAGGCGACGATGACGAAGTCGATCACCGTGTTGACGAACAGGCCGTAGTTGATCGTCACTGCCTCCGCGACGTCGGTCTTCTTTCGCAGCGTAATCGCCAGCTCTGAGAAGTCGACATTCCCCAGCAGCATGCCGATCGGCGGCATGACGACGTCGTTGACCAGGGAGGAGACGATCTTGCCGAACGCCCCTCCAATGACGATACCCACCGCCATGTCGACCACGTTACCCTTCACGGCGAACTCTTTGAACTCTTTCAGCATTCCCATGACGAGTCTCCCTTTTCAAGTGGGGATGGAAACGGATGCCTAACCGGCCTCTTTGACAGGCCCTTCGCATTGACGCAGACAAGCTACCGGATATCATGGGCGCATGAAGGTGCGCCCGATCGGCCATCCTGGGAACACGTTTGCAGACCCAAGCCAAGCCAGGCCAGTCCATAAGTTGCCGCAGCCGTGCTCGCGGCCCCGGCAGCCGGTGAGTCGAGAACCATGCATTTCAAGAAACGCCACCCGCCCGTCGGGGCACGGCCCGGGACGCTCGTGATCGCCCAAGACGCGCCGCCTCCGAAACTGCACGTCGTCCATTATACGCCTGACGACGTCCGCGAAGAAGATGTGCAAGACATCGAACAGTTGCACGAGGCACTCTCGGAAGACACGGTGACCTGGGTCGACGTGCAGGGTTTTGGCGACGAGCAGACCGTGCGCCGAATCGGGGAGATCTTCTCCCTGCACAGCCTGGCCATCGAGGACGTGGTCAACGTGCCGCAGCGGCCCAAAGCGGAGGCCTACGACGAGCAACTCCTGGTCGTTACGCGCATGGTCCGGCTGGTGGAGCGGCTGGAGATCGATACGGAGCAGGTCAGCATCGTGCTGGGCAGGAACTACGTGATCACCTTTCAAGAGCGTTACGGCGACGTGTTGGACCCGGTCCGCAGGCGGATCGAGGGAAACAAAGGTGCCCAATTCCGCGGCCAGAAGGCCGACTACCTCGCCTACGCGATCCTCGACACGATCATCGACGGCTACTACCCGGTCTTGGAGGCGCTCGGCGACCAGCTCAGCGAGTTGGAAGACTCCGTGCTGACGGAGCCGGGCCCCCGGCTGTTGGGCAAACTGAATCGAACGAAGAACATGCTGGTGAACCTGCGCCGCTCCATGTGGCCGCAGCGGGACTCGGTCAGCTCCCTGATGCGAGACACAAATCCCCTGATCGCCCAGACCACCCGCACCTATCTGCGCGATACCTACGACCACTGTGTCCAGACCACGGAAGTGATCGAGATGTACCGCGAGATGATCACCGGCCTGATGAACACGTATCTCTCGTCGGTGGCCAACCGGACCAACGACGTGATGAAGGTCCTGACCATCATGGCGAGCATCTTCATCCCTTTGACCTTCCTGGCCGGTGTCTACGGGATGAACTTCGAGCATATGCCCGAGTTGCGCGCTACTTGGTCCTACCCGCTGGTCTGGCTGGTGATGTTCCTGCTGGCGGCCGGCATGCTCCTGTTCTTCCGCCGCAAGGGCTGGATTGGCTCGGGCCAGCGCGACATGCTCGAGGACGACGGCTCGGCAGACTGACGTCTCGCGGCCGTGCGCGAACCGAGGCCGATTGCACAGCCGGATCGGTCTGCTCGGCATTTGCCAGCCGAGATATCCTCTCTCGTCCGGGGGCCTTCTGTTTCGCGTCACGGGCCCCTTGCGAAGCAGACCGATTACCGCTAAAATGGCGGGCAGTTCTTTTGGCCAGCCATCGGTCTTCTGACTGGTCGCCGGTGGGTGGCCCTTCCATGGGACCACACTTCTGTTCGGGAGGAGTCGATCTGCTTCACGTTGAAACCACACTCGGGCGATCGGGCAATTCGTTGCCGTCGATGTTCCATTTCAAACCGGAAGAAGGAGAGCGTCATGTACCGGCCCGGAGTGATTCTCGTCGTGGTTTTGGGATTGGCTTGCAGCATCGGCCTGCTGTCTGCACCGCTCGTGTCGGCTGCCGAAAAGGCGGAGCGAAATCGCGCCGCGGCCGAGTTGGTCGCCGAGGCGCTGCGCTACGAGCTCGCCGGGGCGAACTCGGATCGCCGCGAGTCGCTCGACGCGGCGCTCGACCTGGCCGAAGACCACCAGGCCGCCTGGTGGCAGAGCGGCTTCGCGCGGCTCTACGACCAATGGTTGCGATACGACGAGGTGGCCGCGTTTGCGGCCAAGGACCAGCGGCTGACCGCGTATCGGCGGGCCCGCTCGGAATACCCCGAGACCGTCGAAGGGCAACTGGCGCTGGCCGAATGGTGCGGAAAGCGGAAACTGCTCGACCAGCAGCGGGCCCACCTGACCAAGGTGCTGGAGATCGACCCCGATCATCAGGCGGCGCGGCGACAGTTGGGCCATCGGCGGGTCGACGGCGTCTGGCACAGCCGCGAGGAGATCGAGCAGGCCTCCGCCCGGGCCAACGAGGCGACCGTCGCCGTGCAGCAGTGGGCGCCCAGGCTGATCGAGATCCGCAGCGATCTGGAACATCGCAACCGGCAGCGCCGCCAACAGGCGTCCGAGAGCCTGCGTCGGATCGACGACCCGGGCGCGGTCTTGGCCGTCGAGTCGGTGTTCTGCGCCCATAGCGAAGAGTACGCCCTGTTGGGCGTCGAGACGCTCGACCAGATCGCCGCGCCCGGGGCCTCCCTGGCGCTGGCGCGGCAGGCCGTCTTCTCCCCGTCGGCGAACGTCCGCCAGGCGGCAGTCGAGAAGCTCCAGGGCCGCGACAAGCACAGCTACGTGCCGGCGTTGCTGGCGGTGATGCAAACGCCGATCCAGTCGCGAGCCGAACTGTACGCCACGCCGACCGGACGGCTGACCTATCGCCACGCGCTGTACCGCGAGGGGCAGGAAGAGGGTCGCCTGGCCGTCTTCGACACGAAGTACGTCCCCTTCGTCTTCCACGATCGCCGTGTCGCCCCGCTGCCCGAAGCCACCGAAATCGGCGGTCGCACCGCGCAGATCCCGCCATGGGCCGGCAGGGCCTCCGAAGGCGCCGAGTCCGAGGGCTCGTCGTCGGCGCGGGGATTCGAGCGGGTCCACCCCGCCGTGCAACTGGCCATCGCCCAACAGGATGCGGCGGAAAGGGCCCAGGCGGTCCAGACGGTGGTTGCCCGGCAGAACGCCATGATCCAGCAGTTCAACCAGCGGGTCTGCGACGTGTTGGCCAAGGCCACCGACGCCGTGGTCGCCGCCACGCCGAACGACTGGTGGCAATGGTGGTACTCCTACAACGACGTCTACGTCAGCGGCTGCAAGCCGGTGCGGACGACGTACCAGACCGCCAGCACGGACCTGCCCGTGCCGGAGAGAGCTGCCAGGCATTTCGAATACACCTTGGCCCGAGCCAGCTTGGCCCAATTCAGTTGCCTGGCGGCCGGCACGCCGGTTTGGACGGAGACGGGCCCGGTGGCCGTGGACCAGATCCGGCTGGGCGATCGGGTGCTTTCACAACACGTCGAGACGGGCGAACTCGCCTACAAGCCGGTGCTGAAGACGACCGTCCGCCCGCCGACTGATCTGGTGAGATTTCGGGCCGACGACGAGACGATCACCTGCACCGGCGGCCACCCCTTCTGGGTCTGCGGCGACGGTTGGGTCAAGGCCGGGCGGCTGGTGCCCGGCTCGCGATTCCACGGCGTCACCGGCGCCGTCGGGATCGACGCGATCGATCCGGCCGACAAGCAGAAGGCCTACAACCTGGTGGTGGCCGACTTCCACACCTACTTCGTCGGCAACACCAGAGTCCTTTCCCACGACAACACGGTCCGCCAGCCCACCACGGTCGCGGTGCCCGGACTGGCGAGACCTTGACGCCGAGGCGTTCCGGTAGTATGGTTATCGGAGTATGGTGCGAGACCGACACGATCTTTTGCCGTGTTGTGTTCATTCAACTTCGAGTGTAGCGGCCACCTGGGCGACGGAGAGTTGCTGAAACCAGCGAACCCGCCCCGGTATCTTGCTTGCGACCGCGACTGATTCTCTTGCCCCACTGGCCCTCTTGTGGCAGCCGTTCGTTCCCTCTTGGGGACTATGCGCCGGCTGACTGCACGCTTGCCGTCCAACCTGAGCGGCAGGGCCTGTTTCGGCTGAATGTCATGCGGCGCCGCTGCCGGCGGCCGCTCTGGAAACTGTCTGTGCTCTTATGAAACGAGTCCCTTGATGAAATTCGACGATCTCGGCCTGGTTGAGCCGATCCTCCGCGCCGTTCAGGCCGAGGGCTATCAAACCGCCACTCCCATCCAAGTACAGGCCATTCCGGCCGTAATCCAAGGCCGCGACCTGATCGGTTGCGCGCAAACGGGAACCGGCAAGACCGCCGCGTTCGCGCTGCCTGCCTTGCAGAGGCTTTGTGCCCGAGGCAAC
>JAFGRD010000025.1 GCA_016935315.1 Pirellulales bacterium
AGTGCTCTGTCAAACCTTGAAATTGGGGTGGCTTCGGGCATCGCAACCCGAAGCGTAAGCGAGGAAGAACGCGGAATCCGCCGCATCACTCGCTCACGCTTCGGGTTACTCGGCCGGGGGATCCGGCCCCGAATTCGCCAAGGGACAATAGAACGCACGCGTGTTCTGCCACCGGAGCGGAATGTCGGGCCGTTGCGGGTAGCGCAGCAGCGGCTGGACCGATGCCCCGCGGGACAGAGGCAAGAGCAGGATCACCCAGGTCAGCAGAATCCGGAGTGCGGTCCAAGGTCGCATAGGCCGTCACCTTGGTTGCCTTCGCAGGTCAGCTTGAATCGATGGTTCCGGCCGCGTCCAGATCCTCCAACGTTTCCCAGCGTCGATATACGTCGGCCAACTCGACTTCCAGCTCCTTCAGTTGCATCGAGGCCTTGGCAATCGCGCTGCCGTCTTGCTGGTAGAACGCCGGATCGGCCATGGCTTCGTGCAATTGGCGCTGCCGCTGTTCGAGCGTCTCGATGCGCTCCGGCAACGCCCGCAGCTCGAGTTGCTCTTTGTACGTGAGCCGGCGGCGGCGTTGCGGCGATCGGGGCGGAGCCGCGGGCTTGATCACCGGCCTCGACGCTTCGGGCTCTGCCGGTGTTTCCGTGCGGCGCTGGATCAGCCAATCATCGTAGCCGCCCGCGTATTCCTTGACCCGGCCTTCGCCTTCCAGCACCAGCGTGCTGGTGACCACGTTGTTGAGGAAGTCGCGATCGTGGCTGACCACCAGCAGCGTGCCGGGGTAGTCCAGCAGGAGCTCTTCCAACAGTTCGAGCGTTTCGGCGTCGAGGTCGTTGGTGGGCTCGTCGAAGACCAGCACGTTGGACGGTTTGGTGAACAGCCGGGCCAGCAGCAGCCGGTTGCGCTCGCCGCCGGAGAGGTACTTCACCGCACTTCGGGCCCGGTCCGGCGGGAACAGAAAATCCTGCAAGTAGCCGAGGATGTGCTTCTTCTTCCCGTCGATGACGATCGACTGGCTGCCCTGGCCGACGTTTTCCTGCACGGTTTCTTCTTCGTCCAGTTGGGCGTGAAGCTGGTCGAAATAGGCGACTTGCAGACGCGTGCCATGGCGAAGCGTTCCCCGTTGCGGGGCCGCCTCGCCCAACAGAACGCGCAGCAAGGTGGTCTTGCCAGAACCGTTGGGGCCGATGATACCCACCTTGTCGCCCCGCATGATCACGGTAGACAGATCCCGAATAACGGTGTGCTCGCCGTAGCCGAAGGTAACGCGTTTCGCTTCGATGACCAGCCGCCCGGTGCGGTCGCCCTCCTGCAACTGCATCCGCACGGCGCCGGGCTGCTCGCGGCGCTGCCGCCGGACTTCGCGCATCCGCTTCAGCGCCCGAACGCGTCCTTCATTGCGGGTGCGCCGGGCTTGGATGCCTTGCCGGATCCACGCCTCTTCCTGGGCGAGTCGCTTGTCGAACAGGGCCTGCTGGCGGGCTTCCGCCTCCAGGGCGGCCTGCTTGCGTTTCAGATAGGTCGGGTAGTCGCACGACCAACCGGTCAGCCGTCCGCGATCGATCTCGAGGATTCGCGTAGCCAGCCTTCGCAGGAACATCCGATCGTGGGTGACGAATAGAAGCGTGGCCGGATAACGCCGCAAGAACTCCTCGAGCCAGCAGATGGCTTCGATGTCGAGGTGGTTGGTGGGCTCGTCCAACAACAGAATATCGGGATCGCGAACCAGGGCTTTGGCCAACAGAACCCGCCGCTTCATGCCGGCGGAAAGGGCTGCACATTCGGCGTCGGCGTCGAGGCTCATCCGCGAGATAACCGTTTCGACCTGACGTTGCGCCTGCCAGCCCTTGCTCAAGTCCAGGCGGTGACCGAGGCGATCCAACTCGGCTGCCAGGGCGTTGTCGCCTTCGTGGGCCAGGCGGTTGCCCACCCGGTGATACTCGGCCAGCAGCCCGCCGTGCTCGCCCAAGCCGTCGGCCACCTGGTCGAAAATGGACCCCTGGAGTTCCCGAGGCACTTCCTGGGCGAGGCAGGCGATGCGCACCCCTTGCTGGCGGGTGATCTCTCCCCGATCCGGCTCGAGCTGGCCGTCAATCAGCCTCAGCAGCGTCGATTTACCGGTGCCGTTGCGGCCCAAAAGGCAGATGCGCTCGCCGCGCTCGATTTGCAGGTGGACGTCGTCGAGCAGTAGGGGGCCGCCGAAGCCCAAGCTCACGTCCCGCATGTACACCAACGCCATGGATGACCTCGTGTCCGGACCGACCCTACATTCTACGTTTCTGCCCTAGAAAAGGGGATAGCCGGCCAGCAGTTGGTCCAGGGTTTCCTCATCCACGTCGCCTTGGCCCGGCGAGCGCTGTCGGGCGCCGATCCGGTCGAACTCGTACAGCCACGCCGGGTCGTGCGATGACTGCTTCGCGCCGACGACCCGATCGGTGGCCTGTTTGGCCTCGGCGACGCCTTCCGCATCGGGCGACAACTCCGGCTGCCCGGCTGCCGCGGCCACGGCGTCCGGCACGGTGATCAGCCACAAGGCGTTGAGGAAGTGCGTTTGGTTGTTCCGCGCGATGAGCATGTCGGTGGCATTGACCCGCGCATCGCGGTTGAAGTCGTAGGGGAAATCGATGGGGGCCGGGTTGAGGAAGGTCCGCGGGTTGTTTCGCGCCAGGAGCATGTCGGAGGCGTTGACCTTGGCGTCGGCCGCCGAGTTGCCCGCCTCGCCCACCGCGTTGCCGAAGTAGAACACGTCTTCGTCGGCCAGCCCGGTGTTTGCCGTGGCCAACACGGTCACCTGCAGCCATTGTCCGCGAACGGCGTCGTCGCCGAAGAGAATCGTCAGGCGATCACAGCCGTCGGTGCCCGCCCCACGCCGGACGGCAATCGCCAAGGGGGTTGGGCCGTCGGTCCAGGCGTCGGGCGTGTTGTTGTTCCCGACGCGGAATCGGAAGTCGTCGGCACCGGGCGTACTTCCTTCCGGCAGCCCCTCGATATCGACCATCAACCCGTTGATGCCGCGGCTGAAGCTGGTGTAGTTGGCAAAGGTCGCCGTGCCGCCCGGCAGCAGCGGTTCCTTGTCGGTCGCGACGGCGTTGTCGTCGGCCGCATTGGCCGCGGCGGCGTTGCCGTCGAAGCTCGATTGGTTGTAGAAAACGTAACGGCCCGCGACACGCGCCGCGGTGGGTGAAAACCAGGTCCATCCCGGCGTGGGCGGGGCGGAGCTCCAGCTTCCCGCGTCGTTGCCCCAACCGCCCTCGTGAAGCCGATGGAGCGATGGGCCGCCGCCGTCCGGGTCTGTGGGCCAGTCGCCCTCATCGTCGTAGATGACTTCGTCCTCCAGCAGCCTTGGAATGAAGTCGGGCTCCTCGGCCGGTGGCGCATCGGGGCGTTGCAACTGCACGCGAGCGCCGCCGTTGCTCAACAGCCCGGAGTAACCGCCCAACAGCACCACGGAATCGGTAATCCCGTAGTAGTCGCGAAATGCGGTTAGCTTGTCGGTCTGGTGGAGATCGAACGGCACCAGCACCAGGGCCGCTCCGGGAGCCAGCATCGTGCCCATGGGGAAATTGTAGTCGATCTCCTTGCGGACTCGCCACTCGGTCAAATCGACCGGCTGGCTGGTCGGGTTGCAGATCTCAATGAACTCCAAATCGTCGGCGCCCGCGAAATCGCCCGCGTTGTAGTGGATTTCGCTGATGAGGATCGGCCCGACGCGGGGGCCGCTGTTGGCTCCCTGGGCCGGATCCAGCGTGCGTTCGATCATGGGAACCAGATCCCCGGCTCCGTTGGGCCAGCGGCCGAACGATTCGCCGCTGCGGGCGGCCGGGAACTCGACATGATCGACGAAACTCAGCAGCGTGCCCGTCGCGTCGGTCTCCAGAAGCCACACGTCGTCGCCGTGGGCCCCGTCCAAGGCGAAATCGGTCGGGCCGGGGTTCAACGGCGTGGGGTTGAAGCTGTCCTCGTCAAACACGAGATAACCGCCGGCGGCGATGTTGGTGCCGGCGGGAATTCGGAACTTCTGGTACAGGCCGCTGGAATCGCTGAGGTACCACCCGCTGACGTCTATCGCCGTACCGGTCGTGTTGTGCAGTTCGATGGCATCGGTCCACGGGTCGTCGGTGTGCGAGAGAACCTCGTTGACCACGATGCCGATTTCCGGCCCCGGAGCCGTGCCGGGACTGCCGCCGTATTCACGGCTGGCGCGCCAGTTCTCGCTGTCGCCATAGTCGCCCGACGTGTCGAGAACCTCCAGCGAGCTGCCCTTGCCGTCGGCCCGACCGGGCCACGAACCGGATGGGCTGTAGGTGAAGTCGTGAATGATGCGCTCGAACGGATCAGTCAGCTCGATATGCTCGCCTTCGTTGCTCAGCTTGCCGGAGTACGTGCCGGCGACCGGGATGGCCGTCCCGTAGCGGGCCTGAAATGCCGCCAGGTTCTTCACCACCACCACGTAGGCGCCCGGGACAAGCTCCGTGAGATTGCCGTCGCTGAAATCGAAGTCGATCCCGTCGGTGAACGCGACACCGCCCAGGCCCAGCGTCTGGTCGGTCGTGTTGTAGAGCTCGACGTACTCGAAGTCTTCGCTCTGGAAGGAGGGATCCACGGCCAACTCGGCCGCAGTGGGATCATGCGGGCTGTAGTTGATCTCCGTGATCCGCAGACCGGTGGCCAGCGGCCCCACGGCGCCTCCGGCGACCAATTGCACCGGCGCCGACCAATGACTCCAGCGTCCCGCGCTGTCCTTCATCCGTACCCGCACGCGATACGTTTTGCCCACTTCCAGGTCTTCGCCGGGAATGGCGATCGTATCGTGGAACGTGGCCAGCTCGCCGCTCTCCCAGGTGGCGTCAATCTCGTATCGGCGCGGCTGGGTGGGATCGAAATCGGGGCTTTCCCGATCCGTCACTTCGGCGATCCGCCATGCCATGCCGGCAAACGAGTTGCCGCCGGGGCTCCTGAACGCTGAGGACCGGAACGTCAACCCATCGACCGGATAACCGAACTCGCCCACGTAGGAGACCGAAGGCTGGTCGGGAATCAACGCCCGATCGGAGAGAATCGCCGAATCGATATACGCCCCGCGCGAGACGACGTAGTTCTTCATCAACTGGACCATGTCGGCAAAGGTCTGCTTGCCCGACGATCCCGGTGGACGATAGAACCGGTCGTGGCCCGCCTTGCTGGAATTAACGTAGCCGGAGGCAAGGATCGGGTTGAAGTCCCACATGGCGCAATCGGCGTCGACCAGGGACAGCTCGCCGGGCGTATAGATGAGCCGGGCCATCTCGTCGATCAACATGCCGGTCTGCTCGGGATTGTAGAGCAGGTCACGAATCTCCCGCATGCGGTTGAGATATTCCTGGTTGAGCACGGGCTGGGCGGCCAAGACGCGGCTGCGGAACGGCTCGTCGCCGCTGCCGTACATGTTGTTGGCCCAGGTCAGATCGAGATCCCAGGGATGGACCGACCACGCGCCCGTCTCCGGGTTGTGGTAGTAGAAGTAGTTTTTGCCGTCCGCAATGTCGTAGTGATGGATGGCCTCGACGATCGAGCGGTAACTGTAATACCGTTGCAGATCGAGGTTGCTGCGCCACCAAGCCAGGCTGGGCGAGCTGCTGTAGGTGGCCATGAAGGAGTCCAGATCGGACCGGTTGGTCGGCTGCGTGGGACCCTGGTTATTGAGCGTGCCGGTGCCGCCCTCCATCTTGTAGAAGTTGCCGTCGGCCAGGCCGTGCTCGTCCAACAGTCGTCCGTCGGGCTGTTCGGTGACCAGGTACAATCCCTGGAAATCACCGCTGTACTGGTTCGCGCCCGTCTCGTCGGTGCCTTCGACGATGCGGAACGTGACGTAGTTGGTGTACGGGCTCTCGACCCCCGCCAGGTTGAACAGCTTGAAACCGACGGCCTCGAACATCCCCTGCTCGCCACGGTGCCCGAAGTCGCCCTGTTGGATGCAGGCGGAGAAGTTCAGCTTGTCCCACTTGGTGGCGTACTTGTTGCCGTAGTCGTCGCGGGCCTGGAACTGGTGCCCCCGGTTGAAATCGAACTTCCACATGTTCTTGCCCATGGCGTACCGCCAGACGCCGCCGCGTGCCCGGTAGCGGATGTGGTCGTACACGTCGCCGTCGTAGATCAGCGTTCCTTCCCACAGGTATTCGCTGCCGCCGTAGCTGCCCGGCGAGGAATACGGAATGTTCATGGCATCTTCGTGATGCTGCCGCGTGGTAATCAACTGGTAGACGGGGAGGCTCTCGAGCAACTCGGAGCTGTACGTGACCTCGGTCGCCCCCGGCCGGGCCGAGCCGGTCCATGACGGAACGCCATCGTAGACGTAGTAGGCGAAGTTGGGCTGCGGATCGTCGACGTAGGGCGCCGTGACCGACGCGCCCAGCACGTCCTCGACGCTGATCCGATAGCGAACCAGCCGCCGATGGACCTGCAACGTACCCGGCAAGACCGCCGTGTAGACGTCGTCGCCCGCGTCGGCGTCGCCGTGCGTGCCGTCGTCGTACATCGCCACGGTGGTCCAATAGGCCGGGTGGTTGTAGCGGGAATCACTCAGGCTGATGTAGTCGCCCGGATTGACCAACTGGTAGTCCAGGGCGACGTCTTCGACGCCGTCGGGGTCGGTGACTTTGACTGTAATCGTGACGTCTTCGCCGGCGGTGGGCTGCTCGGGCGCATGTTCGAGCTGCCGCATCTGCGGGGGGGCGTTGAACGCATAGACCGAGTTGCGCGAACCCGGCGTTGCCCCAGGCTCACCACCGGTGACGACTCGCAGGTAGGCATCGAAATAGGCGTCGGTGCTGGCGCCCAAGGAGCTGTTGAGCAACTGCACGGCAATCACGTTGGTGCCGGCAACAAGATACGTGCTCGGGTCGGGGGTCGGTAAGGGAACGTACTCGCCCGTCTCCACGCCGCCGGCGGTCGTCGCATAGAACGGCAGCTCGTCGGACGACACGTTGGCGTCGGCCACGTGCCATCCGTTGATCCACACGTTGATGCCGTCGTCGTAGAGTGCCTCCAGCGACAGCGCACCCACCGCGCTGGGATCGGGAATCTCGAACTCCTTGCGGAAATAGACGGTCGAGTAGCCGCCCCGCATGTCGGTCAACTCCGTTTCGATGAAATCCTCGCCATAGCCGATGACCCCGTTTCCGCTGAGCCACTGCGAATCGTCGAAGCCGATCTGCCGCCATGCCCCGGACGTCTCCGAAGGCTCCGCCGTGCCCTTGAAGTAGCGCCACGGGGAGCCTCCGTCGATCAGCGTGTACTGGCCGATCTCCGATCCCACCGACGCACGCCAGCTTCCGGCCAGGTCGTTGTCCAGCACCGGGTTGATCAGTTCGATCGAATAGCCCGGCGGATCGCCGACGGTGGGCCAGGGAAAGCCGATCTGGTAGTCGACCTCGTCCTGCTTGAAGTTGTCCGCGTCGCGCAGCACCAGCGACTCGCCGTCGTTGGACAGGCTGCCCCCAAACGGCCCCAGCGGCAGGGAAATCCCGAACTTGTTGCGCACGGCGGTGGGGTTCTCGGCCACTACCACGTAGCCGCCGACAGGCAGGGTCGTTTGCGGCGGGAACGTGTAGGAGATCCCGGCCGAGAAATACCAGCCGGAAAGGTCCACGTCCTGGCTGCCCGCGTTGTAGAGCTCGACGTACTCGACCGGCTGCGTCTTCACGTCGGGATCGTAGTGGATCTCGTTGATGATGACCGATCCCACCCGCGGCGCACTGTTGGCCCTGCCCAGCGTCTCGTCGGCCAGCAGCGCGAAGTTGTCGGCCCCGTCGGGCGAGCGGCCGAAGGTGACGCCGCTGATGGCGGCGCCGAACTCGACGTGGTCGGCAAACCAGAGATCGCCTTGGGTGTCGGTCTGCAGCAGCCAGACGTCATCGCCGCCGGCGCCGAGGGCAAAATCGTTCGGGCCGCCGGAACGATTGAAATCGTTCTCGTCAAACACCAAGAACGCTCCCGCCGCGACCGTGGTGCCGCCGGGGATCGCAAACTTGCGGTAGTCGCCGCTCGAATCGCTCAGGTACCAGCCGCCGACGTCAACCGTCCCGCCGGTCGTGTTGTACAGCTCGATGGCGTCGAGACCACCGGGCAAGGGCTGCGAAAGCACCTCGTTGACGACCACGTCGGTCGGCCGCATCACCAGGGCCGCGCCGGGAGTGCCGCCGTAGCGGCTGCTGCTGAGCCAATTGGCGCCGTCGTTGTAGTCGCCGGCCGGATCGAGAAGCTCGAGCGTGCTGCCGTTGCCGTCTGCCCGGCCGGGCCACGCCCCTGAATCGCCATAGCGAAAATCCGCGATCGACTGGCCGAAGCGATCCTTCAGCGTGATCCGCTCGCCGTCGTTGTCCAGACTCCCGTCGTATTGGCCGGCCACGGCGATCTGCGTGCCGTAGCGGGCCTCGAACCCTTCCCGGTTCCGCACGATCACCACGAACCTGCCTGGCTCGAGTTCGGTTACACCGCTGCCGGTGAAATCAAAGGCGATGCCGCTGGTGAAGCGCACGCCCGTCAGATCGATCATCTGGTCCGACCTGTTGTGCAGCTCGACAAACTCGAAGTCGTCGTTGTTCAAGCCGGGGTCGATGCCGAGTTCCACGTCGATGGCGTCGTGGGGATTGTAGTTCAGCTCCGTTACGGCCAGATTGGCCGCGATGGCCGGATCGCCCACGTAGAAATGCGCGGCATTCAACGCCGACCACTTTCCGCCCAGCAGTACCCGCGACTTGACCAATGTGGAATGCTCGATCGGAATCGGCGAGGCTCCGAAGATCAGCGCGTCCGGCGCCACGTTGCCGCCGGGCAGCCGCGGGTCGGAGCCGTCCAGCGTGTAGTAGACGACGCCCGCGGGGGCACCGATCGAGAGCGCGAAGCCTTGGTCCACCTGGCCACCATGCTGGCTGTATGCGGGCGCGGCGACGCCGGGGTACAACGGGGCAAACGAGCCGTCCCGCAGCGTGGTAACGCGCAACTGTTGGAGCACGATCTGCGTTCGCCCGGGAAAGAAGCCGTCGACCATCTCTTCGATCGCGCTGAGCCAGTCGTACTTGTCCAGCGGCGAAGCGGGCCGTTTGGCGTCGCCCCAGCGCGCCGACTCGGCGATGATCGCCATGTCAATCTGATCCGCCCGGGCCTGCAAGCGGGCCGTCGCCCGCTGCGGCGTCAACAGCCCGTCGTTGAACAGGTGCTCGTGGGCATGGTCGGCGAACCGCAGCCGGTACTCGGGATGGGCCATCAGTTGCTGGTGGAGCCACTGCGGATTGCTCTTTTCGAACTGGTCGCCCGCCGAGAACGGGCCGGTGCGGTCTTCGGCGCCCACGGTCAAGGTGTGCTCCGCGTCGTGAGCGAAGAACTGGAATCCCTCCTCGCCGTGGCGATCGCGCACCGCGTACCAGTTCCGCGGGCTGGTATTGCCCAAGAAGGACGAGATCGGGCCGTCGCGGTCGCCCGTGTAGAAGATCACCAGCATGTAATCGATCAGGTTGTCGACATCCAGCAGCACGGGATAGCCGGGATTTCGGGTGCCGTCGGGATTGAGACCTTGAGCCCGATAATAGGCCCCGTCGGTGGCAAACCCGGCGCTGGCCTGGTTCCAGAGGTCTTGCCAGGCGTCCAGGTTGCCGTCGGTGGCGTGGATCGTGTAACCGGTGTCCGGATCCACCTTGACCACGTCGTAGTCGTCTCGCTGGCCGCCGAGGTAGGACGCCGCGTAGGAGGCTTCGCTGCGTTCCTGGCTTTGGTACAGGCCCCAGTACTGGCCGTTGATGTAGAGATGATAGTAGTTGCTGCGCGTGTACGGTTGGCCCATCGCGCCTTGAGTGTCGCGCGAGAAGATGTCGCGAACCATGGCGTTGCGCCCGTCGCCCTCGAAGGCCCAGGAGTAGTTCTGGCTGGTGCGCAGATCGAGCTTGTCGAACGTGTCGACTCCCTCGTCGCCGAACAAGGGGTATGCGAGCTTGGCGTCGCCGTACTCGGCGCGGAAGAACAGCCGGAAGGCGTGTTTGGGATTGGTGCCCATGCGGCTCACGCCGCCGCGGATCCGCAGCCCGGCGTCGATTTGGAACCCGTCGGTGCCGTCCGGGTAGATCAGCTCGACCGAAGTCGGACGCTCCCACGCGCGCCCGTCCTGCTGGGCGTTGACGTAAATACCGGCACCGGCGTCGACCAGGTTGCCCAAGTCGGTTACCAGAGAGATCGTAGGAATCGCCGTCAGGGCGGCTTCGAGCTGAGGTCCCCACACCGGATCGTTGACGATATCCGGGTCCATGCCGTAGTCGAACGTCTGCATGTTGACCAGGCCGGAGGGCCATCCGGCGGCCGTTGCCGTGCCGGGCGACTGGGTCGACACGTCGTCGAGGAACACGTACGTCTGGGTATCCACGTTGGTGGGGAGATACCCGGGCTTGAACGCCGCGGCCCGCAGTGTGGTCGTGTGGCTGATGGTCAACGGCCCCGTGTACAGGGTGCCGCCGGCTTCGGTTGGTTCGCTGCCGTCGGTGGTGTATCGGATCGTGGCCCCGGACGTATCCGTGCGGATGGTCACGGTAATCGGGTCGTTATAGAAGCCGCGGTCCACGTCGAACTCGGTGTCGTCGACGAAAGCAAGGTACCCGGCCGCGTTGGGACCACCCGGGGTCGGGGTGGCGAAGTAGCGTTGGGCGCTCTCCACTCCCGTTCCGGCCAACTTGGCGACCACAAGGCAATTGTCGTCCGCAACGCTGGCGTTGAGCCCGTGGACGGCCAGCACGTTCTTGCCGCTGTGCAGCTCGCCGAGGAATTCGCTGATGTTGATTTCCTCATATTGCAGCGAGTCCTCGATGCTGCGCGAGGTCGTGGCCGCCGAATTCCATTGCGGCGGCTCGGGCGCGTTGCGGCGGGCAATCTCCCGCCCGTTGAGATACGCCACGAAGCCGTCGTTGTACTTCATCTGCAACTGCAGTGCGCCGATCGACGACGGATCCACCAGCTCGAAGGCCATTCGCGTCCAGAGGGAGGCGTTCACGCCGTGCATGTCGTCCCCGACGTCGGTCTGGATCGCCGCGGCCAGGCCCGGCGGATTGAGCTCGAATCCGACGCCGTTGGCCATGGCTGGCCCGCCGCCAGGGGCGAAGGGCGTCGTCAGGCCTTCGTTCTGCTGGCCCATCGTGATCGGCCCGACGAACGCCCAATCGGTGGCGTCGCCGTGATCGGCGTAGCCGCTGCGCTGCAGGGAGAGGCCCGAAGCCGTGGCGACCAGCTCGGCGTCGCCCTCCCAGGCGCCGGCGGCGGTGATGTCGAAACCGTTGACGTTGACTGTCAGCGAGGCGATCTCCGCAGGGCTGTAGCCCCAGACGACAAAATCGACCACGCCCCCGGTGTCATCGACGATCATTACCCAACCGGGTCCGGACGTCCTCCATGCAATTCCTCCGCCCCAGTAGTGATCCGGATCCGTCGCTTCGTCGCGTCGATACAGGACCTGATCGGAAGCCATCGAAGGAGGCAGCTCCCAGACAATGGTATTCACGTCGTTCACATCGGCAGGCAACCCGGCCGCATCGTTGACTGCCACGACCCAGCCCGACGTATCGATCGCATGGGCGGAGACATTCTGAATCTCGACGAAGTCGTCGCCGGTACCCGCTTCCGTGATGAGTATCCGGGCTTCGTAACGGCCGCCCACCCACGAGGAGTCGATGAAACCCGAGGAGGTCCAACTCGTTCCCAGCGAGGCCTCGGCGGCGGTGGGCACCAGGTAGCTCAGCTCCGATCCTTCCGAAACCATCGTCGTCGTGTTCTGAACCAAGCCGTACGAGACCCCGTAGTGCTGGTTGGGATACTCCGGCGCGAACTTGTGGGCCACCGTCGTGCCGTCGGGCCGAATCAGGGCCAGGTACTCGCCGCCGCCGTCGAGTTGGAAGTTCGTGTGCAGCTCGGCCGGGTCGGTGCGGTCCTTCTCCGACGCGAACACGACCAGATAGCCGCCGGGCTCCACCAGCACCTCGGGAAACTCCCACTTCGTCCTCTCGGCAAGCGCGTCCGTCAGATACCAGCCGTCGAGGTTGACCGTCGTGTCGGTCGGATTGTGGATTTCGATCCAATCGGGGAAGTCGCCGTCGGCGTCGGCCAGCGTGCCGTCGTTTTCGGCCATGAACTCGGTGATCAGCAGCGGACCGGCGTCGAGCATCATTCGTGGTTCGAGCGTCTCAAACGCCTTCGCGGTGCCTCGCCGAGGTCTGGATTCGGCGCTCGCCCGCCCGCCGGCCCGCAGGGCGCGATGTGCCACCGATATCCGTCTCGCGAAACTGCGCAACACGACGACCTCCCCTGGGTCTGAGATTGGATTCCCGGACGCAACGCCTTGGCTCGTCGCTGAGCGCCCGACCTTGAGCAGTGTGATGACGAAGAACTGTTCCGCCTGGGCGCACGGCCCAGCGAAAGGCACAAACAGCCCCCCATGAGGCTGCACCCCAGATACATTATCCTCAAATTCGCGAGAAACTGCAACTTATTCGCAAACCGGGCGCAAAGAGCCTTGTCGACGGCGGATTTGCCATTGCCCTGGCCCCGGAAAGCCGTGCGGCCGCCCCCTTGGTCGCCCCGCGCGCTGACGGTGTAGACGTCAAGAAGAGGACCCACACTCTTGCGAAGGTGTGGCGGCAGCCGTTTGGCGGGGAGGACGGCAATGGGCGCCGGGAAACAGGCGACTTCGGGCCGCATCGTCGGCCGAGGCGGCGTAGTCGCTGATTTCGTATACCTCGACCCACTCGATCCGCTGGCCCTGCTGTTGGCCATAGGCGGCAATCAGATCCTGCCGAAAATGCTCCGCCCGCGGAAGCATGTGCTTGCGATACCATTGGCGAAGCCAGACGAGCTTCGCCGCCTCGTCGTCCGGGATCGTGTCGAGGATACCCTCTTGGTACGGCAGCCATTCGAATACCTGCGAGCGCTGGCACGCCAGCATGGCCACGATTGTGTCCACGCGCTTCGTCACGTCCAGCACGACATCGGCAATCATCGGGGACGGCCGGCGGAAAAGATCGGGCATGTAGGCCACGACCGGCTCGCGAAAAAGCGCCGGAATCTGCGGCAGGAAGTTCGGCACGGTAACCAGATAGGTAGCGTCCTGGACGACCTGCCCGGCCGCTCGGTGGTCGGGATGGTAGTCGCAGGGTCGGTGTGTTAGCACCAAATCCGGTGCAAACGTCCGGATTTCGCGGACGACGCGTCGCCGTAGGTCGAGGGTGGGCATCAGTTCGCCGTCGGGAATGTCCCAGACCTCATAGATTGCACCAAGGACTCGCCCCGCGGCGGCCGCTTCCCGGCGGCGCATCTCGGCGACCTCGTCCGGTGGACGCTCGTGGTGGCCGGCGGCGCCGTTGGTCAGCGAGACCATTTTGACGACGTGCCCAAGCTCGCGATGGACCGAGGCCAGCCCGCCCGCGTGAAATTCCGCGTCGTCGGGGTGCGCCCCGAGGATCAATAACCTGGGCAGTCCTGCGGGCATTTGGCCATCCTGGAGGTCTGGAGTCTCGCTGGCCGCCATCATAAGCCCCCGGACGCATCCTGCCAACACGGGTGCCGTTTGCCCGGCGGCCTTCCACTCCGCCGAGGGGATTTTGCCGGCCGGTTTCCGTGTGTTATAACCAAGCAGGCGAGGGAGGCGGGACTGGCCGAAGTTGCAGCGTTTGCGGCAGCACCGTCTCCAGCGCCACGCACGTTCCATCGAGCCATCTGTTTTCCGATCGCAAGGAGACCACCGTGTTGTACCTCCCCAGCCTATCGCGCCCGCTGGGCGTTCTTCTGCTGAGTTGTTTCGTGGCCGGTGGTTTCGCGGCGCTGGACGCCCGGACCGTCCACGCGGCCTTGCCCGGCGAGAGCAAAGAAGCCACGGATCAGCGGATGGCGTGGTGGCGCGACGCGAAGTTCGGGATGTTCATTCACTGGGGCTTGTACGCCATTCCAGCCGGCGAATGGAAGGGCCGGAAGGTTCCGGGCATCGGCGAATGGATCATGGATCGGGGGCACATTCCGGTCCAGGAGTACGCCCCGCTGCAAAAGCAGTTCAATCCGGTGAAGTTCGACGCGGCCAAGTGGGTCGGCATTGCGAAGCGAGCGGGCATGAAGTACATCGTGATCACCAGCAAGCACCACGACGGCTTCTGCCTGTTCGACTCGAAGCTGACCGACTACGACGTGATGGGCGCGCCGTTTCAGCGCGACATCATGAAGGAGCTGGCCGACGAATGCCATAAGCAGGGCATCCAGATTTGCTGGTACCATTCGATCATGGACTGGTACCAACCCGACGCCAAGGGGGCGAACTTTCCCAAGTACGCCGAGCATCTGCGGGGCCAATTGAAGGAGCTTCTGACCAACTACGGCAAGATCGGCGTGCTCTGGTTCGACGGCGAGTGGATCGGCGAGTGGACCGAAGAGCAGGGCCGCGAGCTGGAAAAGACCATCCGCGACTTGCAGCCCCAACTGATCGTCAACAACCGGATCGGTAAACGGAAGCGTTCGCCGGGCGACTTCGGCACGCCCGAACAGGAAATCCCCGCCACCGGCATGCCCGGCTGGGATTGGGAAACCTGCATGACCATGAACGACACTTGGGGATTCAAGAAGGACGACCATAACTGGAAATCGACCGACGATATCATCCGCAAGCTGGTCGACATCGTCAGCAAGGGCGGCAACTTTCTGCTGAACGTGGGACCCACGGCCGAGGGCGTGATCCCGCAGCCGAGCGTCGAGCGGTTGGCGGCCGTGGGCAAGTGGCTGGAGGTCAACGGCGAGAGCATCTACGGCACCGGTGCCAGCCCGTTCAGCCGGCTCGCTTGGGGACGATGCACGCAGAAGCCCGGGCGGCTGTACCTGCACGTGTTCGAGTGGCCGACGGAAGGGCAACTCGCGGTGAGGGGTCTGGGAAACAGCGTGAACAAGGCGTATCTGCTGGCTGATGCCGATCGGGCTGCGCTGGAGGTAGCGGCCACGGACGACAGCCTCTCGATTCGCCTTCCGGCCAAGGCGCCCGATCCGATCGATTCGGTGATCGTGCTGGAAATCGAGGGCGAGCCCAACGTGACCAATCCAGCGATCACGCAGTCGTCCGGCAACGCGCTCACGTTGCACGCCCGCGATGCGTCCACCCATGGCGAACGGATCCGGTACGAGTCGGGGAGCGGGAAGGACAACCTCGGCTTCTGGACAAGTCCCGAGGATTGGGCCGACTGGGTCCTGCGGATCACCAAGCCGGGAACGTTCGAGGTCGAGGTCACCTACGCCTGCCCCAATGTCTCGGCCGGCAGCGAGTACGTGATCGAGGTTGCCGGAACACGGCTGGCGGGCAAGGTCCAGGGAACGGGCAGTTGGACACAGTTCAAGACGGAGAAGCTGGGGACCGTGAAGCTGCCCGCCGATCGCCTTACGCTTTCCGTCAAGGCAAAGAACCTCGTCGGCGAAGGCGTGATGAACCTGCAGTCGATTGTCCTGAGGCCGGTTGAGTAGTCATCTGAATTCCAGCGAAGTCAGCTACGAGTCGCCTCAGCCGCCATTTGGCTGAAGTGCTACCGGTTCTGAAGGATTTCCCCCGCGGGTTTGTTCGGCGCAGGACGCCCCGTGGCAGGTTGGAATGAGCATACCAGGATAGACTATGGCCAAACGAGGCATCCTCTCGCGGATCGGGCCCGCGTTCATCGTCGGTGCGTGCATCATCGGTCCGGGGAGCGTGACCCTGATGTCGCGAACCGGGGCCAATTACGGTTACCAACTCATCTGGCTATCCCTGCTCTCGGGCGCCATGATGGCCGGCTTCCTGGCCGTTTTCATGCGATTGGGGGTCTACAGCGACGAGACCTTCCTGACCTTGACCGCCAACCGGCTCGGCCGGTGGTACGCCGTGCTCTGTGGCATCACGTTGTTCTCGGTCGACGCTGCGTTCCAGTTCGGCAACGCGCTGGGTGTCAAGGCGGGCATGCAGGCGATTTTCCCCGCAGTACCGGCCTACGCATGGCCCTTGTTGTTCACCGCCACGGCCATCCTGTTTCTGTTCGGCCTGAAGCGGATCTACGGCGTGCTTGAGAAGATGATGACCTTCTTCCTCGTGTTCATGGTGGCGGCGTTTCTGGTCAATCTGCTTTGGGCACTTCGGGCCGAACCGGATCTTCCCAAGACGCTGGCGGCCATGGCGCAGGGTGCATTCATTCCCAGCCTGCCCAAGGGCGTCAATTGGGTCGTTCTCGGAGGGCTGGTCGGCACCACGCTTGTGATCGTGGCCGCGTTCCTGCAGCCCTACCTGGTGAAGGCCAAAGGCTGGACCGAGAAGGACTTCGCCAGCGGCGTGACCGATACGGTGTTGGCGTCGATCATGCTGACCCTGGTGGGAACCATGATCATGATGACCGCGGCCACGGTGCTCTACCCGGGCGACGGGCAGGTCAACTTCGAAGTGATGATCACCCAGCTAGAGCAAGTCTTCGGCGCCCATGCCCGCCTCGTCTTCAGCATCGGTTTCTTCGCGGCGGCATTTTCCAGCTTCATCACCAACTCGGTCATCGGCGGCGTGCTGCTGAACGACGGGCTGGGACTGGGCGGCCGTCTCGATTCGCTGCCCACGAAGATCTTCGCCACGCTCGTGCTATTGATCGGCATGGGCACGGCGCTGGGTATCGTTTACGCGGAAGCGAACTACCACCGCGACCTGACGGTTCAGGCAATTACGGTCGGACAGGCGGTGACCCTGCTTGCCCTGCCGCTGGGCACGATCGCCATGGTGGTGGTGCTTTTCGACGCCAATTCCACGCGGGGCCGCGCGCTGCCGATCTGGGCGAAGGCGTTCGTGCTCTTCGGCGCAACGGTGATCCTGGGAGTCGCGGCCGTCGTGTTCGTCAAGCTGTTTTTCTCGGGTGAGTCGCGCGTGCCCGACAAACCAGCACACTCCGTCGCCGCGGAAGACACGCTACCGTGCGGTCTGGACTCAGACCAGGGACTCGTTATCGAACAGGTTGGACATTCTTGTGAGGGAGGAGAATCATGGCCGAAGATTCGGGTTGGTATTTAGCGATGGGGTCGAAATCAGTGGGTCCCATGTCGTTGCCTCAGTTGCAGCAGCGGTTGTGCGGCGGTTCCGGGATGAACACGCTGGTGTACGGACCGGGGGTGAGCGAGTGGACCGAGGCGAAGCACATCGCGGCAGTTGCCGAAGGCGTCGGCCCCAACGCCGCGCCTCCGCCGCCTCCCTCGGCGCGCCGGGCCGACGAAATCGACTACGAGATCTTCGGCGAAGAAATGCAGTACGTCGAGATCACGCTCGACCCGAATGAGATGGTGCTGGCCGAAGCCGGGGCCATGATGTACATGGACCCCGCCATCACGATGGAAACCGTCTTCGGCGATCCCTCCAAGCAGGACACCGGCCTGTTGGGCAAATTCATGTCGGCCGGAAAGCGGATACTCACCGGCGAATCGTTGTTTATGACGACCTTCACCAACTCCGGGTCGCAGCGGGCCGCGGTGGCCTTCGCCTCGCCCTATCCCGGCAAGGTCGTCCCGATGCACCTCGACCTGCTCGGAAGCGAACTGATCTGCCAGAAGGACGCGTTCCTCTGCGCCGCCCGGGGAATCCAAATCGGCATCGCCTTCCAGAAGCGAATCGGCGTCGGGCTGTTCGGCGGCGAGGGCTTCATCATGCAACGGCTGACCGGCGACGGCATCGCTCTGGTGCATGCCGGCGGCACGCTGATGCGACGGAGCCTGCAAGCCGGCGAAACGCTCAAGCTCGATACCGGCTGCCTGGTGGCCCTGAGCCCGAGCGTCGATTACGACATCCAGTTCGTCGGTGGAATCAAGAACACGATCTTCGGCGGCGAGGGCCTCTTCTTCGCCACGCTGACCGGGCCGGGCGAAATCTGGTGCCAGTCGCTTCCATTTTCCCGACTGGCGGGCCGGATTCTTGCAAATGCCCCCCGATCCGGGGGAAGTAAAGGCGAGGGTTCAATCCTGGGTGGCCTGGGCCGAATGCTGGACGGCGACAACGATTAGGGCCTGTCAAGATTAGGGCCTGCCAAGAAACAAGTTGGGCATAATCGGTGGTGTTCTTGCGCGGAAGTGCTGGACTTTGCCGACCCCATATGGCATCTTAGCAAAGATGCGTATTGGTGAACGGTCGTCGGGACAAACGCTTTGGGAGGAACCGGGACGATGATTGACAAGCAACGAACCTGTTACGCCGAGAATCGATGGCGAAGGGACGCCCGCCCCTTTTTACGCCGGGCTGGCCTGGCGACCATGCTGCTGGCCTTGCTGGGTGTCCTGTTGTTCGGCCAGCCAATCGCCGCCGGCCCGCAACAGACCTCCGATTCCGGCGCCAACGCGTCGGCCAGCCCCAGCGACACAGCCCCCGCTCCGGCGGACGCGGCGACCGAGACGGCCAAGGCTGCGTGCTGCCCGGTCTGCAAGCCGTCTCGCCTGCGATGCGGCGTGCTTCGGGCGAGGCTTCGCAATCTGTGCCGGCCCTGTTGCTGCCCTCCGTGCCGCCACCGCTCGGAGCCGGCCGCCGAGAAGCCCGATCCCTACGCCTGGCAGGATCTATTCGACGGCAAGACGCTCGAAGGCTGGAAGGTACCCGAGTTCGGCGGCGAGGGCGAAGTCCACATCGACGACGGCGCAATCGTGCTCGAGATGGGCAGCGAGATGACGGGAATCGTCTACGTCGGCGGCGAAGTGCCTCGGGAGAATTACGAATTCGCCTGGGAAGGCGCGCGGCTGGACGGCATCGACTTCTTCGCTACGGCCACCTTTCCCGTCGGCAAGGACGAGTGCTCGCTGGTGACGGGGGGCTGGGGTGGCATGGTCGTGGGAATCTCGAGCGTCGACTTCTACTACGCCGACGACAACGTGACCACCACCTTCCACGAATTCAAGGACAAGCAGTGGTACAAGTTTCGCGTTCGCGTTACGACCGGGAAGATCGAGGCATGGATCGATGGCGAACAGGTGGTCGATTTGGAGCGGGAAGGCCGCAAAATCGGCTACCACGACGCCGTGTACTTGTGCCGCCCGCTGGGCATCTCCGCCTGGGTGACCAAGGGCGGTGTGCGGAACATCCGCCTTCGCAAGCTGCCGCCGTCGGATTCCCCGCCTTTCCACCCATAAGAACGCCCAACTTGTTCTTTTACGAGTCCTTAGCCGCCGATCTCCCTTAGCATTCGCCGGATTTCCTCGACGGCGGCCGTTGCATCGTCGGGCACGATCTCCAGTGCGGCGCGCAACTCGGCGACGGCTTGCTGCTTCTGGCCGCGCCCGCTCAGCGCGAGGGCCAGGACGATGCGGGCACGGACCATATTGGGCCAGATTCTCAGCACGGATCGACAGTGCTTGACTGCCTGATCGTACTTTCCCTGCCGGGTCAGGGCGTAGGCCAAATTGACGTGTGCCTTGAGGTATTTCGGATCGATCCGCAACGCCTGCTCGTAGTGGCGGACCGCTTGGTCGAGCTGCCCGGGAATCCGCAGCAACACGTTGCCCAGATTGTAGTGTGCCACGGCCGAGTGGGGCTTCAGCTCCAGGAGGTCCAGGTACTGTAGACGGGCTTCCTCGGGGCGGCCGAGCTTCGTCAACGCCTCGCCCAATTGCAGGCGCGTGGCCACGTGGTTCGGGTTCAGTTCAACGGCCTTGCGCAGGTGCCCGACGGCGCGGGCGGTCTCTTCGCGCTCGGCCAAGAGCATTCCCAGGTAGAAGTGTGCCAGGCAGTGGTCGAAGTTGATTCGCAGAGCGGCCTTCAGGTGACGCTCGGCCGCCGCCACTTCTCCCATCCGCCAGCAGGCGTCGGCCATCTGGCAGCGCACGTCGGCGTCGGAGAGGTCCGGCACCATCGCCGGATGGTCTGCAACCGGCGAATCCGTCGCGGCCGCCACGATCAGGCCTGGAAAGCGGCTCCAATCGTCCGGCGGGGCGGCGAAGTCGTGGATGGGCAGCTCCGGCTTCCAGGTATAGCCCCAGTACGGCGCGATCGGCCGTTTCAGCTCGTACGAATCCGCTCCCCGCAGGAACAACAGTTCGCCCAGCTTTTGGCGAAGGTGGGGCACGGCCACCACGAGAACCTCCGGCCGCGCCCGCTCGACAAACAAGTAGTCGGGCAACTGCTTTAACAGATCGGGACGGACTGGTTTCGCTTCGGTCAACTGGTCGCAATAGTGCAGCTGGGGAACGTAGAACATCGCCGGATAGGCCAGGTACGGTGGCCAGATTCGGACGGTCGTCCCGGCGGGAAGCTCCTTCAAGAAGGCTATCATCGCCTTGTTGCCCGTCTGGTAGTCGTCGAAAACCTCGCACCAGTATCGATACCAGATCGGCGGCCACGACGGGTTGGTCTCGTCGGCCCGGTCCGCCAGGAAGCCCAGGTGAAAGAGATTCGTGGCCAACAGAATCAGCAACGCCGCGGCGCCCAGCGTCCGGGCCCATCGCCAAAGGATCACCACTCCCAAGGCGCCCAACGCGGCACCGACGGCCATCAACGGCACCACGTATCGCATCTCGGCGGTCGGACCGCCCCCCATGTCGGCCGGCGTCAGCAGGGCCGCTACCGCGACATATCCGAGGATCACCGTCACCAGGATGACGCCGCGCCGAGCAATCGGGCGCAGCCGCCGAAGCCGTTTGGACTTCTGCGGCAACGGCAGCCAAGGGACGATCAGCACCGGCACCAGGCACCAGGGAACAAACTCGTGCGTGCCCAGATCGCGAAAGTACCAGAGGAAGTTGTCCCGGGCGTGCGGCCAGTAGGGTACTTCCGTTCCGCTGTCGTAGAAGGCGTCCTTGACCAGGTAGTCGGCCGAGAAGGGATTGGCCGCAATCCATGTGTGGAGCCCGTAAGACACGGTAACCAGGGCGATCCATCCCAACAGCACGTACTGAGTCGGCTGTCGATAACGCCGATCGAAAAAGAACAGCGGCAACGTGACCAGCGCCGCCGCCGCGTTCAGGTAGTGGGTCGAAAGCAGCAGCAACACGGCCGTCGCGGCGCCGGCAAAGCGGCACAGCAGTCGGCCGTCGAGCCGACGGCTCCGGGGCACCAGGGCGCGCGTCGTTTCCGGGGTCCAGAACATCCATACCAGGACGGTGAGCGTGACGCCCAGAGCATAGTAGCGACAGTTGCGAATGAACAGCAGGTACGCCGGACTGAGGGCAAGGATCAGCGGCGGCAGATACCAGGGAAAACGCCGCCCGAGAAAACGCCGCAGCCATAGGGCCAACAGCCCCACGCCTGCCACGCCGGTGAGCACAAACGGGATGCGGCCGCCGAAGGTGGTCTCGCCGCAGAAGAGCATGCCCAACGCGGCCACATAAGCAGGCAATGCCGGAACGCGCAGCTCCTTGCCCAGGTCGTCGCCCAACGATCCACCGTAGGAATAGCCCAACAGGTTCGTCCCGTCCCAAGCGGTCAACCGGTGGAATTTCAGGAGGTTTCGGGCGTAGATGGCCGTATTGGCCTCGTCGTCCCAGAAGATCTGGTTGTCCAAGCCGGCAACACCGAATCCGGTGGCCAGCGACATGGCCGCGACGACGGCACCGACACGCAAGACGCGCCGACGGCGAAGAAGCCCCTCCGCGCGTGCAGCTATCCCATTCTCCATGGACTCATCTCGCCGAAGACGCACAACGGACCGTCTTTCGAGCCTATACGGGTCCGCTCCGATTGTCAACGCTTTGCAGCGGGGATAGGATGATGGTAGACGTTGCCGGCGCAAGCGGGACCGGGGTGACTTGCGGTCGGCAGAAAGCGTCGGCGGGGATTCCTCGAAACCATCACGGAGCGTCCATGGCCTCTTCAGCCGATCCCACGATGCCGCGTCGGCCATGGGCGGATCTGCTCACCGCGGCTGCCCTCGCCGCCCTGTTGGCAGCGGCCGTGACGGCCGTCTTCGGCCGGGTTGCCGATTACGGGTTCCTGGCGTGGGACGACACCACACACGTGACCGAGAACCCGTATCTGAATCCCGCCCCGTGGGAGAGCGTAAAGCACTTTTGGCAGAAGCCTTATTGGGGACTCTATGCTCCGCTGAGCTACACCTTCTTCGCCGCCGAAGCATCGGTTTTTCCCCGGCCCTTGCCCGACGGCGGCTGGGGGCCGAACCCGATGGTCTTCCATCTGGGCAGCCTCTCGCTGCACATCGGCTGCGTTCTGCTGGTGTTCGTGATTCTGCGGCGACTGTTCCGCCACGATGGGGCTGCCTGTCTCGGGGCGCTGCTGTTCGGCTTGCACCCGGTACAAGTGGAGTCGGTGGCATGGATTTCGGAGACCCGCGGCCTGCTCTGCGGGCTGTTTTCGCTGCTGGCCCTTTGGCAGTACCTGGGCTACGCGGACACGTCGCAACCTGGCAGCAGCGCCGCAGTTCGCTATGCCCTCGCCACAGTGTGCTTCGTGCTGGCGTTGTTGTGCAAGCCCGCGGCGGTGGCCCTGCCGTTGCTGGTTGCCGTGCTGGATTTCGGTGTCTTGCAGCGGTCGGTGCGCCGGGTGTTGTCGGCGGTGGGCCCGTGGCTGCTTGTGGCGGCTGCGTGGGTGCTGATCACGAAGATGCAGCAGCCGGACCGGCAATTGCCGTTCGTCTCGCCGCTCTGGGCGCGACCGCTGCTGGCCGGCGACGCGCTGGCCTTCTATGCCACGAAGCTGGTTGTCCCCTGGCCGCTGGGACCGGACTACGGGCGTTCTCCCGAGTGGGTCATGCGGCAAGGGGGCTTCTATGTCGCCTGGCTGTTGCCGGCGATCTTGTTAGCGATTCTGGGATGGTTGAAGCACCGTCGGATCTGGCTGACCGCCGCGGGTGTCTCGATCGCTTGGGTCCTGCCGGTGCTGGGACTGGTGCCATTTGTCTTTCAACGGGTTTCCACGGTTGCCGATCGCTACCTGTACCTCGTGCTGTTGGGCCCGGCCCTGGCGCTAAGCTGGCTACTGGCACGCCACTGGAATCGCCGCACCGTGGTCCCGACATCTTGCCTGCTCGGCCTGCTGGCGATTCTCAGCTTCGTCCAGACCGGATATTGGCGCGACAACGACGCCTTGCTGAATCAGGCGATGCAAGTCAACCCGCACAGCGGAGTGATGCGACAGCTCCGGGGTTTCCTGTTGACGAGACAGCGGGAATATGGCCGAGCCATCGCGCTGCTGCGCGAGACCGTCGAGGATCACCCGCAACTGGTGGAAGCACACCTCGGCCTGGCGGCGGCCCTAACGGCCGACGGCCAGGCCGAGGAAGCAATCGATGCGCTGAAGAAGGCCGCGAGGCGATTCCCCCGCGAGCCGTTGGTCGAGAGCGAACTGGGCGTCATCTTGGCCGGGCAAGGGGCGCTGGACGAGGCGGAGGGGCATTATCGACGGGCGCTGCAAATCGATCCGCACTGCGTTCGGGCCCATTTGACCTGGGGCAAACTGCTGTTGGATCGCGGCCAGCCGGCAGCGGCGGTCGAGCATTTCCGCAAGGCGCTCGATGTGGTCCCCAACCACGTGGCGGCGCGCGTCAATCTGGCCGTGGCGCTCCAGGCGTTGAACCGACCGGACGAAGCACGCTATCATTACCTCCGCGCGATCCAGCTCCGTCCCCACTGGCCGGTGGCGCATTACAACCTCGCGAACCTCCTGCGATTGCAGGGGGCCGCCGACGAGGCCGTGCGGCATTATCGGGCGGCCCTGAAGGCCGATCCGGATTACGTCGCCGCCCGCATCAACCTGGGGACCACGCTGCTCGAACAAGGCACGACGGCCGAGGCACGCGACCATCTCCGCCGGGCCCTCGCCCAGGTGCCGCCCGATTCGCCGGAGGCCAGACAGATTCGCGATCTGCTGCCGCAGCAAGACCAATGGAGAAGCCTGTTCGACGGCAAGCAGCTCGGCGCGTGGCAAGTCGTCGAGTACTTCGATTTCATCCACCATGGCCAGGTCGAGGTGAAAGAGGGCACGCTCGTGTTGGGCCGGGGCAAGCCGGGAACGGCCGTCCGCTACACCGGCGAGGTCCCGGAAATCGACTACGAGATCTCGCTTCAGGCGATGCGGGTCGACGGCGAGGACTTCTTCTGCGGCATGACGTTTCCCGTGGGCCGCTCGGCGCTGACGCTGATCGTCGGCGGCTGGCGCGGCCCCGTCGTGGGCCTCTCGTGCATCGACGGCGAGCCGGCGGTGGACAACGAGACGTGCTTCTATCAGGACTTCCAGAAGCTGCGATGGTACGCCATTCGCCTGCGGGTCCAGCGGGAGAGGATTCAGGTCTGGATCGACGAGGAGAGAGTGGTCGACCTGCCGACACACGACCGCGAGTTCACCATCTGGTTCGAGCCGGAAACGGCCCTGCCGCTGAGCATCGCCACTTGGGATACAACCGGCGCGCTGCGAGATATCCGTGTGCGGCCCTGCCGGGAGCATCTCGACCCGTCGCAGAGCCCGGATTGACCTGGAACCGAGAACGCATCTTGGATCGCGAACGTGTTTTGGACAACGAGCCCGCCCCACGGCAAGGGGCTGGACAAACCTCGCCGTAGCTTGCATCCGCGTGCCGCCTTGGGTATCGTGGTGGCATGTAGGTTATCGTTCGCTGGCGCCCGATTGTCACTTTATGCCGTCGCAGAGGGTCGCTCGTCCGACTGCTCTTGGCAGGGAGATGTTCACCGTGTGTTGTCCGAGAATGTTGTCCGTACTGGCCGGTGTGTTCCTGTTGGCTTTGGCGTGTGCGGCCGCGGCATGTGCTGCGGATGCGAACTACGACGAGAGCAAGGTGCCCGCCTATACGCTTCCCGACCCCCTGGTGCTCTCCGATGGTCAACGAGTTGCCGACGCGGCGACGTGGCGCTCGCGCCGCCGTGGCGAAATCCTTCGCTTGTTCGAGCAGCATGTCTACGGTGCGGCGCCTGGGCGGCCCGCCGCCATGACCTTTGACGTGCGATCGGCGACCGCCGACGCCCTGGGCGGCAAAGCCACACGCAAGGAGGTCTCCGTCCGCTTCACCGGCGCCGAGGACGGCCCGGCCATGGACATCCTGATCTATCTGCCCAACGCCGCCGAGAAACCGTCGCCGATATTCCTGGGGTTGAATTTCGCCGGCAACCACACCATCCATAGCGATCCGGGCATCACGCTTTCCGATCGATGGATGCGGGACAATCCGAACTACAACGTCGCCGATCATCGCGCCACCGAGCAATCACGGGGCAAAGCCCGTGGCCGCTGGCCGGTGGAGATGATCCTCGATCGCGGGTACGGTCTGGCGACGGTCTACTACGGCGACATCGACCCGGATTTCGACGACGGCTTTCAGAACGGCGTACACCCCGCGTTCTACAAGCAGGGACAGACGCGACCCGAACCGGATCAATGGGGCTCCATCGCCGCGTGGGCCTGGGGATTGAGCCGGGCCATGGACTATCTCGAGACCGATGTCGACGTCGACCATCGCCACGTGGCGGTCATGGGCCACTCGCGATTGGGAAAGACGGCGCTTTGGGCAGGGGCGCGGGATGAGCGTTTTGCGTTGACGATTTCCAACGATTCGGGCTGCGGCGGAGCTGCACTCAGCCGGCGCCGGTTCGGCGAGACGGTCGGCCGCATCAACACGTCCTTCCCGCATTGGTTCTGCGGCAACTTCAAAAGGTACAACAACCGCGAGGACGAGTTGCCGGTCGACCAGCACATGCTGCTTGCCCTGATTGCGCCGCGACCCGTCTACGTGGCCAGCGCGGAGGAGGACCGCTGGGCCGATCCCCGAGGCGAGTTCCTTGCCGCGAAGGGGGCCGACCCCGTCTATCGCCTGCTGGGCACTGATGGCCTGCCTGCGAAAGACATGCCCAAAATCGAGCGACCGGCGGTCGGCACGATCGGGTATCACGTCCGTCGCGGCAAGCACGACGTGACCGACTACGACTGGCAGCGATACCTGGACTTCGCCGACCGGCACTTCAAGTAATCGCCACTGGGGAGCAGAATCGCCGCTCGGCAGTTCGCGCCGCACGCGGCGACACCCCGCCTCCGGTCATCGGGGCAACGCTGCAACGTTATCGCCGCAACCTGCTGGAGTGACGAGACTTACCGAATTCCATAGGTGGCACGAGCATGCTGATCGGCCCAAGGAAGAGCGACTGGCCGTAGTGGCTTGGGGACCGCTTTGGTATCCTTCGCGAAGGTGATATCATGGCGTCGATATCAACTGCCTGGCCCGGAGTCGGCAAGCCAACAGCAGGAGTCGAGCATGAGGCACTTCCGAGTTGCTGAATTATGTGTGCTGGTCGCGGCGTGGTTTCAAGGCGATATTCTCGATGCTGCCGAGACGGCACGGGAGCGCCCGCCGCTGTTCGCCCTTTGCCATGACATGCAGGACGCCAGGCAGCGAACTCCGGCGCAGCAGGCAGAAATGCTTGCCGCGCTGGGGTTCGACGGTGTCGCGCATCTCTGGTTCAGTGGCGTTGAAGAACGTCTGAAGACGATCGACCGGCAGGGGCTGAGACTGTTCCAAATCTACGAACGGGTCAACCTGGCCGCATCGCCCGCCTACGACAAGGAGCGTTTCGCGGAAGTGCTCCCGTTGCTGAAAGGGCGTGATATCCAGATCGCGTTGCTTCTGACCGGCGGTCGCGCTTCGGACCCATCCCTCGATGACCGAGCGGCGGCAATTCTCCGGGAGATGGCTGACAAGGCAGCGGGCTATGGCGTCTCGCTGGTAGTCTATCCCCACCGAGCCAACTGGGCGGAGACGGTCGATGACGGCATTCGGGTTGCCAAGAAGGTCGACCGCAAGAACGTGGGCACCATGTTCAATCTGTGCCATTGGGCCATAGTCGACCAGGAGGAGGATCTCCAGGCGCTCCTCACACGTGCCATGCCACACCTTCTCTGTGTCACCATCAATGGCAGCGATTCGCCGGCGGCCGTGAAGACGCCGGAAGGAAAGTGGATTGTGCCGCTTGACGAGGGCGACTACGACGTTCGACGCGTTGTGCAACTTCTGCAAAGCCTGGGCTATCGGGGGGCCATCGGCCTGCAATGCTATGGAATCCAGGGCGATGCCCAGACTCACCTGCAACGTTCGATGCGAGTGTGGCGCTCCTGGCACGAGAAGCAGAATCCACCCATGCAGGCCGCCGAGCGATAGGGTCTGACGCCGCGACTTCAGCGCAGCGCGCACGCATGTTTCGGCGTCCCTCTTAGGTTGCGGGCCCAGCCTGCAATAGAATCTGACGCGGCAAATCTCTCCGACTGCGTCGAGCCGCTGGCCGATGTGCCACCGGTGGGCGTACATCCTCGCGTGCTGATGAGCCCCAGCCACCTGCCCGCTCGGCGGATCATCAATCGCTTGCGATCACACGCGCGTCGGCCCAATTGCCAAGGGCACCGTCGCCGTCGAAGACCAGCATCAGACACTGCACGTCCTTCAGCGAGACGTCGACCTCATTCGCGGGCGACTCTCTGCCCATTGCGCCACTATCCCACAGGACCTTGTTGGCGAAGAAATCCTCATTGTAGACGCGGAAGCGGCCCTTGGCATCCTCCACGGAAGCTCGATCCAGCGCCACGATCGCTCGGAAACGATCGGCGCGGCCATCGACCTTGAACATCACGGCGCACTTGGCCTTGCAGCCGAGCCCTCGCTTGAAGGGGCGGCCATCGATCGCGATCGGCGCGCCGGCGAAGGCGGCATCATAGGCCGGCACGTTTCCGGATTTCCAGATGTAGTACAGATCGCTTAGGTATGTCTCGCCCTGACGGGTGACCGCGTATTCCTCCAGCGGCATCGGCGCCGGCGCCGGCAACGCCGCGCCGGGCCTGCCGATTTTCAACACGCGATGCCCGTGCTCACCGAAATTCTGGGCCGAGAAAGAGCCCTGAAAGTCGCCCAGATCCCTCTGTGCCCACAGATCTCGGACGGGTTGCTCGCCTGCGAGACCTATTTGACTCCAGCGCACGGTGATGGCGGCCGGCTGCCGCCGCTTGTTCAAGAGCAGGACGGCCGTGGTCCCATCCGACAGCGGCTTGTTGTATACCTCGCAGCCATTCTGGGCAAAGATCTTGCAGCCCTGAATCCCGCGGCTGTCCTGATTAACGGCGATCAGTTCGGGCGCCGTCAACACGTCGCGAACATCCCGGCTCATCGTGCGGAGATCGTTGCCCGCCATCAGGGGCGCCGCGAGAATGCACCACAGGCTGAAATGGGCCCGATCCGCGATCTTCCGTCGGTTCTCCTCCATGTTTTTGAGGTTGCCGACCTGGAGCATGTCCGGGTCGTTCCAATGACCGGGGCCGGCGAACTGCCAAAGCCCGTTGAATGCCGGGTGAATGGCCCGGTCACCGGCTGACGTTTCGGCACAGGCGTAGATCGAATCCATCCACGGGTAGATGTCGTTGGACGTTCGCCACAGTTGTGCGGAGTTCTTGCCGCCCCAGGCCCAGGCGGCGTTGCCGAAATCGGAGATGCTCAGCACGATTGGTCGGCCGGTTGCCTCGATGTGCCTGCGGTAGATGGCATAGTCTTCCGAACTCATCCGCCCGTTACTCTCGGCAAAGCAACTGTCCATCTTGACGTAGTCGACGCCCCATGCGGCGAACGTCTCCATGTCGATCTGTTCGTGTCCGAAACTCCCAGGCAACTGCTGGCAGGTCCATTTGCCGCGATCCTGGTAGATGCCGAACTTCAGCCCCTTGCCGTGGATGTAGTCGCCGATCGCTTTCATGCCGCTGGGGAATTTGACGGGATCAGCCTGGAGACGGCCGTCCTTGTCGCGATCCTTGGCCATCCAGGCGTCGTCAAGGACCAAATAGACGTATCCGGCATCGCGCATGCCTGAACTGACCATAGCGTCGGCAATCGCCTGGATCTTCTTCTCGTCGATGTCCTTCTCGAACGCGTTCCAACTGTTCCAACCCATCGGCGGCGTCGGGGCCAGGACGTGGTCGGCGGGCGGCCTGCGCGAAACGGCGTCATCGGCCGCTCGGACTACCGCCGCTGGCTTGGCACGCATCGGGGAGGTGAGGCCGAGAAGCAGAGCGACGGCGACCACGGCCTTTGTCAAGGGATATCGATTCATGGGAAGTGTCCCTTTCCAGCGAGCAGTTTCCGGTCGAAAGAAGAGGCAACCATCGGGAGCAACAAAGGGTGAATCTCTTGCCCAATCGAAAAGCCGGCCCGGCGGCAATGGTTCACTAATTCATGCTCGCGGTAGTAACAAACCCTACTTCTTCCAGGCCGATGTCATTGCATAAGCCTTGAACGACTCAACCGTCGAGGAACCCCCTTCGGTGGTCAGCGAGATCTTGCCGATCGGCCGGCCCATGTCGCGACGGGCGCTGGTCTTATAGACTGCACCACCGCCACCGATCAACTCATACATCGGACGGTCGACGAGTACGCGGAACGTGACTCTGCCGTCTTTCGTCTTCAGCGGCATTTCGTCGAGTTTCTGGCCGGCGAAATCGTACGTGACCACATTGTCACCAAACCGGAGCACGGCCTTCGCGGCGGTTCCCTGCTTCAAGGTTACCACAACATCGAACAGTTGATCCTCGACGTCGAATTCGATGACGGGCGATTCGCCTGTCAGCTCCGCGTTGTCAGCCGTCTTCGGATTCGGCTTGCGCAGTTGTTCCAGTTCCTTGATTGGAGTGGCGAACATCCGGACGCCGTCTTCCGTTGTGTGCAGCGTCAAGTTGGTTGGCACACTGAACGTTTGGTTGAAGGGCATGTCCGGGGTGTTGATCCGTGCCCAACCGACCTGAACAACGCGACCGTCCGGGCTGTTACTGAAGCACTGCGAGGCATAGTAAGGACCCCAGTGAACCTGGTATTTTCCTTCGTGTTCCGGAGTGAACTCCTTGCCGTCGAAGTGACCCAATGCATATCGTGCGTCCGCGGCATAGATCACCCACCTGGTCTTTGAAGGGTCACCATCCACCGGCAGTTCGAAAATCTCCGCACACTCGAAGTAGCCGGGAATGTAGCTGGCGAGCTTCCATTCTTTGAGGTTGGTGCTCGTATAGATGGCGATATTCCGGCCTACTTCTGGGGTTTCGTCAAACACAGCGATCACCCAGTGCTGACCCGGTGCGTACCACATCAGCTTCGGATCACGGCCTCGGTGTTCGATGACCGGATTCCCCTCGTAGTACTTCCAGGTCCGCCCGCGGTCGTTTGAGTAGGCCAGCGACTCGCCGCAACCTGTGTCGGTAAACACCAGCACGATCGTCTTCTCGTCGCCCTTTTGCCAGCCCGCGGTGTTGTTCAGATCGACGTTCCCACTGCCGGAGAAGCAGTTCTTATCGGCCATTTTCGGATGGCGGTTTGCGACATCGCCGCCGCCGGAGCGGAGCGCCCGGTCCTTTTCGGTCCAGTGGACCATGTCGGGACTGGTGGCGTGGCCCCAGTACATGTTGGCCCAATTGCGACCCGCCGGATTGCATTGCCAGAAGAAGTGGTACTCGCCGTCGTAGTAGCACATCCCATTCGGGTCGTTGTTCCAGCCGCGCATCTGGCTCATGTGAAACTGGGGACGCAGCGCCTCGTCGTAGAGCGGCTGCAGGTGGCGAATCTCGTTGCTCGACTCGAACATCTCGCAGATCTCAGGCGCCGCCTGGGCGACGACCTTCGCGGTCCTGCCAACGTATTCTCCCATGTCGAGGTAGGTCCACCAGTCGACGGCGTCCTTGTCCGGCGGGAAATCGCAATCGAGATTGTGGACGAGTTGGTCGCCGACGTGGATCGTCATCCGGCCGCGCCGTCCGCTGTTCGAAACGGGGAAGAGGATATACTTGCCCGTGATCCTGATCTCTTGGGCGTTCTCCGGATGAGGAGTTTCCTCGACGCGTCGCGGCGGTGCGACGAAGGGCTTCTTCTTCGCCTGCGTATTGCTCTGCGAGATCTGATCGACGTTGATGTGGCCCCAGCCGCCGGTCGCGTCGTCGACGATCTGCAGCGAGGCCTTCTTGCCCCTGTACGGCTTGACGTCCCAGTTCTGCCAGTTGAGAAACTCGCTGCCGCCCGGCTGGGTGTTGGGGCCCGTGGCGCTGAGGACGACTTTGCCGTCGACCAGCAGATTCATGCAGGTCTTGCCTCGATGTCCGCCGCCGCCGATGAGGAACGTGATGTAGTCGCGCTCGATGGTGAACTCGGGCGACGTGAGCTTGCCGGTCGCGCTGTCGCCGCCGAGGAATGTGTTGACCAGTCGCTTACCTTCGAAACCGGTGACCTGCATCTGGCCGCCGAGTGTTCCCTTCGCCGGGGCCGTGCCGAATGCCGCGCCTTCGACCTTCCAGTCGCCATAGTTGGCAGTCTCGAAGTCGCTGATCAGGATGTTGTCGTCGGCGCCGGCCGGTGCTGCATGTGCGACAAGCAAAAACGAAAGACAACTCGCAAAGAGTAGAAGCTTCTTCATGGGGCTCTCCTTCTAACGCGGATCACATGTTCAGAAGCCTGTTATACCATGGATTCGGAGTCCGTGACTAGCGTTACGTGAAAGCGAGTTGCATTCCGGGGGGGATCGTGCTGACGATCGAGCGTAAGGCGGAGACCGGTCGCTGTGCCACCTGTGGCTCGGGGAACGTTTGGCGGGAAAGGGCACCGATACGTGACGATCGTGATGGACCTCGCAAACGGCGCGGCGGTGCACGTGGGCGAGGAAAGAGGCGGTGATGCGTTGCTGCCTTTGTGGCGACGGCTCCGCGCTCGCCACGCCAAGATCGAGGCCGTGGCCACCGACATGTCTCCGGCCTCCCGTTGGTCGGCCTGGATCATTCGCCATGTAGACGTCGAGGACCACAACCAGCTTGCGAGAGAGTTGTGCGATCGACGCGAGACCGTCTCAAGGCAGGTGCCGTGTGACCACACCCGGACCAGGCCCCAAGACCGGCTGTCGCTGGACTTCACGGGCCGCCGGCCGATGCTCCGGATTCCGGCCACCCTCGAAAAGGGCAACCAGGATCGCTTTCTGCCCGTGTCCCCTGAGTTTGCCGAGTTCCTGCTGGCCGTCCCCAAAGCCGAGCGATCGGGCCCCGTGTTCGACCCCAAGCCCCGACGTGTCAAGGGTGGTCGGTTGCAGGCACATCGGGTCGGGGAACTGGTGGCGGCAATAGGCAAGGCCGCCAAAATCATCGTGGACCGCCGTCCGAAGCGGGACCCAGAGACCGGGGAAGTCCGGGAGGTTGTCAAGTACGCCAGTGCCCACGATCTGCGCCGGTCCTTCGGGGAACGGTGGGCGCCCCGGGTCATGCCCCAGGTACTGATGGAGCTGATGCGCCACGAGTCGTTCGAGACGGCGCAAAGGTACTACGTGGTCAGGAACGCAAGGACGACGGCCGAGGCCCTCTGGAGAGCCGACGGAGAAAACGGGGCCAGTAACACTTTTGGCAACAGTGCAGCAAGATCATCGTCCGCCAACGAGAAAGCCCCGCCGCAACCTATTGGTACGACAGGACTTGTAGAGTAGCGGCGCAGGGACTCGAACCCCGGACACGCGGATTATGATTCCGCTGCTCTAACCAACTGAGCTACGCCGCCGTCTGGGCCATCTCGCCAAGCGTGTTGCCAACACGGAAAGCATACCCCAGGCAACGTCGGGCGACAAGGGTGGAGTGTCTCGATTGGTGCATCCTCGCCGCTGGGCTCCGGCGCCCGGACAATTGCTTGATCGACGCCTGCGGAGCGTGTAGCATGGTCTCGCTGCGCCGCCGGTGGTGACAGCCGTCTGTTCTACCTGTGAGAGATACCTGCGAGAGAAGGGAGCCGCCTGATGAGGTGTTTTCGATGGTTGCCGGCTTTGGTTGTATGTGGCGTTCTTGCGGAAGTCGCCTCGGCCCAGGTTCCGGAGTCTGCGTTCAACAGGGATCCTTGGCCCGCGGTCCAGGAGGGGCCGGTGAAGGTCTTCATTCTGGCCGGCCAGTCGAACATGCAGGGCCATGCGGCCTTGCGGACGCTCGAATACCTGATCTACAACGAGGAGACGGCCGCGGAATACCAGCAGTGGAAGGACCGTGACGGTCGTTGGACCGAACGCAGAGACGTCTGGATCTGGACGACCGACGGCCAGCGCAGCGGCAATCTCAAGCCCGGCTTCGGCGCCAACGAGATCAAGCTGGGCCCGGAGTTGGGTTTCGGCTGGGTAATCGGCCAGCGGGTGGAGCAGCAGGTGTTGCTGATCAAGACCTGCTGGGGCGGCCGAAGCGTGCGGCGCGACTTCCTGCCGCCCAGCGCCGAGATGCCCTCGGAGGAAGTCCTCCAACAGGAATTGGAGAACGCCAGGAAGCGGAACCCGGACGCCACCATGGAGGAGATCAAGGGGCGGTACGGCAAGGCCTATCGCGACATGATCGCCCAGGTGGGCGACGTGCTGGGGCATCTCAAGGAACATTTCCCCGGCTACAACGAGGAGCGGGGCTACGAGCTGGCCGGGTTCGTCTTCTTCCAAGGCTGGAACGACATGGTCGACGGCCAGCAGCGCGACGAGAAGTACGTCAACTACACCCAACGGCTGGCCACGCTGATCAAGGACGTCCGCAACGATCTGAAGACGCCGAAGCTGCCGGTGATCGTCGGCGAGCTGGGCGCCAGCCAGCGGGGCGATTTCCAGGCGGCCCAGGAAGCCGCCACCAAGCTGCCCGAGTTCGAGGGCAACGTCGCGTTCGTCAAGACCCGCGAGTTCTGGGACGCGGAGGTCGAGCAACTGGTCGACGATAACACATGGCAGGGTCCGGACTGGGTGAAGTTCTACAACGTCGGCTCCGAGCGCGGCTACCATTACCTGGGCAGCGCCAAGATCTATTGCCAGATGGGCAGGGCCTTTGGCGAGGCCATGGTCGATCTGCTCGGGCAGTAGACGGCCCAGGTGCTCTTACGAGTCCCTAGTGAACCGAGCAGGAGATGCACGGGTCGTACGCCCGCACGAGCATCGAGCAAAGCAACTCGAGCTTCTCGTCGGTCATGCCTTCGGTGGCGAACTGCTCGGCGAGGGCCTTGAGGTCGAAGTGGATGTTGGCGTTGTTCTGGGTCGTGGGAATCACGCAATTTGCCCGCACGACGCGGCCCTGGTCGTCATACTCGTAGTCGTGGTAGAGGATGCCTCGCGGGACCTCGACGGCCCCGACGCCCTGTCCTGCCCGCGGCGTCACCTCGGCCATGATCGGAGCGGGGCCGGTGCCGATCAGTTCGTCGACCAGCCGCAGCGAGTCGTAGACGACGTGGACGCACTCGACCAATTGGGCGACGTTGTTCATGAAAGGATTGTGGTTGATCGGGGCCAGGTCGAAAGGCACGGCCGCCGCCCTGGCCTTGGGGTGAAGCCGGTGATAGTTGTTGTTGATTCGGGCCAGCGCCCCGACGGCGAAGGATTCGCGCGAGAGCTTGCACCACTTGGACGTGTTTTCCTCGGTGACGTACTCGTTGGTCATCACCCGATAGCTGGCCTCGGGGCGTTCCACCCCGTCGGTCGAGAGCAGGCGTCCGCCGATGAAGGCGTATTCCCGCTCGCCCTTGAGCGAGACGAACTCGGTCTCGCGGACGAAGTCGGGGATCTCCATGGTGCGGAACAGCTCGATGGCGGCGTCGAGATCCCTGCAGCCGCGCTCGAGTCCCGCTTTCAGCTCCAGCAGGGTCTGCACGTCGGGCATCTTGGCCATGCCGCCGACCTGGATCGAGACGGGATGCGTGGTGCGTCCGGCCACGACGTCGCAGACGCGGTTGGCCAGTCCTTTCAGCCGCGCCGCCAGGGCAAAGGCCTCGGGATTGACGTCCTTCAGCGGAATCGCGCTGGGCAACCCGAGGAAATCGGGGGCAGCCAGGAAGAACAGGTGCAGGACGTGGCTCTGGAGCGTTTCGCCGTGCTTGGCCAACAGGCGCAGCTTGGCCGCGGCCTCGGGAATCGTCACGCCGAAGGCGTCTTCGGTGGCTCGCACGCTGGCCAGGCAGTGGCCGATCGAGCAGATTCCGCAGATACGGGCCGTGAGAATCCCCGCCGCCGTGTAGTGCTTGTCTTTGAGCATCACCTCGAAGAAACGGGGCGTCTCGACGATGTCCCAGCGGGCTTCGACCACCTGGCCATCGACAACCCGGACCTTGATGTTGCCGTGCCCTTCCACCCGGGCAAGGTGACGGACGTCAACGTTGAGATTGACTCGGTTTCTACTCTCCTCAGAGATGCTCATAACAGGTCCTCAAAGCCGCCGAAGAAACCGAGCCGGTCGTGGAGCTCCCGCTCGGTAAAGCCCTTTTCTTTCACCAACGCGAAAAACTCCTGGTAGTTGGGGTTCTTGGCCGGTCCCCGGCATCCCCAGCACCCCAATCCGCCGGCCGGGCACGGCGCGTTGCAGCCGGCGCGGGTAATCGGCCCCAAGCAGAGTTCCCCCATGTCGAAGCGGCAGACCGTGAAGCGCTGCTTGCACTGGAGACAGACCGGGTAGGCAAACGTGCACAGCGGCAAGTCCCAAACCAGGTGCTGCACGACGCGCTCGATCTCATCCTTGTTGACCGGACAGCCGGGCACCTCCAGGTCGACCGCAACGAAGTGCTTGACCGCCTGGGTGGGCATGGTTTCCTTGGGGCAATCGCCGTAGACTTCCCGGTTGGCCTCCTGAAGATCGTAAGCGTTCTTCAGCCGGTTGACGCCGCCGAAGCAAGCGCAACTCCCCATCGCCACCAGCACCTTGGCCTGCTGGCGAATGGCCTTCAGACGCTCCACCTCGTCGGGGCGGCTGATGGCGCCGTCGACCAGGGCCACGTCGTAATCGTCCCCCTCGGCCGACGAGACCTCGCGGAAATGGACGACGTCGATGGCGCTGAGGAAGGCACCCAGGGTTTCCTCCTTGTTGGCCAGTTGCAGCTCGCAGCCCTCGCATCCCGTGAAATCAAACACGGCGACTCTGGGGAGCTTCTTCTCGATTCTCAGATGATCCATGGCAAGGTCAAATGGCTTCTTTGAGGTTCATCACCGACCAGTAGTCGAACACCGGACCGTCGGTGCACGTGTAGGTGGCCCCAACGTTGCACCGGCAGCACTTCCCCATCCCGCACTGCATCCGCCGCTCCAGGGAAACAAACATGCGATCCATGGGGATTCCCATCTCGTTGAGGCGCCGGCAGACGAACTTGAACATGACGGGAGGGCCGCAGACGATGGCAAACGTCTGCTGGGGGTCGACCTCCACGCCGTCGAGCAGCTCGGTGATCAACCCGACCGGCCCGTCCCAGGAACCGTTGGGCTGCTCCACGATGATCTGCATGTTCACGTCGTCGATTCGCCGCCACGATTCGTACTGGTAATCAAAGAGCAACTGGTCGGGGCTCCTGGTTCCGTAGAGGATGTGGACGTCCTTGAACTCGGCCCGGTTCTCGGTCACGTAATAGATCGGCGCCCGCAGGGGCGCCAATCCGAGCCCTCCGGCAATCAGCAGCACCGAGTGGCCCTCCATCTGCTCCAGCGGGAAGTGGGTCCCGAAGGGGCCGCGGATGCCCACCTTGGCGCCGCGCTGGGCCTGGTGCAGGGCGTTGGTCACCGTGCCGGCGTTGCGGATGCAGACCTCAAGGTATCCCTTATTCGACGTGGAACTGGAGATCGAGATCGGCACTTCGCCGTAGCCGGGGACTTCGATCATCACGAACTGTCCGGGCAGGAAGCTGAACCGCTGTCTTTCGGTATCGTCGCAGATCCGCAGATGGAAGAGCTTCTCCCAATCGGTCAGCCGGATCACGTTGGTGATTTCCGCTTTGAATACGCCGTCGACCGACTTCAACCCCAAGCGGTCGTTGAAGTCCAGCGGCTGAATCATCGTGCTCTCTTGCCGCACGTCGTAGGCCCGCAAGGTCCCCATCACAGATCCTCCTCGTACAAGTCTTTGATCACGGCCGGCGGGTTGATCCCCGCGAGGCAAACCCGGCCGCAACGATTGCAGCCCACGCACTTCGGCTCATCGTAGTCTTCCATGAAGCCCCGGTGCTGGTGGTAGTAGCGGTATTTCAAGCGCGTTTCGTGGTCGGGCCGGAAATTATGCCCGCCGGCCACCTCGGCAAAGTCGAGAATGTTGCACGAATAGAGCTGCTTCACCCGCTTGGCCTCGGAGAAGTCCATCGTGACTTCCTCGTTCACGCCGTAGCAGTAACACGTGGGGCAGACCATGGCGCAGCTTCCGCAACTGAGGCACTTCTTCCCCCACTTCTTCCAGACTTCCGAAGTGAACTCGAGATCCAGCAGATTCGGCAGGTTCTTCGCGTTGATCTGCGTCTTGAAACCCTCGAGGATCCGCCGGCGCACCTCCTTGTACGTTTGCGTGTCGTCGTCGGTCACCTCGGCCGTCTCGACCATGCTCAGCAGACTGAACGCGTGGTCCGACGCGATGGCCACGAAATAGCGGTCGCCCAAATCGGTCAAGAACAGATCAAACCCGTGGGTCACGATGTCCGCACCCATCGACTGGCTGAACTCGTCCTCCAGCGGATCGTGGTCGATCCCGACAATGAACGTATTCTTGCGGCGGGAGATATAGTAAGGCGACGGGAAACGGCCGCGGGCGAAGACCTTGTCGAGCTTCACCAGCGCGTTGACGTCGTAGGCCCGCAATCCGATAATCGCCCTCGGCTCGGACCGGTACGCGATCTCCTGCTCCCAATCCCCGCCGTGGAGGCGGAACGTCGAGAGGGTCTCCTGGTACGGCAAGAAATAGGTCTTGGCCGAATACTGGGTCGACCGGTAGTGGAGGTCCATCTCGTCGAACGCGCTAATCGGCAGGAATTCGTGGATGGGCTGACCGTTGGCCTTGGCCCCGATCCGTTTCGGCGCAATCACCTCGTTGGATTTCAAGATGATTTCGACCAACGCGTGGAACTGGTCCTTGCCCAGAATCCTGAAAAGCATCGGTTAGACTCCCGAGATAATCACTTCAACACCGCTGGGGACTCGCAACGGAATACGAAAGGTGCTGGATGAAACGTCGATCCCGCCGATTTCCCATCGGGAAAGACCCGCGAAACCCAAAGGGCTCTCCAGTCCGCATACGGTGAAAGCGCAAGGCCGCTTTGCGTCCTCGCTCTCTCGGACATGCCCATTTGCTCGCTCACGAGTCCTGAAGGAAAGATAGGTTACTTGTCGCTCGGCCAGCGTACCGGTTGCGCGGGCTGGACAGTTTAGGACTCGTAAAAGAATGAGTTGGGCATTCTTATGGGTGGAAAGGCGGCGCAAACGCCTTTCCACCCATAATGCTCGCCCCGTGTGAAACGTCGATTCCGGTGGTTTCTGGTTGGGGAAAGCACCAGAAAACTCACAGGTATCCTCACTCCGCATGTGATGAAAGCGCAAGGCCGCTGCGCGTCCTGGCACTTTCATGATGTCCAACTTGTTTTTTACGAGTTCTTATGGGAGATACGCCCCCCCAATCCGTGGGGCGCGTCGGGGTTTCAACCGGCTCGGAACTCGGCGTCTTGGTTGAAACATGCATCCATGGCCAGACACTTGCGCCCCCGCTGCCCCAGCGCAACGCGGCCCGCGATTCAGCATCGCCAGAACTGTTGATTCTACCAGTGCCTTGCTCGGCGGTCAAATGCTGTAGGTGGCCCCGGCAATCGGGATAGGGGGCGGCCTCGCGGCCGCTCCCCTCCCACACCACCGGGCATACGGGTCCGTACCACGGCGGTTCAGCTTGC